>NC_008576.1:896000-1514500 GCF_000014865.1 Magnetococcus marinus MC-1
GGTGACGGTATCGGGCACACCCGAGATCACCACCGAGGTGATGGACTCAGAACCATCCATATCGGTGATGGCGGTCTCAATGTTCAGAGGGATGGTGGTGGCATCTTCATTGCCTGTGGCATCAGCGGCGCTCAAGTCAGGGGCATCGGCCACCGAGGCCACCTCGACGGAGATGCTGCCCGTGGTGATTTCGCTGTCGGTGCTCACCCCATTGTCGTCAGTGGTGGTGACGCGGATGCCTAACTCAAAGTTTTCGTTGGAGTCCGCCGGGGCCATCACCTGCAAGCCAGCTAGGCTGTAGCTGCCATCGCCATTGTCGGTGACTTGATCCATGCTCAGGGTGGCGGAACCATCGGTGATCTCAATGGGGGTGCCATCGGCCATTTGCAGGGTCGCACCCTCAGGAATACCGGTGATGGTCACGCCGGTCACCGCCTCGGAGCCGTCGGTATCGGTGACGGCAAAGCTGGAGTTCACATCAATCCAGCTATCCTCGGCACCGCTGGCGCTGCCTGCGGTAAAGGTCACCTCATCGGCATCGGGATTCACCGTCAGGGTAAAGCTGGTGGAGCTGCTGGTGGTATCATCCCCACCGCTGTCACCATCGACATCCAGCACATTAACCGTAACGCCCATGTCAAACACACCGGAGACGTTGCCATCCACGGTGGCGGAGAGGCCATCCAGATCCCCGGCTTCCAGGGTCCAGGTGCCATCGCCATTGTCGGTACCCGCCGAGAGGGTAACGGTATCGGGCACACCCGAGATCACCACCGAGGTGATGGACTCAGAGCCATCCATATCGGTGATGGCGGTCTCAATGTTCAGAGGGATGGTGGTGGCATCTTCATTGCCTGTGGCATCAGCGGCGCTCAATTCTGGCGCATCGGCCACCGAGGCCACCGTCACATTCAAATCTGCGGTGACGGTATTAGAAAGACCCGATGAGGTCTCTGTGGTGGTAGCCGTAACGTTAAGGGTAAAATCTTCGTTGGAA
This sequence comes from Magnetococcus marinus MC-1, assembly GCF_000014865.1. Classification (NCBI taxonomy): domain Bacteria; kingdom Pseudomonadati; phylum Pseudomonadota; class Magnetococcia; order Magnetococcales; family Magnetococcaceae; genus Magnetococcus; species Magnetococcus marinus. The sequence goes on from NC_008576.1 coordinate 896,998, forward strand.
TCCGCAGGGGGCAGCAGTTGCAAGCCATCGGCAAAATCCCCAGTGATGGTCCAAGTGCCATCGCCATTGTCGACAATGGGGTTTTCCGCGTCAGGATTTTCTGCCAGGAAAGCATCCGCAGCATCCGAACGGATTTCAGAACCTTCTGGGACCCCTTCAATCTTAACAACCAACTGTTCCGCGCCATCCTCTTGAGAGACGTTGAGGTTGATATCAATCCAACCATCTTCGTTCCCGGCGGCAGCTTCGGGCGTTAAAGTAATGCCATCGGCCAGCAAGGTGTCGTCAACCTCTGTCTCATCCGGTGTCTCTTCTTCAACAACAGCCTCTTCTTCAGCTGCCACCTCTTCTTCAACAACCTCTGGGGTGGTGGCCTCAGGGGCAAAAGCGGTCTGCTCAGGGGTGGCGATAGCGGCAGGCTCATCGACAGCAGCATTCGGCTCACTCTCGTTGTTGGCTGGGATCGCCACTTCGGTCTCAGGCAAACCAAACTGGAAACCAGCCTGGGATGCAATGCCCGCCGTGGGGGGGGTGATGGCAAAATCACCACCATCGGCCTCTTGTGCATCCACGCTGTTGCTCTCTGCTTGCACGGGGGCTTCGTTATCGGTCTTCTCAACCTCAACCGTGCCGCTCTCCACAGCGGCTATCTCAGCATCGGTGGTAACCGACTCATTGGGTATAACTCGGCTGCCCATCTGAATGGTCGACATGCTTTGCAGGTCTTCATTCTGATTGCGGCTGCCATCGTGTCCCTGCTGCTGCTCAGCGTCCAAATTGACACTATTGTCGTTTTGCAGGACAGTCATGTCGTCCAGATTCTGCCGGGCCTCTTCACCATCGTCAGCGGTTACTTGAACCGTGGGGGTTTGGTTGCCAGTATCTTCAGCCATGATCATCTCCTGCCATGAGTATAAGAAAAACGCCCACCAGCGTTTTGATCTCGATTGGTTGCCTGTTCCCGCAAAACGATACGGTGAAGTTGTATGCCCTTTTGGTTTTGGGCGCACGGGAAGGGCTACGGAAAAATTCCGATACAGCCATCATACCAAGGTATGCTTACGCTTACAGTAAAAAAAAGTGGGGAATAGAAGTGTTAGGAGGCAATAAAAACAACGATATAGCCATTTGTAGTGCCGGACTTAGGCAAAAATATATTTATGTATTAGATGTGAATTTTATGCATAGTTCTTTTAGGAATTTCTATAGAAGGGCCATCTCTCGCAAATATGCGCTCCGCTGCGAAGCTTCGACAGATCTTTTTTTTTCAAAAATAGAACACGCCCTTTCGAAAAACAGGCGTAACGACAATAAAATGGCCAAAAATATTCGTGTTATAACGTATTTTGAACGATAAAAAAGGGCCGAATAGGCCCTTTTTTACGATAGCTATGGAACGGGGAGTTAGCGTTCGCGGAACGAATCATTAACCGAGGCATAGATGGGTTTAAGCAAATATTCCATAAGGGTTTTTGAACCTGTATGGATGCTCGCTTCCACCGTCATGCCAGGCAAAAGCAGATTTTTGGTTGGGTCGCTTCCAACGTAATTCTGATCTAATTGAATGGTGCCCCGGTAGTAGGGGTCCTTGCCGTTTTCATCCACAAAAGTGGAGGGTGAAACGGCAATAAGTTTCCCCTGAATGCCACCATAACGGGCATAATCATAAGTGCTCACTTTCACCGTAACATCCTGACCAACCGCGACGTGACCAATGTCCACCGTGGTAATTTTAACCTCAACTTTATTGGTATCCTCAAGGGGGACAATTTCAGCGATTTCACCACCAGGACCCAGTACACTGCCGACACCGTTGACCTTAATCTCTTTAATAACCCCATCAACCGGCGAGCGTACCACCAAGCGGGTCATGCGATCCCTTAACCGGGGTAGGGTGGTGCGAATTTGCGTGAGCTCCGAATAGGCACCATCAAGCTCGCGCATGGCATCTTGATAAAAACTATCCTCGGTTTCACGCAAATTTTGCCATTTTTCATCGAGCTCCAATTTGGTGACTTCTACATCCCCTTCAGACTCTAACATATCCGCCCGGGTTTTCTCCCGAGACTGCATGGCTGAGAGGGTCTGTAGGCGGCTCATGAGTTTGCGCTCGGTCAAGGGCCGACGCACCTCCAACTCTTCATTGTAGTACTGTACTTGCTGACGATTGGCTTGGGCTTGGTTGAGCAGCTTTTTTAGCTTCATCTCTTTCTGCTTGACCTGGATCAGAATAACCTCACGCTGGCTGGCCAAAGAGGTGCGCTGTGCATCCAAAAAATCGACGGATTCCGCAATCATATGGTCAAAAAGAGGGCGCTCAATGCCGCTTAGATCAATAGGTTCGCTGTTGATCAAGGCCCGCTTTTGGGCAACCTGTAGCGCTAAAATCGCCTCGCGAGCGTGCATTTGGTTATACTCTGCCAGCACATCTTCCGATTTCATCTGGGCAAGAGGCTGTCCCTGGGTAACGCGCTGCCCTTCTTCAATAAAAATTTCCCCAACGATGCCACCTTCCAGATGCTGTGCAAACTGGATGGTATCCGTTGTGGCTACCTCGCCGGTGGTGTGTGCAACCTCTTCCATATTGGCAAAATTAGCCCAGATGAAAAAAATCAAAATAGCCCCTGCAACGGCCACGGTGGCAATCTTTAACAGACGAGAGATACCCGCCTCTTCCAATACCACAGATTGGGCTAACAAACGCTCCTGACGTTTGCCGGTGGGGATTTTTTTGACCTCGTTAGGTTGCTTTTCTTCACGTTCGGCGTTCATCTTAAATCAACCCTTTTGGCAGGCGCGCTTCTACCTCTTCGGCAGGGCCTGCAAGCTGCAAATAGCCCCGTTCCAGATAGAGCAGTTGATCGGCTAATTTGCGGTGTCTGGGACTGTGGGTCACTATGAAAATGGTGGATTTTCCCTTTAACTCTTTCACCACATTTTGAAAAGCATCGTCCGCATCCCAATCCAAAGCGTTGGCAGGCTCATCAAACAGGATAACCGGCGCTTTTTTAAGATAGGCCCGCGCCAAGGATAGCTTTTGGATAAATCCCGACGAAAGCTGAGAAGAGCGAGAGTCGCCAATGCGGGTCCACCACCCCTTGGGCAAAGCCAAAATCTCTTCCAATACGGTAGCTTTGCTGCACGCGTCCTCTAATTCTTCTTGGGAGGCGGTGGGGTGGGCCAGTCGTAGATTTTGTGCAATGGTGCCGTGGAACAGGTTGACCGTTTGTGGAACATAGGCAATCGCCTGCCGCAATTCAATGGGGTCCAACTGCCGGGTATCGCGGCCATCAATAAAAATACCCCCAGCTTGTGGGCTGTAAATGCCGGCAATCAATTTAACCAGGGTTGATTTACCTGAACCATTGCCGCCTATCACGACAATACATTCTCCAGCCTTGGCTTCAAAGGTGACGCCAACCAGCGCAGGGTCAGCCTCTTGACTGTAGCGGATAGAGACCCGTGAAAAGGTGACATCCCCACGGAACTGGGCAATCTTTTTAATGGGGGCGTGGGGCTCGCGCTCGGGTTTAACATTCATGAGGTTGTTAACCTGAGCAACGGAGGCACGAATCGCCTCTAACCGGGTCATCGCGGTAAACAGGGCCTGCATAGGGGTTAATACCCGCCACACCAGCACCATGCACGCCACCAGTCCCCCAACGGTCATGTCCCCCGAAAGGACGCGCAACACCCCCCAACCGATGGTGCCCAGGCCGGAAAGCACGATAAATGCCGACCCCAACGATTGCACAATCGCGTTGATAAACGAGGTCTTAAAATTTGCTTGGGCGGCCTTGGCCGACATCTCGCGAAAGCGATCCAGCCAAATATCTTCTGCGCGGCAATATTTAATGGCCCGCATGGAGTTGAGGGCTTCAACAATGAAAGACTGCTTTTGAGAGCTAAAGCGACGTGCCGTCGCGCCCGAATTGCTCACCAGTGGGGTCATCGTCACCCACAGGATGACAAACAAAATCATGGTAACCATGGGTACAAAGGCCAAAGGACCAGCCAGTGAGGCAATCACCAGCAGAAAGACCACCGTAAAGGGTAGCTCAAGAAAGACCACGACCAGGGCGCCAGTAAAAAATTCACGGATGGATTCAAAATCTCGAATCCGCGCGACCTGAGAGCCAATGGTAGCCCGCTCGGTATAGGCGGGGAGTAGATAGAGAATACGCTGAAAGACGGCGTTGCCAATGATGTTATCAAGGCGCGCCCCCACGTAGCCTAACATAACCGCGCGCATGCGCCGAAAGCCCCAGTCAAAGCCCAGCGCAGCGAGGGCGCCACCGACCAGAAAGGCCAATGTGCTCATAGAGCCCGAACCGACCACCCGGTCATAGACCTGCATCACATAAAGAGGGGTGACCACCTGCAATAGGGTGATCACAAAGGTAATACCTAGAATATAGTAAAAAAAGGTGCGAAACCGCTCCATGACCATACGAAACCAGCCAATGCGAGATTGGGTTTGCTGAACCTCTTCGACATCCATGGGTTGGAAGAAAAAGGCGCGTCCTTTTACCTTAAAGTCGGTTAGGTTAAAGCGCTCGCCAGAAGAGCCATCAAAGATATCTAGGCTGCCATCTTCATTACGCCCAAAAACCACCATGGCACCCTGTTTGTCAGGGATATAGAGAAAGGGGTACAGGCGATCATCCACCTTATCAATGGGCATGCGAATATCTTCGCTGCGATAATTAAGGTGGGCCATCATGTTGCGGAAGCCGGTGAGGTCCAGTGTTTCCACAAAGTGGGGCAGTGATTCTGCCACATGGCGCATATCGCCACGCCAATTCAGCGCGGAAAGCAGGGGAATCATACAGGCCCCAAAGTCGGATGCCTGGGCAAATTCAGCCAGAATACCGCTTACCTTTGGGATCTCAACGGCTTTAATTTCAACACTCATACCGGCTCCCCGCTGCTATCGCCAACAACTTTTTTACGTCTGGCGTTGGGTTTACACGCCGCCTGGGCGCGTGCAGCCTGAGGTGAGTCTTCCAGCCGTTGCCCGCGTTTGGGTCGACGCAGAATAGACGGTTGCTGGGGCAGCGATTCGGTTAACGAAGCTTGAGTTGTCCCTGCTTTGTGACCACTTTGGGCTGGTTTGCCCTTGGCCGTATCGCGGACGCGCCGCCGCTTGGGCCGACGCCCGCCACCACCACCGGGACGGTCCGGACCGCCCTCATCTTCCGGTCGGCTAGGGCGGCGCCCCGTAGGAGGGTTGGTGACAGCACTCTCCCCTTGGGTGTTTTCTATCGCGCTCTCTTGGCGGGCACGGCGCAGGGCGGTCTGTCGTAAGGCCGCCTGTTTCATGGCAGCCAGCCGACGTAGTTCCGCTTCGGCCTCTTGTTTTTCTTTTTCTTCAGCCTCCATTTTGCGCCGTTCGATCATATCGGCACGGACCCGCTCTTTACTCTCTTTTTCAGCTCGGGCACGGGCTCGCGCCTCGGCACGGCGTTGCATATCTTCTTGCGCCGCTTTAGCAACGGCGTCCACCGCTGGCGAAGAAGAGGGTGCAGAACGCTGTTGCGTGGCGGATGCGGGCACGGTTGATGGTACGCCCGTCGATGCCGCCGTTGCTGCGGGCGGTTTGCTATCTGGTGGTACGGGGGTCGCCGTAGCAGGGGGTTTAGCCCCGGCGGGTAGCGCACCAGCAGCAGGGGCACCAGCAGCAGGAGGGGCACCAGCAGGAGGGGCACCAGCAGCAGGGGCACCAGCAGCAGGGGCACCAGCAGCAGGGGCACCAGCACCAGCAGGAGGGGCACCAGCAGGAGGGGCACCAGCAGGAGGGGCACCAGCAGGAGGGGCACCAGCAGCAGGAGGGGCAGGGGGTTTAGCCCCGGCGGGTAGCGCACCAGCAGCAGGAGGGGCATCCGCACGAGGGGGTGGCGGCGGCGCGAGGGTTAAAGTGCCTTTTTTCAGGTCATAGACGCGATCAGCAATCTTGTAGAGAGAGGGGCGCACTGTCACCAGTATCATCGTCACTTTGCCGCGCATTCCCTCTAAGGTCTGTTTAAGTTGCTCATCACCGGCCCCGTCGATGGCGGCATTGGCCTCGTCAAAGAGAATAAGCTTGGGTTTTTCCAGCAGTGCCCGAGCAATGCAAATGCGTTGGCGAATCCCTTTGGGCAGAGACTCTTTGGAGCCATCATCAATGTGCGTGTCGATGCCTTTGGGCATGCTGGAGATCACCTCTTCCAGTTTCATCAAGGCGATGACGTCCATGGCGGCATCATACAACTCTTCACGAAACATGGTGATGTTATCGAGCAAGGTGCCTTGGAATAATACCCCAGCCTGGGGTAGATAAGAGACTTTATCCCGCATCGATTTGGGGTCGTAGATGCGGATGGGCACATCATCCAGATAGACCTCGCCCTCGGTGGCGGGCAAAGCTCCCATCATTAACCATAAGAGGGAGGTCTTGCCGCTACCGTTGTCACCACGTACCGCTATGATTTCACCGGGTTCAACCACCAAATTAAGATCGTGCAGAAGGGGGGGGTGGTCATCGTCAAATTGGTAGCTGACATTTTTCAGCTCCAGCTTACCCTCGATCTCCGGGCAATCTTCCATGTTGTCATGAATATCCGGCTGCATGCGAAAGATCTCTTGCATGCGCTCTTTGGCCAGACGGATGGTCTGCCAACGGGCCCAGATGCCCACCGCCTGCTGAAGGGGCCCCATGGCACGGCCAGAGAGCATGGTACATGCTGCCAAGCCACCGATGGTTAGCTGGTGATCAATCACCAAGGTCGAGCCTACAGCCGCGATCAAAATGGTGTTGATTTGGGCATAAAAGCTCCCTAAACCCTGAGCGCTGTTGCTCTCTAGAACCACCTGTTTGGCGTTGTTGGCACACCCTTCTTGCAGGCGTTCATAGCGGCGTAGCATTTGAGCTTCCATCGCCATGCCCTTAACGGAGTGCATGCCGGTGAGAACTTCGATGATAAAGTTCAGGCGTCGTTCGTCGGCCACGGAACGCTCTTTGACCGCTTTTTTTAGGCGATCACCCACCAGCAGCGCGGCAAACACAAAGAAGCCAAAAGTGGCAATGGTCACAAAAACCATATAGCCGCCGATGTGCCAAATGAAAAAAAGAAAAATGGGTACAAAAATAAGGTCCAAATAGACCTGCATCGCTTGGCCTGCATAAAAATCCTTAATTGTACCAAGGCTTTCCATGCGCTCAAGGTGTTCCCCAGAGCCCGATTTTTCAAAGGTGGACAGGTTGGTATAGAGCATGCGCTCCAGCGCCAGATAACTGGAGCGGTGTTCAAAACGCGCCCCTACCCAACCACCAATATAGGTGCGGATGGTTTTAAGGGTGCTCTCCAATGTAACCGCAGCAAGCACCATTAACATGAGCACTTGAAGGGTGCTATAGGCTTGGTTGGGTAGGATGCGATCATAAACCTGGAGCAGCGTCAACGGTAGGGCAAGGCCCAACAAGTTGATGACGACACTCAGTAGCAGCACATAACGAATCACCCCCCGCATGATGGTAAAGGGGGTAAGTTTTGCAGGCCAATCCTCTTTGTGAAAGAAGGTTTGAACGTTCATTGGTGCCGTAGAGTCTCTAGCTATGCGTGCCAGTTAAAGGGGGGCTGTCTAAAATGTCTGACTAGACAACCAGGAATTATGCGGCAATCCAGCACAAATGCCTACCAAAAAGGATGATCCATGGTGCTACGATCTCATGATTTCTGGTAAACGTAGGATAATTTAAGCAAACACCGTGCCTAACTCGGAAAGAAATTCGGCTACATCGACACAAAATGTTGCAAAATAAAACGAATATAAAGCCTTAGAATTTTTTGCCTGTGCCTGTGTGCGTCTTTACTGGACAAGCGGTCATGATGAGAGCATCACTTAATGATCGGGGTTATGCGGGGCTAAACAGAGCTATGGCATGCAACTTTAAGAGCAGGAGAGTGTTCTTGTGACGTCCCATTCTACCCCGCATCCCGGCATGGCGCCTCCCCTTTCCCCGGTGGATCAGGGGGGGGTGAACGCCCTGCTTGAGCGTTTGCAGAAGGGCTATGCGCAACGCATTACAGGGCACATTAAAATCCCGGCGCAAGCGGCCCGCTATGCGCCGTTCCCCGAAGGATTGGATGCCTCGATTGTTGCCGCTTTACAAGGGCGTGGGGTGCAGCAGCTCTACACTCACCAGCGGGGGTGTTGGGATGCTCTGGCCGCTGGTGAGCATGTGGTGGTGGTGACCCCAACCGCATCAGGTAAAACCCTCTGCTATAATCTGCCGGTGTTGCAAGGGGTCCGCCAGCGTCAGGCGAAAGCGCTTTACCTTTTTCCAACGAAGGCATTAGCACAAGATCAACTGGCAGAGCTGCTGGAGCTTAACCGTCAGCAGTCCCTTGGGGTTAAAGTGTTTACCTTTGATGGTGACACCCCTGCGGATGCCCGTAAAGCGGTGCGGAGCAAAGGGGATATTGTGATCTCCAACCCGGATATGTTGCATCAGGGGGTGCTTCCCCACCACACCAAATGGGCGCAATTTTTTGAAAGTCTTGCCTATGTGGTAATTGATGAGACCCACACCTACCGGGGGGTTTTTGGGTCGCATATGGCCAACCTGTTGCGGCGCTTAAAACGTATTTGCGCGTTCTATCGGGTAAAGCCCCAATTTATTTTTTGCTCCGCCACCATCGCCAATCCTCAGCAACTGGCCGAGGCCCTGTTGCAAGCGCCGGTGACGGCCATTACCGAAAGTGGCGCGCCAAGTGGTGAAAAGAGCATTCTGCTCTGGAATCCGCCTGTGGTAAATGAAGATCTGGGGATCCGTGCCTCGGCCCGCTCCCAGAGTACGCAATTGGCGCATATGGCGGTCGACCATGGGGTGAAGACCATTGTGTTTACCCGTACGCGCCTGATGGTGGAGGTTATTACCAAATATTTAAAGGATATTTTTGATAAAGATCCCCGCCGTCCCGAACGCATTGCCGCCTACCGGGGGGGCTATCTGCCCAGCGAACGGCGCCATGTCGAGCAAAAACTGCGGGAGGGGGATGTAAGCTGTGTGGTGGCGACCTCTGCCTTGGAGTTGGGGGTGGATATTGGGGATCTGGCCTGTTGTGTGCTCAACGGCTATCCCGGTTCCATCGCGGCGACCTGGCAACGTTTGGGGCGGGCTGGGCGGCGCAATCAACCCGCATTGGGGATATTGGTGGGGGCCAGCGATGCCTTGGATCAATTTATTGTGCGGCATCCCGATTTTTTTAGCGCAGCCTCGCCGGAACAGGCGCGTATTGCCCCAGATCAGCTTTTAATCTTACTTGACCATGTGCGTTGTGCGGCTTTTGAGCTGCCCTTTAAGGATGGGGAGTCGTTTGGCAAAGAGGTGCTGGTGGAGCTGCTGGGTTATTTAGAAGAGGAGGGGGTGTTGCACCATGAGGGCAACCAGTGGCACTGGAACGCCGATAGCTATCCAGCCAACAGTGTCAGCTTGCGCTCGGTGGCCGATGGTAACTTTGTGGTGATTGATCGGACCGATGGTGGTCAACGGGTGGTGGCGGAAGTAGACTACAGTGCCGCAGCCATGACCCTCTATGAAAAGGCCATCTATATGATCCAAGCGACACCCTATCAGGTGGAGCAGCTGGATTGGGAGGGGCGTAAGGCATTTGTTAAGCGAACCAAAGCAGACTACTACACCGATGCCATCGACTATACCAAACTCAAGATTCTAGACCGCTTTGAAGGCGAGGATCGCGCTGGCATAGAAAAGGGGCATGGTGAGGTACACCTGGTGCGGCGGGTCGCAGGGTTTAAAAAAATTCGTTACTATACCCATGAGAATGTTGGCTTTGGGCAGATTCATTTGCCGGATCAAGAGATGCACACCACCGCCCTCTGGTGGCGGATGCAGGCCCAAGTGTTGGAGGCGGCCTTTGCCAACCGTTGGCAGGCACTGAGCGGATTTTTGGGGGCGGCGTATGCGTTGCATACGGTGGCGGCCGTGCGGGTAATGGCCGAGCGGGGGGATCTGGGGCGGGCTGTCGGGGATGATCAGGCAGGTTGGTCGGCAACCCAAGACGCCAACCGGCGGGGAGGCTTGCGCGATGCCGAAGGTCAACCCCTAACGCTAGAAAATTTATGCGGAACTTTTGCCCCTACCCTGTTTCTATATGATAATTACCCCGGTGGTATCGGTTTTAGCGAACCCCTTTACCAATGGGCTGAGCAGATTGTTGAGGATGGCTTAAACCTGGTCCAGCGGTGCGCGTGTAAGCAGGGCTGTCCGGCTTGCGTCGGCGCTTTGTTGGATGCCGAGGAACAACGGGCTAACGGACCCCGTGATGCCGCTATAAAGGTGTTGCAACTGTTGTCAAGATCTTGAATTATGAATGTATTTGTGTGATGATGAGCGGTTTGTTAAGCCTGTTTACTGGCCACGCTACAACGGCGAAACAGGTTGACCGAGGTCAGCTAACGGTAATTATTCTGTTGTACGGAGAACTTTATGTCCCCATTCATTCGGCTGTTGGGGGTGGCGATAGGTTTGTTACTGCCATTATTTCCGCTGCATGCGCAAGAGGAAAAACCTCTGACGTTGGGGTTTATGCCCTATTTAAGTAGCGCCAGTTTGCTGGAAAAATATACCCCACTTGTGCGCTATTTAGGGGAACAACTGGGCCGGCCTGTACATATTAAAATTGCACGTAACTATCAGGAACACATCGAACAAATTGGTGAGAATAAGCTAGATATAGCCTTTTTAGGGGGCAGCCCCTATGTGGCGGTTACAGACCACTATGGCAAAAAACCATTGCTGGTACGCTACGCCTTTGATGGCACGCCCTATTTTCGCGCGGTTATTGTTGTGAGCAACAACAGTCCCATAACCAGCTTGGATCAGTTAGCCGGTAAGCGTATGGCATTTGGCAACATCAACTCGACCCTGAGCAGTCAGGTGCCTCTCTATATGATCATGCAAAAAGGGGTGCGGCTGGCCCAGTTGGCCACCTATAAACATCTGCGCAATCATGAGAATGTGTTGCTAGGGGTTGCCTTTGGAGAGTTTGATGCCGGCGCTGTGGCCGAAGAAGTTTATCGTGAATCCATGGGGTTAGATCTGCATCTGTTGGCAACCTCGCCCCTGCTTTCGACCCATCTGTTTGTTACCCGTAGTGATATGCCTGCGGCGCTACAAGCGCGCATCCGTCAACTGCTGATGCAGTTGCATACCACCGAGCAGGGGCTTGGTGTGCTGCAAAGCATTAACCGTAAATTAACCGCCTTTGTTTCGGTTAAGGATAGTGATTATGACTTGCACCGCACCATTTTGCGGGAAGTCCTACCTGTTTTGCAGCAACCGTGATGCGCCCCTCGTTTACCATGAAGCAAGGCATCATGCTGGGAACCATTTTGCTGGTTCTCTCTGTGCTGGTGAGTGGCATTGTGTATGGGATCTATCAGCAGCAGAAGCACGAACGCTACAAGTACGAAACTCAGCGTATCCATGCTGAGTTAGAGTTGATTGGTGACTTTCTTGGTGATGCGATGTCGCGTCATGACTATATTGAAGCCAAGCAACTGCTGGCCCGTTGGTTTAACAATCATCAAGATATCTCCCTTTTTCAAGCCACCTTTACCAATGGGCAACCCCTCTTTCACCAGCAGCGGGGTGGCTATAGCGAGCAGGATCAAGTGGACCAACTACAGGTCCATTTTTCCGACAATGAGCTCCAGCTAAAATTGGCCTACCTAAGCCGTGACATGCACGCAAGCTTGCGCACGCTCCAACAGCAACTGCTAGGCTTTTCGCTCATCATGGTGCTGCTGACCGGCGGGCTGCTTTGGTACTTGCTGTTTCGTTGGACGCTGCGACCGATGGAGGCTGAAGTTGCACGACGAACCCAAGATTTAAGCCAAAGCCTCTCCTTTCTTGACAGTATGTTGGATGCCACCGCTACCCAAATCGTGATTGTGGATCACGAGGGGGTAATCGTCACCACCAACCGTGCTTGGCGTGAGAATAATCCCCAGTTGGAACAGGCCTCCTACGGGGTGGGTCGCTCCTTTTTTGAGATCTATCCGGCCTCCTGGTTTGGCCAAGGAGAAGAAAATTATGGGCGGCAAGGTATTGAGCAGGTGTTGCGTGGCGAGCGGCAACGTTTTGTGCTTGAGTATGAGTGTAGCTATAGCAAAGCGCGTCGCTGGTACAGCTTGCGGGCCTATCAAGTCCCATGGCAGGGGCCGCCACGGGTTGTGATCAGCCAGGAAAATATCACCAATATTAAACTGGTGCAGGCGGCGCTGGAGGCGAACCAAAAACAGTTGGAGACGCTCAATCGCCACTATCGACTGGTTAGTCAATGCCATATCGCGGTCGCACAAAGTGTGGATGAAGAGGCTTTATTAAAAGAGATTTGTCACATTATTGCCCATCAGGGGGGCTATTCTCTGGTGTGGATCGGAATGGCTGAGCAGGGGGGGGAACAGCGCGTGATCCCGGTGGCGTGGCACGGTTTTGAGCAAAGCTATATGGAAAAACTCTGTGTGCGCTGGGATGATTCGTTGTTGGGGCGCGGCCCCGCTGGCCGTGCCATACGGGAAAATCGACCCGTTATCGTGGATGATATTGAGACAGACCCACGCTTTAAACCATGGTTGAATAGTGCAAAAAGTCAAAATTTCTCTACCTGTGCGTCCTTTCCTTTAGGGGATGAGAGCGGCAGTTTTGGGGTGTTATCGCTCTATTCTCAACAGCAAGGGGTGTTTGGCCCTGATGAGTCCATGCTCTTTTCAGAATTGGCCAGCACGCTTTCCCAGGGGCTCTATACCTTGCGAGGGCAGGCTCGGCTAAAGTTAAATCGCCAAACAACCCTAACATTCCGTGAGGAGCAAGCGCGCTGAATGGATGGCTGGCGGAGGATGTGGAGAAGCCCCAGCTTGGGTGGTGGCAGTGCGGTTGGGTTGGCGTTAAAGCGTCGGGCGGTTCCAGTGGTCGGCTAAGGCTTGGAGTAGAGATTCTGCCGTCGCCTGAGGGGCAATAACATGGGCAGCAAACCCAAGGGAGGCCATACGTTCAGCGGTCACTGGGCTTAGCGCGGCCAGCACCATCTCTGCGGGTTCCAAAGCTTGCGAGATCAAGAGTTCAAAAAAGGTGGTTGCGGTGCGGCTGCTAAAAAACAGGGCCGCATCCACCCGTTTTTCACGCAAGTAGCGGTGCGCTTGCGCACTCAACTGTTGGGCCGGTAGCGCCCGGTAGGCGGCAACCATGGTGACGCGGTGGTCGTCGTTTTCCAGCCCATCAATCAACGTTTCACGACCAATAGCGGCACGGGGAAAGAGAAAATGGCGCCCCTTGCCCTGCCATTGATTAATCGCCTCGGCCAAGGCTTCGCCATCAAAGCGGCTGCTGGGTTGACAGACCGTTGCCCCGCCCGCCCGCAGCAGTTCCGCCGTCTTGGGGCCAACGGCAAAACAGGGTGGGGTGCCAGAGAGGGGTTGTGCTTGGGCGGCCAAGGCATCCAGATAGGCGCGGGCCGCATTGGCACTGGTGATGAGTACACCATCAAAGCTGTGGATGGCCGCTATGGCTTGCTGCAAAGGCTGGCTATCCTCGGCAGGTGCGATATTCAGCATAGGGGTGATGATGGGGGTGCCCCCTGCTTGGAGAATCAACAGGGCGGTGGCATCTGCCTCGGGTTGAGGGCGGGTTACCAGGATGGTGCGCTGGTGCAGTGCAGGTGTTGCCATGGTGCCCCCCCATCAATATCCTTAGAACAGAAGAGGCTTAAACCGGGGGGTTAAACCTCTTATTGCCCCTTTAAGACAAGGTGTCCTGGTTGTATACGGCTTGTAGGATGGCACCGCCACCGGCCTCCAGCAGTTGGGTGGCCAATTGCTGTCCCATGCGATAAGCATCGGCGCGGGGACCCTGACACTGGGCTTGCACCACGCGGCCCCCCTCAACCTCGGCGACCAATCCCCGTAGGGTTAAGGTATCTTCGTGCAGGGTGGCATAACCGGCGATGGGTACTTGACAGCCCCCCTCTAGCTTAGCCAAAAAGGCCCGTTCTGCGGTAACACAGCTATGGGTCTCTTTATGGTAGAGCGGGGCAAGCAGCGTGGCGATGCGGGCATCGTCCACCCGATGTTCGATGCCTACCGCACCTTGGCCCACCGCAGGCAGCATCTCTTCAGGTTCCAAATATTGCACCACGTGTTCGGTCAGCCCCAGACGTTTTACCCCGGCCGCCGCCAAGATAATGGCATCAAATTGCCCCTCTACCAATTTTTGTATGCGGGTGCCCACATTGCCCCGTAACCAATCCAGACGCAGATCCGGACGTTTGGCCTTGATCTGGCTTTGGCGCCGCAGCGAAGAGGAACCAATCAGAGCGCCCTGGGGCAGTTCAGCCAAACTCTGGTAGTGGATGGAGAGTAGCGCATCGCGGGGGTCCTCGCGCTTGAGGATGGGACCTAGCATAAGGCCATCGGGAAATTCGGCGGGCACATCTTTCATAGAGTGGACGGCCAGATCGACGCGGCCATCAAGCATCGCCTCTTCCAGTTCTTTAACAAACAGACCTTTGCCACCCACTTTGGCAAGGGGGACATCTAAAATTTTATCCCCTTTGGTTTTGATAAGCTCCAGCTCCACGATAATACCGGGATGGTGCGCTTGAAGTTGGGACTTTACCCATTCAGCCTGCCACACCGCCAAGGCGCTACCACGGGTACCGATACGAACCAGTTGTGGGTCACTCAAGATGCTACTCCTTGATCAATATATTCATCCAGATGCCCCGCATTGTGCCGTTTATGAACACAGATGTCCATCCGTCGTGGTGGAGATCTGGCAACAACGCGGGGGTATGCCCAAAATTAGTGACTCAATTTGGTTGGATTACTGGCGACATGCTCTTTAAGTTGAAGCAATTGGTGCTCTAATCCCTTAGCCAGTTGCAGCACATGGCCGGGTTTTTTTTGGCCTGCGTAAAAGACCCCAGGTGTGAGCGGGCGGTTGGGTAGAGCAAAATAGAGATGGGCCAGCTCTGAGTAGAGCAACGATGCCAAATCATAGACATCCCCTGGTGTCACCTGCTTCGTGGCACTGTGGGCTAGATCCAACTGCATGCTCTTCACGTTGGCGGCGCGCATAATCTCATGGGTGATGTGAAAACAGGCTAACATTGCGTCGTAGACCTGCACGGGGGTATGGCTTAAATCCAGGGCGGGTTGCTGTAAGGCGGGATTGCCGCCATACACTCTATTGAGTAGTTGAGCGATTTGCACCGACTGCTCCACCCGTTGAAAAACATCGCTGGGGATGATTTTTCGTGTAAGCAGCAGGTTGATTTGGCGATTGGCCTGGAACAGCGCCTTGTAAACATCGCTTGGGGTCGCCTTTGCCGGGGCTGCTTTGACGGCAGCTTGGCCCGCGCCCAGCGCCACTCTACCTTCGGCCAGCAGGGCGCGAGCATGTTCCAGCACCTGTAAGGAGTGACCCGGTGTAATGTTACCCTTGGGGGTGAACAGCAGGGGGCGGCGCTCAAGATTGGCCCGTTGGGCGAGCAGGTCGATGATCTTGGACTCGATACTTTCCGCTTGATAAAACACCTCACGGGGGGAGGCCCCCTCGATGGGAAGCTCCGGTTGGGTATTGGCTTGGCCGCCCACTTTGACGCGAATGGCCTCCAAATCCTCAGCCAATGCCTGAACCGAGACCAGCACATCACCCGGGGTGGCCGCCATGCCGAGCACGGGCCAAAGCAACAACAGTAGGGTTAAGATGAGGCGCTGCATGACCGTCCCCCTTATGCGAGTTTAAAGCGCTTCATCATCGCGTCCAGTTCACTGGCGATGGTGGAGACGGATGAGGCATGGTTGTTGACCGTGCCGCTCATGTCGGCAATGCCCACCGCCGCTTTGCGGGCTTCGACCATATTATGGGCAATCTCTTTAGATGAGGTGGCCGCGATGGCCACATTGCCGCTGATCTCCGCGTTGCCTCGCGTGGCTTGTTGGACATTGTAGGCCATTTGATCAATGCCGGTGCTTGCTTCGCTCACGCTGCGGGTAACTTCGACAATGCCGGCATTAATCTCGCTCACATTGCGGGTGACCTCCTCCATGCCTTCGTGGGACTCGATAACGCGACGGCTGACTTCCATGGATTCACGGTTAACGTCATTCATGGAGGTGGAGATGGACTCAATGGAACTGCTTTGGATATCCACCGCATTTAAAATCTCTTCGTTTGAGAGGTTTAACCGCTCAATAATGCGTGAGATCTCTTGGCTGGAGTCGGTGGCTTGCAGGGTTTTTTTCTGGATCTCATCAATCTGTTGGCTGATGGAGCGGGTCGCGTCGGCGGTTTGGCCCGCCAGCTCTTTAACCTCGTTGGCCACCACCGCAAAACCCTTGCCTGCCTCACCCGCTCCAGCGGCCTCAATAGAGGCGTTTAGGGCCAGCATGTTGGTTTGGTCGGCAATATCATTGATCAACTTCACCACTTTGCCGATTTCACGGGTGGATTTAGCCAACTCATTCATGACGGCGGCGTTGCCTTGGGTAATGGCGCTGGCACTGGCCGATTCACTGCTGGCGGCTTTACATTGGGTGCGCACTTCAACCAGGGAATCGGTCACCCCTTGGACTTCACCGGTCACACTCTCCACACTGTGGGTGGAGCGTTTGGCGGCACTGTTTACATGCTCCATGCTGGTGGTTGCCTCCTCTGCGGCGGCGGCCACCGTGCTTAGGTTGGTGGAGGCCTCTTCGGCGGCGGCGGAGATGGTGCTCATGTTGGTCGAAGCCTGCATAGAGGCTTGGGCAATGGTCTGCATATTCTCGTCTGAACGTCTGGCTTGGTCTGAGATGGCATCCATGTTGGTGCTCATCTCCTCGGCAGAGGATGCCACTTCATCAACCCGTTTACGCATGGTGGTGGCGTTGGATTTCATGGCATTTGCCACGCCGCCCAGGGTCTCTGCGGCACCATTGAGTTGGCCGACGCGATCCTGAATTTCGGTAAAAATCTGGCGCAAACTCACCACGGTCTCTTGCAACGAGCGTTGCAGCATGCCCACTTCATCGGTGCGGGTAATTTCGCGGTCATAGCTTAAATCCCCCTTGGCTATGCGATGGGTGACATCCAGCGCCCGTTTGAGGGGAGCAACAATCAGCGTGGTGATGGTCCAGGAGATAGCCAGCGCGAAGAGGACCGAGACAAGCAACAAAATGACCGTAATGGTAATGGTGCGCTGGCTTGATGCGGCGGCCCCTTGGGCAAAGGCACTGGCTTTTTGCGTGGCAAAATCGACAATCTCCTTGATGCCGCTCTCAAGCTCGTTGACCACCTCAGCCCCTTTATGCTTAGTAATATCGGCGGCTTTTTCGCGGTTGCCTTCGCGCATGAGGGCAATGACCTCATCCCGAATGGTTTTCCACCCATTAAAGCGCTCTTCGAGCTTATCAATATCTTCTAGGTCGCCCAAATAGGCTTCTTTGAGGGTGGCGAAGTCTTGCAGAACATTTTGTTCATAGGCATCCACCTGTTTTTTGGCCTTGTCGATATCCTCTATCCGCTTAGCCAGAGCGACATCCTTCATACTACGGTGCATACGCACCATATCCCCTTGTACCCGCAGGGCAGCGGTGCTCACGGTATAGGGATGTTTGTAAAGTTTATTGGTATTATCCGCCAGATTTTGCATCTCGTGCACGGCAAATCCGCCCAACACAAGCATCAGGACAATCACGATGCCAAAGCCAATGGCCAACTTCATGCCAATCCGTACATTTTTAAACATGCCCAACTCTCCGCACCATAAAGACAACCCAATCCGCAAAGTTTGGGTAGTAACGCGCTAGGTGTATTATTAAATGTCCTGCACCTGACCGGTGTTGTGTAAAAAAAACATCTTTAGCACAGTAGTATATAGAGAACCTTGGTGTACAAGCAAAATTTAAGCGATAAAAAGGTAGTTTTGGTGGAACAGCTTGAAAAGCTACGTAACGGGCCGTGAGGCCCTTTGCTAAAATCGTGCTTCCCCGGGTAGGCTCTGGGTGACAGTTCATTAGAGTGTGTGCGCGGTGGTGTCGGTAATAAAACGGCTCTATCGGCTCAGATTTTTAGCGCTTCGCTTGGGATGAAAAGAGGGCGCTTGGGGAGAAAGCGCCACTGGGTGGTTTCATCGGAGATGGGGGTTGGGCTATGATGACGCAAAACAGTTCGACCCATTGGGAGATACGATGTTACGGGTTTTAGGCATAGAGAGCAGTTGCGACGAGACCGCCGCCGCTGTGGTGGAAGGGGCAGAACATGGTCACCCCCATGGGGTGGTGGTGCGCTCCAATGTGGTGTGGAGCCAGTTGGAGGTACACGCCCTCTACGGCGGGGTGGTGCCCGAACTGGCCAGCCGGGCCCACATACGCCATATACAGCCGGTGATTGAGCAGGCTTTGGCTGAGGCTGGGGTGCGACCCCAGCAGTTGGATGCCATTGCGGTTACGGTGGCTCCCGGGTTGGTGGGCGCACTGCTGGTGGGGGTAGCGGCGGCGCAGGGGTTGGCGGTGGCGCTGGATAAGCCGCTGGTGCCGGTACACCACATGGAAGGGCACCTGATGAGCCCTTTTCTCATGGCGGGCGTGGTACCTGCCATGGAGTTCCCCTTTGTGGCCTTACTGGTCTCCGGTGGGCACACCCTGTTGCTGCACGCCCGTGATTTTGGCGACTACCAGCTGCTGGGGCAGACCCGTGACGATGCGGTGGGGGAGGCGTTTGACAAGGGGGCGCGCATGCTGGGCTTGGGGTATCCCGGTGGTCCAGAGGTCGCCGCCTTGGCCCAGTCGGGGGATCGGCAGGCGGTGGCTTTTCCCCGTGTGTTGCTGGACCGCAGCCAATTTGATTTCTCCTTTTCTGGCCTAAAAACCGCCTTGCGTACCCATCTTCTTAAATTCCCGCCGGAGTCCGGTGGTCCCTCTTTGGCCGATGTGGCCGCCAGTTATCAAGAGGCCATTGTGGATACCCTGGTGATTAAATCCTTGAGCGCCTGCCGCCATGTGGGGGTGTCGCGTTTGGTGATTGCCGGTGGAGTAGGGGCCAATAGACGATTGCGGGAAAAATTGGCCAAACAAGCTCTTAAACAGGGTGTGCAACTCTACGCTCCCCCCATCCACCTGTGTACTGATAATGGCGCGATGATCGCCTCTGCCGGCGTGTGCCGCTTGGCCAGGGGGGATCAAGCGCGGGGGGTGGTGAATGCGGTGCCCCGGCTGCCGATTCATGAACTGGAGAAAATTTATGGCCGTTGAGTATGCTGACAATCCTTCGGTGGCCGTTATTGGCGCGGGATCTTGGGGCACGGCGCTGGCGGCCCTGCTGGCGGGTAAGCTGCCCCAAGTAACCCTGTGGGCACGGGAACCCGAGGTGGTGGAGGGCATTAACCAGGGTCACCACAACCCGGTTTATCTGGCAGACCTGGATCTGCCGCCTAACCTGGTTGCCCATCAAGATCTAGCCTGGGTAGCGGCCAACCATGATGTGTTGGTCATGGTGGTGCCTACCCAATTTTGCCGTCAAGTGCTGGCTCAGCTCAAACCCCATGTGCGGCCCCATGTCACCTTTGTGTCGGCCACCAAAGGGGTGGAGACTGCCAATCTGGCCCTGATCTCGGAGATCTTTACCCAAACCTTTGCGGCCCCCATCGCCCAGCGTACCTGTTATCTCTCCGGCCCCTCCTTCGCCCGGGAGGTGATCGCCGGGCAGCCGGTGGCGGTGGCCATGGCCGGTGCCGATGAAGCGGCCTTGGCGGCTATGCAGGCGCTCTTTTTCTTCCCCCATTTTCGTACTTACAGCACCAGCGATGTGGTGGGGGTTGAACTGGGTGGGGCGTTGAAAAACATTATTGCCATTGCTGCGGGTATTAGTGATGGATTGGGGTATGGGGCTGGTGCGCGGGCGGCGTTGATCACCCGTGGTTTGGCCGAAATTGCCCGTTTGGGTCACATCTATGGGGCCAACCCCCAGACTTTTGCCGGATTGTCGGGTATGGGGGATCTGCTCATGACCGCCTCATCCACCCTGTCGCGCAACTATACCACCGGCTTTCGCTTGGGCCAGGGGGAGAGCCTAAGCCACATTAGCGGCAGCTCAAGAGAGGTGGCCGAAGGGGTGCAAACCGCCGCCAGTACTTGGCTGTTGGCCCAGCGCCATGGGGTGGAGATGCCCATTACCCAGGCGGTACATGCCATCTTATTTGAACAGGTACCCCCACAACAGGCGGTGACGCAACTGCTAAACCGGGATATGAAACGGGAGGCCGTCTAGCCCCCCGTATCCAACAGCCGCTCGACTCAAGGGGCGGAGGGCTCATTCGATGACGGCAATGGCGCAGTTGGGCTGATGGGGAAAGTGCTCAAAACGCAGGTTAGCGAGCCCCAAGACCTCATTGACAGCCATGGTCTCACCGGGCCAAGCCTCGCAGCTAAACTCATCAAACACCAAGACAGAGCCCTTAAAGAGGCGCGGTTTAATCTGCTCCAACACATCCTTGGTGGGTTTGTAGACATCCATATCAAAGATCGCGAGGGCGATCACCGAGGCGGGGTTTTGGTTAAGCCAAGTGGTGATGGTTTGCGAGGCATCCCCTTTAACCAAAAAGGTCTTTTGAATATGGTTTAGGGGGGATTGCTGCTCGTGGAGCTGTAAAATCTCGGCCAACTGCTGCTCATAGCCTTGATCGGTGGCATAGTCGTGTTTTTGGTGGCCGCTGCCATCTTCGGCATGCACATCCACAAAGCCTGCAAAGGTATCAAAGCCGTAGATGCGGCGCTGATGATTGTAGGGCTCATAGATGCCACGCAGGCTTTGCAAGGTGGTTAGGGCCGAGCCCCATTGCACCCCAAATTCACAGATAACCCCAGGTTTGCCCACAATCTTTTCGTAAATCCAATGATAGTAAAGAATGCGGGATAGACTCTGCCGCCTGAGTGTGACCAGGGCGTGCTGGTTCCAGTTTTCCCCAAGCCGGGGAATGAGATCAAGATGGAGCTCTTTTAAACGGTCTAGAGCGGTGGCCTCTTGGCGGTTGCGTAAAAAACCCTCACCACGTTCATTGGTCTTCATAGGGAACGACTCTCTTGAATAGGGGATCTGGCGTCAATGGTTGCTGCTGCCCCTGTTATAAGCAAGCAGCGGACCGTTCCCGTCGATTTCCCAACGCCCCGCTTAAGAGGTAATGCCGAGGGTCTTGAGCTTGCGGTGAAAAGCGGTGCGTTGCATGCCGACCTCCTCCGCCGTGCGGGAGATGTTGCCATCATTGGCTTTAAGTTTGGCTTGCAAATAAAGAATTTCAAACTGCTCCCGGGCATCCCGCAGATTGGTGTTGAGTAGCTGGGCAATGGGGCCAACCTCGGGGCAATTTTGACGCTTCTCCCGTTGGGGGGCGACAAAGCTGGGTAGATCGTCGGCGCCAATCTGCGCCTGTGGGGCCATAATCGCCAACCGCTCCACCAGATTGCGCAACTCCCGCACATTGCCCGGCCAACGGTAGGCCTGTAGCAACGCCAACGCTTCTGGGGTGAAGGTGCGGTCGTGGGAGCCCATGCCCGAAAGCAGAAAATGGTTAACCAGTGCTGGAATATCCTCGCGGCGTTCCCGCAAGGGGGGCACATCCAAGGGCACCACATTAAGGCGGTAGTAAAGATCTTCCCGAAAGCGCCCCTGGGCCATCTCTTGGCTAAGATCACGGTTGGTGGCGGCAATCACCCGGACATCCACCTGAATGATATGACCACCCCCAACCCGTTCAAAGCGTTGCTCCTGCAACAGACGCAAAATGCGCGCTTGCGCAGGTAGGGACATGTCGCTGATCTCATCCAAAAACAGGGTGCCTTGGTGGCCTTGTTCCAGCAGACCCCGACTATCCTCCTTGGCATTGCCCCCCTGACCAAACAGGGCGGTCTCGATGCGTTCGTCGGGAATGGTGGCCGAGTTAACCCCGATAAAGGGCCCCTGCGCCCGTTTGGAGAGGGCGTGAATGCGGCGGGCCACCACCTCTTTGCCGGAGCCTATCTCGCCATTGATCAAGACCCAGCCATCGGTAGGGGCCACCCGCTGGATCTGCGCCTCTAAGCGCTGCATGGCGGGGGAGCTGCCGACCAGCACATCGGCATGATCCATGCGCGCACGTAAGGCGCGGTTTTCACGGCGCAAGCCCCACTCACGTATGGCGCGATCCAAGAGCAGTAAAACCCGATCCAGGGAGAGTGGCTTTTCCAGAAAATCGTAAGCCCCTAGGCGGGTGGCCTGCACCGCTGTGTCGATGGTGCCATGGCCGGACATCATAATCACCGGCACCTCACGGTTGTGGGTGGGCAACTCCACATCTTGCGCACCCTCCATGCCCTTGATGCAGCGCAGCGCCTCGATGCCATCCATGCCCTTCATCCAGATATCCAGCATGATGGCGGAGACCGGTGTCTCCGCCAGCAGTTGTAGGGCGTCCTCGGCGCTGGCGGCCTCCACGACCCTGTAGGACTCATCCTCCAAAATACCCCGAAGGGAGGTGCGGATGGCCGATTCGTCATCAACAATCAAAATGGTATGGCTCATGATGGTATCGCGTTCACACTCTCTTCTTGGCCGCCATGTTCAGGAATCGGCAACTGCCGAGGACCCGCAAGGGGCAGCATAAACTCCATGAGGGTGCCACCATTGGGAGCCTCTTTGACCCACAGGCGACCGCCATGGTCCTCAATGATTTTTTTGACAATGGCCAACCCCAAGCCCGTGCCCTTTTGTTTGGTGGTAAAATAGGGCTCAAATACCCGATCACGGCTACCAACGGGAATGCCCGGTCCATTATCCTCGACTTGCACATAGACACCGCGTCCATTTTCTGCCACACAGGCACGGATAACAAGCGTGTCCGATGGCGCGGCGCTTATCTCTTGCGCCCGATCATCCTCCATAGCCGCCACCGCATTGGTGAGCAGGTTGGTGACCACCTGTTTGATCTGGGCTCGATCAAAAGGAAAGGGCGGAATGCTCTCATCCAGATGCACCTCGATACTCAGATCTTTAAACTCAGCATCGTGTAGGGTCAACACCTCATGCAAGGTGTCGGAGAGGAAGTCCTTTTTCATATCCGGGCGGGGCAAGCGGGCAAAGGTGGAGAACTCATCCACCAAAACCTTGAGCTCATCCACCTGCTGAATGATGGATTGGGTTCCCTCGTCCAACACCTTCCAATCGGTGACATCGGCCAGCTCCGGTTTTAGGTAGCGGCGGCGCATGCGCTGTGCCCACAGCTGAATAGGGGTGAGGGGATTTTTGATCTCATGGGCAATACGCCGGGCAACATCGCTCCAGGCTTGGGAGCGCTGGGCGTGTACCACGGAGGTCAGATCGTCAAAGGTGACAATAAAACCCGGTCCGCCGACATCGGGCAGGGTAAGCCGTGCCAGCAGGGTACGCGGCCTGTTGTAAACATCCATCATAATCTGCACCGAAAGCTCACTCATGCCGTTCTCGCTGCCTACCGCCTCTAGGGTGAGGGCTGTCTCCAGCAGGCTTGAAAGGGGGGCGAGCACCGGTTCAGGCATGACCTTTTCAAAATGGTGCCCCACACTGTTGGTGGGGTCAATGCCTAGCAGAGAACCCGCCGCTGGATTCATGAGGCTGATCTGCCCAAGGTGGTCCACACTAATCACCCCAGAGCTGATGTTACCGACCACCGCCGCCATAAAACGACGACGATCTTCCAGCAGATTATTACTCGCTTGCAGAGCCTGTTGGTTCTCTGCCAAGCGTTGGGTCATGGCGTTAAACGAGCGCATAAGGGTGGCTAACTCATCATCCCCCGTTACTTGGAGAGAGACCGAAAGATCCCCATCGGCCACCTGTCGCGTTCCCACCACCAAGGCGGTAATGGGCTCGGTGATGGTTTCGGAGATGCGAAAGCCTGACCACACCGCCGCCAATACCAGCAGCAGGGTGATCAAAATGAGGGTGATGGTGTGGCTGCCTTTCAATAATCCGTGGGAGGCCCCCAATTTATTATAATCCACATAGGTGGACTCAATGGTCTCCATATGGTTAAGCACCTGACCATCAATATAGCGGCCCGTGACCAAAAACAGATCTGGCCCGACCCGCACATAGGCCCGTACGATGTTACCGGTGTCGTTGGTATGCATGAGCGCACGGGTGGAGCGGGGGGCGATGACGGTAAGATCGGGGGTGGGCTCCTGGGGGAGTTCGCCAACCCGAGAAATATGGGTGCCGTCACTATGAATCAGCGCAATTTCATCCAACTGGCGGGCTTGCCGTTCAATCTCTAGGGCGGCCATGTTGGCCTCATTGCCCTGAAGTGAAAAGGATGAGCTGATAATGCGGTTACGCACCATATCCTCGGCATCATGTCCAACCGAGCGCTGATTTTCACGGTAGAGTGCGCGGGAGACCTCCAGCGATTTTTCTAAAGCTTGGGAGACTTGATCCGAAAACCAGCTATCCACCCCTTTGTTCAGCAACTCCACCGACAATAGGGTAATAACCAGCGTCGGAAACAGGGAGAGCGCCACAAACAGTGTGACCATGCGGGTACGTAACTGCGAGCCCGCCATCCGCCGCCGCCGGTCTAACCACAGCCGGGCCAAGTTGCGGATGACCAAAAAGCCCAAGGCCAACACCAAAAATAGATTGACATACAGCAAGATCAAAAAGACCGCGCCATAGTCGCCTCCGCCATCCACCGTGGCACTGCCGTAGAGGCCGCGACCCACCACCACCGAGGTGATGACCACCCCCAATAGCAGGACCAGGAGCATCCAACGGCTTAATGGGGTGGCGGCGTTTTTCCAACGACGTTCGCTCATTGTAGCTGGTACTCCGCGAATTTATCGTAAGTTAAAGGCTCCCAAAAGGTGAGCAAGCGGAACAATACCCGAAACATGCGGGACATGCCCTGACGGTGCCGCTCAAAGCGGCTATGTAGAATAAAATCACTCAATTGCCCCGCTTTGGAGGCCACTAAAATGCCCCCCAAACTGCCGGATTGTGTCAAAGGGACATAGCGGGGTTGACATAAAAAATTAAGCGCTTCAGAGGGTTCCTGGGTATAGCTGATGTGTTGCTTGGTCACATCTTCCATCTCATAGCGTTGGGTGATCAGGTGGTAGCGTAGTTTACGGATGACCTGACCGCGGGCAAAGGTGTGGTCGGGTAACCAACGGTTATGCCGGGTCAGGGTAAAATGGTAGCTTACCAATACCGGCTGTCCCGAGTTTAAACGCGCTTTAAGGGTGTTTTGATACTCTTTGCTCAGCTTTGCGCGGGCATACAGGGTATCGCCCCGCACCACCGCCTCGACCGATTCAATCACCATCATACGCTCTTCTACCGGGCGGTCCGAGCAAGCGCTTAACCACAAGAGCGGCAGCAGCAGCACCAGCAGTGTGCCACCACGAACAAAAAGAGGACGATACCGCTGTATCGTCCTCTGACTAAGCATGCCATGTTTGGGCATGAAGAAAAAACCCATCGTTAGCGCGTTACCGTAGCAGGGAGCACAAGGGAGCCTGGAATAGGGGCAAAATCAACAATATGAGCCGATTCGCCCTCGGGGTAGCCCTCCACCATCTCCCACGCATCCGCTTGGGCCAACAGGGCGCGTAACAACAGATTGTTTAAGGCATGTCCAGAACGCTCGCCCACAAATTTACCAATAATAGGCGTGCCTAGTAGATAAAGATCTCCCAAAGCATCCATCACTTTATGGCGGGCAAACTCATCTTCATAGCGCAAACCATCTTCATTGATGATCTGGTAGTCACCAATGGCAATGGCGTTGTCCAGTGAAGCCCCTTTCGCCAAACCATTGGCTTGCAGATACTCCACCTCTTTAACAAAACCAAAGGTGCGGGCGCGGCTAACCTCCTTGATAAAGGCGGTCTCCGTCAAAGAGATGCCAACCTGTTGGCGCTTGAGCACGGGGTGATCAAAATCCAATAAAAAGCTGAGATGAAAACCTGGGCCAGGCTCAAATTGGGCCATTTTATCACCATCTTTGACCCCTATTTTGCGTTTAATGCGGATCCAACGCTTGGGCGCATTTTGGTCAACTACCCCAGCGCACTCAAGCAGAAACACAAAAGGGGCCGCACTGCCATCCATAATGGGCACTTCAGGGCCGTCAATATCCACAATGGCATTGTCCACCCCCATGCCCGCAAAGGCGGCCAGCAGATGCTCAATGGTCGAGACGCTCACCCCATCATTATTGGAGATGGTGGTACACAAACGGGTATCTTTGACATTCATGACGTGGGCGGGTACCCGCGCATTATTAAGGTCGGTACGGCGGAACACAATGCCATGATTCGCAGGTGCCGGTTGCAACGAAAGGTAGGCCTTTTGGCCACTGTGCAAACCTATGCCCGTGCAGCGTACCGTGTTTTTGAGTGTGCGTTGGAAATGCATGGATAACTCCTCATGAGATGAACCCTCATACAAAACTGGGCACCTCGTTTACTCTCATCCGCTTTATTAACCGTCAATACGCCCAAAAAAGTTGCATCGGTGCAGGATACAACGGACCGTTCCTGTTAAGAAAACAAAAGAGCAAGAATTATGCACAAAAACCACATGGAAGGGGAGATAAATCGGATTCAGGCTCTTTTAGGAATAAAATACGGGAGGGAAGTGCCTTCCTTGGCGACCCCGCAAAGGTTACCCTTCGCTAACATTGGCAATCCTGCCAACGACCGTAGATCCTGTTGCCACTTTCTGACAAGAAAGGTACAGGATCGTTCCCTGGGATATTAAATGGCCATCCCTGGCCAAGGTTCAACCCAAAGGTTGAACCGTCCTTAACCAAATTAAGCGATGTACGCAGCATACCCCTTTGTGATCCGCTCCGGGCACCACGCCCAAAAGGGCGTGGTGCTAGAGAGGTGATCTCAATCCATCTGGCGGCGCAAGAAGGTTGGGACATCAAAGTCCTCATGACCACCATGCACACCGTCCACATTGCGACGTTGGCGCTCTTGGCGCTCTTGACGCATCTGCCGTACATAGCTGTTGTCCACCACTTTGGCTTGGGCGGCATAATCAACGGCTGTCTGTGGCTGGCTGGGCTGCTGTTGGTAGGCGGGGTGTTGTGTAGAATGGGCAGCCTGCTGATGATAGGCTGGCGCAGCTTGGCGCGCGGAGGGCGCTTGGCGTGCGGCGGGTGCGTGGGGCTGGGGCGCTACCGTTTCGGTAAAGGTCGTCTCTTGCGCAGGGAAGGCCATCTTATCACTCTGACCAATACCCGTAGCCACCACGGTGACACGCACGGTATCATCGAGGTTTTCGTTGAGGGTGGTACCAAACACAATGTTGGCATCTTCATGGGCCATATCACGAACCACCATCACCGCCTCATCCACCTCTTGCAGGGTGAGGTTGTAACCGCCGGTAATGTTGACCAGCACACCACGGGCACCGTGGATCGAGGCATCATCCAACAGCGGGCTGGAGATGGCGTTGTTGATGGCGGTCATGGCACGCCCTTCGCCAGAGGCTTCAGCGGCCCCCATCATCGCTTGCCCCATCTCTTCCATAACGGTGCATACATCGGCAAAGTCAACATTGATGTGGCCAGGATGGGTAATCAGATCGGTAATACCACGCACAGCCTGTTGTAAAACATCGTCAGCCTTGCGGAAAGCGTCCAAAATGGTGGTGTTTTTGCCAACCGCAGCCATAAGCTTTTGATTGGGGATGGTAATCACCGTATCCACATGATCACGCAGCTCTTCCAGACCCTCTTCGGCCTGACGCATGCGGCGCTTGCCCTCGAAATGAAAGGGCTTGGTCACCACCGCAACGGTTAAAATACCCAGCTCTTTGGAGATGCGTGCAATAATCGGCGCTGCACCGGTACCCGTACCACCCCCCATGCCCGCCGTAATAAACACCATGTCTGCCCCTTCAATGGCTTGACGTAGGCGTGCTTCGGTCTCCATGGCGGCGTTTTTACCCACTTCGGGTTTGGCACCAGCGCCCAGACCACGGGTAATATCTTCACCAATTTGAATACGGGTTGGGGCCAAACTTTTCGTAAGGGCTTGTGCGTCTGTGTTGGCAACAATGAATTCAACCCCTTCTAGGTGGGACTGAATCATGTTGTTGACAGCGTTACCGCCGCCACCGCCGACACCAATTACTTTGATGCGGGCCTCTAGGTCATCTGTGTGTGCGAACTCGATGGTCATTTATACCCCCTTGGTATTGCGCGTTTATCCGCGTCTATTTTGGGTTTTGTTATGGTTATTGTTTAAGTCGGTGCATTAAAAAATGTCACCAAACCAGGAGCGCATGCGCGAAACCATGGAGCGGCTGCCACCGACATCATCCTGGTTGTAACGCATGGTTGATTCTTGTCCATAGCGATTGGCATAGAGTACCAAACCCGTCGCGGTGGCATAGCTGGCGTTAGCGATCACATCGGTCAAGCCACCAACCCCTTGGGGCAAGCCGCGCCGAACCGGTTTGTTAAAAATCTCCTCGGCCAGATCCACGATACCTTCAGTATTGGCCGCGCCGCCGGTCAACACAATGCCTGCGGCAATCTGCTCATCAAATCCGGAGCGTACAATCTCACGCTGAACCAGGGTAAACAGCTCTTCAACGCGGGGTTCGATAATCTCTGCCAAGATGTGTCGACCCAGTGAGCGTGGGGGGCGTTCGCCGATGCTGGGAACCTCGATGGTCTCATCTGGACCCACCAACGCCGAAAGGGCACAGCCAAATTTACGTTTGAGCTGCTCCGCCTCACGGGTGGGGGTGCGTAGCCCCACCGCAATGTCATTGGTCATATGGTCGCCGCCAATAGCCAGCACAGCGGTATGTTTGATATGACCTTCTGCATAGATGGCAATGTCTGTTGTACCACCACCAATATCCAACAGACAGCAACCAAGCTCTTTTTCATCCTCGGTCAAGCAGGCCTCTGCCGAGGCCAGTTGCTCAAGAATAATATCCCCAACATCCAAGCCGCAGCGGTTGGCGCACTTGACAATATTCTGCGCCGATGCCACCGCCCCCGTCACCAAATGTACGCGAGCCTCTAAACGAACACCCGCCATGCCCAAGGGGTCTTTAATGCCCTCTTGGGCATCCAGTACAAACTCCTGGGGGATAACATGCAAAATTTCACGGTCCATGGGGATAGATTGCGCCCGGGCTGCATCCAACACCCGTTGAATATCCGAGGCATGCACCTCGTTATCCTTGGTTGCAACCACCCCTTCGGAGTTATTGCTGGCGATGTGCGCTCCGGCAATCCCCGCATACACCATGCGGATCTCGACCCCGGCCATCATCTCCGCCTCTTCCACCGCCATGCGAATGCTCTCAACGGTGGAGTCAATATCAATCACCACCCCTTTGCGCAGTCCCCGTGATGGATGCGTACCCAGACCGATAATATCCAAGCGCCCATCCGGCTGCACGTCCGCAACGATGCAACAGATCTTGGTGGTACCGATATCCAGTCCGATAATTAGATTTTGGTCGTGCTTGGCCATAATCCCTTAGCCCGGTTCTACCGTTGTTTGCTTTTTATAAAAACCGCCGTATAAACACTTCTTTACCAGCGGCACAAAGGCTCAATATAGGCCGTCCCAACCGTTAGGTTTGGGGTTTTACCACCACCTGCCCACTGACCCGTAGATCAATCTGGCGAATGCTGCGGTTTAAGATGCTGTAGCGCTCTTGTAAAATCGCCAATCTGCCCAGCTCTTCTTCCATCCGCGCCGAGTGTAACAGCTTTACCCCTTTACGGGTATAGAGCACCCAACGCCCACCGGGCAAGCCAACCGCTTCAGAGAGACGATTATAGAGCCACTCGTTACGCTGCATCCGGTCAATTAACCAGCGAATCAACAGCGGCTTTTCAGACTCCGGCGCATAATCAACCGACACCACCGGCAGCGGCATGGGGTCACCCGCCTCCAAGGGTTTGATGCGCTCTCCCCGTCGATCCACCAAGTAGAGATGCTCGCCTACCTTGGTCATGCACAACGGGGTCTTCTCTTCCAGCTCAATCACCAGCATGCCCGGAAAGATACGTTCTACCCGTGCTTCACGTACCCAAGGGTAAGTAAGCAGCCGGGCTCGAAGGTGCTGGGGGCTAAGTGTCAGCAGGTTGACCGCTTGGTCTAAACCTAAATCTTTTCTTAACTTACCCACATCCGTGAACTTATTGCCCAGGACACGAACATCTTTTAGGGCAAAGCGTCCCGGTGCGTGTAACGTCTGCCAACCCCACCCTAAAGCAACCAACATAAGGGTAGCCAGCAACGATCCCTTGATATATTTTGGGCTCATACTGTTAAGACCCAATCTTTTTAACCGCATACAGGGTGGTTATGCAACGGTGGTCGTCAAATCTTTATTTGAGCCGCGCGCCTTGTAAAATGCGTTCAGCCAATTGTGGCATCTCAATCCCTACGGCATGGGCGGCCTTTGGTGCCAAACTAAGCTCGGTCATGCCGGGAATGGTGTTGAGCTCCAACAGCCACGGTGTGCCCTCGCCATCCAAGATAAAATCGGCCCGCACAAGGCCACGACAGCCGGTAATATGATAGGCCGCCAAGCCAATCTTAACCACCGCTTCAAGGCTCTTATCATCCAGGTTAGGTGCAGGTACCAGATAGTTGGTCCTGCCCGCCGTATACTTATGGTCGTAGTCGTAAAAGCCATCAATGGGCACAATCTCAATCAGCGGAAAAGCCTCGCCATCCAAGATGCTCAAGGTAAGTTCGCGTCCCTCAATGGCGCGCTCCACCATACAGCGGTGCGAAACCGACAGCGCTTTGGCAACCCCACGAATCAGTTCATCCTTACCCACGGCGCGGCTAATGCCCACACTGGAACCGGAGTCTAGTGGCTTAACAAAAGCAGCGCCATGGAAATCCCCTAGAAAATGGTCCACCAACTCATCGGCCTCTTCATGGTCCCCGGCCAACTCAATCCAAGCAGGGGTTGGCAACCCTTCGCTATGGAACAGTCGCTTGCTCAAGCCTTTGTCCATGCAGATGGCCGAAGCGGCCACGTTGGGGC
The DNA here is from genome assembly GCF_000014865.1 of Magnetococcus marinus MC-1. NCBI lineage: Bacteria > Pseudomonadati > Pseudomonadota > Magnetococcia > Magnetococcales > Magnetococcaceae > Magnetococcus > Magnetococcus marinus. The sequence continues at coordinate 928,097 of NC_008576.1, forward strand.
CAGTATAGGGGATGCCCATAAACTCTAGCAAACCCTGGATGGTACCATCTTCACCCATGGGGCCGTGCAGGGCCAGCACCGCGACCTCAATGCCTTCGCGCTCCAGCACCTTGGTAATGTGACGGTCCACATCAATGGCCACCACCTGATAGCCCAAACTTTGCAGGGCAACAAACAGCGCTTGACCGCTGCGTAAACTAACCTCGCGCTCCTCAGACAGGCCACCGTAGAGCACGCCAATTTTTTTCTGTTTCCAATCCATCGCTTTGTCAAACCTCTCCGTTGTGGCACAGCCCAACGCGCAGCGCCCGCTTCAGAACAGCCAGTTGGCCGCAGCGGGTCGTTACTAAGATGGGTGTGGGGGCTGGGTGCTTGCTCAACGGTTATACTCTTGCCAAAGGTGGACAACGCCTAAAAACATCCCTATCTCCCAGGCTCGGTGCGGAGTCCCTGAGGTGTGAGAATGCCAATCTCCAGTGTTAACTGTACGCCAGAGTGCTGCGCCACCCGGTTTCTGGCCAGCTCGATCAGTTCCTCCATGTGCAAGGAGGAGGCTGCGCCCAGGTTGACGAAGAAATTGCTGTGCTTTTCGGAAATTTGCGCATCACCAATGCGGTGTCCGCGCAATCCCGCTGCATCAATTAGCTGCCAAGCCGCCGCCCCAGCCGGGTTGCGAAATACACTACCCGCCGAGGGATAGCGCAACGGCTGCGCTTGTGTTCGTTTGTGGTTGTAGTCCCGCATCTGCGACTTAATCGCTTCGCTTTCGCCCCGCGCCAGATGAAAGCGGGCTGAAACAAAGATCCATCCCTTAGGAAGGTCGCAGTGGCGATAGGCCAAACCAAGTTCTTGAGCGTTTCGGGTATGTAGATTGCCCGTTGCATCCATCAGTTGCGCGTCCAGCAAGACCCCTTTGACATCACATCCATAGGCACCTGCGTTCATGCGCAGCGCACCACCGATTGTGCCGGGTATTCCTGCCATAAAGGCCAGTCCCGCTAAGCCGTTTTGACGCGCCACATGGGCGGTCTTTCGGGTCGCGGCACCCGCTTCAACACGCAGTATGCCGCCATGGGCATCTTGATGTTCAACGACGATGGCATTGAGGGTGTGGGTCAGATCGACCACTACGCCATGGAAACCGTTATCATCCACCAGAAGGTTGCTACCACCCCCCAGGATGAACCGAGGCAGATCCCCCGGACAGGTACGGCAGTACCGGCTTAACCCCTTCACACCACTCGGCCGCACGAGCCATCGTGCGTTGCCCCCGATTTTTAATGTGGTCAAAGGTGCCAGCGGCACATTCTCCAGCATAGTTACAGTAAGGTCGGAACAGGGCCCGTGACTTCCCTTCATCCGTTTGCCACCTCGCTAGCTACTTTAAACTAAAACCTGCCCTGCTCGAAGGGGGATTAATACCATTGCCCAAACTTTTTTGTAACAATCAGAAAAGGCTGCTTTAAAAATGGGCATTCCGGCCCATTAGGTAAAAGCACCTAAGGGGCCACGCTACACCGTTTTTGGGTCGGTTTGCTGACTCCAACCCGCAGCAAAGCTGTGGGCGCGGCGGCTAATGTCCCCGGCGCCTAAAAAAACCACCACATCGTTGGGCTTTAACTGTCCGCCTAAATCCAGACCCCAACGGGCATCATCGGCCAGCAGGGCCACTTGGGCGCTGCTGTGGCGGCGTATGCCCTCGACCAATACAATGGCACCTTGCTCCCCTAATGGCCCTTCTGGGGGTTGTTCGCCCGCCCGGTAGATCTCATCCACCAACACCACATCAGCATTTTTAAAGCAGCGACAAAAATCATGCATGTGGTCCAGCACCCGGCTATACCGGTGGGGCTGAAAAACCGCCACTACCCGCTGTTGGGGATAGCCATTGCGCACGGCCTCCATGGTGGCGGCAATCTCAACCGGATGGTGGGCGTAATCATCAATAATGGTGATGGCCGCTTCTTGGTGCAGCAGATCAAAACGGCGCTGTACCCCGCCAAAACCGGCCAGTGCGCGAACGCAGCGTTCCCATGGTACCGCCAACTCCATGGCCACCGCCAGCGCCGCAAGGGTGTTGGAGACATTATGACAGCCGGGCATATTGAGTTGAATGGTGCCCAGTGAACGGCTTTCGCGGCCATGGTGGCGGTCGTGTTGAATCACCTCAAAGTGGGTAACAATCCCCTCTTGGCGGATATGCACCGCCTGCAAATCAACCTGATCGCTCAAACCGTAGGTGATCACCCGTTTATCCAACATCTCTTCGGCCAGCAAACTAACCTCGGGATGATCCCCGCAGAGTACCGCCAAACCATAAAAGGGGATTTTACTGACAAAACCGCGAAAGGCCTCCCGCACGGCATCAAAGGTGCCGTAGTGGTTCATATGCTCGGGATCCATATTGGTTACCACCGCAATGGTCGGGGAGAGCTTTAAAAATGAGCCATCGCTCTCGTCGGCCTCGGTCACCAAAAAGGCCCCTTGTCCCACATGGGCGTTACTGCCCAACGATTTAACAATGCCGCCGTTAACCACGGTAGGGTCCATATCCGCCGCCCCCAACAGGGCCGCTACCAAGGATGTGGTCGTGGTTTTACCATGGGTTCCAGCAATGGCAATGCCATATTTAAGACGCATCAACTCGGCCAACATCTCCGCCCGGGGAACCACCGGAATACGTAAGGCCCGCGCCGCCATGACCTCGGGATTATCCCGCTTGACCGCCGATGAGGTCACCACCGCGTCGGCCCCTTCAATGGCCTGGGCCGTGTGGCCCTGTTGAATGTGGGCGCCTTTGTCGCGGAGACGTTTAATATTGGCATTTTCCGACAGGTCCGAGCCACTGACTCGATAGCCCAAGGTCAACAGCACCTCGGCAATGCCGCTCATGCCAATACCGCCAATGCCTACAAAATGGATATGTTGAATCTTGGGATACACCGCTCACTCCCCAAACAAAACGGCACCCTGCGGGGCCACCTACGGTTCTTCGCCAGAAACCGTTATCTCTTCATCTTAACCATCGACGCCAACAACGTCACAATCTGCATGTCGGCATTGGGCCTGGCATAGCTACGGGCAATCTCCCCCGCACGCTGTAGCTGTGCAGGCTGCATGCACAGAGAGGTAATAAAAGCCTCTAACCACGCGCTGTGGAACTGCTCTTGACGGCGCATCCAGCCCCCTTGAATAGAGACCAACGCCTGGGCGTTGGCCGCTTGATGGTCATCCGCAGCATAAGGGTAGGGCACCATGATACTGGGGCGACCGGTGGCAGCCAGCTCCGCCACCGAGGTAGCGCCGCTGCGACAGATAACCAGATCCGCTTGGGCATAGGCTGTCGCCATATCCTCAATAAAGGGGGTGGTGATCGCTTCAATCCCCCCCTCCTGGTAACGCCTTTGCAAGGCATCTGCGTCGGCCTCTTGCACCTGCTGCGTGACCTGTATAGGCGCGCCATGCTGGGCTAAGGGAAGCAGGGCTTCAGGGACTCGTTGGGTAAAAATGCTGGCCCCTTGGCTGCCACCAAACACCAAAATACGCAAGGGCCGTTGCGGGGTGAAGAGGGTGGGGATTTGCAACGGTGGTACCGCTGCCAGTGCCTGTCGCACCGGATTACCCGTAAGCTGGCAAGCGCGGCCAGGAAACTGCGCACACACCCCATTAAAACTGACCAGAACCTGCTGGGCCAGATGGCTTAATAAACGGTTGGTCAGACCTGCGCGGGCATTTTGTTCATGCAGGGCCATGGGGATACCCAAGCTGCGGGCGGCCACCATGGCCGGTGCTGACGCATAGCCCCCCACCCCTAACACCACATGGGGATCAAACCGTTGCACCATGCCCCGCGCTTGCCAGACGGCGGGTAGAAGCCCGCCCAAGGTGCGCAGTTTATGGGGTAGTCCTTTACCTTTTAGCTGGCCTACGGCCAAGGTTTCTAGGGTAAAACCCGCGTTGGGGACCAAACGATTCTCTAATCCCCGTTGCCCCCCGATAAAGTGTACCGAGTGGAGGCCATAGCGCTCGCGCCAACGCTCAGCCACCGCGAGGGCTGGGAACAGGTGCCCCCCGGTGCCACCGCCCGCAATAAGCAGCCGTCGTGGTGTGTTGTTCATGGCTTATACCGCCGCCGTGACACGGTTGGGATCATTGGGTAGGGTGCGAGAAAAAGCCAACAGCAGCCCCACCGCCCCCAGTGTGATAATCATCGATGAACCACCATAGCTCACCATGGGTAGGGTCAACCCTTTGGGTGGTAACAGTCCCATCACCACCCCCATGTTGGCAAGGCTTTGTGAACCAATGAGCATGCCCAAACCCGCCGCAGAGAGTGAGACAAAGCGGATTTCACTCATCCGCGCAATGCGAAAGGCCCGCCATACCAAGGTGGCGAACAGGGCAATGATCAAAATGACGGCAAACAGTCCCAACTCTTCACCAATCACCGCAAAGATAAAATCGGTGTGGGCTTCGGGCAGATAAAACTGTTTCTGTTGTCCCTCGCCCAAGCCGGTGCCCATCAGGCCACCATTGCCAAAGGCCAACAGGGACTGCACAAGCTGAAAATCGGTCCCCAAAGGGTCATCCCAGGGATCAAGAAAGGACATCACCCGCTTGAGTCGGTAGGGGGCCATCATCACCCCAATCGCCGCTGCTGGCAGGGTGGTCGCCAACAGGGTTAAAATCCAGCCGATGCGGATGCCCGCAACAAAGATCATGCCCAGCATCACGGCACCCACGGTGAGGGTGGCCCCAAAATCCGGTTCGGCCATGAGCATGGTTGCGGCCAAGGAGAAAAGCCCCACCAGCGGCAGCAGACCCCCTTTGATGCGGTTAACCCGCTCTGGGTCCGCTGTGAGTAGGTGCGCAACGTAGAGCACCAACGCTACCTTAAAGGGTTCAGAGGGCTGAATATTAATCACCCCCAGATCCAACCAGCGTTGCGCCCCACCGCCCGCCCGGCCTACGCCAGGGATCAGCACCAGTACCAGCATCAGCAGGCAGACCCAAAAGCCCACGCGGCCCAGTTTGCGAATGGTCTCTAAGGGCATACGCGCCAAGGTGACCATGAGCGCCATACCGATGGCGGCATAGATCATGTTGCGTATGGCAAAGTGGGTAGGGTCGCCGTAGATGCGTAGCGAGATGGGCGATGAAGCTGAAAACACCATCACCAAACCCGCTGTCACCAAAACCATGGCGACACTGGCAATAAAAAGATCGTAGGGTTGATTGCGTAGATCCATGATGCAAACCCGTTCACAGCGTGCGTCCGTGCACATTTTAGGGGGAACAAACCCGTACGCCATGGTCACGCTTGCGCGACCAAAGCCTCCACCGCTTGGCAAAACCGCCTACCACGATCCTCGAAATTGAGGAACATGTCAAAGGATGCACATGCAGGTGAGAGCAAAACAGTCTCCCCTGGTTGGGCAACCTGTTGGGCAATCTGTACCGCATCTTCCATAGAAGTGGCCCGCTGAAGGGGCACAACCGCTTGGAACATGGCGGCCATCTCTTCGGTTGCGGTGCCGATCAAAATCAAATGACGCACATATTTTTGCAGCAGCGGGATAAGCGGGCTAAAGTCCGTTTTTTTGGCTTTGCCACCCGCGATCAACACCACGCCCTCGGGAAAAGAGGGAATCGCCTCCAGTACCGCTCCCACATTGGTGCCCTTGGAGTCATTGATGTATGTGACGCCATCCATCCGGCGTACCCATGCCATGCGGTGGGGGAGACCTGGAAAGTCGCGCAACACCTGACGCACATCTGCGTGACTGGCCCCGGCCTCCAGGGCGATGGCGGCGGCGGCGGCGGCGTTGGCATGGTTGCAACGTCCCTGAATGCGCATCTCTGCTATCGCCATAATGGGGATGGCAGGCTGTGTCATCTGGCGATGGTCCAGCAGTTGCCCATCTTGTACATAGACCCCGCCCTTGATCACCTGCTGGGTGGAGAAGGGCACCACCCGGGGGGCCGAGGGGTGGCCCAGAATATCCCGTACCGGTTGCAGGGCGGGATCATCGGCATTAATCACCGCGCGATCCCGCTGGGTTTGACGCTGAAAAATGCGGGCCTTGGCGCGTAGATAGCCCTGTAGTCCGTTATAGCGGTCCAGATGATCGTCTGAGAGATTGAGCAGTGCCGCCACTTCAGGGTGAAATCCCTCGATGCTCTCCAATTGAAAAGAGGAGAGTTCTAGCACATAGCGCTCTACATCCGCTTGCCACAGCGAAAGCGCGGCATCCCCCAAATTGCCACCAGTGCGGGTGGTGCCGGGCAGACGCGCCAGCATCAACCCTACCAAGGTGGTGACGGTGGATTTACCATTGGTTCCGGTAATGCCCACAAATGCGGCTTGCTCGCTGTGGCGGAACAGCAGCTCAATATCGTTTATAACCGGCACCCCAGCGGCAATGGCGTGCTGAATGGCAGGGTGGCTACGGGGCACGCCAGGGGAGAGATAGATCTCGCGGAACTGGGCCAGGGTTGGACCGTGCAACGGCGCAAAGCGGCTGGTGACACCGGCCATTGCAGCCAGAGGGGTGTGGTGTGGGCAGGGCTTGCCCTCGTCCCAGGCGAGGAGCTCATGCTGGCGCTCGGCCAAAAATTGCACCGTCGCCATACCGCTTCCCCCCAGGCCGATCACACAACGGGCGGGTAGATCGGCCATCTTAGCGTACCTTTAAGGTCGCCAGCCCAACCAGGGCCAGAATGATGGAGATGATCCAAAAGCGCACAATGATTTTGGGTTCGGCCCACCCTTTGAGTTCAAAATGGTGGTGCAAAGGGGCCATGCGAAACACCCGTTTGCCGATCAGCTTGAAAGAGGCCACCTGAATGATCACTGAAAGGGTTTCAATGACAAACACGCCGCCAATAATCGCCAACACCAATTCATGTTGGGTCATGAGCGCCACACTGCCCAGGGCGGCCCCTAATGCCAGTGCGCCCACGTCGCCCATAAACACTTGGGCCGGATAGGTGTTAAACCAGAGAAAACCCAGCGCCGCGCCCACAATAGCGCCACAAAAAATAGCCAATTCGCTGGCCCCAGGAATAAAAGGAATGCCCAGGTAGTTGGCGAAGTTATAGTGGCCTGCCGCGTGTGAAATTAAGGCAAAGGCCGCTGCGGTAAACATGGCCGGACCAATGGCCAGACCATCCAAGCCATCGGTCAGGTTGACCGCGTTACCACAGCCCACGATCACAATGACCGCAAAGGGGAAAAACCAGATGCCTAGGTCGATGACCAGATCCTTGAAAACTGGGAAGGCGAGCTTACCGAACACCTCGGGATTGACATAAAATTTTAGGGCCAAGGCAATGGCCAGCACAATGAGGGTCTGCAACAGAAAACGGGTACGACCGGGGACCCCCTTGGGGTTTTTGTGAATAAGTTTTTCCGCATCATCCCAAAAACCGATGGCACCAAAACCAAAGGTGGCCGCCAGGGTCAACCAGATAAAGGGGTTGGTCAATTTGGCCCACAGCAGGGTCGCCACCAGTACCGCAACCAAGATCAGCGTACCCCCCATGGTGGGGGTGCCGGCCTTTTCAATAATATGGCGCTCCGGGCCATCCTTGCGAATGGGCTGCCCGCTGCTCTGCAACGATTGTAACTTGCGGATCAGCCAAGGTCCCAATACAAACGAGATCAACAGGGCGGTCAAAATCGCCATGATGGTTCTAAAGGTGACGTATTGAAACAGATTAAGAACGGACCAGAGATCGTGATGGGGGTAGAGCAGATGATAAAACATGCCGTAACCAACCTGTACCAAAGAAAAGGTAGTATTTAAGAGTGCAGAGCTTCTACCACGCGCTCCATGCGCATGCCCCGTGAGCCCTTGACCAACACCGCATCGCCATGACCAACATAGTGTGACAGATCCTTCGCCAATGCTACAGGGTCAGCGTAATGAAACAGCTGCAAACCGGGGCTGCTCTGTAGCGCCTGATAGAGCGCGGCCATATGCGGCCCGGCCAAAAATATCCGTTGAATGCCTAAGGCCAGAATGGTTTGGGCCAACTCGGCATGTAGCGTATCGGCGGCTTCCCCCAACTCCAGCATATCTCCCAAAACCGCAATCCGTTGGGGCGCAGGGGCCATGTGCGACAAGGCCTCCAGGGCCACACGCATCGCCCCTACATTGGCATTATAGGTATCATTGAGGATGCGACATCCTACTTGGCCATGCTCCACGCTGCCTCGGCCTTTTTGGAGTTTAAAACGGCTAAGTCCCTCCTGCATCGCGGCGGCATCCAAACCCAGCCCATAGGCAGCGGCACAGGCGGCCACCGCGTTGAGCCACAGATGGGGACCAAAACCGGGCAAGTTTAGTGCAAACCGTTCGCCATTGGGTAAGATGAGGGTGCTCAGCATGCCGTCATCCCCATAGCTTGGTGGCGTAAAAACCACATCGGCACCGCTGCTTTGTGGCCCAAAGCTCAGGATAGCGCAACCGGTCAGGCTTTGTAGAAGCGCCAGGTGGGGATCTATGGCGGGCAATACCGCCAAGCCATCATGGGGCAGGGCCTGCAACAGCTCCCCTTTGGCATGGGCAATGCCCCGCAGGGCCGAAACCAGATTCCCCCCACCAAAACCGGCCACATGGGCCGCCAGAATGTTGGTGACAATGCCAATCTGGGGTTGGGCGAGCTCGGCCAGATGGGCGATCTCGCCGGGGGCGCTCATGCCCATTTCCAACACCAAATGGGTGCGGTCGCTGGGGCAGTTGAGCAGGGTCAGGGGTAAACCAATATGGTTATTAAGGTTGCCTCGGGTAATCCCGGTGCGGTAGCGGCTGCTGACGATCAATCCCAGCATCTCTTTAACCGTGGTCTTGCCGGAAGATCCCGTTATACCAATGGTTTTGGCCGATAAGTGTGCACGCCAAGCCCGCGCCAGTTGGGTCATGGCGGCCAGGGGATCGGTCACCACCCACAGCGGAATGGGCAGCGACTGCGCGGGGGGGCGGCTGCATAAAATGCCCGATGCCCCTGCCGTGACGGCTTGCTGTACATAGAGATTGGCATCATGGTTGGGACCGGAAAGGGCCACAAATAGTGCCCCAGGTTGCAGGCTGCGGGTATCACTGGAGAGGCTATGAAAAACCTCTGGCAGGGTACCATCCTGAGCATCCACGCGGGTTGCGCTCAGTGTCTGTTCCAACAACGCTGGAGTGATGCCGTGTGCCGAACTCATGCAGAGAAATCCCGGCTCATGGCGGCGCGTCCACGCAGGGCTTGGCGGGCGACCTCCGCATCGCTAAAGGGGGTGGCACCGTGGGCGCCAATTTGACTCTGCTCATGTCCCTTGCCGGCGATCACGACGGTATCCCCGGGCTGGGCGTTCACAAGGGCGTAGGTGATGGCATCCTCACGGTCGTCCATCTCTTGGGCGTTGCGGTTGCGGCAGCCGCGCATAATCTGGGCGCGGATGGCCGCAGGATCTTCACTGCGGGGATTGTCATCGGTAATGATGGGAAAGTGGGCCAAACGGCCCGCGCACTCCCCCATATGGGGCCGTTTGCCGCTATCTTTATCGCCCCCACAGCCAAACACCACCCACAACTTACCCGGGGTCAGGGGACGCAGACTTGAGAGCAATCGGTCCAGCGCGTCTGGTGTATGGGCAAAATCCACCAGCACCGCAAAGTTTTGTCCCTCATGGATGGCTTGAACCCGCCCCGCCACCGATTGAAACCGATTCAACCCCTCGGCCACGGTTTCTAAATCCAAGTCCATGCCAAGACAGGCCGAGGCCGCAGCTAAGGCATTGTCCAGATTAAAACGGCCAGGTGCCATAAGCGTTACCGGAGCCGATTGGTTTTTCTGTTGTAACACAAAGCGGGTGCAATCAATGGCGGCTGAAATCTGTTTGGCATAAACCCCTTGACGCGCCACCCGCCCGTAAGTCTGTACCGCCACCCCTTGCTCACGGCAGATAGAGTTAAGCGCTTGGGCATGGGCATCGGAGCTGGGTAGCAGAGCCAATTTGGGATGGTATTCTCGGAACAGTTTGGCTTTGGCCTGGAAATAGGCCCCCATATCCCCGTGGTAGTCCAAATGGTCCCGGCTTAGGTTGGTAAATAGGGCGACATCTGGTTGAATACCCACCAGCCGATGTTGATCCAGGGCGTGGGAGGAGGCTTCCATGACCAGCCAACGACAGTTGGCTTGGACCATGTCAGCCAACAGACCATAGAGGGTAATGGCATCAGGGGTGGTGTGACTGGTGGCCAGCTTTTGCCCCTCAATATCAATACCAACGGTGCTGATCAATCCAACCCGCTGGCCACTGTGGCGCAGGATGGTGGCACACATGGAGGCCACCGTGCTTTTACCGTTGGTGCCGGTAATGACGATGGATTTTAACTTTTTCTGGGGCTGACCATAAAAGGCCGCCGCCACATGGGCCAAGGCGCGCCGTGGATCAGGATGAATGAGCTGAGGTGTGTTGGGGTCTAGGCTTAAACTGCCATCATGTAAAATGGCTGCCGCCTCTAGCTCTAGCGCTTGAGGGATGTAGTCGCGGCCATCCACCCGGCTACCGGGCAGGGCCGCAAACAGGCTGCCCGGTTCACATAAACGGGAGTCGTTACAGAGTTGAGTGATGACGGTTTCGCCATCGCCAAGCACGGTAAGTTGATCAATATTTGCAGCTAAGCTTTTTAAAGTATGGCGCATAATGTTCTTATTGCAGCGTGAGGCGAATTTGCCCCTGCTCCACCTCTTCGACCAGTTGCACCTTGCCCGAACCCGAGACCAGGGGAATAATTTCCTTGCGGGAAAAAACCTGTAGGGCATTGGCTAGACTGGCATTTTTGACGTCACTGGGGTCTTTAGTGTCCCGGTCAGGGTTAAATACATACCCATCAATGGGGGGAAGAGGGGTTTTGTTTTTACGTCGCGTTTCCGGCAAAACCGCCAGCAGAGGGAGTACCTCTTCAGCAATCTCTTGAAAAACCGGAGCAGCGACCTGCCCTCCATAATAGCGTTTGCCCTGGGGCTCGTCGATGCTGACGTAGATCACCAACTGCGGGGCTTGCGCCGGTACAAATCCAACAAAAGAGGCAAAATAGCGGCGGTCATAGCCCTGACTTTTTGGGCCAGCCTTGCGCGCCGTGCCGGTTTTACCCGCCACGCTGTAACCTTCGACATCCGCCTCTGGGGCGGTGCCGTCGGGATCGACCACCCCTTTGAGTATGTCACGCATCATTTTTGAGGTGGAGGCGTTAATAACCCGTACCGGTTTGGCCTGTTCAGCTAAGTGGGAGTGTCCCTTAACCACCTGCCGTGCAACCAATCGGGGTGGATAGAGCAGGCCACCGTTGACCACCGCAGAGGCCGCTGTGACCAATTGTAGCGGGGTGGCGGTAATGCCGTAACCATAGGATCGGCTCGCTAGGCCAACCTGCCGGTATTGGCTGACATCGGGGATGCGCCCGCGTGCCTCATAGGGTAGTTCAATGCCGGTGCCAGAGCCAAAACCAAATTTTTGTAGGTAGCTCTCCTGTAACTCCAAACCGGTGAGCAGACCAATCTTCGCCGCACCAATGTTGGAGCTTTTTTGCAGCACTTGCGAGACGGTTAAAATTTTATGGCGGCTAAAATCTTGGATAATGCGGTCCGCCACCCGAAAACGGCCATTTTCTGCGTTGATCAAGTGGTCGGGGGTGACAATATGTTTATCCAACGCGGCGGCAACCGTAAAAATTTTAAAGGTAGAGCCCGGCTCATAGGTATCCATAATGGCACGGTTGCGGCGTTGGTGGTCCTGGCTATGGCGCAGGTCATTAGGGTTGTAGCTGGGTTGGTTGACCAGGGCCAAAATCTCGCCATTATTCGGGTTCATCACCACCACCGTGCCCGCCTTGGCATTGGTGTTACGCACCGATTTAAGCAGGGCCCGGTAGGCGATATATTGAATATTGGCATCAATGGTCAAAACCAGATCGGTGCCCGGTTCAGCGCGCTCTAACGAGGTGCCACCGGGCATAAGACGCCCCAGCCGATCCCGCACAATCAGACGGGTGCCCGGTTTGCCTTTGAGGTGATCGTTAAAGGCCCCCTCCATGCCCTCGCGGCCTTCACCATTAAAATTGGTGTAACCCACCACGTGGGCGGTCACTTCGCCCATGGGGTAGACCCGCTTGGATTCCGGTAGGAAAAAAAGCTCATCCAGATCCAATCTGCTGATTTTGAGCGCCTCCATGGGGGGAATCTGCCGTTTGATGATGGGAAAAGAGCCCGGCTTGGCACTGCGCAATTTCTGGATCAACTTCTCTTTTGACATGCCCAAATGTTCATACAGCATGCTGGCAAGATGCTCTGGGTCTTGGATGCGGCTGGCATCCACCGACAAGGTTTTCATGGGCAAGCTAATGCCCAGGGTGCGCCCGTGACGGTCAAGAATAAGCCCACGATTGGCAGGCACGGGAATGCGTCGTTCATGCTGCTGCTCGGCCATCTCGCGCAGTTGGGGGCCTTGCAGGATCGAGAGATCCACCGCCCGTACCGTCAGGATGACAAAGGCCAGCATAAAGAGACCAATGATGAGATCTAAGCGGTTTTTAGGCACGCCCAACAACCGTTCGCTGCCACGGCTACTGCCTTTCCACGAGAGTCCCTTGCGTGCGGCTTGGTCGCTGGCTTCGGCCTTGCGCTGGGATTTAAGAAAACCGAGCAATCCGGAGCGGTTGTCACGCTTATGGCGCGTACTATTTTGCTGTGGACGTTTCATGGCTTAATCACTCGCCATTGGTCGGGCCGGGGAGGGCGCATGTTTAATTTTTCCCGGGCGTCCCGCTCCACATCATTCAGATTGTTGCGGTAGACCCACTCCATTTGTAGCGCACTCTCTTCATCCAGCAGTTGAAGATAGTTCTTTTCGGCATCCCGTAACTCGCGATGTGCCGACTGCATGCTGTTGCGGGATGAGACAATGGCAACGCCAGAGATGATCAACACCATGGCTAGAACCGTATTGAGAATCCATCCGGTCAATTTCATCAATCGCAGCTCCTGAGCGATTGCCCGAGATCAGGCAAGCTTTTGCGCCACACGTAGTTTGGCACTACGGGCGCGGGGGTTTTGCTCAATCTCCGCTTCCGAAGGGGTAAGCGGTTTGTTATGCACCAGTTTTAAAGTCGCCTTGGGGCGTTGGGCCTGGGCGATGGGTAGGCCGCGTAATACGGGATCTTCAGGAGGCTTGGCCGCATCTCGAAAGAGCCGTTTGACAATACGATCCTCCAACGAATGAAAACTGATCACCGCGAGGTGTCCTCCCGGTTTAAGCAACCCAATGAGCACGGATAGGGCCTGTTCGAGTTGCTGTAACTCTTCATTAACCGCAATGCGCAAACCCTGGAACACACGGGTGGCCGGATGAATGCGGCTATAACCTGGGGTCATGTGGGCGATGCGCTCGGCCAGATCTGTGGTGGTGGTAAAAGGGTGTTGCTGACGCACCTTAACCACCATGCGGGCGATGCGGCGGGCGTGACGCTCCTCGCCATAGTGAAAAAAGATATCCGCTAATGCATCGGCATCCAAGGTGTTCAATAAGGCTGCCGCCGTCGGGGTGGTGCTGTCACCATCCATACGCATATCCAATGGACCTGAGCGGATGAAAGAAAAACCCCGCTCAGCGGTATCCAGTTGATGGGATGAGACCCCCAGATCCAGCATGGCACCATCCAAAGCGGCAATCTCTAGCTGTTGAAGAACCTCTGCCACTTGGGCAAAAGGGGCTTTCACCAGGGTGAGACGGCCTGCCATTTGGGCCACCAGCGCTTGACCATTGGCAATGGCGTCGGCGTCTCGATCCAAGCCAATGACGCGACCCGTTGGGGCACACTGTTCCAATAATAGACGACTGTGGCCGCCACCGCCAAAGGTGCCATCCAGATAGCAGCCGCCTCTCTGCGGGGCTAAAGCCGCGACAGTTTCTTGCAGCAAAACGGTGGTGTGTTGAAAACTCATGCAGCCATCCGTGGCGGTGCCAGGTTGATATAAAAGAGCAATAAAATGGATTAAAGGGCCGAAGCGGGTCTGTAAGCCGGGTTCTGTGTTGCGCCCTGTTCCCAGGAGGGCGCAGCGGTGATCATTCATCTAGGACCTACGTTACCGTAGGTCTCAAGCAGCCTACCCGGGGCGTCAAGCGCCCCCTATTTGGCCTTGCTCCAGGTGGGGTTTACCATGCCGTGACCGTTACCGGTGCACGCGGTGCGCTCTTACCGCACCCTTTCACCCTTACCGGCGGATTGCTCCTGGCCGGCGGTCTGCTCTCTGTGGCACTTTCCCTGGGGTTTCCCCCGCCGGGGATTACCCGGCACCCTTTTAACGGAGCCCGGACTTTCCTCCCGTGTTCCAAGGAACACCGGCGATCACCCAACCCGCTTCGGAAGCACTGCTTTCGCAGCACCTTCTTGCATTATGGCACACACCATACAGGTGCGCCATGTTCAGCGAAAACCGGCTGCCGATCTCTTGTTAAAACGTGGAAAAGCACCAAGCCAAAGCGTAGCTGGTGGTTTGTGTGGGAAACAATGATACGCAAGCTGTCGCGATGTACGCCTTGGATGCATGGCTTAGAGGCTAGAATTTATTGATAAAATAGTTGTTATTAATGAATGCTATGGTGCATAAAATAAGTAAAACCAGAATCTTGTGTGCAATCTTCTTGCCTTTGGCCGGGCGATGCTTAAAATGTATGAATGCGTACATAGGTTGCGATTTGAACCCGCTTAAGGAGTGTTGCAGATGAATCTATCCCCCGGTTCGATTATTGTTCTGGCCAGCATGGCTGGCGTTGTTCTGGTGAGCATTGCTCTCATTGTCTTTATCTTTACCCGTTCAGACAAAAAATAGTTGCTCATGCAGCGCAGTCGTCAAACAGGGCGTGCTAAGGCACGCCCTGTTTGTTGGTAGGCTTGCCTTGGCGGGGTTTGCTTAATCTAGGGCAAACTGGCTGCTGTAGTCACGTAACCGCTGCGGATCTTGATGCTCTTTGCGGAGCAACGCATTGCCCACCGCCAACCGCTCAATCCCCGTGCCCATAAAACAGCGAAAGGCATCCTCCGGCGTGCAGACAATGGGTTCGCCGCGCACATTAAAGCTGGTGTTGACCACCAGGGGGCAGCCGGTTTTTTGTTTAAACCGGCTGATGAGGGCATGATAGCGCGGGTTGGTCTGGGCATGCACCGTCTGGATACGTGCCGAATAGTCCACGTGGGTAACGGCTGGAATCGTGGCGCGTGGCACATTGAGCTTTTCAATGCCAAACAGCTGTTGCTGTGCGGCAGTCATGGCGATGCGGTGCGGGGGCGCGACATCATCCACCAGCAGCATATATGGGCTATCCTCATGTAAATTAAACCATGTTGCAACATCCTCCCGCAATACGGAAGGGGCAAAAGGGCGAAAGGATTCGCGAAATTTTACCTTGAGATTAAGGGTCGATTGCATCTCCGCGGAGCGCGGATCACCCAAAATAGAACGCCCCCCCAACGCACGCGGGCCAAACTCCATACGGCCCTGAAACCAGCCAACCGCTTTGCCTTCGGCGAGGGCTTGGGCACAGGCCTCCAGCAACGCTTCCTCTGTCAGGGTCTCAAAGTGGGCACCTTCGGCCAATAGCCGGGCTTCAATCTCGGCTTGGCTAAAGGCAGGACCCAGATAGGCCCCCTGCATGGCATCACCACTTTGGGCGTCGCGCTGGCGTGGCTGGTCCAAAAAACCGTGGTAGACCGCCAGCGCGGCACCCAGTGCCCCCCCGGCATCCCCTGCGGCGGGTTGAATCCAGAGTTTTTCCACATGCCCATCCCGCAGAATTTTACCATTGGCGACGCAGTTGAGCGCCACACCACCCGCCATGCAGAGATTTTTTTGTCCGGTCTGTTTGACAATATCGCGGGTTAAACGCAAGACGGCCGCTTCGATCACCGCTTGAATAGAGGCGGCCAGATCCATCTCCCGTTGAGTCAAACGCTCTTCCCCGGTGCGGGGTGGGCCGCCAAACAGGGCGTCGAACTTGGTGTTGGTCATGGTTAAACCGGTGCAGTAATCAAAATAACTGAGATCCAGTCGAAAACTGCCATCCTCTTTAAGATCCAGCAGATGGTCCAGAATGGTCTGGGCATATTTGGGTTCGCCATAGGGGGCCAGCCCCATCACTTTATACTCCCCCGAGTTTACCTTAAAACCGGTGTAGTAGGTAAAGGCCGAGTAGAGCAACCCCAATGAGTGGGGGAAGTGGATCTCTTTAATCAATTTCAGATCGTTACCCTGCCCAATGCCCAGCGAGGTGCTGGCCCACTCGCCCACCCCATCCATGGTAAGCACCGCAGCGTTCTCAAAGGGAGAGGGAAAAAAGGCGCTGGCGGCATGGCTTTGATGGTGTTCAGAAAAAAGCAGCCGCTGTGCTAGGTTGTCCCCCCCATCCAACGCTTTGAGTTCATCAAGCAGCAGTTTTTTTTGAAACAGCTTCTCTTTAATCCACACCATCATGGCCATACGGAACGATTTAAACCCTCTGGGCGCAAAGGCCAGATAGGTCTCCATCAACCGTTCAAATTTTAAAAACGGCTTGTCGTAGAAGACAATATGATCCACCTCAGCAAGGGAGATGCCGGCTTGTTGCAAACAAAAGCCCAGGGCATGACGGGGAAAAGCGGCATCGTGTTTAATGCGGGTAAAACGCTCTTCTTGGGCCGCCGCGATGATGTGGCCATCCTTGAGCAGGGCGGCAGCAGAGTCGTGATAATAGGCGGAAATGCCAAGAATATACATGCATCACATCCCGTGAACAGCGTTTAAAAGAGGGTGTAGATAAAGGGAGCAACGGCGCTGCCTTGGGTCATGACAACCAAGCCACCCAATAACACCATCATGAGCATAATGGGGAGCAGCCAAAACTTTTTACGGGCCTTCATGAACTGCCATAACTCGCCAAAAAAGGACATGGTAAACCTCTTGGTGTTTAGAACGGGGGGCTTAAAACTGATTTTTCATGCTGTCAGGATCAGGGCCCGGTGGGCGATCTAACCAGTAGCTTGAACATTTTTTGTCAAACTTTAGACGTAAGGGATCTTTGCCGCTCAGACGCATGAGCAGACCCGTGGGCGTTACCACCATAAAAAAGAGCACACTCATGATCAAGGGGGTCATGAGTTGATGTAAAAACAGCCCAAATTGGTACCACAACAGATTCAACGGGTGCAGTCGTTGGGGGCTAAGCAGGGCCAGCAGCAAAAACAGCGCGGCGCAACCCAGTGCCCACCAACGCAGCGTGCCACCCTGTAGTAGGGGGAGTAGCCCCACAAGGGAGAAAACGCCCACAAAGACCAAACCAAAGCTGCGGTCAGAAGGGGGCGGCGGTGTGGTTTTTACGGTGGTGTGCGTCATGGTAGCCCATAGGTTGAAGGGATTATGGCTTAATCTCCGTTATGGAAGGCAAAGAATGTGCCCGCATCCACGTTAAGCGCAATGCTAGGTCGTAGGCAACGGTTTGTAGGATGGGTTGTCTTGCTGCTCGCGGGTTGGCTGCGCTTAGACCCCCTCGTGAAACAGGGGGGCGCTGTGTGGAGAAAAGGCTCCTGTAAAAATAAGCTGCGACCCATAGCGGATAAAGCATCACATAACAGACGAAGGCCAGCTTTTGAGCTAGTGCAGTTGTGCCAACAAAAGCGATACACCCGCGGCACAAGCGATCAACCCAATGAGTTTGATCAGGTTAACCCAAAACGCTGCCCATGCGGCGCAAACAGAGAGCTTTCCGCCATTCGCCCCCAAGGGGTGGCGGTGCTCAGCCGGCCAGTATGGATCTGTGCGGTGGCATGGCGATGGCTGGGTGGCGGTGTCATAAGGATGGTTTTGCATGCGCGCGCTCCGAGTTGGTGTCTCTCTCTAGTGTGGGTCTTGGCGGCGATACATGACAGATACAAAAAAGATAAAAAATAATCAGAACAGATAGGCGTGCCAGCAGGGTTTCAGGAAGGACTATGTGCCATAATGATGGATAAGAAGCCTGTTTTTTAAGTGACCTAGCTGGTCTAGGCATAACAGTTTAGTGCGTTTTGGTAGGATACAGATATCATGGAGAACAGGTCGCCGCGTTATCAACAATTAGCCGATCAGTTACAACAGGCGATTGAGCAAGGTACCTATGCGCCGGGTGAGCGCATGCCCTCTGTGCGTCATCTGCAACGGCGCCTTAATGTCAGCATAACCACCATCTCCAGTGCCTATGTCGAGTTGGAACGCCGGGGGTTGGCGGAGGCGCGGCCCCGCTCTGGCTATTTTGCGCGGACTCCCCTCAAACAACCGATTCCTCAAACCAGTGCGGTGCCTGGGGAGCCGGTTAAGGTGCGCCAAGGCCCCATGACCCGCGCGGTGGAATCCGCCGCGATGAGCGATGCATTGGTGCCCTTGGCGGGGGCGATTTTGGATGAAGCGCTGTTGCCACTGATCGATATACGCCGCGCCGCGCGCAGTGTCATGCGCGAACAGGCCGCTGCGGCCATGGCCTATGGTCCCCCTGCGGGTGCCATGCCCTTGCGGCGTGCTTTGGCGCAGCAACCCTGGGGGTTTGCACAGCCGCCAGGGGTGGATGAAATTCTGCTGACCCAAGGAGCTCTGGAGGCCATTAGCCTCGCCCTGCGCACCATTACCCGCCCCGGGGATGCGGTGGTGGTGGAATCCCCCAGTTTTTATGGTTTTATGCAGATGATTGAACAGATGGGGCTCTATGCTATGGAGGTGGTGACCGATGCCCAACACGGCATGCAGCCCGCAGATTTGGCCCGTGCCTTGGAAGACCCACGGGTTAAGGCGGTGCTCTCGATCCCCAGTTTTCATAATCCTATGGGGGCCGTCATGCCCGAGGCAAACCGCAAGGAGATTGTGCGTTTAATTACCCAACGGCAGGTGCCTTTGATTGAGGATGATATCTATGGTGATCTGCACTATGGGGGGGTGCGTCCAACCCCCATGAAGGCGTGGGATAAAGAGGGCTGGGTTATCTATGTCTCCTCTTTTTCCAAGGTCTTGGGTCCCGGCTTGCGGGTGGGGTTGTGTATGCCAGGTCCTCGTTTTTATGAAAAAATGGTCAGTCTAAAGATGGCCACCTCGCTAACCTCATCCATGTTCACTCAGCTAACGGTGGCGTCGCTTTTGTTATCCGGTGCTTATGGGCGTCAGGTGCGCCATCTACGCAAGGCGCTATCGGCCAATGTCCAGCGCTTTCGCCATGGGGTGGCCAGTGCGTTTCCAGCTGAAACCCGCATGACGCACCCCCAGGGGGGCTTTACCGTGTGGGTGGAGATGCCTGCCCAGGTGGATGGTGTGGCGCTGTATGAAGAGGCGTTGGCCGCAGGCATCGCCATTGTGCCCGGGGCGGTCTGCTCGCCGTCGGGGCGTTATCGTCATTGCATTCGTTTAAGCGCAGGGACGTTATGGAGCCGCCGGGTCGAAAAAGCGATTGCGCGGTTGGGGGAGATGGTCCATCAGCAGTTATAACCAGTGTGGCTTAATGGGGGGCGGTGCGTGGGGGTAAAATGAGGCGGGCTTGTTTGCACAAGCCCGCCTTTTTAACCTAACGGATCTCTGTTAGCGGTTGGCGTAGTTGCGATAGTTGGCATTGCACATCCACGCACTAATGCGCTCTTTGGCGTGTTCACCCAAATCTCGCTGGGCCAGTCCGCGCTTGCTGGCCAGATCGACCACCGCTAAAGCAATGTTTAGAGAGATTGCGCGGATGTCCTGCATGGAGGGATAGACACGCCCTTGATCCAGGTCACTCTGGGCGGTCATTTGGGCCAGGGTCTGGGCGGCGACTAGGAACATCTCCTCGGTCACGCGGCTGGCTTCACACATAATCACCCCTAAACCAATACCGGGGAAACAGTAGGCATTATTCCCCTGACCCGACACAAAGGTTTGACCGGCAATGGTGACGGGCTCAAAGGGGCTGCCGCTGGCAAAGATGGCGCGCCCATCACTCCACTGGTAGCATTGTTGGGCGCTACATTCGGCCTTGCTGGTGGGGTTGGAGAGAGCAAAGATAATGGGGCGAGGATTGATGCGGGCCATGGCCTCGACCACACCCTGGTGGAAAACGCCGGGCTGCCCCGAAACCCCAATCAATACCGTGGGCATAAAGCGTTCCACCACCTGTTGCAAGTCGGTGAGTGGCGGGTCATCACAGACAAATTCTGATTTACGTCCCCGCAGATCGGTGCGGCTGCGAGTGACCAGCCCCCGTGAGTCCATAAAGCGGAACTGCTTGAGCCCCTGCTCACGGGGGATGCCCTTTTGTTCCATGGCGCGTAAAATGAGGTCGGCAATGCCAAAGCCTGCACTGCCAGCGCCCATAAAGAGATAACGCTGGGTGCATAAATCCGCCTCTGTAATGCGCAAAGCGCCCAAAATGCCAGCGAGTGCCACGGCGGCGGTGCCTTGAATATCGTCATTGAAGGTGCAGATGCGGTCCTGATATTTTTCCAATAACCGGAAGGCGTTGTCGTTAGAAAAATCCTCAAATTGAATCATGGCACGGGGGAACTGCTCCTGTACCGCCAGCACAAACTCTTCGATCATTTCATCATAGATCTCACCGGTGACACGGGGTTGGGGCAGGCCCACATAGAGGGGATCATTCCGCAGGGCTTCGTTGTTGGTGCCCATGTCCAGGGTGACAGGTAAACAGTGGATGGGGGGGATGCCCGCCAAGGCGGTATAGAGTGCCAACTTACCCACTGGAATACCCATACCGTGTGCGCCCAGATCCCCCAGGCCCAGAATACGGCTACCATCGGTTACCACAATAACCCGTACATCCTTATGGACCCAGTTGCCCAGCAGTTCAGCGATGCGGCCCTTGTCGTTAATGGAGATAAACATGCCTTGGGGGCGGCGAAAGATGTGACCATAGGTTTGGCACGCCTTACCCACCGTGGGTGTGTAGATGATGGGTAACATCTCTTCAATGTTGGTCATGACCAACCGGTAGAAGAGGGTTTCATTACGCTCTTGCAGGCCGGTTAGGAAAATATATTTCTCTAAATCGTTAGGTTTGCAGCGAAAATTATCTAAAGCCCGCCCTAACTGAGCCTCCATGGTCTGGACCCTGGGGGGCAGTAGACCGCGGAGATGAAACAGATCCCGCTCTTCTTCCGTAAAAGCCACGCCTTTGTTCATGTAGGGATCGTTCAGGATCTCCAGCGGGTTGGCATGTCCGGTAAGCTCTTTTAAACGATTGCTATCAAATGTTTTGCCCATCTGTTTTTCTACTCCGGTTAGCCTGGGGGGGGGAGCCCGCTCCAGGAATTGCCCTGCATCGGTCAAGTATGCCAGATTAATGTGAAAGCAAAGAGACGTTAATAAGACATTTTGCATGCAATAGGCGCGTTTTCTGTCTAGCCGCAGGCCCAGTCGTTACAGTTGGTCAATGAGACCCTTGTCGCGTTCGGCTCCAGGGGGCTCCCATGGTAGCGGTTGCATCAAGCTGGTGGATGAGCAGAGGGGTGTTTTATGGTGGGTATCGTGATACTCTGCCCAAGCGGTGGCGTTGGCCTAAGCCCTGTCCGCTAAGGAACCGTTTGAGACAGGGCAGGGGGGGGTGAAACGGGCCTCTTTCTGCCCGTTTGGAGCGGGCTAGAAGCATCATCCAGTCAAGGTTGTGCAGAAACTTTTTACCGATGAAACCCTGACGATCGAATCCCCGCAGGCACGGTTGGGAGAATTTATGAAGGCGATTTTGGTGACGGGTGGTGCAGGGTATATAGGCAGTCATGTGTGTAAGGTGTTATCACAAAGTGGTTTTTTACCGATAACTTACGATAATTTAAGCGAGGGGCACCCCTGGGCCGTCCGTTGGGGGCCGCTGGTGGTCGGGGGGCTTGACGATGGGGCTAAATTGGCAGGTCTCTTTGCACAGTACCAGCCGCAAGCGGTGATCCACTTGGCGGGTCGTGCCTATGTGGGTGAATCCATGACGGACCCGGCCCTATACTACCGCAATAATGTGCAGGCCGCGTTGGTGCTGTTGGAATGTATGCGTCAATATGGTTGTAAAAATATCATATTTTCCAGTAGTTGTGCGACCTATGGCGAACATCGGCAGATGCCCATAACCGAGGCGATGTCCCAACATCCCATCAATCCCTATGGGCGTTCTAAGTTGATGTTTGAGTGGATGTTGCAGGACTATCAGGTGTATGGCTTGCAGAGTGTGGCCTTACGCTATTTTAATGCCAGTGGTGCCGATCTGGAGGGCGAGATTGGTGAGCAGCACCAACCAGAACCCCACATTATACCCCGCTTGTTAGAAGCCGCCCGTAAGGGTAGCCCCTTTACCATCTATGGTACCGATTATGAGAGTGAGGATGGCACCTGCGTGCGGGATTATATCCATGTGAGCGATCTGGCCCAGGCGCACCTGTTGGCGTTGCAATGGTTGTGGCGGGGGGGTGAGAGCCGCGCTTTTAACCTAGGTAATGGTCAGGGTTTTTCCATTCGACAGTTAATTAAAGTGGCCGAGACAGTGACCGGCAAAAGCATCGCGGTGCAGTTGGGTGCCCGCCGCCCTGGCGATCCCGCCGTGTTGGTGGGCAGCGCAGAAAAGGCGCGGGAAGAGCTGGGGTGGCAGCCTCAATATGGTACCTTGGAAATTATTTTAACGAGTGCTTGGCGCTGGATGCAGCGGCGCCAAGATCCCCCCGTGGTAGATGGGATAGAGGAGTCCATCGGTGAACCATGAACCTGCGCCTACTGTTTCGGTATTAATGACCGCCTATAACCGCGAGCTCTACATCGCCCAGGCCATTGAGAGTGTATTGGCCTCGACCCTACAGGATTTTGAGCTCATCGTGGTGGATGATGGCTCAACCGATCAGACCGTGACCATTGCCCAGGGGTATGCGGCGCGGGATAAGCGGGTCAAGCTCTTTATCAATGCCGAAAATCTTGGGGACTATGCCAACCGTAACCGCGCCGCCGCTTTGGCGGGGGGGCGTTATATCAAATATTTGGATTCCGACGACTATCTCTACCCGTTTGGTTTACAAGGCATGGTCGCCATGATGGAAGCCCATCCTCAGGCGGCATTGGGGTTAAGTCGGGTGCAATATGCCCAGCGCCCTATGCCGGTGCTGCTTAGCCCCGCTGCGGCCTATGAAGATGCCTTTTTTCGCGAGGATGACTACCTTTTTGGGCGTGCGCCGGGTGCGGTCATTATCCGCCGTGATGTTTTCATGCAGTTGGGCGGCTTTTCGGGCAAGCGTCAGGTGGGGGACCATGAAATGTGGCTGTTGATGGCCCGTGAGCATGCCGTGTTGGCGCTGCCACCTGTGTTCTATTGGTCCCGCACACACCCCCAACAGGAACAGGCTTATGATGCCGAACATGAGAAGGGTATCATGCATTATGAGCTGCAACAGGCCGCCCTTAACCATCCGCGTTGTCCCTTATCAAAGAAGCGCCGTCTAGAGGCATTGCAGCGGCTGCGAGACAATCAAGTCAAGGTGCTGGTGTATCTGTTGTTAAAAAGAAGATGGACAAGATTTAGAGCCTGGAAAAAGGGGTTTAAGCTCTCTTGGTCTGAGCTGGTGCGGTGGATCGGCAAACGCGGGTTTGGGGCTTAACGTGGGGCTAGGGAGTCTCGTGGGAGACTTTGGCGGTGGTGCGTGCCATGTTTTGATGAATGGCCTCAATGAGGGCCTTTTTCTTGATCGGTTTCACCAAGTGGGCATTACAGCCGGCTTCGAGACTTTTTTGCTGTTCTGCTCTAAGCGCATGGGCACTTAGGGCCAAAATGGGCAGGGGGGTTGTGCCTGAGGTTTGCTCCCAGTGGCGAATCGCTTGGGTGGCCCGATAGCCATCCATGATAGGCATTTGTAAATCCATCAAAACCAGATCTAGCCCACCCTGTTTAACCCGTTCCACGGCTTGCTGGCCATCCATGGCGATTTCAACCTGCCAAGGGGTGGGTTTTAAGTAGGTTAAAAACAGGGTTTGATTATCCAAAGAGTCCTCAGCCAATAAAATATTGAGTGGTTTTAAGGTGGCAAGGTCGGTGAGTGCCACGGTGGATGGCCGTATGGGGGGCTGGGTGGGCGGCAGCTCTAAGGTCAGTTGAAAATGGCTGCCCTGGTTGACGCAGCTCTCCACGGTAAGATGCCCCCCCATCAACGTAACCAAATTGCGGGCAATTGCCAGCCCCAAACCGGTGCCCCCATAACGCCGGGATATGCTGGAATCGGCCTGGGAAAATTTGTCAAAAATGTGGTTGAGATGCTTCGCGGCAATGCCGATGCCACTGTCGCTAATGGTTATGCTAAACAGACTGCCTGCGGGCTGATAGGCGATTTTCAGGGTGACATGCCCTTGCTGGGTGAATTTAATGGCGTTGTGCAACAGATTGATCATAATCTGGCGCAAGCGTCCTTCATCCCCCAGTACCCACGGGGGCAATTCGGTGGGGATGTCACAGTTGAAGGTCAAACCCTTCTCTTGGGCCTGTAGACGCACAATATCGCAGATTAACAAAAACAGTCGGTGGGGTTGGAGGGGCTCTCGGGTTAATGTTAGACCGCCAAACTCAATTTTAGAGAGATCTAAAATATCATCAATTAAAACAACAAGATGTTTGCCAGCTTTAATAAGCAGTTCCAATTGGCCGGTCTGCTCCTCCGTTAACAGGCTCTCATGCAGCAGGTCGCCCATGCCCAGCAGCACGTTAAGGGGGGTGCGTATCTCATGACTCATGATCGCTAAAAACTCACTCTTGGCTTGGTTGGCTGACTCTGCTCGGGCCAGGGCCTCACGGTTTTCCGCCTCTAACGCTCTTTTGTGGGTGATGTCATAGCCAATGGATAAGAGACCCATGACCTCATCATGGCTGTCTATCAGGGTCTTGTTGTACCATTCAATCTCTAGTAAACGGCCATCTTTGGTTAGGATAGGGTTAACATGGCCTTGGTTATGGATATGCCCCACCGCCTTGGCAAAGAGTGCGCGTAAGGTGGCATGATCCTGTTGGGGTAGAAAGGTATTCCACCAATCTTTACCCTGCACTTCAGCCAAAGTATAGCCCGAGAGCTCCTCCATATAGGGGTTGATGCGCATAATGCGGCCTTGGGTGTCCAGCACCAAAATGATGGTCTGGGCGGTGTGGATCAGACTGTCGGCAAAATCGCGCTCTTGTTGCAGCGTCTTGGCGGCGCGGCTGCGTTCGGTTACATCAATAAGTGTGGCGAGGGTATCTTCCCCAAAGGTGACGCCACTGATCTGAATCTCCCGTTGTTCACCGTTTTTGCAGGTGACTTGGTACTCTAAAGGGGCAATATCTTGGCCGTCTGCCATGGCTTTTTGTACGGCAAGAGTCCAGGTTTCCTTCACCCATGCGCGATAGCGCGGATCGGGATAGGCCCGTTGCCACCAACTATCCAAGTCGGGGATGTCCGCCATGCTATAGCCGAGCAGGGTGGTAAAGCGATCATTGATATGGGTAACCATACCCTGCTTGTTGACCAAGACAAGGGGAATGGAGACCTCTTTGAAAAGACGCAGGAATTTTTGTTCACTCTCACGCAGTTGGTTTTCGGCAAGGCGACGTTCCGAGATGTCGCGGCCAATGGAGATGATAAGATTTTGGCCTTGATGCGCTAAACTGGAAATGGCGTACTCAAAGGGGATAGTCTGCCCATTATGACAAATAAGGTTGATTTCCAGCTTAGCGGTGCCGGTTTTGCGGAGTTGCTCCAGCGCGGTGGCCATTATCGATAGATCGCTCTGGCTATAGTAGCTGCTGGGGGCGGGCAGCGCGCCGATTTGGCGATCGCTAAAACCGCTAATTTCGCGGAAAGCGCGGTTCCAACGTAGGGCCTTGCCGGTTTCAGGATGAAATAGAAAATAGGTATCGGGTAAGGCATCTAGGCTCGCCTGCGTGAGCTGTTGTTCGGCCTGTAACGTCTCTTCAACCCGCTTGCGGGCACTAATATCAATGCCGGTACCGCTCAGGTAGGGCTGCTCGTCGATCATCACCAAAGAGCCCGATAAAAAATAGGGGGTTTCTTGGCCATTATGGGCACGTAGGGCGGCCTCGATCGTAGCATGACCTTCGCTAAAGACCTGCTGGATACGTGAGCTCACCAGCGCTTGATCGCACGGTGCAATAAAATCAAGGGCCTGTTTGCCCTGTAGGGTGGTATCGTCATAGCCTGTGACGGTGGCAAAGTTTTTATTCCAGCGAATCAGGCGTGCCTGCCCGTCAAACAGGTAAAAAATACCTGAGAGCCCTTCAATCACAGCATGCGAAAAAGCCTCACTCTGTTGAGTAAGGTTAAGGCCGGCATCTTGGGCCTTGTGGCCAACGGGCGACGACATACAACCTTCCTTTGTGTGGCGCAGTGGGTAGGGCTTTTCAAACCCTAAGATCATGAAATTGCGGCAAGAGCCTGGGTGACATCGGCTATGAGGTCCTCAGGATCTTCCAAACCAGCCGAGAGGCGCACCAAGCCCTCGCTAATGAGATGAGCGGCCCGTTCTTCTGGGCGATAGACCGAGTGGGTCATGCTGGCGGGGTGCTGGGCCAAACTCTCGGTATCGCCCAAGCTGACCGCCCGCGTGATCAGCTGTAGGGCATCCAGAAAACGTCGGCCTGCCTCCATGCCCCCTTTGAGCTCAAAGGCTATGATGCCCCCTGGTTGGGCCATCTGCCGCTGGGCCAAGGTGTACTGTGCAAAGCTTGGTAGACCAGGGTAGTAACAGGCTGTCACTTGGGGATGGGCTTCGAGCAATTGCGCTAAAGTGAGGGCATTGGCACAGTGGCGATCCATGCGAAGGGCCAGAGTTTTTAGACCGCGCAGAATCAAAAAGGCATCTTGGGCCGAGAGCACCGCCCCGGTCATATCCTTGAGGCCATAAAAACGCACCTCGGTTAAGGCCGCTTTGGGGCCAAGAATCGCACCGGCCAGCAGATCCCCATGCCCCCCCAGATATTTCGTCGCAGAGTGTACCACAAAATCCGCACCAAACTCGATAGGTCTTTGTAAATAAGGGGTGCAATAGGTGTTGTCCACCACCACCAGTGCATGGTGCTGGTGGGCGATTTCGGCGATGGCGGCAATATCTACCAAGCGCATGTTGGGATTGGCAGGGGATTCAAAAAAGACCACGCGGGTTTTGGCGCTGATGGCTTGCGCCAGCTGCGTGGGGTCGGTGAGATCCAGGTGGGTAATGGTGACGCCAAATTTGTGCAGACCATGGTTAAAAAAGGCATAGGTGCAGCCGTAGAGGGTTTTATCGGTAATAATTTCGTCACCGGGTTTAAGCAGCGTCCAAAGTAGGGCGCTGGTGGCCCCCATGCCTGAGGCGGTCACCAATCCGGCCTCGGCTCCCTCTAATTCAGCAAGACGTTGCTCCAAAAGCGCCGTGGTGGGGTTGCCTACACGGGCGTAGATGTAGCCCTCTTCTTCACCGGCAAAGCGTTTTTGCCCCGATTCTGTGGTCGCAAACGTGTAGGTGGAACTCATGTAGATGGGTGGGGTTAGTGAACCGTGCCCAGCGTAGGGGTCGTAGCCGTGGTGGATGGCGCGGGTGGTGAAACCCAATTTGGTATCCTTTGTCGTGGCCATCATAGGCTCCCGTGCGTAAAAGGTGGGGCGTTATGGAACCCATGGGGGGTGTTCCTTTGCCGAACATGCGCATGAATGGAACAGAATTTAAGCTGGTTACGGTTAAAACTCAAAAATTATCTTGATTGGATTTGGGCATGGCTTGTGCGGCCTCAGTTTAGAACGCTGTGGGATTGACGGGTAGGGGCTAAGCATGGGGGTATTTGCAGCGTCTCTGCGCGGGATAGTCTGCGCGCTCATGGGAGCGGTTGGCCGACTATAGCAGCATAAGGGTGCCCGCTCAGTGGGAGAAGATGGCATAACAGGCCAAAGAAAACCTATATAATATCGAATGGCATGTATATTTAGATGTTGTCATTTCAAGGGTGATAGCGTTACATTTGTGTCGTATTTGTTACGAAACTGTTGTAAATGGCGCGCCCTATTTGGGTTGAAGGGCAATCAAACCTAGGCTTTTATTGGAGAAATGCAGTGAAAAATATTTTGGTCGGTTTTTTAGTTGGGGTTTTGTGTGTGGTCGGGGTCGCGTGGCAACTTGCCCCGAGTATGATGCTCAAGGAGCATGCGAGCCCCTTGAGTGTGGACGAAACGGTCGCAAAAATATCCAGTAATGCGCTTGCTTTAGGGTGGGTGGTGGCTGGGGTTAAACCGCTGCACAAATCGGTAGCAAAGCATGGGGGTGGTAACCTGCCGCCGGTCATGTTGGTTAATTTGTGTCAAGCAAACCACGCCTATAACATTTTGAAAGATGATGAAAATAAAATCGTTTCTGTGATGATGCCTTGCACCATTAGCGTCTATCAAAAATCGGATGGCAAAACCTACGTCGGGGTGATGAATGCGGGTCTGTTGGGTACCCTGTTTGGTGGCAATGTGGCGACCGTGATGGGTGGTGAAGTTGCAGAACAACAGCAGAAGTTTATTGAGTTTTTGCTTTAATAAAAGCCTATCTTGGCCGCCCTTGTGCCCGTATAAGGGCGGCCTAGCTGTTGGCACAGCGCATTCAAAAAGGTTGGTGTGGTCCCCTTTTCCCCAAGGGTAGACGAACCTTCAAACGCGCCATCACTTAATGGCACAAGGGCGTGTCTTTTTTGGGTGTGGTCTCCGACGGAATCGCCTGGGACAGGTGCATCAACAGATAATCAATGAAGCTGCGCACGGAAGGCAACATCCCCCTAGGGCGCGGGTAGATCACATGGATCATGCGCTCTGCGGTGGCCCACTCCGGTAATACCCGCATCAATTTACCCGCGCGCAGCTCGGCTGCAACCACAGGTTCTGGTAAGAGCGCAACACCAATACCGTGAACCGCCGCCTTCAGCTGCACCCGCATGTCGTCCGCAACCAGACGTGGTGAGCCTTGCACCCCCTCCTGCATAGCCGCACCATTGCGTAATACCCAGCGGCTCCGTCCCTCGTGCAGATCCGCATGGCAGCAGATCACCGCCATCTCTTTTAAAACAAGCAGGCTCGTGGGCTGGCCGTGTGCCTGCAAAAAAGCAGGACTGGCGACCATAATACGGCGTGTAGGGGCAACCTCCCGCGCCACCAGATTGGGGGAGTCCTCAATCTGCGCGACCACCCGTAATGCCACATCCACCCGCCCCTCCAACAGGTCAATCACCCGGTCGGTCGCATCCAGATGCACCGTTACCTTAGGGTGGGCCGCCATATAGGCTGGTAGGATCGGTGCCAGATAGTTCTGTGCCAGAACCACAGGGGCACTAATACGTACCCTGCCCATGGGCTCGGCTTTGAGCGCATCAATGCTCTCATAAGCGCCTTGTGCCCCCTCAATAACCACCTGACAGCGCTCGTAAAACCGCTCGCCTGCTTCCGTCAATGCGATCATGCGTGTCGAACGCTGGAGTAATGAGGCCCCCAAACGCCGCTCCAACGCGGCCACACGGCGACTGAGGCGGGTTTTTTCAATACCGGTCGCACGGGCCGCGGCAGAAAAGCCACCATAGCGAACGACGGCGGCAAAAAAAGCGAGATCGTTTAAATCGTTCATATGGATTGTTGCAAAAATGCACCATGCTAGTGTGAAAATGCTATCTTATCAGGCTGTCGGTGCAATGGTATGGTAAATTTACGCTGTTTCCGAGGTTAATATTTTCCTGAGCACCGCTTAGGAAAGGGGGGCTTACCATGAACCATCTGTTTAAACCGCTCCGTATTGGTGATCTGGAGTTGCCAAATCGTCTGCTTATGGCGCCGCTCACCCGGTGCCGGGCGGATGCCCAACATGTGCCCACCGCTATGATGGTCGACTATTATGCGCAACGCGCCAGTGCCGGGCTGCTTATTACCGAGGCCACCATGGTCATGCAAGGTTACTCGGCCTTTTGGCGTGAACCGGGCATCTACTCCGACGCCCAGATCGAGGGTTGGAAAAAGATTACCCAGGCCGTACACGCAAAGGGGGGGCGCATCTTCATGCAAATTTGGCACGGAGGACGCGCCTGTCACCCCTTGTTGAATGATGGCCGCGAGGCGGTAGCACCCTCGCCACTGGCTATTGCCCATGATGAGGTCCACACCCCCCAGGGCAAACAACCCTATACTCTGCCTAGGGCCTTGCGAGATGACGAACTGCCGGCCATTGTAAATGGGTTTGCCCGTGCGGCCCGCCATGCCCGCGCAGCCGGGTTTGATGGGGTAGAGGTGCATGGGGCCAATGGCTACCTGCTCGATCAATTTCTGCGGGATGGCAGCAACCATCGCAGCGGTGCCTATGGTGGCTCGGTGGAGAACCGCGCCCGTTTGTTGTTGGAGGTGATTGAGGCGGTCTCCCTAGCCTGGGGCAGTGAGCGGGTGGGGCTGCGGATCTCTCCCCTTAACAGCTTTAACGATATGATCGACAGCGATCCTATGGGGTTGGCGGAGTGGCTGGCCAAGCGACTAAACGCCTATCCATTGGCCTATCTGCACCTGATGCGTCGCGACTTTTTGGGTCAACAACAGGGAGATGTGGTTCCCCTGGTACGGCAGCACTATAAGGGCACCCTGATCGGTAATATGGGTTATGGGGGAGAGGAAGCCGAGGCGGCTATCGCGGCGGGTCAACTGGATGGGGTGGCCTTTGGGAGCGCCTATCTGGCCAATCCAGATCTACCGGAGCGTCTGCGCTGCGGGGCGCCATTAAACACGCCTGATCCCACCACTTTTTATACGCAAGGGGCGGAGGGCTACACCGATTATCCGACGCTGGCCCAAGGGTAAGCGTAGGGCCCGTTTTTTTAAAGGACAGGGCATCGCAGCTCAATATTACGGGTAAAACGGCGGAATGCCCCCGTGTTTGGGTTGAAGGACAAGCCACCAGGAGCGCGCACCATGGATAAACAACGCCGTATCGAACGCATCGTGCCAGCCACAGCAACGGCAGATGGGGATGGGGTTAAAATTAAACGCACCATTGGTTCCCCCTCCCTGCGGGCATTGGATCCCTTTCTGCTGCTGGATACGCTGGAGTCGGATCAAGCGAGCGACTATAGCGGGGGTTTTCCTGATCATCCCCATCGGGGTTTTGAAACCGTAACCTACATGCTTGAGGGCAAAATGCGTCACCGCGACAGCAGTGGTGGGGCGGGCTTGCTGGAATCCGGCGGGGCGCAATGGATGACCGCAGGGCGCGGGGTGATCCACTCAGAAATGCCAGAGCAGCATGAGGGTCGGCTGCATGGTTTTCAGTTATGGGTCAATCTACCCGCGCGGCGTAAAATGATTCCCGCGCGCTATCAGGATATTCCCTCCTCTGCCATTCCCGAGGTGGAGGTGGAGCAGGGGGGGCTGCTGCGCCTCATTGCCGGGCGGGTGGCGGGTCAGCAGGGGCCCGTTAGCGGCATTGATACAGATCCGCTGTTGGTCGATGTTCGTTTGCAGGGTGGTGCGGTGATACTGCCCATCCCTATTGGACATTGTGCTTTTGTGCTGGTCTATGGGGGGAGTATGCAGATAGCGGCTCAACGGGTTGACCAGGATGCCTTGGCGATTCTGGCTGAGGGCGATCATGTCAGGTTGTCGGGTTTAGGGGGGGCTTTGGTGGTGGCGGGCCAACCCCTTGGCGAGCCCATTGCGCGCCATGGTCCCTTTGTTATGAATACGCACCAGGAGATTCAGCAAGCGGTGCAGGATTATGAAACGGGTAACTTTCTTTAGCGGGGGTGAGGCTCATGGTGGGTGAGCAGCCATCGCTGCTGGCGAGGGGGGAGAAGCGATGGCGGTGTGATTTTTTAGAAGATGACACAAAGGGGGCTGGACAACCCTGTTCGAGAAGTTTTAAGCGCCGTGAGAAGAGGGTTGAGCAACATGGTCTGCTCTCGTCCAAGGGTAGACCTGACTAAGTATCTGGTGGTGATTTTGAGATGAGTTTATCAATACAGGCCATTAAGTCATCGGCATCAATGGGTTTTCGCAGTGTGGCATCAACGCCCAGCAATTTGGCGGCGGTCAGATAATCAAGTTGCGGTTCGGAACCCCCGCTTGAGATGGCGATGATCTTTAGGTAGGGCCAGCGCTGCTTGGCCTCTTTGATGGTCTGTAGCCCCTCTTTAACAGGCATTATGATGTCTGTGATGATCACATCAAAGTGGTTATGCTCCATTAAACGGATGCCAACCTCACCATTGGGTGCCTGAAAGACATTAAAATGGTGTGCTTCCAGGATGATTGTAATTGATTCTTGGACAATAAAATCATCCTCAATAATGAGTGCCTCTCTCATGATGATCCCCTTTATAGATAATCAAATGGATCCTGAACCCTTGTGATCGGTTATGGCATATGCTCAAAACGGAGGGCAATACAAAGCGGCCATTTTTAATGAATCAATTATAAGGCACCATTCAACCCATATGCAACAAACGCTTGGGTTTATTTAAAACGGCTGACCCTTTGCTGCTCCTGGTAGGGGCTGTGCTCCTTGAACAGTTGAAGCGCTTCATCAACACCATGAATCTGTGATAACCGTTCGGCCAGCATCAGCAGATGTGCCCGGTAGCTGCAATTTTCTCCCGTACATGGGTCGCATCGGGTTACGGTTTGATTATCCGAGGTTAATTTGGGGATCGCATCAAACACACTTGCCAGTGCAATAAAAGCATCCCGGTCAGATTGATGCTCCTGCATGATTCTGATGAGCTCCAGTTTGAAAGAGACAATGGCCTTTTGCTCATTATGGCAGATTTCCATGGGCAGATTCCTTTAGGTGGACGCATGGATGTTGTTGGGGAATCTTACATATTATGTCACGAAAAACGCAAAAAAGTTAGCTCTATACAGAAATATACTTTATGCGTTCGCCAAGCGCTTTGCAGCCGCTGTATCTGTTGATCCCGGTTCAAGGACCAGCTTCACGGCTTTTGTCTGGAACGCCGGTGGGTACAATGGTTACGCCGACATAGGTTCTCCCCCTTTTGTCCGTATCTTAAACGACAGTGTCACTTCAATCCGCCTATGTAGGCCAAGAGAGGCCAACGGTTATCCCGCTGGGTATGTCTCGATTCCTGCTCGCCCAAAGCCAGCCGTTACCTGCTAAGTAACAACCAACAACAGCCAGAAATCATGGCGGTGTGTCGCCATTCGCCAGCAAAACCAGGGGGAGATTGCGCACTATTGTCATTCCAAATCCGTGTATGCGCACCAACCATGGCCCAGATGGATTTGTTGTGAATGTTCTCCGTTGCATGGCTTATAGGCGTGCTTGGAAGAGAGGGGTTCAAATGCAAATCTATGATTCTCAAACTATCTCGTTGATGCAACACAATACATGTGTATGATAAGGTCGGGCAAAGTGGGTGAGAATGAATTAAATGTGTGCAAAAAAGTTGGAAAGGTGTTTATACATGCAGCGTTTTGTTAATGGATTTGTCTTCTCAGTTATGCTTCTTGGCATGGTTCTTTTGGCAGAACCTGTGTATGCCCAGGCAACCTTTAGCCGCTCGCAAGCCTACAAAGATTGGCTGTTGCAGTGTTTTGAAGTGCCTGTGGCGGGGCAAAAGGCTGAGGAGCGCTGCACCTTGACCCAGAATGTGGGCACCCAAAAGGTTAAGCGTATTGCCAGTCTTTCTCTGATCAAGGGCGGTGAGGGTCGTAAAGAGTCCTTTCTGCGGCTAATTTTGCCTTTGGAAATGTACTTGGGAGAAAAAGTAACCATGGTGGTGGATGAGGAGAGTGCCAAACCAGAAATACTGGAGTGGCTAACCTGCGTTACAGATGGCTGTCTTGCGGAGTTGAAAATGACCAAACCCCTACTGCAAAAATTGGAGAAGGGCACTGCGTTAAACTTTAATGCAAGCCTTTACAATGGTCGTCGTAAGTTGGCCATGAAATTTAGCCTGCTGGGCTTTACCGATGGGAACAAACAGGTCCAATAGGTTCCCTGTCTTACACGGTTACTTCCCCCCCTCTTTTAGAGTAGTTGATACGATGCTTTTACAGACAACCCCTCTCTCTGTTGTGCGCCAAGCTGGTTTCGCCCAATTTGTAAAAAAATGTGTGGTGGGAGGTTTGGTGATCAGCGCATCGAGTCTATGGGTGACGCAGGCCCATGCCTTGTCCGATCCTGTGCAAAGCCTCTCCATGGTGGAGCGGGTTATGGATGAGGACGGCTTGCCCCGTGCGTTTGATCTCACTCTGCACGGTATTGATTACAATAAAGAGAGCTACGTGTGGTCAATCTCTGCGCAGGGTGCCCATGGTAAGGCCAGCGTGGTGCAAAATGGCTCTGCGGTTAAGGTGGATTATCAGCCAGAGCCCAACTGGCACGGCAACGATGAATTTACCGTGCAGCTTGCCGATGGTCGGGGTGGGGCGAGTGAGGTGTTGGTCAAGGTGGTGGTGGAACCCACCAACGATGCTCCGGTAAATAAAAAGCCTCCGCAGATTATTGGGCATGCGATTATTGGCAGTATCCTGACCGCGCGCATGGGGGAGTGGGATGATAGTATTGACGGGGAAAAGGGCGATTTTTTCTACTCCTATCAGTGGATGCGCGCAAAAGATGCCAACAGTACCGAGTTGGCCGATATGGTTGCCATCGAGGGGGCAACCGAGCAGACCTATCAGGTAACAAAGGCCGATAACCATCTTTATCTGGCGGTGGAAGTGACGGCCCATGATCGCAGCAGTGGCGAATCGGTCCCCTTACAGACCTCGGCGATGAGCCTGCCTGACAAGGTGGGTAACTATGCCCCGGTGATTGGTCTGGCCCCCCTGAAAGAGCTGGAAGAGACTTTTTTGGTTAAAGCGTTTGAGTTTGTGGGCAATAAAAGTTTCACCACCGAAGAGCTCAATAATGCCTTGGCCGATTACACCGACCGCGAGCTTGGCATAACCAAGCTCAAGGAGGTTACCGCCGAGGTGACCAAATTTTACCGCCAAAAAGAGAGTATTCTGGCCAGCGCCTATCTGCCAAAACAGGAGATTGGCAACGGTACCGTCAAGATTAAGATTGTTGAGGCCGAGGTCGACCAGATTACCGTGGCCGGTAACAAATCTTACAATGCATCCTACCTGAAGAAAATCATGGAGAAAGCGGCCCGTAATTCTCCTCTTAAAAGTGATGATATCGAGCGTGGTTTGCTGACCCTTAACACCTTGCCGGCACTCTCGGCCCGCTCCGTCTTGCAAAAAGGTGGAAAACCCGGTACGGCCAGTGTCAATGTGCAGGTGGAGGAGAGCAAGCCCTTTGGTGTGAGCGTGGAATATAACAACCACGGCTCGACATCGGTCAGCCGTGAACGTTATCAAACCACTTTGAGTTGGGACAATATTATGGGCTCGGGTGCCCAAGCCACGGCAGCTGTGCTGGTGGGGGAAACGCCCAAAGATCTGGCCTATAAAACCCTGGATATACAGGCACCCGTTGGCTACTACGGTACCAAGTTGGGGGTCTCTTATAGCACGGGTAACTATGACGTCACGCAGGTCTTCTCTGACTTGGGCATCAAAGGTGAGAGTACCACAGGTAAAATCTATGTGCAGCACCCCTTTGTGCTGCGGCGTAACCTCTCTCTGTATGGGGAGGTGGGTGTGGAAGGTAAGAACGCGCCCTTCTACCTGTTAGGGACGCTTAACAGCAAAGACCGGGTGCGCATTGCCTACGCCCAGGTGGACAGCACCTTTGATCTGCTCGGGGGTAGCAATACCATCTCGGCAAATGTAACCCAGGGTTTGGGGGCGATGTTAGGGGGTAGTCCAAACGGGACAAAAACCAGCCGTACCGGTGCGGATAACCAATTCTCTCGTTTGCAACTGACCTATGCCCATAACCGTCAGCTTCATGAAAAATATAGCTTTTATGGTACGGGAACGTGGCAGGCTGCCGATGATAGCTTGGTTTCGAGCGAAGAGTTTCAAATTGGTGGTCAGGACTCCGTACGGGGGCATACCTCTGGTGCTGAGAGTGGCGATAATGGTTACCGAACCAGCTTTGAGCTCCGTTACACCGATCCTGCCGCCACCGTTCCATATATGATCTACAGCTTCTTGGATCATGGCTATGTACGACGTAAAGAGCCCTTGATCAACCAGGAGAAGTCGGCCTTTCTTACCGGCTATGGTGTTGGTGCCATGCTCAACTACACCAAGTTTGGTGTGACAGGTTCCATGAATCTGGATATGGGGTGGCCCATTTATCCCGCAGTTAACACCCTGAAAGAGAGCCCTGTTGTAAGTCTCTCTACCTCGATCACCTATTAAGGAGTGATGCCATGAACAAATCCCAAGCAAAAGCGGCTTGTGTAAGTGCGCCTCTGGCATCCATCCCTGCTAAGAAGCTCTCTTTTTTGTGGCGCGGGGTGCCGGTCTGCCTGATCATGCTGAGTTTCCCCGGTCAGGCGCTGGCGGGCCCTTCGGGTGAGCAGGTGATTGCCGGTCAGGTAACGATTGACCGTAACCTAAACGATACCATTATCAATCAGGCTACCGATAAGGCGATTATCAACTGGAAAAACTTTGATATTAATCCCAATGAATTGGTGAAGTTTATCCAACCGGATGTAGGCTCCATCGCCCTTAACCGGGTCGAGAGCAACTTGCCAACCAACATTTTGGGTCAGTTGCAGGCCAATGGGCGTCTGTTTATTCTTAACGCCAATGGTGTGATTTTTGGTCGTTCGGCGCAGGTGGATGTGGCCGGGCTGTTGGCCACCACCTTGAGTATTAAGGATAATAACTTTCTTAGTGGTAAATATGCCTTTGAGAAGGTGCCTGGGCTCAAAGATGCTGCGGTGGAGAACAAGGGTGAGATCCATATCGGTGAAGGGGGTTTTGCCTTTTTGGTGGCCCCTGGGGTACGTAACGAAGGGTTGATTATTGCTAAGTTGGGCTCGGTTGCACTGGCCTCTGGCGATAAAATGACCATCGACTTCCACGGTGATGGTTTGGTTTCCTATGAAGTGACCGGCGCGGTGGCCGAAAAGGTATTGGGTGCCGATGGTCAACCATTAGAAGCCTTGGTTAGCAACACCGGGACCATTCAAGCCGATGGCGGCAATGTGGTGATGCAGGGCCACTCGGCGGGGGATGTCTTCTCTTCGGTGGTGAATAATGAGGGGATTATCCAGGCTCAATCTCTGCAAAAGAAGAATGGTAAAATCTATCTCGGTGGCGATGACGAGGGGGGAATCGTCAGCAACAGCGGGATTCTCGATGTCTCAGCGGCAGAACCCAATAGCGCTGGTGGCGAAGTGGTCATGACAGGCCACTTTGTGGGCAACGAAGGGGTGATCGAGGCCAAAGGCAGTGGTTCGGGCGATGGCGGGCAGGTCACGCTAATATCGGCCCAGCATACCCTGACTACCGTTAACAGCGTCATTGATGTCAGTGGCGGAGCCGACAGCGGTTCGGGTGGGGTGGTACAGATTCGCTCGGCCAACCGGGCCACCTTTGATGGGGTAGTGAAGGCAGATGCCGGGCAAAATGGCGGCGACGGCGGTTTGGTGGATGTCTCCAGTGAGGGTGAGGTGCAACTCATTGGTAAAGTGGTGGGCTTAGCCCCGCGTGGACGTAACGCCAAGTTGGTGATCGACCCTAAACATATTGAGATCAACGATGCGGGCGGCGGGGCCTACAACAGCACCACCGTCCAGTTTGATGATAGCCAGAGTGGTACGACCGTCATTACCGCCGCCAGCATCAACGCCCAAGTGGCGGATGTGGTGTTGCAGGCCAACACGGATATTACCGTAACCACAGCCATTAACATTGCCAATGCGGGCACTGGGCTGACCTTACAGGCTGGGCGCTCCATTTTGATCAATGCCGACTTAACCACCAACAATGGTGTTGTCACGCTCACGGCGAACGATCATACCGCGCTGTCGGCAGATCGGGATGCCGGGGTAGCCAGTATCGCCATGGCCAGCGGTACCACAATTAATGCCGGTAGTGCGGCGGTTAATATGACCATTGATGCCAGCGGTCACGGATTGATGGGAGATATTACCGCCTACAACGTGACCAGCAGTGGCGCCGTAGCGCTGGACTCCGCAGGTTCGATCATCGTAAACGGTCCCAACTTTGCCAGTGGCTCCACATCTATCGGCCTGACAGCAGATAATGATGTCACGGTGGGGAGCGCCTTAACAACTGGCAGCCTGACCATTGCGGCGGGCCGTTCGGTGGCATTAAACAGCAATGTAACCACCACCAGCACCGTCAACATTAAGGCCAACGACTCGACCCAAACCTTGGCCAATCGGGGCAGCGGTGATGGGGCCATCAGCATGGCGGCAGGGACCACATTAAATGGTGGTAGCGCTGCCATAACCCTTACTGTGGACAGCACCAATGCCAGCACCGCAGGCGGTATTACCATTGATCTGGTGACCACCGACGGCAACCTGACCGTCAGTTCCCACGATGCCATTACCGAGATTGATGCAGACAGTGAAGTCGATCTACGTGGTGATATTTTAAGTTTGACCACGACCGATACCAACGGTGCCTACATCGGTGCCCCAGGGACCTCTACCACCGATTATCTGGAGGTGCATGCGAAAACCCGCGTGGATGTGACCACAAACAACGGGTCTGTTGCCCTTGCCAGTCCCGGTTATCTCAGTGGTACGGTGGATTGGTTTGGGGCGGCTCCCACCGATGATATCGGCACCACCGATATTGACGAGAGTAAGATTGTTAATCTTAATCTCGGTACGGTCAATGTGGGTACGGCTACCTTCATGTTGGTGGTAACCGATGGTGGCATTCTGGATGGCTTGGCCGGAACAGGCACCAACATTACGGCCGGTTCGGCCAATCTAACCACCAATGGCGGTGAGTCGGTGGTGGCCGGGGCCATTGTGTTGGGTAACGATGGTACCCGTGGTGGTAGCATTGGTGATGCAACCCATGCCCTTAAAACCGAGCTGGGTATTCTGACCGCCTCATCCAGCAATGGCAGTGTCTATATTGATGAAGCCTCAGGCATCTTAATCAATAGCATTAACGCCAATCAAAAAGGGGTTACTGCCAAGGTAAATAGCAGTTATGCCGTTGTGGTTACTACCCTGGATGGCCAGACGGAGACCGGCACCAACAACGTTACCGTAACGGCTGCGGGTGATATTATTATTGGAACGGCCAGTGCGACCTCAACCGTTACCTTAACCAGCACAGCGGGCAATATTTATGATAACAATGACGCCACAAATAATATCCTAGCCAAAAATGTGGTGCTCAATGCTGGTTTGAACATGGGGCTTAGCGGCGATGTGCTCGAACTAACCACTGAAAGTGCCACGCTAACCGCCACCAATGGTGGGGTATATTTTGCTATGGGTGTGCCCAGCACCGTAGCCAGCGTAACGGCGGGTGGTGGTCATGATGTGGTGATTAATGCCTCCGATGGGGTG
Organism: Magnetococcus marinus MC-1; assembly: GCF_000014865.1. Taxonomy (NCBI): domain Bacteria; kingdom Pseudomonadati; phylum Pseudomonadota; class Magnetococcia; order Magnetococcales; family Magnetococcaceae; genus Magnetococcus; species Magnetococcus marinus. Next base: position 967,602 of record NC_008576.1, read on the forward strand.
TTGTCGCTGGGCATGGTTTCTGCGGTGGGTGGCAGTGTAACCATTGATGGCGGTACGGGTTCGATTTTGGATAATAATGGCGCAACCGCCAACATTATCGCCAACTCAGCTTCGATTAAGAGTGACAAGGGTGCCGGTACCGCATCGGATGCCTTAGAAACGACGGTTGACACGTTGGCTGTTGAGATTACCGGTTCTGGTAAATCTTTTTACATCGACGAGAGTGATGCCCTCACCAGCATAAATGCCAAAGTCAATAATGGTTCTACCAACCTGAACTTTACCGGTGGTTCCTTTGCCTTTAACGCAACCACAGGTGCCTTTTCCTCCACCGGTGTTGGGAGTGTAACTTTTGAAAATACAGGGGGTGGTGTTGCCATTGGTACGGTAACAGCGACCGGTGGTAGCGCGACCATTACCGCATCCACAGCCATCACCGATGCTACCTCTGCCATTACCGCCGATACGGTCGTGCTTACGGCAGGTACCAGCATTGGTGCCTCGGGTAGTACCATCAAATCCACAGCCACCACTCTGACCTATTTGGCTTCAGCAGGTAGCATCTATGCCCAAGAGAGTGATGGTGCCACCGTTAACGCAAAGGCGGTTGGTACGGGCAAGAATATTGAGTTTGCCACCACCACCGGCAACCTGACCATCGGTACGATTTCAGCCAAAGGCAGTGTTACCCTAACAGCCACAGCGGGTTCTGTGCTCTCTGGAGGTACCAGCTCCTCGGCTACAGGTGCCACGGTGGTATTGAGTGCGGGAACAGCGATTGGCGCCAGTGGTGCCTCGGTTAATACGGTCGCGGCCAACCTCTCGGCAACGGCCAGCGCGGGTGGGGTCTATCTGAGCAACGCAGGTGATGTGACCCTAACCACAGCGGTGGCCACGGGGGCGGGGTTCCAGTTGAGTAACACCGGTGCATTGGTGCTTAATGGCGTAACCGCTGCGGGACAAGCGGTCTCCCTGACTGCCAGTGGCGCGATTACCGATGGTAATGGCGCCACCAACAACATTAGCGCCGAGTCATTGACCCTTGTTGGTCTCTCCATCGGCAGTACGGCCACCAATGGCGCGGTGGATACCCAGGTTAACAGCGTGACGGCCACCACCACATCCGGAGGGATCTATCTTAATGAGCTAGGTAGTGGTGGTTTGACAATAACCGCAGCAACCGCTGTGGGATCGGATGCCAACGTTTCTATTACCGGCGCGGGCGATATCGCCCTAGGTGTTATCACCGCCAAAGGGGATGATGTCACCCTGGTATCCGCTGGCAAAATTACCGATAATAATGGTGCCGCCAACAACGTTACTGCCGATATTCTAAACGTTACCGGCCCCAATGGTGTAGAAGGGCTGGAGACCTCCATTACCCAACTCTCATCAACGGGCAGCACAGATATTGTTAATGCTGGGGCGATGGCCATTACCAAGGCATCGCTAGAGGGAGGTAGTAGCTCCTTTATTGCCGAGTCACTGACCATTCTAGATATGGCAGGCGATACCGCAACCATCGCCAATAACACATCCCTAACCTTGCAAACCACCACGGGTAATATTGTCTTTTTAGACACCAATGACACCATCGTCGCCCAGGGCAGTGGTACGGTTACCATCAACGCGGGTACCACCGATAAGAGTGGTGCGGTAGCCATCATCGGCAATATTACCACCGCCAACCAAAACATCAGTATCACGGCGGATAGCCATATCACCATCGGTTTGCTCAATGCGGGGATCGGTGATGTCAGTGTCAGCTCCGATTATGGGGTGGTTTTGGATGGCAACAGCACCGCGGTGAACGTCATTGCGCGGAATTTTTCCCTGAGCGGTACCACGCCAACGGTGCGGCAGGCAGAACTGCACACCACCAACTCCATTGCCAATGCCCACGCCCATGATTCCGAGGTCGCGGCGAAGTTGACGTTGCTGGAGGCAAACACCGCAGCCATGGACATTATGTCAACGGCCGAGAGCACGGCGAACTACTCGTTGACGCTCGCCTCCAGTGCTTATGACACGGCACAAGCCGAAGTTGACCGTTTGGCCCCCATCGAAAACGGTTTAAAAATAACTACTTATGTGTTGGATGGGGTTTCGATTGCGCTATCGACTGCGGCCTCTGCCATTGAGGTGGCTGCGGGTGCGGCTCAGGCTATTCCATTCTCCGGTGATGCTGGCTCCGAGGCGGCCGCTGCGGTGACCGGTTTGGCGGCAAACGTTGCAGGTATTGCGGCTTATGCGATCGGCATTGCCCACTCCGAAATTGCGGGTCAGTTGGATGATGCTGAGGATTTGGCCTTTAATAAAGATGCAGAAATGTATGCGGCTAAAAGCACATTGACCGATGCTATTGCCAACCACCAAGCCTACAAAGAGGCAACCTCCATCAGTCAGGCCGCTTATGATGCGGCGGTCATCGAGCGTAACCATAATTGGCAGGTGGCTAGGCAGGCCGTGCTGGCTGAAGATGCCTCATCCACAGCTGGTACGTTGGCACTACCCTTTGGTATTCAGATCTCGGGGCAGTTGGATGTGAATGCGGTCAACAGTGATGTGGTGCTAGCCATTACCGGCCCTGCCGTGCTCAATTCCATGTCTGCAACCAAAACAGCAGGTACGGGGATCATGTCCATCACTGCCACCGATAATATCTCCGTGGTGGGAGCCTTGGTTGCCGATGACTACATCCGCCTAGAGACCACCGGGCAGATTATCAATGGTAATGCCGGGCATAGCTTGACCGCCTCTAAATTTGTGGGTGTGGCTGGAACCGGTATTGGGGCCAGCGGTGGTTTGAACACCTCGGTTACCACCATGGCGGCCAGCACCACCACCGGTGATGTCACCGTGACCAACAATAAGGCTTTGACGCTTGGTACGGTAGACGGGGTGAGCGGTATCACCACTGCGGGTAATATCGTGATTGCGGCAACCAGCCCCCTTACCGTCTCCAACAACGTCACCACTTCTGGCGGCACGGTCGCCCTGACGGCGGGTAATAGCGCCAACAGTGGCGATGATTTTACCCTCTCCGCCAATACCACCATCTCAGCGGCCAGTACCGTTACCCTGACAGCCGGTGATAATGTGGCGGTTGAATCCGGTGCACAGATTACCGGTACCACGGTGACCATTACCGCCAACAATACCGGCGATGGCGAGGCCGATGGGGTTAACGGTGGTGCAACCATTGCCGGTAACATTAACGCCAGCAGCTTGGTGCTCAGCGGGGGTGGGGTTAACCACTCTGGCACCATAACCAGTGCGGGCAGTGTCAACATTAGCGCCACCTCCACCGCCGCTTCGTCGGTTAATGGCATCACCCTGGGTAGTGTGACGGCCGGTGGTCAAATTGATGTGGTCTCCAGCAATAAATTGGTGATGAACCAAAATGTCACCACCACCAGTGGTGCCGTGGTGTTGACCGCCGGTGATAGCAGCGCCAGTGGCGATGATCTGACCCTGGCGGCAGGTAAAACCATCAGCAGTGGTGATAACACCATTACCCTGACCTCTGGGGATAATATGAGCATTGGTGCGGCGGCTCAGATCACCGGTACGACCCTTGTATTGGCCGCCAATCATGAGGGGGCTGGGGTGGCCGACGGGGTTTCTGGTAGCATGGTGCTGGCTGGCAATCTGAGTGGTCAAACCGTAACCATCAGCGGAGCCGGGTTGACCCATACCGGTAGCATCACCAGTAATAGCACGGTGAGTGTCAACGTCAACTCTGCGGCGACCTCGGCCATTAGTGGCATTTCGTTGGCGGCAGTGACAGCCGGCGGTCAGATTGATGTGACCTCCAGTCACGCTTTAACCCTGACCCAAAATGTGCAATCCACTGGGGGGCCAATCACCATTACGGCAGGTTTACAAACAACCTCCGTGGATAACCTGACCGTCGATGCTGGGGTAACGGTGCAGAGTAGCGCCGGTGTGGCCTTTAGTGCAGGGGACAGCATGACCTTCGGCTTGGGTTCACAGGTTACAGGTACGGGTATCACCCTCATTGCCGATAAGGCCGGTGATGGGGATGGCGATGGGGTAAGTGGTAGTATCAATCTCTATGGTAACGTAAACGGTTCGTCGGTGGATGTCAGCGCGGCAGGCTTTAGACAGACCGGTACCATTACCAGCAGTGGCGATGTGGATATCGCCGTGGTTTCGACCCTCTCATCACCGTATAACGGCATCGCTTTAGGCACCATTTCGGCGGCGGGTCACTCGGTTAAGATCTCCGCCACCGGTACTGCAACGGCAGGGATTGCCGACAATAACGGTGCCGCAACGAATGTTACCGCAGCCGACCTAGCCATGGTCGCCAATGGGGGGGTAGGGGCATCCGCAGATGCGTTGGAGACCCAGGTTAGTAATCTGGCCGCTACCGGTGGTTCGGGCGGTGTGACCATCTCCAACAGTGGTGATTTAAGCCTAACCACGGTTGAGGGTGTAACCAGCTTCTCAGCAGCCGATGGTGCGCTTTCGTTGGTAACGACGGGTAACTTGTTGATTAGCGACGGTTTCGTGCAGGGTGCCGGGTTGACCGTCACATTGCAGGCCACAGGCGGTAACATCAATGAGACCAACAGTGGTGCCGCAGCCGATGTGGTGGGGAATATCATTACCTTGACCACCACGGGCTTAGGTAATGGTGTGGGTGATGTGGCCAACCGTCTGGAGCTGAATGCCCAAGTGTTGAATGTGACCACCGATAAGGGAGATGTCTATTTGCACGATACAGCAGGTGGCGTTGCCGTCGGCTTAATAACCACAGGTACGACCGAGGGTACCCGGGTGGATATGATGGTTAGTAATGGCGGGGTTACGGAAGATCCCGGCCATGGTCATGCCCCAAAAATTATTGCCGATGAGCTCTACCTTAATGTAACGGGGCATGGTTTTGGGATCGGTCATGTGGATAATGATCTCAATGTGGATCTGACGACTTTTGTCAATGTAACCACCGAGGGTGGCAGCATCTACATGGCGGATGCTGATTATGGTTTCTATGTGGATCTGGTTAGCACCAACTCGGCTTCCACAAATATTGCCATGGGTACCGAGCTGCGTTTGGTCTCCTTGGAGGGAAGTATTGAAGAGAGTCCCACCCGTTCGGATGCTGCGGTGGATTTGAAAGCGGAGCGCGTTGTACTGTTGGCCCAAGGTGAGAACGATAATATTGGTACCGTTGAAGATGCCATTGAGATTAAAGCGGCCAATCTTTTTTCAGAGACTGAGTCAGGGGCTCGTAGTTCTTTGGTGGCTCCCGATGGGGATAGCCCCATTGTTGAGGCTCCCGGCCAATCGGCCAACGCCCTGTTGATAGATGGGGACTTTGTAGGGGGGGATGATAGCAACCTCTTCCAAGAGATTCAGTCCACAGGAAACCGTGTAGGTGGTGACATTGGTGGTGGAGCCGGCGGCGGCTTTGGCGGTGCTGGCGGTGCAGGTGGTGGATTTGGCGGTGCGGGTGGAGACTTTGGCGGCGCGGGTGGTGGTCTGGTTAGTGATGCCGGTGGATTTGGCGGTGAAGGCGCTCCCGGTGGCGATGCCGGTGGATTTGGCGGTGAAGGCGCTCCCGGTGGCGATGCCGGTGGATTTGGCGGTGAAGGCGCTCCCGGTGGTGATGCCGGTGGATTTGGCGGTGAAGGCGCTCCCGGTGGCGATGCCGGTGGATTTGGCGGTGAAGGCGCTCCCGGTGGCGATGCCGGTGGATTTGGCGGTGAAGGCGCTCCCGGTGGCGATGCCGGTGGATTTGGCGGTGAAGGCGCTCCCGGTGGTGATGCCGGTGGATTTGGCGGTGAAGGCGCTCCCGGTGGCGATGCCGGTGGATTTGGCGATGAAGGCGCTCCCGGTGGCGATGCCGGTGGATTTGGCGGTGAAGGTGCTCCCGGTGGCGATGCCGGTGGATTTGGCGGTGAAGGTGCTCCCGGTGGCGATGCCGGTGGATTTGGCGGTGAAGGCGCTCCCGGTGGCGATGCCGGTGGCTTTGGCGGTGAAGGTGCTCCCGGTGGCGATGCCGGTGGCTTTGGCGGTGAAGGTGCTCCCGGTGGCGATGCCGGTGGATTTGGCGGTGAAGGTGCTCCCGGTGGCGGCCCCGGTGGTGATGCGGGTGGCATTGGCGGCACCGATGGAGCCGGTGGTGATCGGGGTGGTCCGGGTGGCACCGATGGAGCCGGTGGTGACACGGGTTCTCCGGGCAGTGGTGACGGTGATGTCAACAAGCAGGGTGAAGGGGGATAATACCTCCGCCACCGAGGAGCCTAACAGCAATGGCTCAGCCAGTTCCAAGCCGGTAGCACCCAAGGCCGGTTGAGCTTGGCTTTGCGCTGGTAAGCATGCTTGAATAACAGGGTGAAGGTTGGGGGCCACTCTGGAGGAGCCCCAACCTTCACCTTCGTCCCGTTAAGCAGGGAGAGTTCTGTCCCCGCATGGGGAGAGGATCACATGTAAAAGGTGCCGCATCTAACCTGAACTCACGATGCAGCGAGGTGTGCAGAGGGTCTAATTCCATTTTTGACGCGATGCCCTTGGTGCTGCCAAACACCACCATATCGTCAACCGCATTTGTGCAAAAAAGCTGTGCTCAAAGGTGGCTTATTCGTAATCGACGCACACCGTTTATGTTGCACCCTGGTGATGCGGATAAAACCCTCCCTCCAATCCTGTGTAGGTGTGGCTTTGGCGGGCCTTAAAGGCCAGGTCTAAACAGCCTTTACTCCATGGGGTTTGCAAGCCGCTAAGCACTTTTCAAACTTACGCTAAAAAACGCTGTAACTCCTGGATAAGCACCAATTTATGAATAGGTTTGGTCAAATGCTCCTGACACCCCGCCCTTAACGAGTTCTCCCGATGCTCCGGCATGGCATGGGCCGTTAAAGCGATAATAGGGATGCTCGCCAAATCGTTCGCCTTTTCCCAAAGGCGAATCGTCCGAGTCGCCTGATAACCATCCATACCTGGCATCTGCACATCCATCAAGATCAAGTCAAAAGAGGGGCGTTGCCTGACCTTGTCCACGGCTTCCTGACCACTTTCGGCAAATTCAAGCGTATAGGGCTGACGTTTTAAAAACAGACGGATAAGTTCCAAATTGTCCGTCGAATCATCGACCACCAAAATCCGCTTTTGCGGACCACTCTGGGCCAGCTCTCGAATAGGCCGTGGTGCCGATACCGCCTGTTCTAAAATTTGATAGAGGCGACTGGGGTCTTGCTGATCATGGACAAAATAGACGCCCCACATGCTCTCATTGAGCAGAGGCAGATTCTCAGAACAATCCGCACAAAACACCATGGGTAACTCAAAATAGCGTGCGCGGATGGCGGAGACCATCCCCTGGATCTGAATCTGCCCCATATTTTCTAAATGAAACAGCAAAAGTTGCGGGTGCTCACGGAGACGATCAACCACCCCAACATGCTCGTCCACGGAAAAATGATCCGGCGTAACAATCCCCCCCAACTGCTCCAAAAAAGATTCATAAAAATTGAGATGGATCGGGTGATCATGCAGGCTATAGATCTGCATCTCTTTCAAAATAGGGCGCCACTGGGGTGTGCCGTCCTCTGTTTGATCCGCCTGCAAAGGCAAAGTAAACCAAAAAGTGCTGCCAACCCCTTGGCAACTCTCAAAGCCAATGGTTCCGCCCATCATCCCAACCAAGTGCTTGCTGATGGAAAGCCCTAACCCCGTGCCGCCATATTGCCGGGTGATGCTCCCATCCGCCTGGGAAAAAGCGTGAAATAACTTATCGCGGTGCGCTTCTGAAATACCAATCCCCGTATCCACAACCCGGAAACAGAGTTCCTGCTGATCGCTGGCCTCCGCTTTACCCGGTTGAAGGTGCACCAACAGCGCAATCGTCCCTTGTTCCGTAAATTTACTGGCGTTGACCAGCAAGTTGACCAATACCTGTCGCAGTCGCTGCGCATCACCAAAGATAAAGGGGGGAACGGTCGAATCCATGTAGGTGAGAAAGCGAATGCCCTGTTTGCGAATTTGAAATGCGACAATCTGCTCGGCCTCACTCACGACTTGTCGCAACAACAGTGGGGCGATAAATAATTCAATACTACCCGCTTCAAAACGGGAAAAATCTAAGACATCATTGATAATCTGTAGCAGATTGCTCGCGGCGGCCTGGATGGATTGCAACAGCTTGAGCTGTTCACCACTCAAGTGGCTCTCTTTGAGCTCTCCGGTCATCCCCAAAATGGTATTCATTGGGGTGCGGATTTCATGGCTTATGGTGGCCAGAAAATCAGACTTTACCCGGCTGGCCTCTTGATATTTATGTCTCTCTTCAATCAGTTGTTCTTCATAGCTCTTGCGCAGGGAGATATCTTCCTTTAAAGCAATATAGTGGCTGGTCTGGCCGTTAATATCCCGTACCGGCGCGATGGTGGCCGACTCCCAGTAGGTGCTGCCATTTTTACGGCGGTTGCGGAATTCACCACGCCACACCTCACCACGGGTAATGGTTGACCATAACTCCTGGTAATACGCCGCTGCCATCTCGCCCGATTTTAACAGCCTGGGGTTTTCTCCCAAGACCTCTTGGGCGCTATAGCCCGAGATGTTGCAAAAATGTGGATTGACATACTCAATCGCCCCCTCTTGATTGGTGATGACAATGGCGATGGGGCTCTGCTCGACTGCGGTGGAAAGCTTATGTAGATCCAACTCTCTCTGCTTGGCTTCCGTTGTATCGCTCTCCACCGCCACATAGTAGCCCATCTCCCCTTGATCGTTGATTAACCCCGATACAATGCAAGAGGTCCAGCATAACTGTCCGCAGGCGGTACGGTTAACCATCTCCCCACTCCATACACCGCCTGCGGTTATGGTTTGCCACAGCTCTGCATAGACAAAATCTTCGGTTAAACCACTCTTTAGCATGCGCGGCGTATTGCCCAACACCTGCTCAGCAGAGTAGCCAAACAGGGTTTCAAAACTTTTATTGATATAGATGATGGCACCTTTTGGATCGGTAATCATGACCGCCGCCGGGCTTTTTTCGACCACCTCTGACAAAACCCGAATGCGGTCATTTAACCGCAAACGTCGGCGCTCTTGCCACAACAGCAAACCAATCAGTAGCATGGTTGCTATAGGGGTTATGCTAATAAGGACAATGAATGCGGTATTCTTATGGATCCACCCGCTCAATATGTCCTCATCCGTGACCGAAACCAGGGTAACTAAGGGATAGATGGGTGAGATTCGGTAGGCGGTAAAACCTGATTGTTGGCGCGCAAACGGCAGGCGGGGCACCAGCCCTTCATCGCCTTGGCTCCAGGTCTCCTGCCACGATGCATGGAGCTGTTTTCCCTTCATCGCCGCACCACGGTGCCGTTTGGCGGTTGCGGCAAACAGAATGTGCCCATCCAGATGCACCAAAGCGGAGCTCCCCTGGGAACCCTCCACCGCAGACTGAAAGCTGCCAAAGAGTGCCTGTGGGTTAAGGGCCGCAACGATAGAGTGGCGGCCCTGTGGCCCCTCATCCAATAGGGCGATGGGCATAAACCACAGATCGTTCCGCGCACCAATATCATGGGCAGCTCCGAGAAAGCGCCCTTGTTGGGGAATGCCCAACAACATGCGGTCCCCCAAGCTGCGCAGGCGTTCCTGGCTGAGCCCCAAAGCTGGCAAATCAAGTTTAACGCGGGGTAGCGTGGGAAACAGCGCCAAAGCGCTGTCAGCGATGACTTGCCCCTCTTTATCCGCTATGATCACTTGTCGGAGATGAGGGGAAAATTTAAGAACTTGGGTAAGGGTATCATTTAGCTGTTTGGGTGATTTGAGCGAATGCACAACATCCTTGACCCGCTCAAGGGCATTATCAACCGATTCAAAGGCGTGGGTCATGCCCAGTTGTAGATAACGGGTTGTTTTGAGCATGCCTGCTTGAGTGGCTTCGCGCTGGTTTTGAAAACTATTAAACAACACCAGTAGGCAAACCCCCAGCACCAGGATAACCAACGCAGCACCGCCTAGGAGGCGGCTGAAATAGATGCCCGTACACATCAAACGTGCATCGCTCTGTGAGAGTGGGATCATACGCCTATGACGGTAGTAAAAGTGTAAATATTAGACAGATACAGTGCAGTATAGAATCATTTCGGGTGGAAAATCGAATGAATCTGTTTAAATCGGTCAAAATGGGTCATGTTTAGTGAATATCGCACCTCTGATACAGGAGCTATACGCATGCTATCAGGTATTTGTCGTTGGATTGGCTGCCTCAGTACGGTCATTTTCCTGGTTGCTCTGGCAGAGCCTGCCATCGCACAGGCTGAATCGCGCTTGCAAACGATTCAGGCGCGCCAAACGGTGCGGGTTTGCATCTGGCCCGGTTATTTTTCGATTACCTATCGTAATCCTCGCAGCCAACAATTAGAGGGGATTGATATTGATTTGGCCCACGCCTTTGCCGCAGATCTAGGGGTAACGGTCGAATTTATAGACAGTTCATTTTCAAAATTGAAAGAAAACCTCACGCAGGATCGGTGTGATATTGCGATGCATGGCGTGGGTGTGCGGGCCGACCGGGCAGAGTTTATGGATTTTTCAGCACCCTATCTGCGCAGCGGCATTTACGCGGTGGTAGATAAAAATCACTTTGCGATCCAAGCGTGGCAGGATATTGATCGTAAGGGTCACATTATTGTGGTGCAAAAAGGCACTTATATGGAACCGGTGATGCGGAGTTATCTGCACCAAGGCACGCTCACCGTGGTCGACACCTTTAAGGCCCGTGAGCAGGAGGTTGAAGCCGGTCGAGCCGATGTGTTTATGACCGACTACCCTTATGGCCGCCGCATGGCGCTGCTCAGTAGTTGGGCGAAGCTATTAACCCCCCCGCAGGTTTTGGCCCCCACCGATTATGCCTATGCCGTTCCCAAGGGCGAGCCCGAGTGGTTGGCGCGGGTTAATGGTTTTGTTCGCCAGATCAAGAGGGATGGTCGGTTAAAACGTTTTGCAGAAAAGAACGGTTTGATGCCCATTGTGCTCGAATGAGTGGGCGATCTCTTGAGGGCCTCTGCACCCTTAACAGAAGGGCGGCTTGGCCTTGGGTTGGGTAGCTGTGCAGAGCGTGTTGCGCACGGCTCAACCAGCCCCGCGCCATGGTGCCCGATGGTTCGCATACCTCGCGGATAGCGCTTGCGCGTATTTCACACCACAACCAAACCGTTTGCGATGGTTGCTTCATCCCATTTTAGTTTTCCTTATCGAAACAATAATGAATAGGGTGACGATATGAGCATGCACGACGGAATCGGCATGGTGAAGGTTACAATCTCTACTCTTTATCGCCCCTAAAAATGGGGAGAATACCTTCTGAGTTATTTGGAAAATAGGCCAGTGAAGGGTGAAATGACTTTTATTAATAACGTGGTTGGATGGAGCACCAGACAAGCTCTCTGAGTACGTCATGTGCGTTTGATATGGCATTGCAAAACAAGGAAATTTATGCGCGTTCAGAGTTGGCATGGACGGAAATTATGGTAATGGGCATGCGGTGCCGTGCATGGACGGAAGGGTTATCATGCGTTTAATTAAAAACAGCGGCAATGACAGAGTTATAGATGAACTGCGCAAGAGCCTGCCGGCGGGTTCACAGTTGAGCATCGCCTCTTCGCATTTCTCCCTGTTTGCTTTTGCGGAATTGCGTGAACGGCTCGCTAGGGGAAAACAGTGCCGTTTGGTCATGCCAGCGCTTGACTCTGCCAATATCCAACTGCTGGGAACCGACTCCGACCGGCTTGCCAGGAATCGCCTTCAGAACAGATGGCTCGCAGCTCAATGCATGGCGTGGCTCAAGGCCAAGGCCGAAGTCCGTCTCGCTGCTTCGCCACTGCCCCAGGCGGCGCTGGTGACGGAAGGGGTGACGCCGGTGGCAAACCACGTCATTACCGGCAACTGTTCATTTACCACGGAAGGGCTGGGGCTGGCTCCCAACGCGCCCTTCAGCCTGATTCAATGCTCGGAGACCGACGAGGAGTGGCAGCTCTTAAACGGCTGGTTTGCAAACCTGTGGTCCGGTCTGCCCAGATCCGATGCCGGAAGCAAGGCGCTGTTGGCAAAGCTCGGTGAGATCGCTGACCACCGTCCCCCATTTCACGTCTACCTGATGATACTCCACCATCTGTTCCGGGATCTCGGTGAGGAGCTGGACGAGGAGCGGATCATCCGCTCTGCCACCGGCATCCGTGACACGGTTGTCTGGCGCAAGCTCTATAAGTTCCAGCGGGATGGCGTCTTCGGAGCTATCGACAAGCTGGAACGCTTCGGCGGCTGCATCATCGCCGACAGCGTGGGTCTTGGTAAGACCTTCGAGGCGCTGGCGGTCATCAAGTACTTTGAGCTGCGTAACGACCGGGTTCTGGTTCTCTGTCCCAAACGCCTGCGAGACAACTGGACCCTCTACAAGGCCAACGACCGGCGCAACATCCTCTCCGCCGACCGTTTCAATTATGACGTACTCAACCATACCGACCTCTCCCGGGATGGCGGGCTGTCTGGGGAGCTTGACCTCTCCTACATCAACTGGGGCAACTACGACCTAGTGGTCATCGACGAGTCCCACAACTTCCGCAACAAGCCCACCCACAAAGGGCGAGAAAGCCGCTACGAACGGCTCATGCAGCGGGTCATCAAGGCGGGGGTGCGGACCCGGGTGCTGATGCTCTCCGCCACGCCGGTGAACAACCGTCTGGCCGACCTCAAGAACCAGATCGCCTTCATTACCGAAGGCAACGACGGCGCGTTCGTGGATCAGGGCATTCCCAGCATCGAGGCGACCATCCGCCTGGCCCAGACCCAGTTCAACAAGTGGCTGGACCTGCCCAACGCCGGACGCCGCCAGGACATGTTGACGGAGATGCTGGGTTTCGACTACTTCAAGCTGCTGGACATGCTGACCATCGCCCGGTCGCGCAAGCATGTGGAGAAGTACTACGGCACCGCCGAGACCGGCAAATTTCCAGAACGCCTCACGCCCCGCAACATCAAGGCCGACGTGGACTCCTCCGGCCGCTTCCCGCCGGTCCGGGAGATCAACGACGACATACGCCGCCTGAATCTGGCTGCCTATGCGCCGTTGCGCTATCTCCTGCCGGGCAGGCTGGCCGCCTACGAGGCCAAGTACGATACCCAGGTGCGCGGGGGGCAGGGCCGCTTTCGTCAGGTGGACCGGGAAGAGAGCATGGTTCATCTGATCCGGGTCAACCTGCTCAAGCGGATGGAGAGTTCCGTCCACGCTTTCGCGCTCACCTTGGAGCGGCAACTGACCCAGGTGGATGGGTTGCTGGAGAAACTCGATTCCCACATTCAGGATGTGGAGGCGCTGTCCATTGACGAGGTGGATGTGGACGATCCCACCTTTGAGACCCTGTTGATCGGAACCAAAGTCAAGGTGCTGTTGCAGGATGTGGATGCCATCCGCTGGCGGCAGGAGCTGGAGGATGACCATGACCGCCTAGCCCGACTGCATGCTGAGGCCACCCAGGTTGGATACGAGCGGGACGCCAAGCTGGCAGAGTTAAAGGCACTCATTGCAGACAAGGTAGAAAACCCGCTCAACCCCGGCAATCGCAAAATGATCATCTTCACCGCCTTCGCTGACACGGCGGAATACCTCTATCGGGATCTTTCCGTTTGGGTCCGCGCCCAATATGGCATAGAGAGCGCCCAGGTTACTGGTGCGGGCGGCAATAAATGCACGCTGAAGAAGATCCGTTCGGATCTGGGTGGCATTCTGTCATCCTTCTCCCCTCGTTCAAAAGAACGGCCTGAAGAGATGGCCCAGGAAGGGGAACTGGATCTGCTCATCGCCACCGACTGCATCTCCGAAGGGCAGAACCTCCAGGATTGCGACACTCTGGTCAACTATGACATTCACTGGAACCCGGTGCGCATCATCCAGCGCTTTGGGCGCATCGACCGCATCGGTTCGCCCAACGCCCGTATCCAACTGGTCAACTTCTGGCCTAATATGGAGCTGGACGAGTACATCAACCTGGAGCAACGGGTGAGCGGGCGCATGGTGCTGTTGGACATCTCCGCCACCGGCGAGGAGAACGTTATCGAGCACCAGTCCGGCGACCAGATGAACGACCTGGAGTATCGGCGCAAGCAGCTGCTCAAGCTTCAGGAAGCAGTCATCGACATGGAGGAGATCGAAGGCGGCATCTCCATCACCGATATGACCCTGAACGACTTCCGCATGGACTTGGCCGGATTCCAGCGCGGGGGCGGCGTGGAACTGGAGCGGATGCCGTTGGGTTCCATGGCGGTGGCCAGCTCCCTTGGTCTAGGGGATTCCATCGTGCCACCCGGCGTCATCTTTTGCCTGCGGGCCGAAGCGGGCGCGGCCCGCGATGGCATTGATGGAAAAAGCGGGCCGGAGCCGGGCTATCCGCTCTCGCCCCACTATTTGGTGCATGTGGGTGAGGATGGCGCGGTGCTGTTGCCCTTCACCCAGGCCAAACGGATTCTGGATCGGCTGCGCAAGGTGGCCCTGGAGCGGACCGATGTGGATGCGGCAATCTGTGAACGGTTCGACCGGGCGAGTAAAGGAGGGCGGGAGATGGGGCTGTGGCAGGATCTGCTGGCCAAGGGGGTGGGTTCCATCCTCGGGAAAAAAGAGGAGCGTGCTATGGCCAGTCTCTTCTCTCCTGGTGGCACCCATGCCATGCAGGGGGAGTTTTCGGGCATCTACGATTTCGAGGTGGTGGCTTGGCTGGCTATTTTGCCGGAGGACGGAGAGACCACGGCATGATGGACGCGGCCCGCATCATCGACGCTTTGGGGTTGCCCGACGACGCCCGGGTGGACAAAAAAGTGCCCAAGAAGCTCCTGCTGGAACAGGGCGCGCCCACGGCGGCGGACAAGCGGCTGATTCAGGAGGGCATCGAGGCGCTGCACTGGATCGCCGCGCTCAAGCCGGGCAACGTGGCGGTGCCGGTCTTTCGGGATGAGGTGCGGGCATATACGGAGCTGGCGGTGGCCCATGCCGTGTTGCGGCCCAAGGCGAGGACGGCCCGGCTGCTGGAGCTGATCCACCGGGCCATTCCCTATCCGCTGGCACTGCTGGTGACCGGAGATGAAGGGGTACTCTTCTCCCTGGCCCACAAGCGGTTTTCTCAGGGGGAGGCGGGCCGTGTGGTGCTGGATGGCGTGGTGGCCGTTGAACGGCTGGGGGATGGCGATGGCGTGGAAGCGGCGTTTCTGGAGGCCCTGGCCCTCTCCCGGCAGAACGCAACCGACCTCTACGCCCTCTACCAGGGGTGGATGGGGCGGATGATCGCCTTGACGGCGGCCCGGTTGACCGGAATCTATGGGGTGTCGGCGTCGGTGGAAGGGGACCAGGACCGGCGCGAGGTGCTTCGGGAGCATGAGGAGCTGATAAAGAAGCTGGCGGGATTGAGCGCCCAGGCGGCCAAGGAGAAGCAGCTCAACCGCCGGGTGGAATTGAACGTGGAGATTCAGGGTATTCAAAAGGCATTGGACGCGCTTGTCGTCCGGTTGAAGGGATAAGGAACGAGGAGATGACCGTGCCTGTCGAGAAGAAAATCGTCATTATCGCCGGGCCGAACGGCGCGGGCAAGACCACCTTCGCCCGGGAGTTCCTTCCCAATGAGGCGCGCTGCCCGGCCTTTGTCAATGCGGATCTGATCGCCGCCGGGCTTTCTCCCTTTGCGCCGGAGCGGGCGGCGATTCAGGCCGGACGATTGATGTTGCGCGCCATGGCCGATCATGTGGCGGCAGGGCGCAGCTTTGCCTTTGAGACCACCTTGAGCGGCAGGGGATATGCCCGTTCCATCCCGCAATGGCAGGCGATGGGATACCATGTGAAACTGTTTTTTCTGGAACTACCGGATGTACAAATGGCCATCGACCGTGTGGCAATGCGGGTTCGGCAGGGGGGGCACGATGTACCGGTTGAGACCATCCACCGGCGTTTTGCGGTGGGGAGGCGAAATTTTGTCGAAATCTACCGGGATATTGTCGATGCTTGGGCGCATTATGACAATGCGGATATGGTTCCCAGGCTGATTGAATGGAGCGAACGATGAACGGAAAACCATTGAGTGAAGCGCGGGACGCTGATTTGCGTCATGCTCAGGTTGCCATGGAGCGTGCGGCGCGGCGCGCCCGGGAGTTGGCGGCCCGCACGGGCACGGGGGTGGTGGTGATGCATGAAGGCCGCATCGTCACGGAGCGCCCCACCTTGGAGGACATCGAAAGAGAGCAACAACAATGACCATGAAGAAGATCGAACCCGGCGACCCCATGACCCAGAGCGCCGACGTGAAGGCGGAGAACATAGAGCAGCTGAAGGCTCTTTTCCCGGAGCTGGTCACCGAGGGGCCGCAGGGGACGGCCATCAACGTGGACGTCCTCAAGGCGTTGGTGGGCGACGCCACGGTGACCGACGCCGAGGAGAAATACGGCCTCAACTGGCATGGCAAGCGGCTGGCGCGGCAGATCGCCCTGACCCCTTCCACTGGCACCCTGCGCCCCTGTCGGGAGGAGAGCGTGGATTGGGACACCACCCGGAACCTCATGATCGAGGGGGACAATCTGGAGGTGCTCAAGCTGTTGCAGAAGAGCTATGCCGGCAAGGTCAAGATGATCTACATCGACCCGCCCTACAACACCGGCAAGGATTTCGTCTACCCGGACGACTTCCGCGACAACATCCGCAACTACCTGGAACTGACCGGCCAGACCGACGGCGAGGGCCGCCGCGTCACCAGCAACACCGAGGCCTCGGGGCGGTTCCATACCGACTGGCTGAACATGATGTATCCCCGCTTGCGGTTGGCGCGGAATTTGTTGCGGGATGATGGGGTGATATTTATTTCACTTGATGACACAGAAGTTGCTAATGCCCGATCTGTCTGCGATGACATTTTTGGCGCTGAGAACTTTGTTGCTAACATCGTTTGGCAGAAGAAATATGCCGTTTCAAATGATGATCCCGGAATCGGGGTAATGCACGATCATATTATCGCGTACCGAAAATCTGAAACGTTTAAGCGTGGGCTCCTCCCAAGAACAAAGGAGCAAAACGACAGATACTCGAATCCAGATAATGACCCAAGAGGAGAGTGGGCATCTGATAACTATGTTAGCAACAAGTCAAAAGATGAAAGGCCTACCTTATGGTACTCCATTAAGCACCCTAGAACCGGGGAAGAAGTCTGGCCAGAAGAGCATGCTGTATGGCGCTACACGAAGGACAAGCACGATCAACTGGAGCGCGAAGGGAGGCTTTACTGGGGGCCAGATCATTCTTACAGAAAGCCGAGATTAAAGAGGTACCTTAATGAGGTTCAACAGGGTATTGTGCCTCCAACTTGGTGGAAATTTGAAGATAGCGGACATAATGATGAAGGTCAGAAAGAGACAGCAAAACTCATTGGGAAAAAGGTTTTTAGCACTCCAAAACCCATAAGACTCCTTGAAAGACTTCTTGAGGTTGGTGCTCCTGATGGAGGGATAGTTGTAGATTTTTTTGCGGGTTCAGGTGCATTTGGGCATGCTGCTATCAGCAGAAATTCAAAAATAAGCGCTGATAGCTTGAAATATGTATTAGTACAACTACCTGAACCAATAGATGGATCGTCTAGCGATCAGAAAGTGCCAGCTGCATTTTGTGACAGCATCAACCGCCCCCATAATATCTCTGAGATCACCAAGGAACGCCTCCGCCGCGCCGGAAAGAAGATCAAGGAGAAAAACCCGCTCTTTGCCGGCGACACCGGCTTCCGCGTTTTCAAGCTGGACACCAGCAACATCCGCCCCTGGCAGCCGGACCGGGACGACCTGGAGAAGACCCTCTTCAACCATCAAGAACATCTGGTGGAAGGCCGCAGCGAGCAGGACATCCTGTTCGAGCTGCTGCTGAAGCTGGGTCTGGACCTGACGGTTCCCATGGAGCAACGCGCCTTCGCCGGCAAGACGGTCCACAGCATCGGCCTGGGGGCGCTCATGGTCTGCCTGGCCGAACAGATCAAACGCGCCGACGTGGAGCCCCTGGCCCAGGGCATACTCGACTGGTGGCGGGAGCTGGCCCCGGCAGTGCCGGTGCAGTTCGTCTTCCGCGACAGTGGCTTTGCCGACGATGTGGCCAAGACCAATCTGGCCGCCATCCTGGAGCAGAACATCCCCTCCGACCAACTGGCCGGCATCCGTAGTTTGTGAGGAGATGACGATGAGCAAGGACCTCACCAACTCTCCAATCGACCGCCAGAATATCCTGAACAACCCCTATGCGCTGGCTGAAATCGAGAAAGCGGCAGGCATTCAGGGAATTCCGTTTGAGGGTAGAACGGTGGTGCTCAAGGAACAGGTGTCCGCCTTCTTCGAAGTGACCCCCAGGACCATCGACAACTATCTCGACAGGCATGGAGACGAACTGCGTCAGAACGGCTATGAGGTGCTCCGTGGTAACCGTTTGAAAAGTTTCAAACAAGTTCTTGTTGCCCACGGTGGTAACGAAATGGATTTCGTGACCAAAACCACGGCGCTCGGCATCTTCGATTTTCGGGCATTCCTCAACATTGCCATGCTGGTTTCGGAAAGCCCTCGCGCAAGACTTCTGCGGCAAGCCATCCTTGATATCGTCATCGACACCATCAATCAGCGGACCGGCGGTGGAACCAAATACATCAATAAACGTGATGAAGAGTTTCTCAGTTCGGCTTTTGAAGGCGAAAACTACCGCAAACAGTTTACGGACGCGCTGCGGGACTGCGTGGCGATGGGCAATTTTAAATATGCGGTCTTTACCAATAAGATCTACGTCAGCATATTCCTGGAAAAGGCTCATGAATACAGGCAGGTTCTGAAGCTTGAGCAGAGCGAAAAGATCCGTGACACGTTCTATGCGGAAGTCCTTGACCTGATCGCGGCCTATGAAAGCGGGTTCGCCGACCTGTTGCAGAAGAAATGCCGGGAAAAGGGAAGCGCTCTCAGCACTTGGGAAGTGGATGCTCTGTTTGCAGAATTCGAGTCCCAAGCCTTGTGGAACCCGTTGGTCGAAAAAGCTCGCAACAAGATGGCAAGTCGGGATCTGGCCTTTCGGGATGCACTCCATCTACGACTCAAAGAGTACATCACCCCTGTCCAAAGAGAAGACTTCGAACGGTTTATTGGCGATAAGAGCAAGGATTTGGCTGAGAGGCTGGAAGAGGCCAAGGAGGTTCTCAAACGCCTGAAGGAGCGCGGGTAGTGGCCTTGATCTACCTTACCCTTGAACAGGCGATTGAGAGCCACAAACTCACCGTTGAAAAAAGCGGCGGCGGTTCCGATGGCCATTTGGAACTGGGTAAACTCGACAGTGTATTACAGCACATCCAGAATGATGATTATTACCCGACCATGGCCGACAAGCTGACCCATCTCTTTTTCTGTGCCTGCAAGTTTCACAGTTTTCAGGACGGCAACAAGCGGATTGCCATTGTGCTCTGTGCCCAAATGCTGTTGCTGAACGGCTATCTCTACTGCACCAACGCCTTTCTGCCAGAGATGGAGAACATCAGTTATCACGTGGCCGCTGGGAACATCGATAAGGATTTGCTCCGAGAGATCATTACAGCCCATCTGGACGGCAACTCGGACGATGAGTCGTTGAAACTGAAAATTTATCACGCCATATCGGGGGGGCATCCCGCATGAAACTTCATTTTGAACCAGACCTGGATTATCAACTGGCGGCCATCGAGTCGGTCTGCGCCCTGTTTCGGGGCCAGGAGATTGGGCGAACCGAGTTCACGGTGACCTTGCCATCGGGCACGTTGGATTATGGAGAGGATCGTCTTGGCATCGGCAACCGCCTGAAGATGCTGGAAGATGAAGTCCACGCCAATCTGAAGGAGGCCCAACTCCGCAACGGGCTGCGTCCGGCGTCATCTCTGGCCACCATGGATTTTACCGTGGAGATGGAGACCGGCACCGGCAAGACCTACGTCTACCTGCGCACCATTTTCGAGTTGCACAGGCGCTACGGTTTCACCAAGTTCGTCATCGTCGTCCCCTCGGTGGCCATCAAGGAGGGGGTCTACAAGTCAATTCAGATCATGGAGGAGCATTTTCGGGGCCTCTACGCCAACGCCCCGTTCGAATATTTCCTCTACGACTCCGGCAAGCTGGGACAGGTGCGCAACTTCGCCACCAGTCCCAATATCCAGATCATGGTGGTCACCGTCGGCGCCATCAACAAGCAGGACGTGAACAACCTCTACAAGGAGAGCGAGAAGACCGGCGGCGAAAAGCCCATCGATCTGGTGCGGGCCACCCGACCCGTGCTGATCGTGGACGAGCCCCAGAGTGTGGATGGTGGCCTGACCGGCAAGGGCAAGGCCGCCCTCTCCGAGATGCACCCCCTCTGCACCCTGCGCTATTCCGCCACCCATGTGGACAAGCACCACATGATCTACCGCCTCGACGCCGTGGATGCCTACGAGCGCCGTCTGGTGAAACAGATCGAGGTTGCATCCCTGGAGGTGGAAGGCGGTCACAACAAGCCGTATCTCCGGCTCCTCTCCGTCAGCAACACCCGGGGCCGGATCGCCGCCAAGGTGGAAGTGGACGCGCTGCAAGGAAAGGCGGTGCGCCGCAAAACGGTCACGGTGCAGGACGGGGATGACCTGGAGCAGATCACCGAACGCAGCCTCTATGCAGACCACCGCATCGGTGAAATCCGGGTGGCCAAAGGGGATGAATTCCTGGAGGTGCGCATACCCGGCAGCGAAACCTTCCTTCGTCTGGGAGAGGCCATTGGCGACGTGGACCAGGAGGAGATGAAGCGCCAGATGATCCGGCGCACCATCAAGGAGCACCTGGACAAGGAGAAGCGCCTGCGCCCCCTCGGCATCAAGGTGCTGTCACTGTTCTTCATCGACTCGGTGGCCAACTACCGCGCCTACGATGCCGAAGGCAATCCGGCAAAGGGTCCATACGCCGAGATTTTCGAGAAGGAGTACCGCCGTTGGATTCGCCACCCGGACTACAACACCCTGTTCCGCGAGGTGGACACCGAAACGTTGCCGGCCCAGGTTCACGACGGTTACTTCTCCATCGACAAGAAGGGCTCCTGGACCGATACCGCCGAAAACAACCAGGCCAACCGGGAGAGCGCCGAACGGGCCTATACCCTGATCATGAAGGACAAGGAGCGGCTTCTGGGATTCGAGACGCCGCTCAAGTTCATCTTCTCCCACTCCGCCCTGCGCGAGGGATGGGATAACCCCAACGTCTTTCAGATCTGCGTCCTGCGGGACATGGGCTCCGAACTGGCCCGCCGCCAATCCATCGGTCGCGGCCTGCGCCTGTGCGTCAACCAGAACGGCGAACGCCAGCGGGGCTTCGACATCAACACCCTGACGGTCATCGCCACCGAGAGCTACGAGCAGTTCGCCGAGACATTGCAGAAGGAGATCGAGGCCGACACCGGCATCCGCTTCGGGGTCGTGGAGAAGCATCAGTTTGCCACCATCCCCGTCACTGACGAGCATGGCCGCCAGTCCCCCTTGGGGGTCGAGAAGTCGGAGGCACTCTGGAAACACCTCCATGCAACCGGCTACGTGGATACCAAGGGCAAGGTCCAGGACGCCCTGCGTACCGCATTAAAGGAGGGAACCCTGGACGTTCCAGAAGCCTTCAACGCCCAGGCCCCGCAGATTCAGGAGATCCTGAAGAAACTAGCGGGGCGGCTGGAGATCAAGAATGCCGACGAACGGGAGAGCGTCAGAGTCCGCAAGGAGGTGCTGTGCAGCCCCGAGTTTCAGGCCCTGTGGGATCGCATCAAGCACAAGACCACCTACCGAGTAGAGTTCGACAACGACCGTCTGCTGGAGGAGTGCGCCAAGGCCATCGGCAGTGCGCCGCCGGTTTCCCGCGCCCGGTTGCAGATTAGCAAGGCGGATCTGGCCATCGGCAAGGGCGGCGTTCAAGCCAAGGAGACGTCCAAAGCCGCCCCGATCACCATTGACGAGCGGGACATCGAACTGCCCGACTTGCTCTCGGTCCTGCAGGACAACACCCAGCTGACCCGCCGGAGCATCGTTCGGATTCTGACCGGCAGCGGTAGGCTCAGCGACTTCGCCCACAACCCTCAGCAGTTTATCGAACTGGCCACCGAGGCGATCAACCGCGCCAAACGCCTAGCCCTGGTGGACGGCATCCGCTACCAGCGTATCGGCGACGACCAGTTCTATGCCCAGGAGCTGTTCGAGCAGGAGGAGTTGACGGGATACCTGAAGGACATGCTGAAGGATGCCAAGAAATCGGTTTTTGAGCACGTCATCTACGATTCCGGCGGCGTGGAGCGGCTGTTTGCAGAGCAGTTGGAGCGGAACGAGGCCGTCAGGGTGTATGCCAAGCTGCCGGGCTGGTTCAAGGTGCCTACGCCTCTGGGAACCTACAACCCGGACTGGGCAGTGTTGGTGGAGAAGGACGGCGAGGAAAGGCTGTACTTCGTGGTGGAAACCAAGGGGCGTGTTGAAGGGCAGCTGTTCGCTGACGATCTCAGGGATAAGGAAAAAGCCAAAATCGCCTGCGGCAAGGCTCACTTCAAGGCACTGGCGGTAGGCGAGAATCCAGCGCGCTATGTGGTGGCCACCAACAGCGATGACCTGATGGCGCAGTTGTAATATGCGACCCTCTGGTTAACCTGCACCTGCTGTGCGGAGATGACGTTGATGACCAAGGTAGAAGACAGAAAATCGCCGCCGAGATCGCCAATACCATCGCCATGCTGTGCTGCTGTGGGCTTCCTTTTTAGAGCCGTTTTTTTATGCAGACTTGAAGCCCTCTGTTTGGTATTGAAAAGGACTCACATCGCCAATTGAGGGTAAGCGTCACGCCAGCCGCATCACCGATGGATTCCAATCTCGGTATTTTTCCAAGAACCAACCAAACATTATCCAAAACCCGGACAAACCATGTTTTGGCAGGGGGCGCTCATCCAAAACAACCCTAAGCAGCGCTTGCCCGCTTCTTCTGAGCGGCAGACGAGGTGTGGCGGTCCATCAATTCAAAGAACCCCAACCGCTCCTGAATGGCGCTGCCGATGTCGTTGATGTTGCCAGATTGCTTCTGCAAAGAGTGGCTCATATCGACAAACTTCTCCGCGGTTTTTTCCAGTTCTACCATCATGCGCTGCAAGGCGCTGGCGGCTTCCGCCGTATCTGCAACCAAGGCGGAAATGCGCTCGCCCCCCTCAGAGAGACCTTTGACATTGTCCGTTACCTCCTGCACCGCATTTGAGATACCTCCAACATTGCGGGTCACCTCCTCAATGCCCAGCGTCACCTCCGAAAGGTTAACGTCAGAGTCGGACATGTTAAGAACCGACTGAGCGAGCTGTTGATCCACTTCGACGCTTCCCTCAGCGATCTGAATCACAGTCTGATTGACCTCCTCCATGGTGCCGTACTGGTAATCTACAGAGTCCACGATACGGTCATTGGCGATGCTTAGCTCCTGAATACGGGTAAGCATCTCCTGACTGCTGCGGTGCGCCTGACCACTGCCAGCTTGAAGTTCATCGATGTTATTGGAGATGGTGTTGGTGGCGTCGCCGGTCTGCCGGGCCAGATCTTTGACCTCGTTGGCCACCACGGCAAAGCCTTTACCGGCTTCCCCTGCGCCTGCCGCCTCGATGGAGGCGTTGAGCGCCAGCATATTGGTTTGTCCTGCGATTTGACGGATGATCCCAACCACTTCGCTAATCTTGTTACTGGCATTTACCTGAGCGTCGATCACCTGGGCCATGTTCTGGGCCTCCTGTGCGGCCATTTGCGAGCTTTTGGCCGCATCGCGCCCCTGCTGGCGGATGGCATCAAGTGCCTCTTTCAACGCACCGATGGCGCTAGCAACGTTCTGCACCCCTTCCCGGGATCGGCCCACGGCACCCTGTACCTCCACCATGGATTGGTTGACCTGTTTGGAGGCGCTGGCAACGTGGGTGAGGTTGACCGACGCCTCTTCGGCAGCGGCCGAGATGGTGGTCATGTTCTCGCTCATCTGATCGGAGGCTTGGGCGGTGGCGTTCAAATCACGGGTATTTATTTCAATGGTTGCGTTGACGTCACTCATCTGCACAGAGACGGATCTTGCGGACGCTTCCGCTTGTTTTGAACCATTTTTGACCAAATTGGCATCTTCGGTCATCCGCTGAGAGAGGGCTTGCAGGTCGCCAGAGTAGTTGCCTAGAATTCGGGATTGTTCGATGAAGCCCTCGATTAATCCCTGCAACCGCTCGCTCATGGAGTTTAATGCTACGGCCAGTTGACCTACTTCATCGTTCTGACTCAGCTCTACCCGGCTACCCAACCGCCCATTGGCGATTTTTGTGGCCACATCGATGCAGGCCAACATCGGTTCTGTCACAAAACGACCGATCAGTTTGGCCAACAAAAAGGCCAGCACCAAGGCAAATAGGGTGATGAGCCCCGTCAACATCTCTGCCCGGCTGATTTCAGTCGCCATCTCCTGCATGCCGGCCGCCATGTCTGCGTGGATCAACTCTTCGGCATCGTCCGCATCCTTGATGAAAGATTTGAACGTTTCATGAAAGCGCTTTTCCGCCTCGGTCCCAGCTTGTAGGGAGCGCTGTGTATTTTCGTAGCGCTGGGTGGCCAGCGTTTTCAGGGCTGCCGCCGCTTTGGAGAGTTTATGTTCGGCTGCGGTGGGCCAACTGGATTCCACCGACTCCAGCCGCTGCACGGCCTCCTGAAACTGGGCCAGCACATCCTCGATTTTCACCGATTCGTCCCCGCCCAGGGCCTCCTCCAGAAAAAGGTGGCCATCGGCGAGAAAATATTTACTGACGGCGAGTTGTTTGACGTTGAGGGGCGAAGGGATCGACTCAATGCGTTCCAAAAGTTGGTCAATTTGTTGCTGGACCTCTTCATAACGCGCGTCGAATGCCTGGTCGACCCCGCTACCGGTGGTTTCCGCCTGTGAGAGAAAGCCGTAACGCTCTTCAGCAGCTTGCCGAAACACCTGCAACTGGGTGAGCAACGTCTTCATTTTTGCCACAACCTGGGGATCTCTGGAGGGGTAAAAATGGCCTTCGTCATTTTCACCGCCGTTGATTATGGCGTTGGCATACCAAGCGGTTTCGTCGAGAATGGCCCAGATCTCTTCGATTTTCCCGTCATACTCTCCGCCAAGCAACTCCTCGAAGTAAAGGTGTGCTTCGGTAGCCGTTAGTTTGATCTCCATGGCGGCATCCCCCAGGGGAGCCAAGCGGGCGCCAACCTGCTCGGCATGCTCGCCGACGGTGTCGATCTCCTTGACGCCCACGAAACCGGTCACGGCTGTCACCAGAGCCAGCCCAATAAAGGCCGTCAACAGTTTTTTTGCCAGGGGTAGATCGTTAAAACGTATCATCGGTGCGCCTCCAGAATATTTTATTTGCACCGATGGTACACGATTTTTCATTTTAGAAATAGATTACATTGTGTCCAAATCTGCTTGTAGTTGGTTCTATATATGAGACAGGTTACTTAAAAGAAGATTTTGCATGAGAGGAAGAGGGTGAAGTCATAAAGTTTCCCCTGTAGAAAGACCGCAAGGATAGGAAAAACGACCAAATCTCATTGATCAAGGCGCGCTTTTACCGTGGATAGGGAATCACCCAAAGGCAAGTTGATACTGGTTTATGATCATCGGAAGCGATTTTATAGAGCACCCTGCTGTTGGCAATGTTGGACATGAACATCCACGCAACCCACTGGTGGAATATCTGGATACAAAGCACCCCACCATGGGGCGCATGGCAGGGGCTTTGTACCGCTCTAATCTGCCGATAGAGGCTAACCAGCCGATTCTCCCGGAATTTAAGGGGCGGTCGAAGAAAAATGGCCGCTATGGGGCCAGCAAGACGGCCTTTTACAACCAAACGTGCATCACAGCGCCTACATGTAGAAATTAACATCCGCCTTCAGCGCTTTGGGCAGAAAGCTGGCCGCGCCCACCCAATCGGCAATCTCAGGAATAAACATCTGCCGGTCATACTCAAACAGATCCACCGTCATTTGACAGGCGACCATCTGCACATCCGCCTCAAGGCTGAGATCACGCAACTCCTGAACCGAAGCTACCCCCTTGTTTTTCATGGTCTGTCGCATCATTCCACTCGCTATGTCTTCAAAGCCGGGCATCAACGCCATAACCGAGGTTGGAATGTTAAGCGGCTTACCCTTGAGCGGACCATTAGGGAATTTCATGGGCATCGCAGGATTTCCCAGTGGTGTGATTTTTAAATCCAGATCCCGCTTTAACAGATTAAGTCCGTAGAAGGTAAAAAAGATTGAGACATCCCACCCTAACGCTGCCGCCGTTGATGCCAGGATAAAGGGAGGATAGGCCCAATCCAAAGTTCCTTTGGTGGCGATAATGGTCATGGATGGTGTGTGGTTAGCCTGCTGCTCCGCCATCTTTTGCGCAAATCGCTGGTCAAACCAGTTTTCCATCTGTTCAAGGTTTGTTGGCAGTGTGGATGCGGCTTGAGTGGTCATAGCTACCCCCTACGCTTTGCGGATATAAAAAAGCAAGGCCTCACCTTGCTGCTCGGTTGACATCAAGTGATGGCCCGTCTGCTGGCAAAAGGAGTCCATATCCTTCACCGAACCTGGATCGGTCGCCATGACCGCTAAGACCTGCCCCGTAGCGAGCCCATTGAGCATCTTTTTCGCCTTTAATATCGGGAGGGGGCAGGTCATCCCGCGTGCGTCCAATTGTGCGTCTGACTGGTTCATAATGATCTCCTGGGTGTGATACGATCTCTCTATAGTTGTCCGGTCGGTCAAGTCCAGCGATGAAAAAAATCCCCATCCAAAGCATGGGGGAAATTGGATCGGACAGAGGCCGTGTGGAAAAATTAGCATATTAGAATATGCTTACAGCTTCTGTATAAATTGACCGGTCAGTCAAGTCAAGAAGAAAAACACGACTCCTTTTTGAAAAATCTTCTATACGCTTTATTTTCCGTACTTTCCGCTGTGAACATGCTAAACAAACAGCAGGCGTCAGCCCCATTGAAGCATGCATGCGTGGCACAAAACCAAGCCGCTAATACCCACCCAAGTTCCCACTCGGGAAGATAGGCTCGTCACACCACCCGCACCGATTTTAAAGCAGATCCGAGTCGGCGCACGACTTCAGGGTCATTGCGGGTTTTTGCCAGCAGAATAACGCCCTCCAGAAAAGCCAACATCGCTTCCGCCGTCGCTTCAATCTGCATAGGCGGCAACGCCCCCTGCTGCACCGCCTCGCTCAGGGTTGCGTGAAACTGCCCGCTGGCCTTGGCAAACACAGCGTTCAGTCGCGCGCGCAGGATCTCATCTCGTGTTGAAACCTCCAGCGCCAAATTCCCAAACAGGCAACCAGGCATGCGTTTTTGTTGATCTTTGTCTTGGGCCGCTTTTTGCCAGTAGTAGATGGCATCCACCATATACTCCAACCGCTCTAATGGGGGCAGCGCATCATCGAAGGCTTCGGCTACAAAGCCCAATGCCCAAGCATCGGCCATACTGTCAATGACCGCCATAGCAAGCTCTTGTTTAGAAGTAAAAAAATGGTAAAACGACCCCTTTTGCACCCCCGCTCGATCACAAATCTCTTTAATGCCCACATCCGCATAACTGCGCCCATGAAACAGCTCACGGGCTATATCTAGAATACGGGACCTCGTATCGCTCTCTTTATTCATCACGCCTGCGCGCCTCTTGGGATGGATTGGTGAATTAAACGGAAAGATTTTTTGGCTCAACGTAGCCGCTACAGCATGGCAGCGGCCAGTATAATTTAAAGGGCGGAGCCATTTTCACCTATTTATCCAGGTTTGTCCAAAGCAAGAGGACAAAGAGGACAGGGTCTTGCCCCTTGTTTTGTGTGCGATCCTCCTTGAAAGTCGATCTTGATTTGCTCAAGTGAACGGTTACTATAAAACGAAGCAGAGCGTGGTTCAAAATCTGCATCCAACATAGGGCATGACTCATGCGCTTCAACCTTACCGACCACACAGCGAAGCACGCATCATTCTGAGGGATAGACCGTCATGATTAGCGACAAGCAGCGTAAAGAGATGATTGACGCGAAATTCCGCGATAGCGTTGCAAAAAATGAGGCCAAAAAAGAGAGCATCATCAACCGTTCTTCTGGTGCCTATAAATCTCAAATCGAGGCAAAATTAGAGGCCGCCAAACAATACTGGGAACGGGTAAAACAGCAGAATAAGACCCGTCAAGAAATTTTAAACCGTGAGCCTGTGCGCAAAGATGAATCAACCGCGCAGAGGCGCAAACGTGCCCAACTTCAACATCGCACCGCAACAAAAGAGTTTGATAATCAAAATCTTTGGAAAGAGCCCCCGCCTGAGCAACTCTCCTTTCGCCAGATGACTCAGAGAGCTGTCATAAAAAAAGCCGAACAAGTGGTGCGGACCTGCCGAAAATATAAGCTGCTGCTTTTACCCTTCGTTATAGGCTCGACCCTGTTGCTTGCCATTGCGGGGTTCAACCACGCCCAATCGCTCGGTGAGAAATTACAGACTCATCCAATTGATTTTCGGCAGTGGGAAAAAGATCACCCAAAATTCGCGAAAATAATACGCTGGATGTATGGGGAAAAATCTAAAAACCAAGATTATTGGAATAAAGCTGGCGAGCTCATTAAAAAATATCAATAATGCGGTCGTTTGTCGGTATTCCAAAATGCCCCTCTATCGTGGGACAATCTCCGGCTATACGTGATCCATGGGCGCATGGTTTGCTCTCTATCGGCTACTGACTTTTGGGGAAACCCTGCCTTTGAACACGTCTAAAAATGGAGTGCATACCTCATTCTGATCTTTACTGTGAAATCGCAAAAATGGTGGCCAACAAGAGTGATTACACCACCTCCATTGACACCAAAAAATTAAATATGGTAGCGTGTATTATATATTTCAAAGCACTAAACAAAAAAACTCCCTTTAAAATGGTTAAATTGTGTGAGGATCTACAAACCCAATGATGTGAGGAAAACCCCATGTTAGACCCCATCTTTCACCTCATATATGTTAGCAAGACCGATGTGCTAAAACCTGGAGATTTGGGTGATATTCTTTTTGCGGCAAGAAAAAATAACCCACCATTGAATCTCACCGGGGTGCTCATCTACAACTCTGATTTCTTTTTTCAACTGCTGGAAGGCCCCGCGAGCAACGTCGAAAAAATGTATAAAATCATTTGTGACGATCCTCGCCATATCGCATGCAAAACGCTTCATACCTACACGGATTATCACAGAAAATTTACCCAATGGTCCATGGGCTACATCCCTTTTGATGAAATTAAATTTGAGGAAAAGAATCCGTATAATCTAGAATCCTACAACTCCGTTATCAATCTCTCTCCGGATAGAACGCTAAGTTTTTTGAATTATTTAAAAAAAGAGTTCCAGTCTTGAGCCTTTGGGATTGGCTTCTTTAAACACAATCCCCATGGACTCGTTGGATTCAGTAGCTCCCCACTCTGATCCTCTTCATCCTCCCTAGCTGGCAGTAAAATGGTCTTGCGGGATGCCTGCAAACATCGAATATTTCTGATATGATGGACATAATTTTCGAATTTACAGAGTATGCACACTCACCTATCATCTCCGCATGGTCAAGTGTGTCCGTTGTGGAGGGGCTTGTGCGTACCGTTGCGCGTTTTTCCTGAAAAATATCAAACGCTCAGAAACCTCATCACAACTCAACCATGGTTTGGTTGGGTTTTTATTGACACCGTTAGCCTGTTGGATAGATGCGCACCGCCAACCTTCGTGCACCTGCGGAGCTTTGATCCATCCGACACCCTTTTTTGGCTTGCCGCGCAACCCCGTACGGGGATACACCATGCCCCCCCTTTGGGTGCGTGTGCCCCTGGACGCTCCATGACCCTATGCGATGGTGTCGTCGGTCATCTTAGATATTTGGGGTGGGCGAGCATAACCTCTCTCTGGCAGAAACAATCCATGTCACGCAAAATAAGAGATTTAATCGAATCCAAACGCTTTCAAAACGTCATCACCGCCATTATTGTGCTCAATGGCGCTGTGCTGGGTCTGCTGACCGATACAACCCTATCGGCCTCCAGCCAAAACCTGCTGGAGCGTGTGGATCAACTTTGTCTGACTATCTTTATTGTTGAAATATCCCTGAAAATATACGCCTATGGCGTGCGAGGCTTTTTCCGCAGCGGCTGGAATCTGTTTGATTTTGTGATTGTGGCCATCGCGCTTATGCCCGCCCAGGGTAGCCTATCGGTGCTGCGAACCTTCCGTATATTCCGCGTCATGCGGCTCGTATCGGTCATACCAACCATGCGAAGAGTGGTGCAAGGCATGCTCTTGGCACTGCCCGGCGTGGGATCGGTAGCGGCACTGTTGACGGTGGTCTTCTATATTGCGGCTGTCATGGCCACCAATCTCTACGGGGCAACCTTCCCTGAATGGTTTGGTGATCTTAGCAAGAGCCTGTACACACTATTTCAGGTGATGACCTTAGAGTCATGGTCTATGGGCATTGTGCGTCCAGTGATGAACGTTCATCCCAACGCATGGGTTTTTTTCATCCCCTTCATCATGCTCACCACCTTTACCGTGCTCAACCTGTTTATTGGCATTATTGTAGATGCCATGGCCATCACCAAGGAACAGGAGGAAGAGGCCAAAACCGGCCACCACCAAGAGCCTATTAGCCAAACATTGCTCCATCTGGGAGATCGCCTAGATAGGATCGAAAAGCAGCTTGCGCAAAACAACGAGCTCTTACAACGACAACAGCCGCAAAAAAAATAGTGGTGGGTGCCACTGAGAATGACATGGTAGTACAAGCCCGTCTGGATGATTTTATTGAGCGTGGTGTGGATCCAAAGCTCTGATAAGGCCGTAGGCAACACCTACGGCCTAGTTGGCGCTGATTCAACGTTGTCAGGTTCATAAGTCACGTAACATCCTCGACCGACTGGTAGGGTCATGAAAATTTCAGCGCGCAAAGTTCTTAGGCAGGCGTGGGATGCTGAAAGCCCAGAACGAGCTGAAAAACTGCTGCGCAATCTGGCCAACCGCCTAAAATCAACCAATCAGCAGGCCGCAGCCACTCTTCTGGAAGGGCTGGATGAGATTCTTTGACTTATTCGGCTTGGATTACCACCGGCACTGCGCGGAGCGCTGGCTAGCACCAACGCATTGAAAATTTGAATGGGACCATTTGTAACGTGACACGCAATATCAAGCGATGGAAAAACAGCAACATGCGTTTCATGTGGAGAGTTGCCGGTATGCTGGAGGCCCAAAAAGGATTTCAGCGATTACGAGCCTATAGAGAGTTGCCTCAGCTCAAGGTCAAGCTTGAGCAGCATACGCAAAAGACCTTGGCTGAAATGTTACTTCCAAAACAATCTGAGGCCGCGTAAGACGAATCAGGCACCCCCTTGAATTTCAACAGAGTTCGGGACATTCCCCTTGAAGAATTCAGGCATGAAAAAAACCGCCCAATCCGGGACAGATCAGGCGGTTCTTCACCAGGGAGTTGGTCCCTGAGTTTTTGAATGGTGGCCAACCAACAATTGAATAGTCAGAACAACATATTGATAAACAATGATGAAAATATAATATGGATTTTCAGGTGCCCCCAAAGTTGCCCCCGCTTAATGCTTCCTGGTGGGCAGTGGGCGGCGCTTCACTCCCTTTGTGAAGCCAATTCTTCCAGCACCCGGGCGGCTTCCTCCCACACCCGGCGTTCATGTTCGGCGGCCAGGGTGTCGGCGTCGGGCATCGCACGACCGGCCAGACCGGCTTTCATCGCTTCCGCTGCCACTGTGGCGTGGGGGAGCGTCTGGGACGCCTTTTCCGCCCAGGCCAGAACTGTTTTGGCGGCTTCGGCGGCCTCCACCATGCGGCCCACGATGGCGTAGGCGGTGCGTTCCACGATTCCGGATGGGGTCATCATGCCGTTACCTCCTCTGGCTGGCGGTCATCATGGGCGCGGTCGGCCAGTTCCTCCAGCGCCTCCCGCAGGGACTCTTCCATCTTCTGTTCCATGGCGGCGGGGTTGGGATCGGCGGCCAGGGTGACAGCAAGGCGGTGGGGAACCAGCATCAGCCGATCCCGCACCCGGCGGGCCAGGGCGAAGGCCGCCTGTTTCACCTCGTCCGCTGGGATCAACTCTCCCCGCAGCCGGGTCACCTCGATTTCGGTTTTTTCCCGTTGCGCCGCCGCAAGTTTGGCCCGCTCCGTGGTCAGGTCCAGGCCGCCTTTCGACTTGTGGCGCGACGCCACCGCCCGCAGGTGGCGCAAGTAGGCGGTGCGCACCTGGTCCAGGTCCGGGTTGCGGGCGGGCAAGCCCAGTTCCTTAAGCAGATCCCGCACCCGGCGTTCGGACAGGTCCAGGTGGGCGGCGATGTCAGCCTGGGTTGCCATGGTCCACCCCCAGTTCGGCGTTCTTGGCGTGCAGCTTCTCCCGGGCCGCCCCAGGTCCAGTTTGGTGCCCAGGTAGACGCAGCGGCTTTTGCCCGCCACTTTGCGGAAGGCGCGCCAGTATCCTCGGGCGTGTTGATTAAGGGACCACCCGGCCAGGCGGCGGGGAGCGTCGTGGTTGCTCCCTTGGTCGTCGTCATCCGCGCCCACCCGGAGGCCCGCCTGGAACCCAGCATCCCAGGCAGCCAGTAGCATCGGGGCATGAATCTGGAAGGTCTCCCAGGGGATAATGCCCACAGGGTGGCTGCGCAGTTGCTCATGGGCTTGGCGGGCGTCGCCATCGGCCTGGCGGAAGGCGTCTCTTACCGCCTCCATGCGTTCCAGCAGCAGGGCCACAGCATCGGCCATTGTTTTCTCCATATCTGACCAAATATCTGCCCTTGAATATATCTGACTATCAACGCATCTTCAGTTTTCTTTACAAGGGGTCGCAATGGCGGAAACAAGGTCATTTTGGGCTGGGACAGTTGGATCGTTCTTGCAGGCCGATTTTGAAAAAATTCTGGGACAACTGGCCGTTCGTGTCTCCTTGATCCATTCAGGCAATGAAGAGCAGCAGTTGATTGCCTGGAAGAGGGAGTTAGACATTTTGCAGGGTGCGTTTGAAACACTGGGGACAGATGTGCTCCCGTGGGGTGTCTTGCTGGAAATGCCTCTTCAAAGGCTCGGCAGGCGGTTGGATGCTGTCGTGATCATCGGCGGCACCATCGCCGTCGTGGAATTCAAGGTGGGTTCTCGTACCTGCTCCTCCTCTGATGTGCAGCAGGTTGAAGATTATGCGCTCTGCCTTCGGGATTTCCACGCTGGGTCCCGGGGGCGGAATGTCGTTCCCATCGTATGCGCCGAACACGCCCCCCCTGTAGATTTACCCCCATCCATTCATGTGCTCGAAAACGTTTCCCCCGTGCTCCAATGCAATGCTGGCGGTCTGGCCAATTGCCTGGCCATGATCCAACGGTTTAATGATGGAGCGCCCCAGTTGGATTGGGAAACCTTTGACTCCTCTTCCTACAATCCAACGCCATCCATCGTGGATGCAGCCCGCCATGTGTACGCTGGCCATGCCGTCGCTGAAATCGGCAGGGCTGATGCGTCCGCGGAAGTGTTGGAATCGGCGGCCAACCGCCTCAAGGAGATTGCCATTCAGGCGAAGCGAAAAGGTTCCAGACGGATCTGTTTCGTTTCGGGAACGCCAGGCTCCGGGAAAACGATGCTGGGGCTTGATCTGGTGTTCACAGGGGATGCCGGGCGGGTAGCTGGCGAACCCGCGGCTCTGCTGTCAGGGAATCGGCCTTTGGTCCATGTTCTTCGGGAAGCATTGGCAGAAGACGCCGCAAGCCGTGGGATGACCAAAAAGGAAGCCAGGCGGCAGGTGTATCAGGGCCTACAGAACCTCCTGGACTACCTCAAGGAGCACTCCCAAGGGGAAGCGCCGCCTGAACATGTTCTGGTCTTTGATGAAGCCCAACGGGCCTGGGACGCCGAAGTCGGGAAAAAGCTCTTGGGCAGGGAGCGTTCGGAACCGGCTTTGTTTTTAGATATCCTCAACCGTATGCCATGGGCCTGTCTGGTCTGCCTGGTGGGGCCAGGACAGGAAATCAACCGGGGGGAAGGTGGTCTTGCCTTGTGGGGCCAGGCCCTTGAGGAGGCTGCACAGGATGGAAACCGTTGGGTGGTCCATGCGGGATATGATGCCATCCATGGTGGGGAGTATGTTGGCGACGGCATCCTTTCAGGAATGCATAGCCAGCGGAATGCCCTCCAGTTGGTGGAGGAGCCATCTATCCACTTGACCGCGGGGTTGCGATCCTACCGAACGCCATCCCATGGGCAATGGGTGGCGGCGTTGCTCGGCGGGCGAATTGAGGAGGCCGCCAGCATTGCCCGCGGGATGGATGCACCACCGGCCTATATCACCCGGGATCTGCCCATGCTCAAGTCGTGGCTTCGTGAGCGGTGCCGGGGAAACCAGCGGGTGGGACTGTTGGCCAGTTCGGGGGCGGTTCGGCTGATTGCCGATGGCATCCCCCCTTCGCCACGCTCCAACGAACTGGACCAGGTGGCCCATTGGTTTCTGAAGCCATCCGGGGACTATCGCTCCTCCAATGCTCTGGAAGTCCCGTTGAGTGAGTTTGTCTGCCAGGGCCTTGAAATCGACTATGCTGGGATCTGTTGGGGTGGGGATTTGATCTGGGATGATGGCTGGCAACCCCGGGCTATGCGGGCACCGAAATGGCAGATGGTCCGTAAAGATGACGCCCGCATGTATCGCCTCAACACCTACCGGGTGTTGTTGACTCGGGCGCGGGCTGGTTTGGGGATTTTTGTCCCATTTGGAGATGATGACGATCAAACCAGAAAAAGACGACAATTCGACTTAGGATGTAAAACCCTTAAAATGGCAGGATGTGTTTCGCTGTAGCTTATAAACACATATAATTCTCCTTACAATTAAGGCAAAGCTGGTTCCTTATGGGAAAGAAATTAAAATTTGTTGACCTTTCAGCAATGCATCATTTGATTGATGGATTGACGTTCAAAGTGAGTCGTTGCGCTGAAGTTCTGGATTCATCCCTTATTGAATTAAACAAAAAAACCAAAATTCCCGCAACAATAGTAAAATGGAACCAAAAAGGCATGAATCCTGCTCTTTTTCCGAGCCTGCCAATTGATGGTCGATTGATTATTGAAGTGACTCAAACATTTAATAAAAACACAGGAAAAACTCTCCATGCTTGCACTGTTCTAAATAAAAAGGACGAGGCGCAATCTGCTCCTGTTGTATTTTTCATCATGAAGTCTTTTGCTCTTGATATCCCTATGAGACTTGAAATTCCACTGCGTGCTCTGTTAAAGGGGAGAGGCAGTTTAAATGGAACATATTCTGTGTATCTTCATGGTTTGTTTGCTGATAATGGCGAAGAGTTTGTTTATTATGGAATAACAAGGCGCGGATGGAATAAGCGGTTCATGGAACACGTCACAGCCTCAACTCGTGACCAATCAAAGCGATTATTTCCGAGAAAATTAGGGGATCTTATTTCTGCACGAGCAGCAGAGATGAACAATGTCTCTGATTCCCGCCCAAAGCTGTCCGGAATAATTACGGCTCTGTGTGCTGTTGGCCTATCTGAAGATCAGGCGATGGATGCAGAGGAGTATTTGGTTGATAAGTATAGCCTTTCCTCGAAGTATGGGAAAGGATTGAACATGATTCCTGGGGGGTATGAGGGTGTGCGCTCATTGCATAAACTGTCAATTCAAACCGGGCCAGATTCAATTGACACAGAATCACGTGAGGAATTGTTGGATAGATATCTCCATGACCATCCAAGAATTGGGGTTCCTAATCCAGGTGTCGCGGAGAAATGGAATGATCCAGGGTATGCAGAAGCCGTAATCTGTGGCAGAGAAAATAGATTGACTGCTGATCAGGTCCGGGAAATCAGGTATTTATCTGCATTGGGTTATCCGGCAGATAAAATCCAAGAAAAGGTTGGGGCAATTGACAACGGCCAGGTACAAAGAGTCCTTGATCGTCGAACCTACTCTCGTATCAATTGAGCATATCCACAATTACCAGAAGTGGGTTCAGATTGTCCAGGCCAAGGAACCGGAACCCCCTATGGGCCAGTGGCACGCTGGCGGCGTGTCGGGGTCGCACGGAACCCGCATAGGGACGCCCTGGGAAGTACCTCGGCAATTTCCACATGGTAGGTGGGGGTGACACCCCCGGCCCATTTGGCCCATCAGGATGCAATGGTATGTTATTCAAAGCATTCTGATGGGCCGCTCCCTGGCCCGGTTTGGCCCATTGGCTGGCCCGGTCCGCTGATGGGCCAGGGTGGGCCGCCCGCTGGCCCATTACATTCACCGCAATCATAAGCGGTTGCAGGATGTTGGGCCAATGGGCCAAACGGGCCGCCCCTACGCCGCACACGGTGAGCATTCCGCCAACGCCTCCCCCAGCTTGGGGTTCACCATCCAGACCGGCTTCCTTTTCGATACGGCGCAACATCGACAACAGTTCCGGGGGCGTGATGTCGGCTATAGGGCGGTTGCCGATCCAAGGGAAAATGTCCCGTTGGAACAAACGCAACAGTCGGGTGGAGTGCATGTCGGTCCAGTTGGGGAGGTGTCGGGCGTACCACTCCAAGGTAACCGTCTCGAAAGAACCTGCCTCGGCGGCAATCTTGGCGGCTTTGGTGGCCTTGCGGTGTTCGCCCGGATCGGATTCCATCCGCCAATAGGCGGCGGGATTCGTCGCGACGCTCCCGGGCCTGTTTCAGGGAAACGTCGGGATAGACGCCCAGGGAGATGCGTTTCTCTTTTCCGCCGAAACGAAACTTTAACCACCACCATTTGCCGCCACTGGTGGCCACCTCAAGATACAGCCCGCGACCGTCAAACAACTTTTGGGGCCGGTCGGTGGGTTTGGCTTGTCGAATGGCGCGGTCGGTCAGTGGCATGGTTTGCGTCCTCTCAACGGTTGGAGCAGGGTTCGATTCCGACCGCCTTGGTAGGATTTGGGGGCAACAGATTTTCAATCTCATTGCTCTGCCCCCAGAATTGCCCCCAGTTGCCCCCGGATTTCATGAACTCCTATTGGACGACTTTAGACGGAAGAACGCAAAAAAGCCAGTGTTTCCACTGGCTTTCTGCACTGCATTGGATCCCTTGGGATCCTTGTTTGGTGGGCCCACCAGGATTCGAACCTGGGACCGACCGGTTATGAGCCGGCGGCTCTGACCGCTGAGCTATAGGCCCTCTCAAAATCCCCCCCCCACAACCCATCCAGCAGAAGGGGAGGGGACCCCGAAATTATGACTCCAAGAAGCTGCGCAGTTTACGCGAACGCGTCGGATGACGCAACTTGCGAAGTGCTTTAGCCTCAATTTGACGAATACGCTCACGGGTAACATTAAACTGCTTACCCACCTCCTCCAACGTGTGATCCGTCGGCAGACCAATACCAAAGCGCATGCGCAAAACATGCTCCTCGCGACTGGTCAACGTCTGCAATACCCGCCCCGTCGTATCCCGCAAATTAGACATAATCGCATGCTCCGATGGCGATAGCATGGACTTGTCCTCAATGAAGTCTCCCAAATGGGAGTCCTCTTCATCCCCTACAGGTGTCTCCAAAGAGATCGGCTCCTTGGCAATCTTCAATACCTTGCGCACCTTCTCCAAACTCATGCTCATGCGCTCAGCAATCTCTTCCGGCGTGGGCTCGCGGCCCATCTCCTGCACCATCTGACGGCTGGTGCGTACCAGCTTGTTAATGGTCTCAATCATATGCACCGGAATACGTATGGTGCGCGCCTGATCCGCAATAGAACGGGTAATCGCCTGACGAATCCACCACGTAGCATAGGTAGAAAACTTGTAACCCCGACGCCACTCAAACTTATCCACCGCCTTCATCAAACCAATGTTGCCCTCTTGGATTAAATCCAAAAATTGCAAACCCCGGTTGGTATACTTCTTGGCAATGGAAATCACCAGACGCAAGTTGGCTTCCACCATCTCCTTCTTGGCCTGATTGGCACGCCGCTCACCATCCATCAACTTCTTGTTGCACTTTTTCAAATCCGCAACCGTTTGACCAGCCTCTTCCTCAATGCTGCGAATAACCAACTGCGCTTCGCAGATGAGCTCAGACTGCTCATAAAGCCGCTTCCACGGTGCACTGCGCGTCTTGGCAAAGTTTTGTATCCAGGTCGTGTCACTCTCATTGCCCGTAAACTGCTCAATAAACTCGGGCTTTTTGACATTACACTGGGTCACAATGGTGATAATCTTCTGCTCCTGCGCGCGCACCGCAGCCACGTAGCTCTTAATGCGCTCAACCAGCCGATCCCGCTGCTTGGGCGAAAACTTAATGCCCGCGACAATCTCCACAATCCGTGCCTTGTGCGCTTGATACTCCGCCAGCAGCCGTTTGCAGGTTTCCCCCTCAGGATCATTCTGCAAAGCATCGTTCAGCGGATCCCGCAGCTCTACCAATACCTCATTTTCACGGGTAATTTCGTCAAAGATGGCTAATGTGGCCTCGTAAAGCTCACGAAATTGCTCATTATCCGCCTCCCGCTGGGCCGCAATCTCCTCCTCGGTCTTAACCGGGGGAGGCTCTGGTACCGGATTGCGCACCTTGACAGGCCCGTTGACGATATCATCCTCATCCACATCTTCATCATCGCTCTCGGTGCTGGCCTCAACCTCATCATCGTCGTTGTTGAGATCCTCGTCCTCACTCCCCTCATCTTGGGGCGTGGAGATGTCCAGCACCTCCCGCAGTGAAATCTCACCGGCCCGCAACCGCTCAGCCAGCATCATCACTTCGTTAAACGTGGAAGGTGCATCGCAGATGGTGGCAATCACCTCATTGCAGCCTTCCTCAATTCGCTTGGCAATGGCGATCTCACCCTCACGGGTCAGCAACTCAACGGAGCCCATCTCACGCAAATACATGCGTACAGGATCATCAGTCTTGCCTAAGTCGATATCTTCGATGGCACCATCACTGCGCAGGCCATCTTCATCGTCACTCTCATCATCCTCGCTATCAAAGTCGGAGATGCCAAGAATCTCCTCATCAACATCGTCATCTAGACTGTCGAGATTGCCGATACCGGCTGCTGGGCGGCTCTTCGGACGCGCCCCTTCTTCTCGTTCATCATCAATAAGATCGATGCCCATGTTGTCTAGGAGACCAACAACATCTTCCATATCCTCCGCAGAGGTCATGTCATTGGGTAGCACATCGTTGACCTCATCATAGGTCAAAAATCCCCGCTCTTTGCCACGGGCGATGAGCTTTTTCATGTCTTCGCGTTTGGTATCCTCGGCCATGTTACTTTTTCCGTCCATTACACGGTGTTTGCCGAATGTCAGCGATAGAGACCCCTGCTATCGCTGTTTAAGCCGATCCATATCCTTCTTTAACTGCATAAGGTGGTCAAAGTCCTTTTTGAAGGTCTCTGCGTTGCCTTGCCGTATACGGGCGTTGACTGCGACCATTTCTTGTTGCAATTGGCGAAGTTGATCGGTTTTCATGCACCCCTCAAGCTCCCGCGCAGGGTCGTCTAAAGGGGTCTGTTCCTCCAACAGAATGCGTCTTGCCAGCTGTGCTGATTGACCATCCTTCAGTTGGTCTATGGAAAAAGGTTGATCCAAGTGCTGCAAATCAGGTCCCACTTCCAACAGTTCGGTCAATAACTGATTTAGTTGAGTGTTTTTCAGCTGAATCGTGCTTAAAGTTTCCTGATGTTCCAGTAGCAAACGTGGATCATTGAGCAGTTGCGCTAAGAGTGCTTGCTCAAAATCCCGTCCCCTGACCTCTCCACCCAACAACAGCGAAGAGACCTCTTGCTCCCAGCTAGGCTTTTGCGCAGGTTGCCAACCCCCCCGGTTTTTAATCGTGTTGCGCCACTCCGCGCGGCGGGAACCCCCACTTCTAACCGGAAATCTGGGTGCATGACCCTCGCCATAGGGTGTAGACCCTGGCCATGCCGGTGTAGCGGGTGCGGGAGACTCTCCGCCATAGAGCAGCTGAGCACCACTGACCCCCCCCAGCTTGTGGCCTAAATCATCCGCATAGAGCTGCCGTAAAACCGGGTCTGCCACGCTGGTAATCAGCGGGCGCATGCGATGCACCGCCGCAGCCCGACCTTCTGGTGTGTACAGATCCAGCTGTTCCCCCATGACTTTATGCATAAGCTGCATAGGGCTATAAGCCCCATTTGCCCGCTCTTTAAAGCGTTGCACCCCCTCCTTTTGCACCAAGGAGTCAGGATCCTCGCCCTCCGGCAAAAATAAAAACTGCATGTGACGGTCGGCCTGCAAGCCCTGTAAACCACGCTCCAGCGCCCGCCATGCGGCCCGTCGCCCCGCAGCGTCACCATCAAAGCAAAAAATAATGCGATTGGTGCGTTGCCATAATAGTTTAAGATGCTGCTCCGTCACAGCGGTTCCCAAGGTCGCTACTGTGCCGGTTAAATGGTGCTCGGCCAGCATCACCGCATCCATGTAGCCCTCGACCACCAACGCCATCTCTCCACGGCTCCAACGCTCTTGGGCGCGATTGAGGGCGTAAAGAACCTCGCTTTTATTATAGAGAGGCGTCTCGGGCGAGTTGATGTATTTGGGCTTCTCATCGGTCAGTACTCGACCGCCAAAGGCGATGCAGCGTCCGCGACTGTCGAGAATCGGAAAGATAATACGGTTACGAAAACGGTCGTAAACGCTGCCATCCTCTTTTTTAACCAGCAGACCTGCTTCCAGCATCAATTCAATGGCGCTGTCGCCACCGCCAAAAAAATCCAGCAAATTTCGCCAGCCCGCCGGTGCAAACCCTAGCTCATAGCTGGAGATGGTCTCTGCGGTTAACCCCCGGCGCTGTAGATAGGCCCGAGCCAGCCCACCATTGGGGGCACGGAGCTGGCCTTGGAAAAAGCGTTTGCTCTCTTCCAACAGAGCACGTAGCCGATCCCGTTTTTCCTTAGCTTGGGCCTGGGCGGGATTTTGACGTTGCTCCTGGGGTAGTGGCAAGCCCGCCTGAGCGGCCAGTTCGCGGATCGCCTCTTCAAAGGGGATGCCACGGGTTTGCTGGACAAACTTAATGGCATCACCACTGGCACCGCACCCAAAACACTTATAAAAGCCCTTCTCTTGGTTCACCGAAAAAGAGGGGCTCTTTTCATGATGAAAAGGGCACAGGCCAATCCAGTTGCGCCCCTGTTTTTTTAAAGGAAGCTGGCGCTCAATGACATCAACGATGTCTACCCGCTCCTTGAGCTGATCAAGGAAAGTGTCTGGAAAATAGGCCACCGAGGCAACTAACCCAAACGACTTTTAACCATGGCTGATAGTTGGCTAAAATCCGCACGGTCATCGCTATGGGATTTTAACCAAGCCATCACCCCGCCCATCTGCTTGAGGCTCTCTGCACCGGTTGCCGTAACAGCTTGATCAACCAATGCCACCATCTCAGCATCACTTAGAGGTTCAGGCAGAAAGCTCTGTAAAATGGCAGCTTCGGCTTCTTCTTTAGCCGCGGCCTCTTCACGGTTGCCCTCGCGCATGGCAGCGGCAGAGTCGCCACGCTGTTTGATCTGGCTGCGGATGATGCGAATGGCATCCGCGTCACTGATCTCCCCCTTGCCCGATTTTTCTTCGTTAAGCAGGGCGGCTTTGAGCATGCGCAACGCCGACAGGGTGGCGGTATCCTTGCTACGCATGGCATCTTTCATACGTTCGCTGAGTTGCGTTTGAATGCTCATGGTTCTTCCTTAAACTGAAGCGATCAATTAAAAAATAGGCCCTGCAACCGAGCTGTGCAAAGGGCTGTGTGCCGCTGTTCAGCACAGGCCAAGTGGTTGGAGGCTGGATTTCCAGAATGTTTCGTGCGATAAAAGCTGGCTTGAGCCTTCGGTTGCCCGGTAAGGGTGCCGAGTCCCTGGTCGGTTGCTCTGTTCCGTATAGAGCGTCATTGATTGAGGTGCGATCCTGCGCCTCGGGGTGGCGGTGTGTATGGCTGCATTAAGAACCAAGCGTAAAAAGTTCAGATACGCAGGTCGAGAGATTCTGGCGGGCGCTTGTTGGTTTGTCAAGTGTTACCATGAGCGCGATCAAAATAAAAGGTTGACATTCTGTTTTTTGGCCCTCTACCGCTTTGCGTGGTAGGGGGTTGTGTTTGTGTCATATCGAGTGCGGGCCGGTGAGCGGCCCGATTGGCGATCCTCCCTCATCAACTAGAAAAAAAGGCGTATGCCCATGCGAAGGTTCTTCTTTGGGCGCAAGCTTTTTACCGGAGAGTGTTATGTCTAAAGCGTTACGTTATTTAGCGGCTGCCCGTCCAGCGGCAGCGACCAGTCTGTTGACCTTCTATAAAGAGAGTGTGCAGGCGCTGGATGATAAGACCCGTTGTTTAATTCAGATCGTCACCAAAGTAAGCGTGGGTACTGAGCGGGGCTTGCGTCAATACGCGCCCAAGGCGCTCAAGGCAGGGGCCAGTAAAGAGGAAATTTTGGATGCCGTGCTTATGGCTTTTCCTGCGGCGGGTCTTAATAAAGTGTTGGATGCCATCCAAGTGCTGCGGGATCTGGATCTGGTGCCAGAGGTAGAAGGGGACCAAAAACAAGCGCTCCCCGACAGTGTGCTGGGCAATGTGGAGGATTTTCCCCTGCAAAAAATGACCTGTGTGGCCTATGGTGACGGCAATTTGATTGTTTATCGCGCCAGCGAGCAGAACGTCAAAGTATGGCAAAGCCGTTGCCCCCATGCAAAAACATCCCTCTGCGAAGGGGTGGATCATGGTCAACAGGTCGAGTGTCGTGTGCATAACTGGGTATTTGATCTGGAAAGTGGGGCCTGTACCGAGCCAGATCCTCAGGGCAAACCCGGTCTGTTCCCTGTTTCGGTAGTGGTTGAGGATGGTCTGGTGCGGGTCGCGTAACGCGCCAAGTGTGGATAATGACGGGCAAGTAGTCATTAATAGAGAGGGCGACTCTGTAAGGGGCGCCCTCTTTTTGTTTTTTTTAAAGGGATTGTGGCAAAAGGTGGTTTGGTTATTGCGTCTTGTAGGGTGGCGCGTCTTGTTGGCGACGTGTGGAGGTTTTGTTTAGATTGGCCTGACTGTTGCATAAGGTTAGGAGCATTTCAAAATCTGTCAGAAGCACACTGGTTTTGTTAAAACTTGGCGTTGCAAGCCACGGTTGAGCAAAGCCTGAATTAACGGGGCAGGGTTTCTGTCCATTACCCGTGAAGGGCTAACCCACAAGATGCAATCCGCGCTTAAACATAGCTCCGGACAGCGCTACACCGCAGGCATTACGCTGTTTTTGCTGCTGCTGGTGTGGAGTCTTCTGGGAGATCTGCGTGCAGAACGCGGAGCGCGGGGTATTCCTGTCGGGATCTTTAGGGTTACACCCAAATTGACCGCTGCCTACAGTTATGAAGATAACCTGTTAAAAACTCAGAATGATCACGTTTCTGACTCCATCGTCAAATTGACGCCGGTGGTCACGTTGAAGACCCATTGGCGTAAGTTGGCAATCTCCCTGGAAGCCAAGTCGGACATCGCGCGGCACATGAAGCGCAAGCTTGAGGATTATGCCGACAACAGCTTGACACTAAAAATGGATATGGAGCCCAGCAAACGGGTTAAGTTGCACGCCCAGGCTTATGTCAAATCGACCCACTCCAGCCGTGGCCAGCCCGACACCGGTGGTTTAACCGCTTCGCAGGTTCCAGCTAAGTACAATACCTTCGGCGGCAAACTGGGCGGTAACTACACCTATAACCGCTATCGTGCCGAGCTTTCGGTTGCCCATGATGTGGATACCCAGGAAAGCGTCGGGCGTTTTTGGGATACCTTCGCCGCTAAATTACGCTTGTCGCTGGCACCCAAAACCGATGTGAACGTGCACTCTGAGTTTCAGCGTCACGTCTATGACGATGCAGCG
Organism: Magnetococcus marinus MC-1; assembly: GCF_000014865.1. NCBI lineage: Bacteria > Pseudomonadati > Pseudomonadota > Magnetococcia > Magnetococcales > Magnetococcaceae > Magnetococcus > Magnetococcus marinus. The sequence goes on from NC_008576.1 coordinate 1,011,611, forward strand.
CTGCTGCGGGATAATATCGGTATGAAGTATGGGGTGGGTTTCAGCTGGAAAGCGCGTGCTCAGCTCAATGCCAAGCTTGATGTCAACTGGTTGGATAAGCGCTATGCCGATGATCCCGGCTCCGATGCGCAGACCTACGGTTTTCAAGGGGGGTTGACCTGGAGTCCTACGTCACGCACCGATGTGGATCTGAACGTCAATCGGAGTTTTGCTGAGGGTGGCACCACGGGAATCCACTATATTGACACCACGAGCTCACTTTCGCTGAAACATTCTCTGCGTAGTTTCCTCTCAGTTAATGGGGAGATCAAGCTGGCCCAGAGTAGTTACAATACGCAGCGTGAGGATGATACCTGGACCATGAGCACGGGCTTTAGCTATCAGTTCCCCAAATGGGTGAGCGTAAATGGTACCTATTCCATGACCGATAAAAAGTCGAGTGAAGCGAGCAGTTCCTATAAAAATAATCAGTTTCTACTTTCCCTTGAAGGCGGCCTGTAAGCGCGTCAAAATGCCCATAGACCATGGTGTTTGCGCGGGGCTTGCTCTGGAGTGAACGTCGCTGGTGTCGTTCATCCACACCTCTTTCATAGGGGAAGAAGGGTGGCCTGTAATCGCGGGTAATCTCTGTAGAAAATAGGGTACGGGTAAGGGGTGAGGTATGCGTGGCGGGTTGAAATCAGCACTTGTCCTCTGTTGCGTCATGTTGCTGACAGGCTCGATGCTGGCGGCGTCAGCTTGGAGTGAGGGCCTACGGTCCAACTATCAGCTTGGACCAGGGGATAAAATTCAGATCAGCGTCCATGGTGAGCCGGATCTTAGCATGGAGGCCCAGGTCGCACCGGACGGTAAAATATCCTACACTTTTATTGGTGATATCCAGGTGGCTGGGTTGTCGATTCAGGATTTGGAGAAGCGCCTGTATCGCATCTTGGTGGATGGCTACCTGAAAAAACCCCTCGTTTCAGTCGCTATCCTGAACTATCGCACCCTGTTTATTAACGGCGAGGTCAACAGCTCGGGTGGCTATCCCTACCGCCCTGGTTTGACGGTGCGCAAAGTGGTTGCCTTGGCCGGGGGATTTTCAGATCGCGCCGATGAAAAGCGCATGACCGTCATACGAAGTGGCGATAAGAGCCACAAAGAGCAACCCATTGGGTTGGATGATCAGGTCTATCCAGATGATATCATTACGGTTCCAGAAGGGTTTTGGTGAGCCGTATGGGCACGATAAGTTGGCAAAAAGGGGGCGTAAGCCCCCTTTTTTTGTGCAGAGTCTGGTGGGAGAAGTGCCAAAATGACGTAACCCCTGTTTGGTTGAATGGGTTATGATGGTGGGGTATGGTGATTTATGGGTAACTCTTGCTGGTGGGGGCGTCACCAAGGGTTAGGTCGGTATATTTGTCCAAGGGGTGGCTTGTGTTTGCGGGCGGCCTTGATGGTAGAGGGATCACTAGGTGAGCAACCCGTTTTAAGGGGGAACCGATGCAGGTTTATCGATGGATTACACCGCTGCTGTTTTTTTCCATGGTGCTGTTGCTGCCCGTGCGGGAAAGTCGGGCTGAGCCCGTGCATGTGGGCCGCATTGCGCTGTCGGTAAAAAATGTTGAGATTGTTGAGCAAGGAGAGGCTAGACGGGCCAAATTTGGCGAAAAGCTGTTTGCCCACCAGACCATCCGTACAGGGGAAGGGGCAAAGGTGACGATCCGTTTTCGTGATGGGTCCTCTCTTACACTGGGGCCAGATGGGGCGTTGGAGCTGCAAAAGTTTGCCTTTAGCCCTGTGGATAGCCAGACCACCAAGCTGGTTAAAGTCCACCAAGGCGCTTACCGTTATCTCTCTGGTTTTAAGGTAAAACGCCAGGATGTCAAAATTAACACACCTGTGGCCTCTATGGGTGTGCGGGGGACCGCATTAGAAGGATTGATTGCCCCTGATGCGCCGGTGTTTGCGTTTTTGTCCGATGGTCGCGGGGTAATGAGCAATGCTAAGGGGGCTCAAGAGATCAAACAGGGGCAGAGCAGCGCAAGTATGCAGGGTAACGGACCTATGCCACCGGCGCAGATGCCGTTAGAGATGACATCCAGCCTGTTGCAAGAGATTCAGGCGCAATTGGGTGATAACAGTAAAGAGTCGCAACAGGGCTTTACCAAAGAGATGCTGGAGGAGGATGCGCGGGCTAGTCGTTTGCCGCTCTATCAGCAGTTGGGTCTTGCTAATCCAGTTGAAGGGGAGACAGAAGGGCTTGTGCCCTCCGCGCCGACCCAATCGGATAATCGCCTAATGCAGCAGCTAAAGCGGTTAGCCCTGGCGGCTGGGCATGGCTGGGATGCCGCATGGGCTGAAAAATTGACCCTCTCGTTTGTAAGCAGCGCGCATGCGCAAGGGGTGGCGCAAGCCTTGACCATGCTGCGTCAAGCAGCGGAGTTGGGTCTGCTCTCGCCCCGTGGGCCAGGGGAGGCGTTAAGTGCGGCGCAGCAGGCGTTTGTGGCGCAGGTACAGGCGGCTAACCCTCAGGCAGCGCAGATATTAAGTCAAAGCGTGGCCAACCAAAAGGCAGCCCAGCAGAGCAATCAGAGCCAATCGACCGATGCCATTATCCGCTCAACTGCGGCAACCGCCACCGATGCTAAAGAAGTGGGTAAAGTGGTGGGCAATGCGGTGCAAGCGACGGGGCAAACCGAATTGACCATCGCCAAAGCGCTGGTGCAAGTCATTGTGCAGAGTGCCTTGTCGGTACCAGGAAAAACCGATAATACGGCCTCTGCGATTGAGTTGGCCGCCGTGGCAGCCAAAGCTTATCCTGCGGTAGCAGGGGATGTGGCCAGTGCAGCGGTGACAGGTTTGCCCGCCGCCCAGCAGAGCGCCGCCGCTTCCCAAGTGGCCGCCGCAGCGGCAGCGGCGGCACCCCAATCGGCGGTGGCGGTAGCCGGTCAGGTGGCTGCGGTCAGTAATCCCAATCAGGCCGCACAGGTGGCGGCTTCGGTTGCACAAGCCGCGGGGCCAGTGCAGGCCGCTGCGGTCGCTGCTGAGGTAACGCGCGTTGCTGGGGAAGGTTCTGCGGCATTGGTGGCGGCCTCGGTGGCTAAAGTGGCAGGTGGCCAAGCGGCGGCCATCGCCGCCGCTGTGACCCAACAGGCCAAAGGCCAAGGGGGCAATATTGCCGCAGCGGTCACGCAGTCGGCAGGTGCGCAGAATGCCGCAGCGGTGGCGGGGGCTGTGGCCAAAACGGTGGGGGGGGCTGATGCCGCTAAGGTTGCGGCGGCCGTCGCCAGCGTGGCACCGGAGCAAGCAGCGGCCATTGCAGGGGCTGTGGTTAAAGAGGCTGGTGCGCAAAATATGGCCTCGGTGGCAGCAGCCGTGACGCAGACCAATAAACGCAGTGCCGTTGCCATCGCAGTGGCAATCGCCAAGGCGACGGGGACCAAAGATGCCCAGTCCATGGGGCTAATTATCGCCAGCGTTGGTGGTGTTGCAGGTGAGCAAAAACAAGAACTTACAAATGCGTTGGCGCTTTCAAGTGGGCAAACGACGGAGGCTTTAAATCAGGTTGCCAATGCATCAGAAGCTCAGGTAGCCCAGCAGGTTCAAGCCGCTGTGGTACAATCCAATGAGGCCGCTACCCAGGCTGCGGCCACGGTACAAGAGACGGCGCAGGCTGCTACAGATGCTGGGAACACGGCTGCTCAGGATAGTGTGGCAGGTCAGCAGGCCGCAACCAATGCCAATGATGCAGTCAATACCAATGATAACCCCCCGACAGGGACAGAGGGCCAGCAAGAAACCAATCAGGAGACTCAGCAGGAGACTCAGCAAGAAGAACAACAATTTGATGAGGCTGATGAAGCCGCGACAACGCCAGAAGAAAAAGATGCCAGCGGTAACTGAGTTGCAAGGGTTGTGGTAGAACGATGTGGGGGAGCAATCGCTCCCCCTTTCTTTATCAAAGGCTCTTGGGGTAGGAGAGGGGGCGGTCGCGCTTAACCCGGCCTGGCGGGTTTAAGCGCCATGTGGGGTTAGGGTTGCTGCTCCAATAGGGTGAGTTGGCCGGCATGATACTGTAGAATGCCCAGAGACTCCCCCACTTCAACCATGCGCAGCAGGGCGCGTTCTAGGTTTTCGGGGCTAAAACGTTTGCGCCAATGGGGCAGGGCGCTGCGTTCCAGGGGTGGGGTGGGGTCAAAAAAAGCCATGCCACACAGATATTGCCAACTGGGCTCTTGACACCATTGGGCAACCAAACGCTCCTCAGAGAGGGCAAAAAGGCGCTGCAAAAAGTGCAGACCAACCATCATGCGCACACTTTTTCCGGGTCTCCCACGGCGAGCGTAACCGTGTTTAAACTGTTTTTCGATGCTCTCCCAGGGGATTTCATCGGCCAGTCGCACCAGGGGCAGGTTGGGGTCGATCTCCTCTTCAATACGGGGTATGAAGAGATTCCACTGCAAACCGGCACTGGGGTCGTGTTTTTTAAGCATAACGTTAACTCCTTTCCATCCTTGGAAAATCCTATGCTAGCGCAGCTCGTGCTGAAAGGCCACCTTTGACGTTATAGGTGGTGGTGATGGGGGGCTGTTTAGCGGCGAATATTAGTGGATATTGGATTTTATATGCACAGAGGATGAATGTAGATTTCTGGAATGGGGGGTATGCATTATCTAAACCTTGTAATGAAAGGGAATTTTGGTTTAAAAAGAATTTAAGGATGCACGCATAATTCCTTTTTGGGGTAAATGGTGATACGGTGAACCATTGAGTATATGAGGGAATCCTGGTAATAGTTTAGGAAAAAGCCAGTCATCACCATGGTGAATGATCGGCACGCATTCACATCTTTTTGGAGATTGTCATAATGGCAGATCCCATTCGCGTCGCGGTCACGGGTGCCGCTGGTCAAATCGCCTACTCTTTGCTGGTTCGTTTGGCTTCGGGTCAACTGTTTGGTAAAGACCGCAAGGTTGAGCTTAAATTGTTGGAGATCCCACAAGCTATGGGCCCCCTAGAGGGGGTTATGATGGAGCTACAAGATTGTGCGTTCCCCACCTTGGCCAAGGTGGAGGCCTTTGATAACCCTGAGCAGGCGTTTGACGGCATCAACTGGTGTTTAATGGTGGGTTCGCGCCCGCGTGGGCCGGGCATGGAGCGCAGTGATCTTATCAAAATCAACGGCCCTATTTTTGTTAATCAGGGTAAAGCGCTGAACCGGGCTGCTCAGGATGTGCGGGCGGTGGTGGTGGGTAACCCCTGCAACACCAACTGTATGATTGCAGCCCATAACAGCGATGTGCCCCATGAGCGCTTTTCTGCCATGATGCGGTTGGACCAAAACCGCGCCAAATATTTGCTGGCCAGCAAGGCGGGTGCCCAAGTTATAGATGTGACCAACGTGGTGATCTGGGGTAACCACTCCAATAATCAGGTGCCTGATTTTGAGTTTGCCAAGATTGGCGGTAAGCCGGTACCCGAGGTGATTGCCGATGCCGCTTGGCTTGAGAATGCGTTTATGCCCACCGTACAGAACCGTGGTGCGGCGGTTATCAAGGCCCGTGGTGCCTCCAGCGCGGCCTCTGCGGCCAATGCGGCGTTGGATCATGTCCGCTCCTTGATTACCCCAACCCCCGCAGGGGATACCTTTTGTGCCGCAGTTATGGCCAATGGTGCGTATGGGGTGGATGCCGGTTTGATCGCGGGTATGCCGTTGACCTCCACCGGCCATGGGGATTGGTCCATTGTGGAGGGGGTCCCTATGAGTCCTTTTATCAAAGGCAAATTTGACGCGGTGTTGGACGAGTTGCGCCGTGAGCGTGAGATGGTAAAAGATCTGTTGCCGGGATAAAAAGGGTTGCAGGGTTCCTCCTGCACCATAAATATGAAATAATAGGCGCGCTGGTGGCTGCTTCGACAGGTCGGAAGCAGAGACCAGCGCGTTTTTTTTGGTGGTAATTGCCTGATGATGGGCTTTCTCTGGTGATGGTAGGTGTCCCTATGAAGTATGTGGTGTTTCTCGGCGATGGTATGAGCGACAATCCGGTCGATGCCTTGGATGGTCGAACGCCGCTGATGGTTGCCAATACGCCCAATCTAGACAGCATGGTTAAAGATGGGGTGGGGGGTTGGTGCCGTAATACACCGGATGGGTTTGAACCCGGTAGTGATGTGGCTAACCTGGGGGTGCTGGGCTATGACGTGCGGGAAAGTTATAGCGGGCGTTCCCCCTTGGAGGCCGCTGCCATGGGTGTCACGTTGAATGCGGGGGATGTGGCCTTTCGCTGTAACTTGGTATCGCTCTCTCAAGATTATGGGGTGATGGCCGATTTTTCAGCCGGGCATATCACCAGCGCAGAGGCGGCTCAATTGATCCATGCCTTGCAAACGCAGTTGGGGAGCGAGGCTTTTGAGTTTCATGCAGGGGTGAGTTATCGACACCTGCTGGTGTGGCGCGGCGGTCGGGTGGATCTGCGCTGTCGTGCCCCCCACGATATTTCGGACCAAGCGATTGCGGGGCATCTACCCACAGGACCCGATGCCGAGCCTATTGTGGGGTTGATGATGGCCTCTCGCGCTGTTTTAGGCGACCATCCGGTCAATCAGCAACGGGTGGCCGAGGGTAAGCTCCCCGCCAATAGCATCTGGTTGTGGGGGCATGGCTACCGGCCTCAATTGACGCACTTTAAGAAGCGGTTTGGCAAAAGTGGTGCCATGATTACGGCGGTGGATCTGATGCGTGGCATTGCCAACTGTATCGATTTTGAAAATATGGTGGTACCGGGGGCGACAGGCTGGATTGATACCGATTATGCGGGTAAAGCGGCTGCCTGTGTAGAGGCGCTCCAGCGGCATGATCTGGTGTTTGTGCATGTGGAGTCCCCCGATGAATCGGGCCATGCAGGACGGTTGGACTATAAAATTAAGGCCATTGAGGATTTTGATGCTAAGGTGGTGGGTCCTGTCTTGGCTTACCTGCGGGGGCAGGGGGCCTATCGGGCGGTGGCCTTGCCGGACCATCCCACCCCGGTAGAGACCAAAACCCATAATATGAATCCGGTCCCTTTTGCCATGTGCGGCACGGGGATTGAGCCTGATGACAATGCGCGCTATGACGAAAATCTGTTGGAACGGGGCAGTGTGGCGTATGATCCGGGTATTCGTATGATGCCTGCGCTGTTGGGTGGCCAATAAGCGCACGTCGAAGCGAGCGGGTGTTCATTAAAAAGGCCCTTTGACCAGCGGGGTCAAAGGGCCTTTTTAAGTTCGCAGTCGCGCCGTTACTAACGCCACTCCCCAGGGGGAGATTGGCTTATTCAGGCAGCGGCTTTGCGCTCACGGATCTGACGGGCCACGCGACGCATGGAGGGGGTCAGTTCGGAGGGCAGAATTTTAAGCAGGTAGTTGTCCAGCCCACCGGCGTTATCCACAGAGCGCAGGGCGCTGGTGGAGATGGTGACCTTGACAGATTGGCCCAGGGTGATGCTCCAAAGGGCTTTGGTCTGAATATTAGGCATCCACTGACGACGGGTTTTGCGTTGGGAGTGGGATACTTTGTTACCAGCCTGGGGGGCTTTTCCACCCAGCGTTCTTTTGCGTGCCACGGCGCGGCTCCTTCTATGGGTCGACTTGACAAGTCAAGATTCATCCTTATCAGAAAGCGCGAAATTATATATAAAGGAGGTGAACATGACAAGCACGGAATGTGTCAAACCAGTTCCGAAGGGGTGACACCAAAGAACGTCGCAGCTGTGAATAACGGGCGAAGTTTTTTATTAATGACTGTAATATAAAGTAAATACCAAATTGCCAACGAAAAAATGTAGCATAGAGTAGGGTAAAAAAAACCTTGCCTTGTTGGTCGATTTAGGGGCGATCGAGCTGTTTATGTTGAACATGGGGTTATAAAAACCTGCCCACCGTAGGGGTGCTGTTGGCCTAGGCGGTCTTAGAAGGAATGACGTGATGTCTGACAAGCCGAAACAAAAGAGTGTCTCGCAGCTTATGGAAGCGTATCCGGGATTGGAGGAAGCTCTTGCCAAACGGGGTATTGAGTGTGCCAGTTGCTTGGCGTCGCAGGTCGATACGTTGGGCGACGTGGTGCGTATGTACAATATTGATGCCGCCGGTCTGCTGCAAGAGGTGGAGGGGCTGAGTGCCGAAGAGGCGGGTTTGCCCGGTTAAAGGATAGCCCGTAGAAAAATATAAAGCGGTGCGTGTAGAATAGGTTAAGGCTAGGGAACTTCGATATAATAGGAGACTTGGCGCAACCTTTTTGGCGGATTATGAACAAAAAAAGAGAGAGAGTAGGTTAAGTGTTTGTCCAAAATGGTCGAAGTAAAGAGAGCGGGCCAGTGGAAAAAGAGCCTGATTCTCATGGACGAACCTGGCGCATAGGCGTAAGCCGGTGCATCAACAGACCCTGCGATTGGTACATGCCGTGAAAAAAAATCGGTTTAAAACGATCAAAGCCATCAGCTCCCTCGTGGTACTGGGGTTGGTTGGATGTACATGGGCGGTGGAGAGCGGGCTCAATCAGAGTCGTGCAGAAACTGCGGCGGCTACCACTAAGGAGCCCCACATCTTTACCCCAGAGGAGCGGTTGGCCGATGCCACCGCGACCTTTAGCTTTTTAGTGGGGCACCTGCTGCTGCAAGAGCGTGATTGGAAAGGGGCCGAAGCCGCCTTTACCCAGGTAGTGGAGAGCGATCCTGGTGCGGTGGAGTCACAGGTGATGGTGGCGCGCCTCGCGATGCAGGGCAAGGATTATGAAAAAGCCCTGGTGCATGCTCGTAAGGTGGTGGATCTGGCCCCAGAGCATGAGCTGGCGCGACGTACGTTGGCGACCATCCTGCGGGTGCTTAAACGCTATCCCGAGGCGGTGGTGCAGTATGAGGAGCTGCTTAAACAGGATCCTGACGACAGTGGTGTGCGACTGGTGTTGGCGCAGCTTTATGGGCGTATTGGGCGTGCGGCTGAGTCCAGCAAAGTGGTGGAGGCGCTGCTTAGCCATCCCTTGATTGGCTGGCGTGCGGAGCTGGCTGTTGGTCGGGGCTGGCTGCACCAAGATGATCAAGCGCAGGCGTTGGCGGCTTTTGAACGCGCCCGCGCCATGGCCCCAGAGCAGTTGGAGCCCACCTTGGCGCTGGGCTCCGTATTGCAGGATTTGAAAAAAAATGAAGAGGCCGAGGCGATCTATCGGCGCTATTTGGATGAGCATCCCCGCAGTGAGGTGGTGCATACCCGCTTGGGCCGTCTGTTGTTGAATGTGGACGACCGCGAAGGGGCGCTGGCGGTCTTTAGTAACTTGCAAAGGTTGGCCCCATCCAGTGTACAGGCTCACCTGAGCAGTGCCTTTATTCTACTCTCGCAAGAGCGCTACGAAGAGGCGCTGGGTGCCTTGCGGCTGGCCGAGGTGCAGCAACCCGAAAATTCTAGCATCCGCTACTACCTAGGGCAGGCTCTGGAGTATTTAAAGCGGGATGAAGAGGCGGTTGGTGAGTATGCCAAGGTGCAGTTGGGCGAGACCTTCTATCCCGAGTCGCAGATTCGCATCGCCTATTTGCAGTCGGATCTTGGGCGTAAAAAAGAGGGGGTAGAGATTGTTGAAAGCCTCTATAAGAGCCATCCCACACGGGTGGATGTGGTGTTGGCGCTTAATTTTTTGCAGCTACAAAACGATCAATATGAGCAGGTGATTCAGTCTACGGAGGAGGGGTTAAAGTTAGATCCCGAGGAGTCCCGTTTTCTATTTAACCGTGCCATGGCCTACGACAAGCTGGGTAAGTGGAAAGAGGCTGAAGCCGATTTGGAAGCCTACATTAAGGTTAATCCCAATGACGCTCATGCACTGAACTATCTCGGTTATACCTGGGCAGACCGCAATGAGAATTTGGAAGGCTCGCTGGAGCTGTTAAAAAAGGCCGCCAAGTTGGCACCCGGGGATGGTTTTATTACCGACAGTCTGGGCTGGGTGCTGTTTCGCATGAACCGTCTCTCTGAGTCGGTGGACGCCATGCGTGAGGCCGTGCGCTTGCAGCCCGATGATGCTACCATCGTTGAACATCTGGGGGATGTGTTAAAGGCTTTGGGTCGTGATAAAGAGGCGGCGAACTTTTGGCAAAAATATCTCAAGATCAGTCCAGATAATGCGAATCTCAAGGAGAAGTTACGCCAGCTTAACTTGCCATAATCGGGGGTTGGGCCGCGTAGACACCAGGGGTGCCAATGGTGCGCAGACGACACGAAAAATTGGGCGGGATCCCGTTGTGGATCCCGCTTTTGTCTATGTTGTTATGGATGGGTGGATGCGGTCCCAAGCAGCCCCCCTTGCTGGAGAGCGAGAGCCTGCGTTGGCAAGCGTTTGACCATGCCCGTAACTGGCAAATACGCTTGCGTGATGCGGTGGCCGGTGCTTGGCAGGTGGAAGGGGTGCTGCGTATGGAAAATGCCTCTGAGGGGCGCAGCAGCCGGGTACGCATTACCGGTCATGGGCAGCAGAGCATGCGTTTGCAAGCGTATGGGCCGTTTAGACAGTTGGCGATGGAGGTGTGGCTGAGCGCCCTCTGGTTAGAGCGGGTATTGCCTGACCGGTTAGAGGTGGAGCGGGTTCCGGCTAATGGTGAAGGCATGGCCCATTTTACGGGTCTGGAGATCCCTCCTCAGCAGCTGGTACGCATGCTGTTGGGCGTGACCGATCTGGAGAGTAGCTGGACCTGGCAAAAGGTGGATGGCGATTTTTGGCTGCACAGCGGCGCCAGTGAGCGGATCCGTGTCTCACCGGAGGATGGCCGTCCCTTGGAGCGGTGGGGGCTGGTGCGTGCGGGTCTGCCTTACCATGTGCGTTATCAGTGGCGGGATCAGCAGCGTGCGCCCAGCAGCTTGACGCCCGACAGTATCGAGGTGCGGGTGGGGGAGAGTAACCGTTTGAGCGTGTCGGCCAAAAAATGGCGCTTGGGGGGTAAATTAGGCCCGAGCTCGTGGCGCGATGCCTACCCTAAGACGATTTTTAAAGAGTTTTGGCCCTTGCGGCGGGCACCATGATGGAGCCCGCACCACTTATCTATGCGGCGCCCGCCAAGCTTAACTTAACCCTACGGGTGGTGGGACGGCGTGCCGATGGCTATCATCTGTTGGAAACGGTGATGGCCTACTTTCCCTTGCAGGACACGTTGCAGTTTAGCTTGGATAGAGGCGGTGGAATCCATCTAAGCTGTGAACCAGCGGTAACGGCCAGTGTGGCGGATAACTTGGTCTATCGGGCGGCAGAACGCTTAAAAACAGGCTTTGGGGTGGAGCAGGGGGTGGCGATTCAACTGCGCAAGCAGATTCCCCACGGTGCCGGGCTGGGTGGGGGTTCGTCCGATTGCGCAACCACCCTGTTGGCGCTCAACCGGCTCTGGGGATTGCAGCTAAGCGCGGCAGAATTGGCGGAAATTGGGCTGGGGTTAGGCGCGGATGTGCCCATTTTTCTCTACCAGCGGGCCGCTTTGGCGCAGGGTATTGGCGAACGACTCAGCCCCATGCCAGCCTTGCCGGCTTGGCATCTGGTGGTGGTCAATCCGGGTGTTGCGCTCTCAACGGTGGCGGTGTTTAAGGCCCATGCCGCGCAGGTGGGGGGCTGTTATACGCCGCCCGGAGCGGCACAGGCGTGGCTTGATGGGGGTATTCAGCATGCCCATCAGTTGCATAATGATCTCCAACAGGCGGCGGTGCAGCTCTGCCCGCAGGTTGGGAGCGTGCTTGAGGCGTTGCTGGAACAGGGGGCGGATGGGGTTTGCATGTCCGGCAGTGGTACCACCTGTTTTGGGGTTTTTGACGACGAAGTGAACGCGGTGAATGCGGCGCAAACGTTACGCCAAAATAATGCTCAATGGCTTGTAATCGAAGGTAAAATGTTACATACGCACCCCTGCCTTGGACAGTTCTAGCCGATAAAATGCAGGTGCTTTTCAAAAAGAAGATTGCAATTGCGTGACAGAGCGCTATAATGGCGTCCGTTTCCGAGGGGACATATTTGAAACGATTGTGATGGGCCGTCGCCAAGCGGTAAGGCACCGGATTTTGATTCCGGCATCCCCAGGTTCGAATCCTGGCGGCCCAGCCATTCTTCTAAGACAGGAGTGTCACCGGGGTACTGGGACACTCTTTTGTTTTTTATACGAGACCAGCCTCTTGAGTTATGGGAGGTCATCTCGTGATCCGCATCCGGTAGATTCTAATGAGCCTCCATCAAAAAATGCGCATCTTCTCCGGTACGGCTAATCCCGAGCTGGCAGAACGGATCTCCGACTATTTGGGCACAACGCTTGGTGAGGTTACGGTCCGCCGTTTCTCCGATGGTGAAATCTTTGTCCAGATCGACGAAAATGTGCGAGGGCGGGATGTCTTTATCATTCAACCCACCTCGGCCCCCACCAATGCCAATTTGATGGAACTGCTGATTATGGTTGACGCCTTGCGGCGCGCCTCGGCAGGTCATATCACTGCGGTGATCCCCTATTATGGTTATGCCCGCCAAGACCGTAAAGAGGCTGGACGTACCCCCATTACGGCCAAACTGGTCGCTGACCTGCTGCATGCTGCTGGGGTACAACGCACCCTGACGCTGGACTTGCACGCTGGGCAGATCCAGGGCTTTTTCAATATGCCGGTGGATAACCTCTACGCCTCTCCAGTGCTGTTGGAGGCGATCCGTGCCAAGGGGCTGGATAATGTGGTGGTGGTCTCCCCAGATGTTGGTGGGGTAGTGCGGGCCCGGGGTTATGCCAAGCGTCTCAATGTTGATCTGGCGATCATTGATAAACGGCGCCCAGCACCCAACCAAGCGGAAATTCACCATATCATTGGGGAAATTGCCGGTAAAAACTGCTTGATTGTGGACGATATGGTGGACACCGCTGGTACCATGTGCGCGGCCGCCAACGCCCTGTTGGAACAAGGGGCTAACTCGGTCTATGCAGCCTGTACCCATGGCGTGCTCTCTGGGCCGGCCATCGAGCGCATTGAAAAATCCGCCATCTCCCACTTTATGATTACCGATACCATTCGCCTCTCTGAGCGTGGCTTGGCGTGTGAAAAGATTGAGGTTTACACCGTGGCCAACCTGCTGGGTGAGGCGATTCGCCGCATTTCTGATGCCGAATCGGTTAGCTCACTATTCGTTTAATTGCGGTATCCTGTCGATACCGTTTTGTGGGTTTTATGCCGACTTTTCGACACCCCTGGAGGTCGACTGCGCGGTCATAAAACAGTGACCATGTTGTATTAAGAGAAGAAGGAAGAGCACAATGGCAACATTTGAGACCGTGACGCGTGAAGGGCTCGGCAAGGGGGTGGCCCGTAAGCTGCGTCAACAGGGGCGTATCCCTGCTGTGGTTTACGGCGCAGGCAAAGAGAACATCAGTCTGGAGATGAACCTGAACGCTTTTCGCGTTGCGATTGCCGGTCAGGGACCAACCCTTTTTAACACCGTTCATCAACTGAGTGTGGATGGCAAGGTTGAAAACGTGTTGGTACGTGGCGTACAGCGTCACCCTGTGACCGATCTGCCTGAGCATGTGGACTTTCTGCGTTTGGACCCCACCAAGATGATCACCGTGCATGTGCCTGTGCATCTGCGCAACGAAGATCAGGCTCCTGGGCTCAAGCGTGGCGGTATCATCCAGATCGTGCGTCATGAGTTGGAGATTCACTGCTTGTCCGGCAACATCCCCACCGAGATTTTGGTGGATTGTGCCGAGATGGAGATTGGTAAATCAATCCATATTGAGGACATCACTCTGCCCGAGGGGACCAAGGTGTTCACCGACGTTAACTTCACCGTGGTGGTTATGGTGGGTGTTAAGGTTGAAGAGACCGATGAAGAGGCTGGAGCAGAGGCATAACCCCTGTGTAAGCGGCCAGGATGGAAATCGGGACGGGGGGCGTGTCAAGCGCCTCCCGTTCTGCTGTTTGGGAGTGTTGGTGATGGCGGTGTTGTTGGTCGGCTTGGGTAATCCAGGAGAAAAATACCGGGAGACACGGCATAATCTAGGCTGGGATGCCATGGATGCGATCTGTTACACCTATGGTCTGCCTGCCCCCAGCAGTCGATTTAAAGGCCGTTTTGGTAGCGGTGTGGTGCAGGGCGAAAAACTCTATTGGTTGCTGCCAGAAACCTTTATGAACCTCTCAGGGGAGTCGGTGAGTGAGGCTGCCCGCTATTATCAAATTGAGCCAAAGAACGTTATCGTTTTTCATGATGATATGGATCTTGCCTTGGGTAAGATAAAAATGAAGGTGGGGGGTGGGCATGGGGGCCATAATGGGCTGAAGTCCATTCAACAACACCTTGGCACCGCCGATTTTGTGCGGGTACGGTTGGGCATTGGGCGTCCTCCCGCCAAATGGGATCCCGCCAACTATGTGCTATCGAGCTTTACCAAAGAGGAGCGGGACGTGGTGATGCCGGTGCTCATGGCGTTGGCAAAAGCGGCGCTAGGGGCGCTGCAAGCGGGTAATCTGGTCGAGGCGATGAACCGTTTGTCACGGGCGATCAACCCGGTGCAACCTGTAAAAGAGAAACCCGCTCAAGCACCACGCCGCCCAGCGCGCCCTCCTGAAACGCAAACGCAGGGGGCGGCAAACCCGAGTAACGAGCTCAGTGCCGTGGCCCAGGCCTTTGCGCGTGCCCAACGCACCGACTAAGCTTGGGGGGGGATGGTCAAGCATAAACCACCCGCGACACAGGGTGCCATGGGCGTTACTCTGGCGCGGTGGCAACTTAATGTTGGCGCTCTGTGCAAAGAGCGGTGAAGCGCATCCAGGGGCGTTTGGTGTGTCCCTGGGGTGTCTGTTTTAGTAAAGTCGTCTATACTCAAGAGGAACACACCCATGGCACTGCAATGCGGCATCGTCGGCCTACCCAATGTTGGTAAATCCACAACCTTTAACGCCCTAACCGCAGCGGGTGCCGAATCGGCCAACTATCCGTTTTGCACCATCGAACCCAACGTGGGGGTGGTGGTGGTACCGGATCCCCGCTTAGATGCTTTGTCTGCCATTGTTAACCCCCAGCGGGTACTGCCCACCACCATGGAGTTTTTGGACATTGCCGGTTTGGTGGCGGGGGCCAGCAAGGGCGAGGGGCTGGGCAACCAATTTTTGGGGCATATTCGGCAGGTGGATGCCATTGTGCATCTGGTGCGTTGTTTTGAGGATGATGATATCACCCATGTAGCCAACAGCATTGATCCGCTGCGGGATATTGAGATTATTGATACCGAACTGATTTTAGCCGATATGGCCAGTGCAGAAAAGCGCTACAACAGCGTGGTGAAAAAAGCCAAAAGTGGCGATAAAGAGTCTAAAATTCAGGCGGATGCATTGGAAAAAGTGATCGCGGGCTTTAATGCGGGTAAGCCCATGCGTAACCTGGACCTTAGTAAAGAGGAACAAGCGACCCTTGCAGAGCTGTTTTTTCTGACCAACAAGCCGGTACTCTATCTGTGCAATGTGTCGGAATCCCTGGTGGCGGCGGCGCAGACCCCTGGCTCCCACGCGCTGGTGGATCAGGTGCGCGAGCATGCCAAAGGGGAGGGGGCAGAAGTGGTGGCTGTGTGCGGCTCCATTGAGGCAGAGATCGCCGAGTTGGAGGGGGATGAAAAGGCTGCCTTCTTAGAAGATTTGGGGCTGCACGAGTCGGGATTGGATCGCCTTATCCAAGCGGCCTATCGGTTGCTGGGATTACAGACCTATTTTACGGCGGGTGTTAAAGAGGTGCGCGCTTGGACGGTCAAACAGGGTGCAACGGCTCCCGAAGCTGCGGGGGTAATCCATACCGATTTTCAAAAGGGCTTTATTCGGGCCGAAGTAACCAGCTACGACGATTTTATTGCCTGTAAGGGCGAGGCCGGGGCGAAAGAGAAGGGTAAGCTACGCCTTGAGGGTAAAGAGTATCGGGTGGCTGATGGGGATGTCATGCATTTCCGCTTTAATGTGTAACCGATCAATCATGGTAAGCCATGGCTTTAATCGCGCGGTTTAGCGGCCCAGGTGTTTGGTGATGGTGATGGGATCCTGGATCACGCGCTGAGCTTGGCGCAAACCGTGGTCGGGTCGAGGGCGAACAGACGGTAAGATGTGGTAAAGATTGCTTCTGTTAGGGTAGAGAGAAAAAGACCCCAGCACCTGCCTAGGTGGTGGGGGCTTGTTCGATTAGGGATGCCCCAGTTGCTTGATAATGGATGGGTTTTCCCATAACCAATGCAGCAATCTGAGAAAAGCGGCGGGATTTTTGCGGGTGACTTGCAGCCCTTGCCGGGGAAAATGAAAATCCCGTAATCGGGTTAGGCTAAAGCGTAGCGCGGCGGCCCGCATGGCCACTGGTACGATCTGCAACTCATCGGGATCAATGGGGCGCGCTTCGGCATAACCCCGCCAGAGTTCGCTCATCATCTTTGGTCGTGGTGCCCCCTCTTCATCAAAACCCCAGGCGCAGAGCGAGATGGCCAGATCATAAATCCAGGGTAGGGTGCAGGCGTAGTGAAAATCAATGGCACCGGTGAGCACTTCGCCATCAAACAGAGTGTTGTCGGGGAAAAGATCGGCATGGCCAATGCCTGAGGGCAGGGTTTTGTGGCAAAATAGAACCGTTTCGCTCTCAATTAGGGTTTTCTGCAACAGCTCCAGGGTGGTAACATCCTCTTGGAGCATGGGGGTTAGCTGGGCAAGGATCGAGCGCCATGCGACAGGGCCAAGGGGGTTTTCGCGTGGGTAGTCAAAACTCTGCGCCCCATGGTGCAGACGGGCCAATAGGCGGCCCGCTTGCCAAGCGTGGCCTGGGGTAAGGGGGTTGGGCAGTTCGCCATCCAAAAAACTAACCAGGATCGCTGGGCGATTTTTTAGGGTGTGTAGCATCTGGCGTCGATTGTCGGCAATGGGTAGCGGGCAGGGCACGCCGCGTTCCCGATAGTGGGCAAGCAGTGCCAACATCCAAGGTAAATAATCACGCTCACCACTCTCAATCAGGGTGAGGATATAGATGCCACGGCTGGTGGTAAGCCGATAGTTGGTGTTGACCACCCCCGCGCTAATCCCCTCTAAACTAAGGGGCTGTCCAATGTCATGGCGGGCTAAAAAAGGGCCCAATTCTGCCAAAGTAAGGGTGGTATAGACCGACATGCGTATCTCCCTGTCTGAATCGAATGACGCCTTGTTTATGTTTTTTGGGATGGGCGTACCATGATTTAAGCGCCTTGGCAGGGCGTTTAAATATTATCATGGGGTGATCTTGGTTTTCTGTTCGATCCCTAACCGCAGCTTAGGGTAAACTATGGGTGTGATAAAACCAAAAAATGGACCACGATCTAACGAATCGGTGAACCGACTGGCCAAGATCGAGGTCTGTAGCCATAAGAACAATCCATCGAGGAGGTTCACATGCCAAGTGCTTATCTACACGAAAAACCAAAATACCCCATTCTGGTTGCCCTAACCGGTGCCTCAGGGGCCATTTATGGATTTCGGCTTATTGAGCGTCTGTTGGAGGAGGGACAACGGGTTAATGTGGTGATGACCCGCGCGGCGCAAGATGTGATCACCCACGAGGTCGGTTTGGAGCTTAAAGAGGAAAATGCGGATCTACAGGCCCGCCTAGACAGTCACTTTAGCAATTCGGGCGGGCGGTTAAAATATTTGCGGCGGGATGATTGGTTCTGCCCCGAGGTCTCCGGTTCATCGGGCAATCGGCCCATGGTCATCTGTCCGTGCTCCATGGGGACTTTGGCCTCCATTGCCCACGGTATGTCTGATAATGTGATCGAGCGGGCGGCAGATGTGGCCCTAAAAGAGCGGCGTAAGCTGATTCTGGTCCCCAGAGAGACGCCCCTGTCAGAGATTCACCTAGAGAATATGCTTAAACTGACCCGCATGGGTGCGGTGATGATGCCCGCCATGCCGGGTTTTTATCACGGTGTGCAGAGTGTGGATGATTTGGTGGACTTTATTGTCGCGCGGATTATGGACCATCTTGGCGTGCCAATGCGTAAAAGTCCCCGCTGGGGTGGTTAAATCGCTGGGCTAAGGCTGAGCGATGGGCCTTTATAAATCGCGTTTTTGTTTGTCGGCTGGGGCGGTTCGTGCCCAGCAAGGCGTGCTAACGCACGAGAAAAACGGTTTAGAAATCATGGACAGAGTAGAGGTTCTTGCTCCGGCTGGTAATCTGCCATCGTTAAAAGCGGCGGTGGATGCCGGTGCGGATGCGGTCTATTTCGGCTTTCGTAATGCGACCAATGCGCGTAACTTTGAGGGCCTTAATTTTAGTGAGGCCGAGGCAATCGAAGGCATCGCCTATTGCGATCAGCATGGGGTTAAAGCCAATGTGGTGCTTAACACCTATCCCCAAATTGAAGATCCCAGCGCGTGGTATGACACGGTAGACATGGCGGCCAAATATGGGGCCAATGCGGTCATCGTGGCCAATATGGCCTTATTAAAATATGCCCATGAACGTTATCCCAACCTGGGGCTGCATCTGTCGGTGCAGGCGTCGGCCAGCAACTATGAGGCGGTCAATTTTTATCAAAAACACTTTGGCATTAAACGGGTGATCTTGCCGCGTGTGCTGAATGTGCCGGAGATTGTTGCCTTAAAAGAGAAAACCGATGTCGAGCTAGAGGTGTTCGCCTTTGGCGGGCTCTGTGTCATGGCCGAGGGGCGCTGTTATCTCTCCTCTTATGTGACCGGGGTGTCGCCCAATATTGAGGGGGTCTGTTCGCCAGCACGTCATGTGCAGTTTCAAAATGAGGGAGAGAAACTGCAAACCCGCCTTAATGATGTGTTGATTGCGGAGTATGAACAGGGCGAAGAGGCGGCCTATCCCACCATCTGCAAGGGCCGCTTTGAAGCTAATGACCATATCTATCATGTGATGGAGGAGCCGAGCTCCCTGAATATTTTAGAGATGCTGCCCGAGGTGATTGAAGCTGGGGTGGCCAGTTTAAAAATTGAAGGACGGCAGCGCACCAAATCCTATGTCTCTACGGTGACCAAGACCATGCGTCAGGCGGTGGATGCCTACTATGCCAATCCCGAACGTTTTCGCGCCAAGGGTAGCTGGTTGCGTACGCTGAACCAAACCTCAGAGGGCTCTACCCACACTTTGGGAACTTATCAGGAGAATTGGCAGTAATGAAACTCTCCATTGGACCGGTGCTGTTTGACTGGGGTAAAAACGGCTTCCGCGATTTTTATAAAAAAATGGCCTTTGAAACCGAGGCAGATATTCTCTATATCGGCGAGGTGGTCTGCTCCAAGCGCTACAACCTTAACCCAGCAGAGATGGTGGAACTGGCCGAGGCGCTCAAGCCATCGGGTAAAGAGCTGGTCTTCTCGACGCTGGGGCTGGTTATGAACGAGCCTGAGCAGCAGGCTCTGCGGGAGATCGTGGCGGCTTGTAAAGAGCTGGGCATCCGCTATGAGGCCAACGATATGGCGGCGCTCTATGTGGGGGAGGGGCAAGCCGCCGTGGCAGGACCTCATATTACCACCTACAATCCAGAGACCGCTGATTTTCTAACCACCGTGGGGGTTGACCGCATTGTGATGCCGGTGGAACTTTCGATGGATATGGTGGCCATGTTGATCGCCAAAAGCGCCATTAAAGTGGAGTATGAGCTGTTTGCCTATGGCAAAATTCCACTTACCTTTTCAGCGCGTTGTTATACCTCTAGGGCGTTTAATCTGCCCAAATCCAATTGCCAATATAAGTGTGGTGATTATGCTGATGGTATGGTCATGCGCACCCAAGAAGGCAAACCGCTGCTTACCGTCAATGGTATTCAAACCATGTCGGACAAGCTGTTTAATGTGGTCGATGGTATGGAGCGGATGCAGGCCGGGGGTGTTCATATTGCGCGCTTATCACCACAAAGTAAAAATATGGTGGCGGTGGTGGCATTGTGGAAACAGGCGGTAGCGGGTAAAATCTCCGGTGCTGAGGCGCGCCAAAAATTGATCGAACTCAACCGTGGACAAGATTTTTGCAATGGCTATTTCCACGGTCGGGCGGGGCTCGATTTTGTGGATGCCAGTATGATCCAATCCGAGCAACTGGACTAATGTGGAGAGCACCCATGCAGCGCATGGGTGAAAACTTGGATAAACCAACGGTTCATTCGCCGTTATCGCGTCTCCTAGGCTCGTGTAAGGAGGACCTTTAGGCGTGACCCTGATACTCTGGAGAGAGAACATGCAGTTGGATAATGCCTTTATTGACCGTATTGCCCAGGGTGTGCTGGGGGTTGTTTCGTCGGTGGGGGAGACCCGCGAAGAGATGGTCCGCAAGGTGCGCGAGGTGGTGCGTGAGGGGGTGGAGCACTTTGATCTAGTGACCCGTGATGAGTTTGAGGTAGCCCGGAAAATGGCGGCCAATGCACGTCTGCAACTGGATGCCCTGGAAAAGCGGGTGGTGGAGATGGAGAAAAAGTTGAGCAAGGATGAAACGGTGGAGTGATTCGCCGCCCTGGCCAATCCTGGTTGTACGTTATAAAAAACGCCCTGCTTCTCTCTGGTGGGGCGTTTTTTTTGTGGGCAGACAGGGGGTGTGCAGATCTTTATAATGGCGTCGAGTTAAGCTTATAGATGTCCGCCTGAACAGGGATGCTCGGTGGCAATGGAGGAGGAGATATTCCATGAAAAAAGCCTATGTGGCCGGCCAATGGGTAGAAACAGGTACGCAGCTAAAGGTATATAATCCCTATAACGATCAGTTGGTAGACACGGTTGCCCAGTGTGGTCCGCACGAAATAGACCGGGCTTTGGATGGTGCGGTGGATGCGCTGGAGCAGACCAGCCGTATGCAACCCTACGAACGGGCCGCCTGTTTGGCCAAAATCCGGGATGGTATCGCCGCTAGGGGTGCCGAATTTGCACGGGTGCTAAGCTTGGAGAATGGTAAAACCCTCGCCGAATCTACCCTAGAGGTGGCGCGTGCGGTGGCCACTTTTGATATTGCGGTGGGTGAAGCCACGCGGATCTATGGCGAAGCCTATGATCTGGGGATTAACCCAATGGGGTCTGGACGGCGGGCGCTGGTGCGTAAATATCCCATTGGCGTGGTGTCGGCCATTGCACCCTTTAATTTCCCCATCAATCTGGCGGTGCATAAAATTGCGCCGGCGTTGGCGGTGGGCTGTCCGGTGGTGTTAAAACCCGCCTCCTTAACCCCCTTGACGGCATTGATGATGGCAGAGGTGGTAGAGGCTTCGGGCTGGCCTAAACAGGCTTTTTCGGTGGTGCCCTGCAACCGCTCGGCGGGGCAAATGTTGGTGGAGGATGAGCGCATTAAGCTGCTCTCCTTTACCGGCTCGCCAGAGGTGGGTTGGAAAATGAAGTCTGAAGCAGGCAAAAAAAAGGTAGTCTTGGAGTTGGGGGGCAATGCGGGCCTGATTATCGACCATAATGTTAAAGATTGGGACCATCTGATTCAACGGGCCATCCTGGGGGCCTTTTATCAGTGCGGGCAGGTGTGCATTTCTGTGCAGCGTATCTTTGTGCATCAAGATGTGATGGGCGAGTTCCGCGCTCGCTTTGCCAAGGCAGCCCAAGCGCTGGTGATTGGGGACCCCTTGGATGCCAAAACCACCCTTGGCCCCGTGATTGATCGGGCCAATGTGGAGCGCTTGCAGGGTTGGATCCAGGAAGCCCTGGATCAGGGGGCCGCGCTGGTCACCGGCAATACCATTGCGGATGTGGGGGCGGGTAACTCAATGACCGCCACCATTTTAGAAGAGGTGGATGCCGGTTGCCGCATTAATGCCGATGAAGCCTTTGGACCGGTGGTGACCCTTACCCCAGTGCAGAGTATGGATGAAGCCTTTCATCTGGTGAATAACTCCCGCTTTGGTTTGCAGTGCGGTCTGTTTACCCAGGATTTTGCGACGGTCATGCGCGCCTTAGATCAACTGGAGGTGGGAGGCGTTATCCACAATGATGTGCCCAGCTTTCGGGTGGACAGCATGCCCTATGGGGGGGTAAAGGACTCTGGCTTGGGTCGGGAAGGGGTCAAATATGCCATGGAAGATATGTTGGAGCCCCGGGTGCTGGTCTATTAACAGAACGCATCGCCGCCCTCTACTTAAGGCAACGGCTTTTCAGCGAGCCAAGTGTGGTCAAGCTTACGGAGAGGGGGGCACGGCCCCCTTCCTTTGTGCCGGCTAGGCAACATCGTCAACTAAGATGGGCAGCCGGAATGGGCGTGGCAAACTGCATCATGTGCATGGCTGCTCGACCAAGCAAGTGGTTGAAAAAATGTTAGGGTGATGGGTGCCTAGCGACGCAGCTGGCTCACCCATACCCCATGGTATGCTGGAATTTGAGAGTATGAAAAATGCCTTTTGAGCGAGTGGTCGGTTGGGGTGCAGTTTGGCTATGGCCTGGATTGACTGGGATGGTCTACTAATGCTGGCCCGTATTTATAGTATCGCGTTAGAGGGGGTGTCGGCCCAGACCGTGGAGGTGGAGGTGGATCTTGCCAATGGTCTGCCGAGCCTGAATATGGTGGGTTTGCCTGAGGGCGCGGTGCGCGAAGCCAAAGACCGGGTACGTGCTGCGCTGAAAAACGGGGGGTGGCAGATCCCCCCTAAGCGGGTCACCATTAATTTGGCACCGGCCAACCTACCCAAAAGTGGTTCACTGTACGATCTGCCCATGGCCGTGGGCATGTTGTGCGCCATGGGTGTGTTGGCGCAAGAGGCCCTGCAACAGACACTGCTGCTGGGTGAGCTGGCACTGGATGGGCGGGTTAAACCGGTGCCTGGATGCATGCCCGCCGCTTTGCTGGCCAAACGTGCTGGGTATGCGCAATTGGTGGTGCCCATGGCGAATGCCCCCGAGGCTGCACTGGTTGCCGGGGTGACGGTGATTGCGGTGGAGAATCTGGCTCAATTGGTGGCCCACTTGCGGGGGGAGGGGGTGATTGTTCCGCATCAGGTACAACATGATCCTTTGGCGCAAGCTTGCCACCGTGAGGCTCATGTGGATTTTGCTGAAATCAAAGGGCAAGCCCACGCCAAACGGGCGTTAGAGATTGTGGCAGCGGGCGGGCATAATATTTTGATGAGCGGCCCCCCCGGTTCGGGCAAATCCATGCTGGCCCGTGCACTGATCTCGATTTTACCCCCGCTCTCGCTGGATGAGCTGCTCGAGGTTTCGGCCGTCTATTCGGTGGCTGGTCGATTGGATGCCCAGCAACCATGGGTGGCCGAGCGGCCTTTTCGGGCACCGCATCACACCGCTTCCTCGGTGGCGCTGGTGGGGGGAGGGTCCATACCAAAACCCGGCGAGGTAAGTCTCGCCCACCATGGCGTGCTGTTTTTGGATGAGTTACCCGAATATAAGCGCAATGTGCTTGAGGCACTGCGTGAGCCGTTGGAAACAGGGGATGTTACCATCGCACGGGCCAGTCGTTCCGCCAACTACCCAGCCAAATTTCAGCTCGTATGTGCCTGTAACCCCTGTCCATGCGGCCATTTGGGAGATAGCCGCCATCGCTGTGGCTGCCGTCCTGATGAGATCCAGCGCTATCAAGGACGCCTTTCCGGTCCACTGCTGGATCGTATTGATCTGCACTTGGAGGTCCCCCCAGTGGCATGGGAGCAACTGTCGAGCAATCAGTCCGAGGAGCGTTCACAAACAATCCGCCAGCGCATTGCAGTGGGACGCCAACAACAGTTTGCACGTAATGGCGATGGGGTGGTGAATGCACGGTTGAGCGGGCGTCAATTAGAGAAATGGGCCGCACTCGATGCGCCTTGCCGTACATTGCTGGCACAAGCGGCCAAGCAACTGGGCTTTTCGGCGCGGGCTTATCACCGTATCCAGAGACTTGCCCGTACCATCGCGGATCTGGAGGGTGCCACAGAGATACAGCCAGCCCATTTGGCAGAAGCCATTCAATATCGGGTCACGCTCAAGGATCGACGTCCGACTTAGGCTGGTGACGGCAGCATTTTTAAATTTTTCTGTACGTAGCGAAGATAAAGTGCTATATCAACAAAATTGTTTTTATATCGACTGGCTTTTATAAACTAAGGCGACGGCTATGGTGAACAATTTAGCGGGCATGCGAATTCGTCAGCTACGTTCTCAGCGCAAATTAACACAGCAAGCCTTGGCAGATATGGCAGAAATTCCCCGCGCTACCCTGGCAACGGTGGAGAAAGATGACGCCAATCCCTCCCTAGCGGTGGTCTATAAGATAGCCCGGGCATTGGGTTTAAGCATTGATCAATTATTGGTGACAGAGCGAGAGCGCATCCAGGTGGTACCGGCGGACCAGATGCGCTGGGTGGAGACCGCCGATGGCCGTTACCGTGCCGTGGTGGTTTCACCGGGCAATGCGCTGCATTTTTTCCAGCAGATTTTCTCGTTACAAGCAGGCGCGGTTTATGAGGGGCGGCCCCATCCTCCAGGCAGTGAAGAGTACCTGCATGTGCTGGAGGGGGCGTTGGAATTAGAACTGGCTGGCGAGTGTAAGCGGCTGGTTAAAGGCGATAGCGCACGTTTTGGGGGAAATGTACTACACCAGTACCGTAACCCCACAGAGCAGACAGTGCGCTGCTTGGTGACCATTCTAGAAGCGGTTGGTAAATAGGGGGTTTCACAGCGCGGAGCATTTTTTTTGCTGGATCTGCATTTCCTTCTTTGCATCCAGTGGAGGGAGTGCTAACATCCTCCGACTTCCGCAACAGAAGGGTAGGTTCAGCCAGTCGTTTTAGAACGGTTGGCGCAAGTGTCCAGAAAGTTAAAATTCTCTGTGAATTTTGCTTGACACTGCAAAGTCGTTAGAGGTATACATTGCGCCTCTACCAAATGGAGGGGTTCCCGAGTGGTCAAAGGGAGCAGACTGTAAATCTGCCGGCTCAGCCTTCGAAGGTTCAAATCCTTCCCCCTCCACCATTTGCTCTTGTTGTGCGGGAGTAGTTTAGTGGTAGAACGTCAGCCTTCCAAGCTGATCATGGGGGTTCGATTCCCCTCTCCCGCTCCAACAAGGTGCTTGGGTTGGCATAATGTCAATCGGTGCCTACAAAGAGCGGTTTAGGTCTTATATCGTCGTGTCGCAGGCGTCTATATGCCCACGTAGCTCAGGGGTAGAGCACTTCCTTGGTAAGGAAGAGGTCACCGGTTCAATCCCGGTCGTGGGCTCCATTATTTACTTGAGTAGACAAAACGCCTTCGGCTCAATGTACCAGCTTAAATTCCGGAGTATTTGGCATGGCCAAGGAAAAGTTTGCACGTACTAAACCCCACGTCAACATTGGCACAATTGGCCACGTTGACCATGGTAAGACCACATTGACTGCTGCGATCACCAAGGTGATGGCGGCTGCGGGTCGCGCGGAGTTTCGCGCCTATGATCAAATTGACGGCGCTCCTGAAGAGCGTGAGCGTGGTATTACCATCTCCACCGCCCACGTTGAGTATGAGACCGAGGCACGTCACTATGCCCACGTTGACTGCCCTGGACACGCGGACTATGTGAAAAACATGATCACCGGTGCTGCACAGATGGACGGCGGTATTCTGGTGGTGAGTGCGGCGGACGGCCCCATGCCCCAGACCCGCGAGCACATCCTGCTGGCCCGTCAGGTTGGTGTGCCTGCGCTGGTTGTCTTCCTGAACAAGGTTGATCAGGTGGATGACGAAGAGCTGCTTGAGTTGGTGGAGATGGAAGTGCGTGAACTTCTCTCTTCTTACGACTTCCCTGGCGACGATATCCCCGTCATTAAGGGTTCTGCGTTGAAGGCTCTTGAGGGTGAAGAGTCGGAGATGGGGGTTGATGCGATCAACAGGTTAATGGATGCCGTTGACGCCTACATTCCAGAGCCTGAGCGTCCCCTGGACCAAGCTTTCTTGATGCCCATTGAAGATGTGTTCACCATCTCCGGTCGTGGTACGGTGGTAACGGGTCGTATTGAGCGCGGTATTGTTAAAGTAGGCGAGCAAGTTGCCATCATCGGTATTAAAGATACCGTTGTGACCACCTGTACCGGCGTTGAGATGTTCCGTAAATTGCTGGATCAAGGTCAGGCTGGCGACAACGTGGGTGTGCTGCTGCGTGGCACCAAGCGTGAGGATGTGCAACGTGGTCAGGTGTTGGCTGCGCCCAACTCGATCAAGCCGCACACCAAATTTAATGCTGAGTCGTACATTCTAACCAAAGAAGAGGGCGGTCGTCACACCCCATTCTTCTCGAACTATCGTCCCCAGTTTTACTTCCGCACCACCGACGTAACCGGTGTGTTGAAGCTGCCTGAGGGTGTAGAGATGGTTATGCCAGGTGATAACATCACCATGGAAGTTGAACTGATCGCCCCCATCGCCATGGAAAAAGGTCTGCGCTTCGCCATTCGCGAAGGTGGCCGTACTGTTGGCGCAGGTGTTGTGGCCGAAGTGATCGATTAATATCACGGGTCTGTAGATAGAGATTCGACGGCACCCTTTGGGTGCCGTCGAACGTTTAATGAAAAGAAACTTATTGAATCTTTTAGTATCCAATTGTTTGACGCATTGTTGGTAAATGGTGATGGAGTTCATGTTTTTTGCGTGACTTTTTGAACAACATCACTGATAATAGCCTCTTTATGTTGACGGCCAAATAGGCCTCGATAGAGTGGGCAGCCACTCCGCTTACCGCAGCCATCATTCGGCAAAGCCACATGGCAGGCGGGAGGAGGGGTGCCTTTATGGATCTGGAGTTAAATCCGTGCGCGAACTTATCAGCATGGCCTGCGAAGAGTGCGGCCGCCGCAACTACACTACGGACAAGAACAAGCGTAATCAGCCCGACAAGTTCGTGGCACGCCGTTACTGCAAGTGGTGTAAAAAACATACCACTCATAAAGAAGGTAAGATCAAGTAAGATCCTACTTCTTACCACACACCCCATAGGACAGTAGCTCAATTGGCAGAGCATCGGTCTCCAAAACCGAGGGCTGTGGGTTCGATTCCCTCCTGTCCTGCCATATAGTTGTGTCCAGGAGCCCGTTAAGGGCTCCTGGATAGGCTATTAACAGGGTGCAAGTCGAAGGCTGGTAGACATCATGGAACGTATCGATCAAGCCAAGGCCTATCTTGGTGATGTGCGTAGTGAGATGCGTAAGGTCGTATGGCCAAGCCGCAAAGAGACCATGCAAACCACCATCGTGGTGTTTGGTATGGTCGTCGCTGTTTCGCTCTTCCTGTGGTTGGTGGATGCCATTCTTTCCAGCACAGTGCAGGCCATTATCGGTTAACCGATAGGCTGGCAGCCAGAGCGTATCTCAAACGCATTGGCTCACGTGCCCGGGTCAAAGAGTATAACCGGGAAAAGCCTGTACCATATCTGGGGGTAGAGACGCCATGTCGAAAAGATGGTATGTAATTCACGCCTATTCAGGCTTTGAAAAACGGGTTAAGAGCTCCTTGGAAGAAAAGGTGCGTCTTACCGGAATGTCAAAATATTTTGATGAGATTCTGGTTCCGTCAGAAGAGGTTATTGAACTGCGCAAGGGTGCAAAAGTAACCTCTGAGCGTAAGTTTTTTCCTGGCTACGTGCTGGTTAAAATGGACCTGAATGACGAAACATGGCATCTGGTTAAAGATATACCGAAAGTGGCGGGCTTCTTGGGTGGTGGTGGGCGGCCACAGCCCCTTTCGGATCGTGAGGTTGAAAAAATTCTACAGCAAGTTGAAACCGGCATGGAGAAACCCAAGCCGAAGGTTAGCTTCGCTGTAGGTGAGCAGGTACGAGTGACCGATGGTCCTTTTGTATCCTTCAACGGTGTCGTTGAAGAGGTGGAGGAGGATAAGTCACGCCTGAAGGTATCCGTAAGCATTTTTGGACGGGCGACCCCGGTGGAACTGGATTTCATCCAGGTTGAGAAGATTTGATATCTCGCACCACCAGTTGACCCAGGAGAGTAAACAATGGCTAAAAAGATTACAGCTTATATCAAGTTACAGTGCCCCGCTGGTGCTGCTAAGCCAAGCCCCCCGGTGGGTCCTGCGCTGGGTCAGCATGGTCTGAACATTATGGAGTTCTGTAAAGCGTTTAACGCACAGACCGCCAATATGGAACCAGCCAGCCCTGTGCCCGTGCTCATTTCGGTCTATGCGGACCGTACCTTCAGCTTTGAGTTGAAGACCCCTCCAGCCTCCTACTTCCTGAAAAAGGCCGCGGGCCTGCAGGGCGGTAGCAAAGCCCCCAACCGTGACCCCGCAGTGGGCAAGGTTACTTGGGCGCAGGTTGAAGAGATCGCCAAAGCCAAGATGGTGGATCTAAACGCCAACGATATTGAAGCAGCAAAGAAAATCATTGCTGGTTCAGCCAACTCCATGGGCTTGGAAGTGGTGTAAGGGGGATAACATGGCCAAAATTAGCAAACGCGCCACTGCGCATGGTGGAAAATTTGATCGTAGCGTCAACCATCCTTTGAGTGATGCGATTAAGATCATCAAAGAGTGCGCCACCGCCAAGTTTGATGAAACCATTGAGGTTGCTGTCAACCTTGGTGTGGATCCCCGTCACGCAGACCAAATGGTGCGTGGTAGTGTTAGCCTGCCTAAGGGCACCGGTAAAGTGGTTCGCGTCTTGGTGTTCGCCAAGGGCGAAAAGGCCGAAGAGGCCAAAGCCGCGGGTGCAGATGTGGTGGGTGCCGATGATCTGTTAGAAAAAATTCAGGGTGGCTGGTTGGAGTTTGACCGCGTGGTCGCTACCCCCGATGTGATGGGTGTGGTGGGGCGCTTGGGTAAAATTCTGGGTCCCCGTAACATGATGCCCAACCCTAAATTGGGTACGGTGACCTTTGATGTTGCCAAGGTTGTACAAGAGATCAAAGCGGGTCAGGTGGCTTTTCGGGTAGAAAAAAGCGGTATTATCCACGCAGGTGTGGGTAAAGCCTCTTTCCCTGTTGAAGATTTGGTTGAGAACATCACCGCTTTGGTGGAGCAACTGCGTCGTATGAAACCCGCAGCCGCTAAAGGGACCTATATGAAAAAGGTGAGCATCAGCTCGACCATGGGTCCTGGGATTAAGGTTGACCAAAGCAGCATCTAAAAAAGTAGAGATACATGTTGGGTTGCACTGGTCTCCTTTCGCAGCCCAACATGTTAAAGCATTCGGTTATTAGACCACTAACACAGTTTAATAGCCGTAACACGCCCATTTGGGCGTATGGTCCAAGAGAGCAGGCGGTTGTGGCTGGGTAAGGCGGTGTAGGCCGTATCTCCCGAAGCAGCTTTAATGGGAATATCCACCTGCCGAGACAAAAGGGTACTTATCATGAGAACGCCTTTTGGTTTTGGACTTTTTGACCCACAGTCAAAAGGAGTGTGCGTGCGTGAAGCAAGCAGATAAGAGCAAAATTGTTGAAGAGGTTCGGGAACTCCTGAGCAGCTCCAGCGTTGCTGTTGTTACGCACTATCGTGGTCTGACCGTGGCCGAAATGACAGAACTCCGAGTTAAGTTGCGCGAAGCTGGTGCAAATGTGCGCGTGGTCAAGAATACCTTGGCTAAGCGTGCGGTTGCAGGGACCCCATTTGAAGCTCTTGGTGAGTTTCTGGTTGGGCCAACCAGCATTGCTTTCTCGGCAGATCCTGTTGCTCCGGCTAAGGTGATCTCGGCATTTGCCAAGACTCACCCGAAAATTCAGATCGTCGGTGGTGTACTCGACGGTAAAGCAATGGATGCTGAGGGTATTGAGCGGCTGGCAAAGCTGCCCAGCAAAGAGGAACTCCTGGCAAAAATGCTGGGCTCCCTCAATGCACCCATCACCAACTTCGTTGGGGTACTGGCCGCCGTTCCTGGCAGCTTTGTACGGGTACTCAACGCTGTGCGTGAACAGAAAGAAGCCGCGTAAGCGCTTTTTTATAACCGAATCTAATCGAAACACGACGCATCTTGCGTTGAACACACATAGGAGTTTCTCATGACCCAAGAAGAAATGATTTCCGCTATTGAATCCATGACCGTTCTGGAGCTTTCTGAGCTGGTTAAAGCTTTGGAAGAGAAGTTCGGCGTATCGGCTGCCGCTCCTGTTGCGGTTGCTGCTGCGGTTGGTGGTGGCGAAGCCGTTGTTGAAGAAGCCAAAACCGAATTTGACGTGATCTTGGCCAGTGCTGGCGACAAGAAAATTCACGTCATTAAAGCCGTGCGTGAAATGACCGGTCTGGGCCTGAAAGAGGCTAAAGATCTGGTTGAAGGGGCACCTAAAGCGGTTAAAGAAGCTGTTTCTAAAGATGAGGCCGACAAGCTTAAGGCCAAATTGGAAGAAGCCGGCGCCGTGGTGGAAATTAAGTAATTTCCCCCCAGCAAAGGCCGTAAGGCAAAGGGTTGGGTTGAGGGTTTTTTGCCCTCAACCCAACCGCCATTTTTAGGGTACACTTTTTTTGTTATAGATGTCGGGCACCCATTTTTTAAGTGCCGAAACCCTTTTATAAGTTAAAACAGCGTGCTGCTCTGTTTTAACTTAAAACCAGTCATAGTTATAACGTGTTGATTTGAGCGACTTATGGCTCGACCTAAAATTTTTTTTCGTTCGCTGACGAACGGATGAGTCGGTGCGCCTTACCCACTCATTTGTTTGCCCTCTGGGTAAAAAAAGTTTGTCAAAGCGAATGATTTCACCTCCTGCATCTGCGATTAGAGGAGTTCCGATGGCTCTTACCTTTACTGAGAAGAAGCGGCTACGGAAAAACTTCGGGCGAATTTCCAGCATTATTGACATCCCTAACCTGATTTCGGTGCAAAAAGAGTCGTTTGTGCGGTTCTTGCAAACCGGTACCGAATTTGAAAAGATGAAGGACACCGGCTTGCACGGTGTGTTTTTATCGGTTTTCCCCATCCATGACTATGCAGGCACCGTAAGCCTAGAATATGTCAGCTATGCCCTTGGCGAACCCAAATATGATGTGGATGAGTGCCTGCAACGAGGTATGACATTTTCCGCACCATTAAAGGTAGCCTTTCGTCTGGTTATCTGGGACGAAAATGAAGAGACAGGCACCAAAACCGTACGCGAAATCAAAGAACAAGATGTCTATTTGGGCGAAATCCCACTGATGACTAACACCGGTACCTTCATTATCAATGGTACCGAGCGGGTGATCGTCTCCCAGATGCACCGTTCGCCGGGCGTCTTTTTTGATCATGATCGCGGTAAGACCCACAGCAGCGGCAAATTGCTCTTCTCAGCGCGGGTTATTCCCTACCGTGGCTCCTGGCTTGATTTTGAGTTTGATCCCAAAGATCTGTTGTTTGCTCGGATTGACCGGCGCCGCAAGCTGCCGGTAACCACCTTGCTGCGGGCCATGGGCATGAGTTCCGAGCAAATTCTTGAGCGCTTTTACGAAATTGAAACCTTTCGTAAAGAGGGTGTGGTGTGGCAAAAGCGCATGGTTCCCGAGCGTTTGATGGGCAACCGTTTGAACTATGCCATCGTTCACCCTGAGAGCGGTGAAGAGATTGTTAAAGCCAAAAAACGTGTCACCGCACGGCATATCAAAAAATTTGAAGAGCTTGGTATGGATTGGCTGCCGGTCTCCCAGGAGGAGCTCATTGGTAGCTTTGTGGCGCGTAACATGAGTGACGTCATGGGTGAGGTGGTCATTGAGGCGGGTGCCGAGATCACTGAAGAGATGGTGCAGTATCTCGAAGATGGTGGTATCAAAGAGATTGATGTGCTGTTCATTGATGGTATGAGTGTAGGGGCCTATCTGCGTAATACCCTCGCACTGGATAAAAACAGTGGCCAAGATGAGGCTCTGATTGATATCTACCGTATGATGCGGCCGGGTGAACCACCCACCGTTGATGCAGCAAAAGCGCTGTTTAATAACCTGTTCTTCAATTCTGACCGCTATGATCTGTCAACGGTTGGTCGTTTGAAGATGAACAGTCGCTTGAGCCTTAATACCGAGCTGCACATCCGTACGTTGCAACATGACGATATTTTGGGTGTTGTGGACATTCTGCTCAAGCTCAAAGATGGTCATGGTAAGGTGGATGACATCGACCACTTGGGCAACCGTCGTGTGCGTAGCGTGGGTGAGCTGCTGGAAAACCAAGTGCGTATCGGTTTGGTGCGTATGGAGCGGGCCATTCGCGAGCGCATGTCCTCCGCCGAAGCCGACCAGCTGGTGCCCCATGATGTGATGAACTCTAAGCCATTCTCTGCGGTTATCCGCGAGTTTTTTGGTTCTTCCCAGCTTTCGCAGTTTATGGATCAGACCAACCCCCTTTCGGAAATTACCCATAAGCGCCGCTTGTCCGCTTTGGGCCCAGGGGGTATGACCCGTGAACGCGCGGGCTTTGAGGTGCGGGACGTGCACCCCACTCACTATGGACGGATCTGCCCCATTGAGACCCCAGAAGGTCCCAACATTGGTCTGATTAACTCGCTTTCAACCTATGCGCGTATCAATGAATTTGGTTTCATTGAGTCACCTTACCGCCAGGTAAAAGAGGGTACGCCCATTGATCAGGTGGATTTTCTCTCTGCCATTGATGAAGAGAATTACATCATCGCCCAGGCTAACGCCAAATTGGGTGATGAAGCCTCCGAAGAAGATGCCTTGATTCAATGCCGGCATAAACTTGAGTTCATGGTGGCAACACCAGACCGGGTTAACTACCAGGACGTTTCGCCTAAACAGACGGTTTCGGTCGCGGCTTCGTTGATTCCTTTCTTGGAAAACGATGACGCCAACCGCGCCTTGATGGGCTCCAACATGCAACGTCAGGCGGTGCCGCTCATCAAAACCGATGCTCCCTTGGTGGGTACCGGTATCGAGAGCGTGGTGGCCCGTGATTCGGGTGTGACCATCACGGCCCGTCGTACAGGCGTGGTGGACGAGGTGGATGCTGCGCGTATTGTGGTCAAGGCCGATGAAGAGCCCGGTTCCACAGAGCCTGGGGTGGATATCTATAACCTGACCAAGTTTTCACGTTCTAACCAAAATACCTGTATCAACCAGGTGCCATTGGTGAAAAACGGTGAGCGGGTAACGGCGGGGGATATCATCGCGGATGGTCCCTCGACGCAGATTGGTGAGTTGGCGCTGGGGCGTAACGTGCTGGTGGCCTTTATGCCCTGGAACGGTTACAACTTTGAAGACTCCATCTTGATCTCAGAGCGTTTGGTGGCTGAGGATGTCTTTACCTCCATTCACATTGATGAATTTGAGGTGATGGCACGGGATACCAAGTTGGGCGCTGAAGAGATTACCCGTGATATGCCCAACGTGGGGGAAGATGCCCTGCGCAATCTGGACGAATCGGGCATTATCTATGTTGGGGCAGAAGTTAAGCCCGGTGACATTTTGGTGGGCAAAGTAACCCCCAAGGGTGAAACTCAGCTTACCCCAGAAGAGAAGTTGCTGCGCGCAATCTTTGGTGAAAAGGCATCCGATGTACGGGATACCTCCCTGCGTCTGCCTCCAGGGGTGGCCGGAACAGTGGTGGATGTACGGGTCTTTAGCCGCCGTGGGTTGGAAAAAGATGATCGTGCCAAGCTGATTGATCAGGATGAGATTGCTCTGCTGCGTAAGGATATGGCCGCCGAGCGTCGTATTATCGAGCGGGATGCGGATGAGCGTATTCGCAATCTGATGAACGGCAAACCGGTGCGCAGCGCCCCTGGTCTACAGCCTGGGGATCATATCTCGCAATCTTGGTTGGATAAGAGTCCTAGCTCCCATCTGCGGGATGTGGTGTTGGATGATGACGCCATTACCCAGCAGATTGAGGGGATCCGTCACCATGTTGAAAAGGCAGCGGATCGTCTGAAAAAGCGGTTTGAGAGCAAGGTTGAAAAGCTTGAGCGTGGGGATGATCTGCCCCCAGGCGTGTTGAAAATGGTCAAGGTCTATATCGCCGTTAAGCGTAAGCTCCAGCCTGGTGATAAGATGGCAGGCCGTCATGGGAATAAGGGTGTTATTTCTAAGATTAATCCCTTGGAAGATATGCCCTATATGGCCAACGGTACTCCTGTGGATATCGTGCTTAACCCCCTGGGTGTGCCTTCACGTATGAACGTGGGGCAGATTTTGGAAACCCACTTGGGTTGGGCCGCTCGGGGCATGGGCTTTAAAATTGAAGAGGCATTAAAGCAACACCGTAAGGGTGTGGCGGATGTATTGCGTCGTCAGTTTGAAGAGATCTATGACAATACCCGCGAAAGCGCTGAAATCGCCGCCCTGAGTGATGATCAACTGGTGGATATGGCGAAAAATCTTCAGTACGGTGTGCCCACGGCAACACCTGTCTTTGATGGTGCCATTGAGTCGGATATCTCCAGTTGGCTGAATAAGGCGGGCCTGCCTACCTCGGGTCAGATCCAACTGATTGATGGCCGTACAGGTGAGCCTTTTGACCGTCATGTCACGGTTGGCTACATCTACATGCTGAAACTGCACCACTTGGTTGATGATAAAATCCACGCGCGTTCCATTGGTCCCTACTCACTGGTTACGCAGCAGCCCTTGGGTGGTAAAGCCCAATTTGGGGGTCAGCGCTTTGGTGAGATGGAAGTGTGGGCGCTGGAGGCCTATGGCGCGGCTTATACCCTGCAAGAGATGTTGACAGTAAAATCCGATGATGTGGCGGGTCGTACCAAGATCTATGAGTCCATTGTCAAAGGGGATGACACTTTTGAGGCGGGCGTGCCCGAATCCTTTAACGTGTTGGTGAAGGAGCTACAGGCATTGGCGCTGGATGTAACCCTGCAACGGGACGACTGAGCACGTTTGCTCCAAGGGGTTCTGTCCAGTGGGGCAGAACCTCCTTTACAAGTTTGTCTCAACGCCGTAGGCGATGGGGCAGGGGCTACCTCCTGAACGAGGGCATTGAACATGGAATATATCTCTGATTCGCAGGCACCGGAAAAGAGCCACGCTATGACACCGGTTAGCGATGCGCCTGCAACACCTAGCTCGGAAATTTCTGCGGCTGGGCAGAGCGTTTTTAAGCTGTTCTCCCGGCCTATGCTGGGGCAGAGCTTCGATGGTATCCGTATCTCGATTGCTTCACCTGAGAAGATTCGTTCTTGGTCTTTTGGCGAAGTAAAAAAGCCAGAGACCATCAACTATCGTACCTTTAAGCCGGAGCGCGATGGTCTTTTTTGTGCCAAAATCTTTGGCCCCGTAAAAGATTATGAGTGTCTGTGTGGCAAGTATAAGCGTCTCAAACACCGTGGTGTGGTGTGTGAAAAGTGCGGCGTTGAGGTGATCCAATCCAAAGTGCGCCGTGAGCGCATGGGTCACATTGAACTGGCCGCGCCTGTGGCGCACATCTGGTTCCTCAAATCCCTGCCCAGCCGGATTGGTCTGCTGTTGGATATGACCTTGAAGGATCTGGAGCGGGTTCTCTACTTTGAGAACTTTGTGGTACTAGAGAGTGGCATGACCCCCATGAAGCGCGGGGAGCTGCTGACCGAAGACCGCTACTACCAGCTTATAGAAGAGTTTGGTGACGAGTTCCGCGCCGGTATTGGTGCCGAAGCCATCCGCGAAATGTTGGTGGATCTCAAAATACCCGAAGAGATCAATCAACTGCGGGACGAACTGCGTGATACCAGTTCCGAAGCGCGTCGTAAAAAGATTGTCAAACGGTTGCATACCCTGGAGGCCTTTCAGGATTCCAAAAACTCACCTGAGTGGATGATTTTGGAGGTGATTCCGGTTATCCCCCCCGAGCTGCGCCCCTTGGTGCCGCTGGATGGTGGGCGTTTTGCGACCTCCGATTTGAACGATCTCTACCGTCGCGTGATCAACCGTAACAACCGCCTCAAGCGCCTGTTTGAGCTCAAGGCACCGGATATTATCATCCGCAATGAAAAGCGTATGTTGCAGGAGTCAGTGGACGCCCTGTTTGATAATGGTCGTCGTGGTCGTGTGATTACCGGCACCAATAAGCGACCGCTGAAATCCTTATCCGAGATGCTCAAGGGTAAGCAGGGCCGTTTCCGCTTGAACTTGCTGGGTAAGCGGGTCGACTATTCGGGTCGTTCCGTGATCGTGGTGGGTCCTGAGCTTAAATTGCACGAGTGCGGCTTGCCCAAAAAGATGGCGCTGGAACTGTTCAAACCCTTCATCTACAACCGTCTCGAAGAGCGTGGCCTAGCCACCACCATCAAGGCGGCCAAGCGTATGGTGGAAAAAGAGAAGGGGGAAGTGTGGGATATTTTGGAAGAGGTGATCCGGGAACACCCGGTTATGCTCAACCGCGCACCCACCCTGCACCGTTTGGGTATTCAAGCCTTTGAACCTAAACTGGTGGAAGGCAAGGCCATTCAGTTGCACCCGCTGGTGTGTACCGCTTTTAACGCCGACTTTGACGGTGACCAAATGGCGGTACACGTGCCCCTCTCCATTGAGGCACAAATTGAAGCGCGGGTGTTGATGATGTCCACCAACAACATCCTCTCTCCCGCCAACGGTAAGCCGATTATTGTGCCGACGCAGGATATCATTCTGGGTCTCTACTATATGACCTCAGAGCGGGCCAATGTGGCTGGCGAGGGTATGATCTTCAGCAATACGATGGAGGTTAAACAGGCCTTTGATGCTGGGGTTGCTAACCTGCATGCTTCCATCCAGTGTCGTTTCCGGGGTAAGCGGGTGCATACCACGGTGGGTCGTATGTTGTTGGCCGATATGCTGCCAGAACGGATTGATTTCCAGGCGATTAACAAGCTTATCACCAAAAAAGAGGTGACCAAGCTGATCGACCATACCTACCGTATGTGTGGTACTAAAGATACGGTAATCTTTACCGATCGTCTGATGGCTATGGGCTTTGCCTTCGCCTGTCGGGCCGGTATCTCTTTCGGTAAAGATGACATGGTTATTCCTGAAGCCAAGCGTAAGTTGGTCGACGCTGCCCAGGAGAAGGTGAAAGAGATTGAAAAGCAGTACACTGACGGTCTGATCACCGAGGGTGAAAAATATAACAAGGTGGTGGATATCTGGTCGCACTGCACGGAGCGGGTGGCCGATGAGATGATGGGTACCATCTCTACCGATACGGTCTTGAACAAAGATGGCGAAATGGTGGAGCAACCCTCCTTTAACTCCATCTTTATGATGGCCAACTCCGGCGCCCGGGGTTCAGCCGCGCAGATGCGTCAGTTGGCGGGTATGCGTGGTCTGATGGCAAAACCATCGGGTGAGATCATGGAGACCCCCATCACGGCAAACTTCCGTGAGGGGTTGACGGTTCTTCAGTACTTTATCTCTACCCACGGTGCCCGTAAGGGTCTGGCCGATACCGCTTTGAAGACGGCCAACTCCGGTTATCTAACCCGCCGTTTGGTGGACGTGGCGCAGGATTGTATTGTCCGTGAAGAGGATTGCGGTACCTCTATCGGCATCACCGTGGCGGCACTGGTGGAAGGTAATGATGTGGTAGAAACCCTGGGCGACCGTCTGTTGGGTCGTACCCCGGTGAGTGATATCAAGGATCCCATCACCGATGAGCTGCTGGTTAAAGCAGGCACCATCATGGATGAGGATATCGTTGAGAAGATCGAAAACTCCAATGTGGACTCGGTGCTGATTCGTTCACCACTAACCTGCGAGACCACTCGCGGCGTTTGTGTCACCTGCTATGGTCGTGATCTGGCGCGTGGTACCCGCGTGACGGTAGGTGAAGCGGTTGGGGTGATCGCGGCACAATCTATTGGTGAGCCCGGTACCCAGTTGACCATGCGTACCTTCCACATCGGTGGTACGGCATCCCGTCAAGCGGAACAGTCTCACCAAGAGACCACCCATGGTGGTGTGCTCAAGTTTCATGACCTGATTACGGTGCAGGATCGTGCGGGTCGGTATGTGGTGCTCTCTCGCAACAGTGAGGTCTCTTTACACGAAGCGGTTGAGCATGAGGGTCAGGTTGAAGCGGGTCGTGAGCGCGAGCGTTACCGTATTCCCTACGGCGCGCGTATCTCTAGTGCACCGGGCTCGGTGGTGGAGAAGGGCACGACCTTTGCTGAGTGGGATCCCTTCGCCATGCCCATTATCACGGAGGTAGAGGGGATCGTTAAGTTTGGCGATCTGGTGGATGGTGTCTCCTTGCGGGAAAACATGGATGATACCACCGGCTTGATCTCCAAAGAGGTGACAGAGTGGAAGGGTCAAAGCTCCAAGAAGGGTGATATGCGTCCCCGTATTACCCTGAAGGATGTGAACAGCAATGAGACGCTGATGATGCCCAATGGTAGCGAATGCCGCTATTATCTGCCGGTTGGCGCCGTGATTGTCGTCAACGAGGGGGATCATGTACATGGCGGTGATATCATTGCTAAGGTGTTGCGTCAGTCGACTAAAAACCGCGACATTACTGGTGGTTTGCCACGGGTCGTGGAGCTGTTTGAGGCCCGTAAGCCTAAAGAGCACTCCTTCATTGCGGAAAATGAGGGTATGGTCACCTATGGTAAGGATCTCAAAGGTAAGCGTCGTTTGGTGGTGACACCCGATAGTGGCGAGCCTATGGAGTATCTGTTGCCTAAGGGTAAGCAGCTTGCGGTGAACGAGGGCGACTGGGTGCGTAAGGGCGAACCCTTGATGGAGGGCTCACCGGTACCTCAGGACATTCTCAAGGTGTTGGGCTTGGAAGAGTTGTGCCGCTTTATGGTCAACGAAATTCAAGAGGTCTACCGGTTGCAAGGTGTGCGTATCAACGATAAGCACATTGAGGTGATCGTTCGCCAAATGTTGCAGAAGGTGCAGATTACCGATCCGGGTGACACCATGTTTGTCAGTGGTGAGCAGGTAGAAAAAGATGACTACCTGTTGGAGAACGTCAAGACCGATAAGCGCGGTGGTCGTGTGGCGACCTGTACACCGCTACTGCTGGGCATTACCAAGGCCTCGCTCTCTACCCCTTCTTTCATCTCGGCGGCCTCCTTCCAGGAGACCACACGGGTGCTGACTGAAGCGGCGATCTCCGGTCGTGTGGATACCCTCAATGGCTTAAAAGAGAATGTCATTGTGGGACGTCTGATCCCTGCTGGTACGGGGAATATTTTGTCGCAGTTGAAAAAGATGGGCAGTTTGACCAAAGGAGAAAAATCTACTCAAGGTGGCGAGCAACACGTTGCCAAGGTAGCCAGCTCCAGTGAAGTTACTGAAGGATAATCGTCTTTAGATCGCGCTATTGGGCAGCAGCAGGCTGCTGCCCAATATTTTTTTCTTGTATTTATGTTAAAAACAGGTAAAATGCGCGAATTCTTTTGATGATTAACCTTTAAACATTCCCATAAGGGGAGCACGTAGCCAGAAGTCGCAGCCATGCGAAACCAGGCTATCATTCGTCCTCCTCTGCCATTGCTAAGAGATATCGCCTGGAAATTTTGTAGCCAAAGGCTGCAAGGTAACAGGCCTGTTTTCTGTGGAGATTGATATGCCGACCGTTAACCAGTTGGTACGTCTGGGCCGTAAGCCTCAGAAGAAGAAAACCAACGTGCCTGCTTTGCAAGCATGCCCCCAGCGTCGTGGTGTTTGCACCCGCGTTTACACCACCACCCCTAAGAAGCCTAACTCGGCGCTTCGTAAAGTGGCCCGTGTACGTCTGACCAATGGTCACGAAGTAAGTGCGTACATTCCTGGTGAAGGGCATAACCTGCAAGAGCATAGTGTGGTGCTCATCCGTGGTGGTCGTGTAAAAGACCTTCCCGGTGTGCGTTACCACATTCTGCGTGGTTCATTGGATACCCAGGGTGTGAAAGACCGTAAGCAGGGTCGTTCCAAGTATGGCGCCAAGCGTCCTAAGTAATGTGTTTCTCCTGCCATTTAGGGCAGGGGGTTGCTCACTGATTATCAGGTTTAAGGATAGGTCATGTCACGACGTCGTGAAGTGCCCAAGCGCGAGGTGATCCCAGACGCGCGTTATAATGATAAGCTTGTCGCCAAGTTTATGAACTGTCTTATGGTAGACGGCAAAAAGTCGCTTGCTGAGCGTGTCTTCTACGGTGCCTTTGATTTGATCGAACAGCGCACAAAAGAAGATCCCATCAAGGTGTTTAAAGAGGCTGTGGACAATGTGCGTCCGACGCTTGAAGTGCGCTCCCGCCGTGTTGGTGGTGCCAACTATCAGGTGCCGGTTGAGGTGCGCCCTGTGCGTCGTCAGACTTTGGCCATTCGTTGGTTGATTGGTTATGCACGGTCCCGTGGTGAAAAAACCATGCGTGAGCGTTTAGCCGCCGAGTTGATCGAGGCTTCTCAGGGCCGTGGTGCGACCATCAAGAAGCGCGACGATACGCATCGTATGGCCGAAGCCAACAAGGTGTTTGCGCACTACCGTTGGTAAGCTGCAAGTCTGCTCACCCGGTGTGGTGAGCAGAGCAGGTTTTGTTCTTTGACAATCTACAGAACACAGGGGATTACAGTGGCTCGAGAAATTGCCCTGGATCACGTACGTAATATTGGCATCATGGCCCATATTGATGCCGGTAAAACGACAGTAACGGAACGGATTCTCTACTACACCGGTCGTTCGCATAAGATTGGTGAAGTTCATGAGGGCGCTGCCACCATGGACTGGATGGAGCAAGAGCAAGAGCGTGGCATTACCATCACCTCTGCGGCTACCACTTGTTTCTGGAAAGAGCACCGCATCAATATTATCGACACCCCCGGCCACGTTGACTTTACCATTGAGGTAGAGCGTTCTTTGCGTGTCTTGGATGGTGCCGTAGCGGTTTTCTGTGGTGTGGCCGGTGTGCAGCCCCAGTCAGAAACTGTGTGGCGCCAGGCTGATCGCTATGGTGTACCCCGTTTGGCCTTCGTGAATAAGATGGACCGTATGGGTGCCGACTTTAATAAAGCGGTGCAAACCATGAAGGACCGTCTGAAGGCACGTGCGATCCCTGCTCAGTACCCCATCGGTGCTGAAGAAGATCTGCGCGGCATGGTGGACTTGATCACCCGCAAGGCCTATATTTTCAACGATGAATCCCTGGGTGCAGAGTTTGAAGTACTGGATTGCCCTGAGGATATTGAGGCTGAAGTCGAAGAAGCTCGTGAAGCGCTGTTAGAGGCCGCTTTGGAGCAAGATGACACCTTAATGGAAAAATATCTGGAAGGTGAAGAGATCACCATTGCAGAGTTTAAATCCTGCATGCGTCGTGCGGTTATCTCTAGCGCGTTTGTACCTGTGTTCTGTGGATCTGCCTTCAAAAACAAGGGCGTTCAACTTCTCTTGGATGCCGTTGTCGATTATTTCCCCTCACCTTCTGATACCCCCTACATCGAAGGGTTGTTGCCTGATAGTGAAGAAGCAGCCGTGCGTAAGCCTTCGGATGAAGAGCCTTTCGCCGCGTTGGCCTTTAAAATCATGACCGATCCCTTTGTCGGTACCTTGACCTTTGTACGTGTCTACTCCGGTGTTATGGAATCGGGTACCAGTGTTCTTAATGCCTCCAAAGATCGTAAAGAGCGCATCGGTCGTTTGATGTTGATGCACGCCAACAAGCGTGAAGACATTAAAGAAGTGCGTGCTGGGGATATCTGTGCCGTGGTTGGTTTGAAAAATACCACCACAGGTGAAACTCTCTGCGATCCAAATAAGCCGATCATTCTTGAAAAAATGGATTTCCCAGCACCGGTTATCGCCATTGCTGTGGAGCCCAAGACCAAAGCTGACCAAGAGCGTATGGGTGTGGCCCTTCAGCGTTTGGCTCAAGAAGACCCCTCTTTCCGGGTTGAGGTCGACCATGAGACCAACCAGACCATTATCTCAGGTATGGGTGAGCTGCACCTAGAGATCATCGTCGACCGTATGATGCGCGAATTCAAGGTTGATGCAAACGTCGGTCAGCCTCAAGTGGCCTACCGTGAGACCATTACCCAAATGGTTGAGCATGAATCTAAGTTTGTACGTCAGTCCGGTGGTCGTGGTCAGTTTGGTCATGTGTGGTTGCGTTTAGAGCCCAACGAACCAGGTGCTGGTTACGAGTTTGTGGATGGCATTAAGGGTGGGGTTGTACCTAAAGAGTATATTCCAGCCGTCAAAAACGGTGTGGGTGAAGCCATGGCCAATGGTGTCTATGTTGGCTTCCCCATGGTCGATGTCAAAGTGACCCTGTTTGATGGTTCATACCATGAAGTTGACTCCTCTGAGATGGCCTTTAAAATCGCCGGTTCGATGGGTCTCAAAGAGGGCGCCATGAAAGCCAAGCCCGTATTGCTTGAGCCCATCATGGATGTTGAAGTTGAGACGCCTGAAGATTACATGGGGGATGTCATGGGTGACATGAACTCCCGCCGTGGTCAGATCCAAGGTATGGAAGATTCTGGCAATAACAGGTTGGTCAAGGCACAAGTGCCTTTGTCCGGCATGTTTGGTTACGCGACAGACTTGCGTTCAATGAGTCAGGGGCGTGCGACCTTTACCATGCAGTTTGGCCACTATGCCCAGGTGCCTAAATCCATTGCAGAAGAGATCAAGGCCAAAACCACCGGTTAATTCGGCTGAACTAAGAAAGATTTGGAGGTCATAATGGCCAAGGAAAAGTTTGCACGTACTAAACCCCACGTCAACATTGGCACAATTGGCCACGTTGACCATGGTAAGACCACATTGACCGCTGCGATCACCAAGGTGATGGCGGCTGCGGGTCGCGCGGAGTTTCGCGCCTATGATCAAATTGACGGCGCTCCTGAAGAGCGTGAGCGTGGTATTACCATCTCCACCGCCCACGTTGAGTATGAGACCGAGGCACGTCACTATGCCCACGTTGACTGCCCTGGACACGCAGACTATGTGAAAAACATGATCACCGGTGCTGCACAGATGGACGGCGGTATTCTGGTGGTGAGTGCGGCGGACGGCCCCATGCCCCAGACCCGCGAGCACATCCTGCTGGCCCGTCAGGTTGGTGTGCCTGCGCTGGTTGTCTTCCTGAACAAGGTTGATCAGGTGGATGACGAAGAGCTGCTTGAGTTGGTGGAGATGGAAGTGCGTGAACTTCTCTCTTCTTACGACTTCCCTGGCGACGATATCCCCGTCATTAAGGGTTCTGCGTTGAAGGCTCTTGAGGGTGAAGAGTCGGAGATGGGGGTTGATGCGATCAACAGGTTAATGGATGCCGTTGACGCCTACATTCCAGAGCCTGAGCGTCCCCTGGACCAAGCTTTCTTGATGCCCATTGAAGATGTGTTCACCATCTCCGGTCGTGGTACGGTGGTAACGGGTCGTATTGAGCGCGGTATTGTTAAAGTAGGCGAGCAAGTTGCCATCATCGGTATTAAAGATACCGTTGTGACCACCTGTACCGGCGTTGAGATGTTCCGTAAATTGCTGGATCAAGGTCAGGCTGGCGACAACGTGGGTGTGCTACTGCGTGGCACCAAGCGTGAGGATGTGCAACGTGGTCAGGTGTTGGCTGCGCCCAACTCGATCAAGCCGCACACCAAGTTTAATGCTGAGTCGTACATTCTAACCAAAGAAGAGGGCGGTCGTCACACCCCATTCTTCTCGAACTATCGTCCCCAGTTTTACTTCCGCACCACCGACGTAACCGGTGTGTTGAAGCTGCCTGAGGGTGTAGAGATGGTTATGCCAGGTGATAACATCACCATGGAAGTTGAACTGATCGCCCCCATCGCCATGGAAAAAGGTCTGCGCTTCGCCATTCGCGAAGGTGGCCGTACCGTCGGCGCAGGCGTGGTTGCCGAAGTAATTGACTGAGCACTGGCTCTGTAGACGTTTGAAGGACATCAAATGATGGAAAGCCAAAAAATCCGCATTCGCTTGAAGGCCTTTGATCATCGTATCTTGGATCAAAGCACGGGTGAGATTGTACAAACGGCACGTCGTACCGGTGCTGATATTCGTGGGCCGATCCCACTGCCAACTAAAATCAACCGTTATACGGTGCTGCGTTCACCCCACGTGGACAAAAAGAGCCGTGAACAGTTTGAAATTCGTACCCATAAGCGCATCATCGACATCGTAAATCCTACCCCTCAAACGGTGGATGCACTGATGAAGTTAGACTTGGCTGCGGGTGTGAACGTAGAGATCAAGCTATAATTTGCTTGACTTTGGAGAGCGAAGGCGTATGATCTGCGCTCCCTTTAAAGCATCCTCCCTTATCGGACAGGGTTGTTCGAACGTCGGGATCGGGGAGGCAATCGATAAAAATGAGGAAAAGACATGCGTAGTGGTCTAATTGGCCGTAAGCTCGGCATGTCCCAGATGTTTACTGAGGATGGGCAGCGTATCCCTGTCACCCTTGTACAACTGGGTCCCTGT
This sequence comes from Magnetococcus marinus MC-1, assembly GCF_000014865.1. Taxonomy (NCBI): domain Bacteria; kingdom Pseudomonadati; phylum Pseudomonadota; class Magnetococcia; order Magnetococcales; family Magnetococcaceae; genus Magnetococcus; species Magnetococcus marinus. Next base: position 1,055,868 of record NC_008576.1, read on the forward strand.
GCTGTAGTGGCTAAACGTAGTGACGAGCAAGACGGCTATAACGCGGTTCAGCTCGGTTTTGAAGAAGCCAAACCCTCTCGCCTCTCCAAAACTGTCCGTGGACAGTATGCCAAGGCTAATGTGACGCCTCGGCGGGTGCTGCGTGAATTTCGCGTCTCCAATCCAGAATCTTATGAAGTTGGCCAAGAGTTGACTGCGGAGCAGTTTGCGGTGGACAGCTTTGTGGATGTGACGGGTAAGACGGTGGGTAAAGGTTTCGCTGGTGTTATGAAGCGCTGGGGTTTCCGCGGTGGTCGTGCATCCCACGGTGCCCATAAAGTGCATCGCTCCGGTGGTTCTATCGGTCAGTGTCAAACCCCTGGCCGTGTTTATAAAAATAAGAAGATGGCCGGTCATATGGGTCAACAGACCCGTACGGTACAAAATCTTAAGGTCGCATATGTGGACGCAGTACAGTCCATTATTGCGGTAAAAGGGAGCATTCCCGGTTCCAAGGGCTCTCTGGTGTTGGTACGGGACGCCTTGAAAAAAGGCTCTGCCGAATAAGGTGTGGATAGAAGGAAATCACCATGATCCAAGTACCCGTTAAAGACGCCAATAACCAGGAAGTTCGCAGTACGGAGTTAAATGAATCCGTTTTTGGTCGAGAGATCCGTGCGGACCTTCTGGGTATGGCCGTCAACTATCAATTGGCCAAACGCCGCTTAGGTACCGCTACGGTACTAGGCCGCAGCGATGTCCGTGGTGGTGGTAAGAAACCTTACCGTCAAAAAGGCACAGGCAACGCCCGTCAGGGTACCATTCGTGCGCCTCAGTTTCGCACCGGTGGTATTGTGTTTGGTCCCCAGCAGCGTGACTACAGTCACAAACTGAATAAAAAGGTTCGCAAGCTCGCTTTGCAGACCGCATTGTCCGTCAAGGCATCCAGCGAAGAGATGGTTGTGGTTGACAAGCTTGAGTTGGCAAGCATCAAGACCAAGGAGATGAAAGCGCTGTTAAGCACCTTGGGTGCTGCGCGTTCGACCTTTTTAGTGGTCAAAGAGCTTTCTAACGAGATCGTCTTGTCGGCACGCAACATTCCTAACGTGATGGTTGCGGATGTGGATGGTGTGAATGTCTACGATCTGCTGCGTTACGAAAAGCTGGTTATCACCGAGGAAGCGGTGCGTAGCCTCGAGGAGAAGCTGGCATGAACGATTTGAGAATGTACAACGTTCTGGTGCGCCCGCTGGTGACTGAAAAGTCCACCATGCAGTTGGAGAAGGGCAACCAAATCAGCTTTGCCGTCGCCACATGGGCCAATAAACCCCAGATTAAAAAAGCGATCGAGACCATCTATAGCGTCAAAGTAGAGGCGGTACAGGTGAGCAACGCCAAGGGTAAAACCAAGCGTTTTGGTAAGCTTGAAGGCAAGCGCAAGGATTGGAAGCGGGCCGTGGTTCGTCTCCAAGAGGGTCAATCCATCGACCTGTTCGATCAGGGCGCCTGATTGGCACGTTAAGGAGAGTCTCAATGGCACTGAAGAATTTTAAACCTACTTCCGACGGAAAACGCCATCAGGTAGCAATTAACTACAGTGAGCTGAGCAATGAGGGCCCTGAGCGCTCGTTGTTAGCCCCTCTGAAGCGTACCGGCGGTCGTAATAATAATGGACGCATGACTGTTCGCCATCAAGGTGGTGGTCATAAGCGTCGCTACCGTATCATCGACTTTAAGCGTAATAAGTTTGATGTGCCGGCTAAGGTTGCTCGTATTGAGTATGACCCTAACCGCACCGCCTTTATTGCGTTGCTGCACTATGCGGATGGCGAGAAGAGCTACATTCTTGCGCCGCAGCGTTTGCAAGTGGGCGATACTGTTGTATCGGCCAAAACCTTGGACAATGTGGATGTTAAGCCCGGTAACTGCATGCCTTTGCGGGTGATGCCTATCGGTACCATCATCCACAACGTCGAGCTTAAGCCCGGTAAGGGTGGGCAGGTCGCCCGTAGTGCCGGTAACTATATTCAGCTGATGGGTAAAGAGGGCAAATATGCCCAACTTAAAATGCCCTCTGGTGAAATGCGTTTGGTGTTGTTAGAGTGCATGGCCACGGTTGGTATGGTCTCTAACCCTGACAACTCGAACACCAAAATTGGTAAAGCAGGACGTACCCGCTGGATGGGCAAGCGTCCCTCTGTTCGCGGTGTTGTGATGAACCCTGTTGACCACCCCCATGGTGGTGGTGAAGGTCGTACCTCTGGTGGTCGTCATCCTGTGACGCCCTGGGGTGTCCCGACCAAGGGTAAGAAGACGCGGTCTAAGACCAAAGCTTCTGACCGTCTCATCATGCGTCGTCGTAAGTAATCCAAGAGAGGACGAAGATAATGGCTCGTTCAGTCAAAAAAGGTCCGTTTTTAGACGACTTTTTGGTCAAGAAAGTGGATGTGCTACGCGAGGGCTCCCGCAAGGAGTTGATCAAAACCTGGTCGCGTCGTTCCACTATTATCCACGAATTTGTAGGGTATACTTTTGGGGTTCACAATGGCCGCAAATTTATTCCAGTATTGGTGACCGAAAACATGGTTGGTCACAAGCTGGGCGAATTTGCACCCACCCGTACCTACTATGGTCACGGCGTGGACAAAAAAGCCAAGCGTCGCTAGGAACGGGAGAGAATCGTCATGCAAGAAGCACGTGCAACGACAAAGTACCAGCGCGTCTCTCCTTACAAAGTGCGTCTGGTGATCGACCAGATTCGCGGTATGCAAGTTGAGAGCGCTATGAATCTCCTGGCCTTCTCCAAGAAGCGCGTAGCAGGGGTGGTTCGTCAGACTTTAAAGTCTGCGGTTGCCAACGCTGAGGAGAACTTAGGCCTGGATGTGGATACCCTGGTGGTTTCCCAGGCATATGTAGATCAAGGTCCGTCCATGAAACGGTTTAAGCCCCGTGCTCGTGGTCGTGCCACTCGTATTCTGAAGCGGACTTCCCACATCACTGTGGCGGTCTGTCCTCAGGTAGATTAACCCAAGGAACGAGGAGGATACCATGGGACAGAAGGTTCATCCGACAGGGTTCCGTTTGGGAACCACCAAAACCTGGGACACGCGCTGGTTTGCAGACAGAAATTATGCAGATCTGTTGCTTGAGGATATCAAAATTCGAGCTTGGTTAAAAAAACGTCTGGCCCATGCCAGTGTTTCCAAGATCGTCATTGAGCGTCCTGCCCAGAAAGCGCGCATCAACATTCACACCGCGCGCCCCGGCATTATCATTGGTAAGAAGGGCGGCGATATCGAGAAGTTGAAAAACGATATCAAGGCAATCACCAGTTCGGAAGTGCAGATCAACATTGTTGAGATCCGTAAGCCTGAAGCGGATGCACAGTTGGTTGCCGAGAACGTAGCCCAACAGTTGGAGCGTCGGGTTGCTTTTCGCCGGAGCATGAAGCGGGCTGTTACCTCGGCCATGCGTTTGGGTGCAGAAGGTATTCGTATTAACTGCGCGGGTCGTCTTGGTGGGGCTGAGATTGCCCGTACCGAGTGGTACCGTGAAGGCCGTGTGCCCCTGCACACCCTGCGTGCAGATATCGACTACGGTTTTGCTGAGGCACATACCACCTACGGCATCATTGGCGTTAAGGTATGGGTCTACAAAGGCATGCTCATTGAAAAGAAATAAGGACAGGGGTATAATCCCATGCTTCAACCAAAGAAGACCAAGTTCCGGAAGGCGCACAAGGGGCGCGTTCACGGCCTAGCTTACCGCGGTAGTTCTTTAAGCTTCGGACAGTTTGGCCTAAAGGCGATGGCGACGGCGCGTATCACAGCACGCCAGATCGAAGCAGCCCGTCGCGCAATGACACGCCACATTAAACGTGGTGGTCGTGTTTGGATTCGTATTTTCCCTGACGTGCCGGTTTCGCAAAAGCCAGCAGAAGTTCGCCAGGGTAAAGGTAAGGGTAGCCCAGAGTTCTGGATTGCCCGCGTCAAGCCTGGTCGCATTCTCTATGAGATGGAGGGTGTGGACGAACAACTGGCTCGTGAGGCAATGCAGCGTGCTGCCGCCAAGCTGCCGGTTAAGACCAAGTTTATTGTTCGTGAAGGGGGTTGATCATGAGCGTAGCCTCCGAAATGAGGGAAATGTCCGTCGAGGCGTTGGATGATAAAATGAAGGCGCTCTATCAAGAGGCTTTCAACCTTCGCTTTCAGCACGCGACGGCCCAACTGGAGAATACGTCCCGTATCCGTCAGGTTCGCCGCGAAATCGCGCTTATCAAGACCGTGATCGGAGAGCGGAAGGCTAAAGAGGAAGTGTAATGGCCAAGCGTATTATGCAAGGTGTCGTGGTAAGCGACAAAATGGACAAAACTGTGGTCGTGTTGGTGGAGCGTAAGGTGCGTCACCCCCTATACGGCAAGATTGTGCGTCAGTCCAAAAAATATAAGGCGCATGATGAGGAAAACCAGTACCGCACCGGTGACATGGTTATGATCCAGGAGAGCCGTCCTTTAAGTAAGGACAAAAACTGGGTTGTAACTGAGCGCACCGCTGTTGCGGTCGAAGGCTAAGGGGGAGCGGACATGATTCAAGTCGAATCAAGACTGGAAGTGGCTGACAACTCCGGAGCCAAAAAAGTACAGTGCATCAAGGTGATTGGTGGCTCTAAGCGTCGTTACGCACGTGTCGGTGATGTGATCATCGTTGCGGTAAAGGCGGCGCTGCCCCGTGGTAAGGTCAAGAAGGGTGAGGTGGCCCGTGCTGTGGTGGTTCGCACCAAAAAAGAGATCAGCCGCCCTGATGGTAGTCTCATTCGTTTTGACAAGAATGCGGCTGTGTTAATCAACAAGGCAGGTGAGCCTGTGGGAACACGTATCTTCGGTCCCGTTACTCGCGAATTGCGGGCACGGAACTATATGAAGATCATCTCCCTGGCCCCAGAAGTACTGTAAGGGGAGGCGTGATCCATGGCAGAGCATAAGAGTGACTTCAGTACCGATCTGAAGAAAGGCGACACCGTTATTGTGGTCGCCGGTAAAGACAAGGGCAAGCAGGGGCAGATCCTGCAAGTTCTTGGCAAGAAATCTTCTGTGTTGGTTGAAAAGGTGAATATGATCAAGCGTCATACCAAGCCTGCTCAAAACCGTGAAGGTGGCATTGTTGAGAAAGAAGCCCCCATCCATATCAGTAACGTCATGATCGTCGATCCGGCCACGGGCAAAGCGACACGCATCAAGAAGAAAAATCTTGAGGATGGTCGTAAAGTGCGCGTAGCGGCGGGTTCTGGCGAAGTGCTGGACAAGTGAACGAGATAGGGACCTAAAAATGGCTGATCTGAAACAGGTTTACCATGACAAGGTGGTACCCGAACTCCAAGCGAAGTTCGGCTACTCCAACGTCATGCAGGTGCCACGCTTACAGAAGATCGTGGTGAACATGGGCGTCGGCGAGGCAATTGCTGATAAAAACTTTTTGAATAACGCTATTGGCAACCTAGAGGCGATTACGGGTCAGAAGGCTCAGACCACTTACGCCAAAAAGTCCATCGCTGGTTTTAAACTGCGTGAAGGACAAGCGGTTGGTTGCCGTGTTACGTTACGTCGTCGGCAGATGTGGGAATTCCTTGATCGTTTGATCAATGCAGCCCTGCCCCGGGTACGTGACTTCCGTGGTGTCAGTGAAAAGGCCTTTGATGGTCGCGGCAACTACACCATGGGCATCAAAGAACAGATTATCTTCCCCGAGATCGATTACGACAAAGTCGATAAGGTCCGTGGTATGGATATCTGCATTGTGACCAGTGCCAAGACCGATGATGAAGCCCGCCAGCTTCTCGCAGGCTTCAACATGCCGTTCAGGAAGAAGGAGGGGAACAATGGCTAAGACGTCCATGGTGAATAAGGCCAATAGCAAGCCTAAATTTGCTGTGCGTTCGTATAACCGTTGCCAACGTTGTGGTCGTCCCCGTGGCTACCTGCGCAAGTTTAAGATGTGCCGCCTTTGTGTGCGCCAGCTTGCATTGCGTGGTGAGATTCCGGGCGTCACCAAGGCTTCCTGGTAAGCGGCAAGAGGTTGTAAGGAGAACGTCATGAGCATGAATGATCCCATCAGCGATATGCTGACCCGCATTCGCAATGCGCAGATGGTAGGCAAGGACAGTGTCCGTATGCCCGCCAGCAAAATGAAAAAGCGTATTGCGGATATTTTAAAAGAAGAGGGGTACATTGAGTCGATTTCCGAGAGTGTGGATGAAGCCAATCACACCACTTTGGAATTGACTTTAAAGTACTACCAGAACAAACCGGTTATCGAAGAGATCAAACGTATCTCTACCCCCGGTCGCCGTACTTACGTGGGCAAAGCAGAGATTCCCTCGGTGTATCAGGGGTTGGGTATCGCCATCCTCTCTACCAGTAAGGGTGTCATTTCCAGTCGTCGTGCGCTTGAGTTGGGCGTCGGTGGCGAACTGCTCTGCACCGTCTACTAATCGTCGAGGTTGAGCCATGTCACGTATTGGAAAAAAACCGGTGGTGGTACCCGACGGTGTGGATCTGAAGATCAACGGCACCGTGGTGACCGCCAAAGGCAAATTGGGTGAACTCACCCGTCAATTTCACGAAGCGATCACTTTTGCCCAAGAGGGTAAAGAAGTAAACGTGGCTGTGAGTGGTACTGATAAAAAAAGCAGTTCGTTGTGGGGTCTATCCCGCACTCTGCTGGATAATATGGTCGTTGGTGTATCCCAAGGCTTTTCCAAGCAGCTTGAGATCCAAGGCGTGGGTTACCGTGCTGCGGTTAAAGGCCGAACACTGGAGTTGTCCCTGGGCTTCTCACATCCGGTAAACTATGAGCTCCCTAATGGGCTGGAAGCTACCGTGGAGAAGAACACCCTGATTACGGTTAAAGGCTATGATAAAGAGGTGTTGGGTCAGGCATGTGCCGAGATCCGCTCTTGGCGTCCGCCTGAGCCGTATAAGGGTAAAGGGGTCCGTTACGTGGGCGAGTTTGTTCTGCGTAAAGAAGGTAAGAAGAAATAATCGAGGTGTTTGGCGATGGCTAAGGATCGGAATCAAGCAAGAAAGGCCCGTAGCGCACGTGTGCGCTCGAGGATCAAGAAGGTACAGGGCGAACGTCCTCGTCTTTCGATCTTTCGTAGCGCTCGTCATATCTACGCTCAGATCATTGATGATAAACAGGGTCGTACCCTGGTTTCTGCCTCTACGGTAGAAAAAGATCTGCGTGAGGATATGAAAAACGGCGGTAATGCGGATGCGGCAGCCTTTATTGGTAAACGTATCGCTGAAAAAGCGAAAGAGCAGAACATCACCGAGGTGGTGTTCGACCGCGGTGGCTTCCTCTATCACGGCCGCACCAAGGCCCTGGCTGAAGCAGCCCGTGAAGCCGGGTTGAACTTCTAAGAGGGGATGAAGAATGAGTCAGCGTGAAAAGAAGAACCAAGAAGCTGTCTATGAGAGTGAGAGCGAGTTTATTGAAAAGCTCGTTGCGATCAAACGTACGGCTAAAGTGGTAAAGGGTGGTAGCCGCTTTAATTTCTCCGCCATTGTGGTGGTTGGAGATGGTAAAGGCTCTGTCGGCTACGGTTTGGGTAAAGCCAAAGAGGTGCCTGAGGCCATTCGTAAGGCAACCGACCAAGCGCAAAAACAGATGATCAAAGTGGAGATTAAAGATGGTCGTACCATCTTCCACGAGACCATCGGGCGGTTTGGTGCAGGCAACGTGGTGTTGCGTCCAGCTTCGGCTGGTACGGGTATTATCGCAGGTGGTTCCATGCGTCCCATCTTCGAAGCCATTGGCATTAGTGATGTGCTGGCCAAGTCCACCGGGACTTCAAACCCGCACAACTTGATTAAAGCCACCTTCGCTGCCTTGCAAAACATCAGCCCGCCCAAGCGGGTTGCTGCAAAGCGTGGGTTGGCTGCCAAAAATGTCCGCATCCGCGACTAAGGGAGAGGATAAAATGGCTGACATGATCAAAGTAAAGTTGGTACGGTCTTTTGTTGGGCGTCCTGATAAGCAGCGTCGGATTTGCGCTTCTTTGGGTTTGCACAAGATGAACCGTGTGAAGGAACTTCCCGACAACGCCGCCATCCGTGGTCAGATCAATAAGGTCTGTCACTTGGTAAGCGTGGTCGATTAAAGGGTGCGGGTAAAGAACCATGAAATTGAACGAAATCCCCGCCGTACCTGGCAACCAACAGAGCAGAAACCGTGTGGGTCGCGGCCCAGGTAGCGGTAACGGCAAGACTGCGGGTCGTGGTCACAAGGGTCAAAAGGCCCGCAGTGGTGGTTTCCACAAGAGCGGCTTTGAGGGCGGTCAGATGCCTTTGCAGCGTCGCTTGCCTAAACGCGGTTTTAAAAACTTTACTCGGAAAGAGTACACCATTGTACAGGTGGAAGATCTGGAGAAGTTTTTTGATGCCGGTAGCGAAGTGAATGCCGAGGCCCTGAACGATTTGGGTCTGTTGGGTAAAAAGCAGAAAAGCGGCATCAAATTGCTAGCCAATGGCGATATCACCAAGGCGATCACAGTTTATGTGGACAAAGCCTCTGCGGCGGCTGTCGCTAAGATGGAAGCTGCGGGTGGTAAGGTTGTGCTGGCGGTAGTGGCGGACCCTGAAGGGGACGCTTAAGTCAGACGTAGGTTACAAGGGAAGAGATTCCATATGGCTGCGACTCCCAACGAAGCCCCTTTGGCTGGTCTGGGTAATCTGGGCAAAATCCCTGAGTTGCGTAAAAGGATTTTGTTTACGCTGGGTATGCTCATTGTGTATCGCATTGGTGCGCATGTACCCACGCCGGGTATTGATCCCCAGGCCTTGGCAACCTTCTTTGAGCAACAGCAGGGTTCTCTGCTTGGTATGTTTAACATGTTCTCCGGGGGCGCACTGTCACGATTGACGGTGTTTGCCCTGGGGATCATGCCTTACATCTCGGCTTCGATTATCATTCAGTTGATGACAGCCGTGTTTCCCAAGCTAGAGGCGATTAAAAAAGAGGGTGAAGCGGGACGTCGTAAGATAACCCAATACACCCGTTACGGTACCATTGTGCTGGCTTTGTTCCAGGGTTTTGGTATCGCGTATGGTTTAGAATCCATGAAGGCTGGTGGGTTAAATGTTGTTATTGAACCGGGTATGGAATTCCGGCTCATGACGGTATTGACACTGACCGCAGGTACAGCCTTTCTTATGTGGGTGGGTGAACAGATTACGGATCGAGGTATTGGCAACGGGATCTCCCTGATCATCTTCTCGGGGATCGTCGCCAACCTACCGGTAGCCTTGTTCAATACTTTGCAGTTGGCTCGAACGGGTGATCTGGCACCGCTGTTGGTGTTGTTTTTGATTGCTATGGCCATTGTGGTAACCGCTTTCATTATCTTTATGGAGCGGGCACAAAGACGGATTACCATACAGTACGCCAAACGTCAGGTTAGTGGGCGGCGGATGGTGGGTGGTGAAAGTTCGCACCTTCCTTTGAAGGTGAATACGGCGGGGGTTATTCCGCCCATTTTTGCCAGCTCCATTATTCTGTTTCCGGTGACCATCGCGAATTTCATGCCTTGGGAAGGTTTCAAGGAGTTTGCCGCGATGTTTTCACCTGGGCAGCTTGGCTATATGGTGTTTTATTCGGCAGCGATTCTGTTTTTCTGTTTTTTCTATACAGCGATTGTTTTCAATCCTGAAGAGACAGCAGATAACCTGCGCAAGTATGGCGGTTTTATCCCTGGAATACGCCCTGGTAAGCGTACTTCGGATTATCTGGATAAAATTTTAAGTCGCTTAACGTTGGTCGGTGCGATCTATGTTACGGCGGTTTGTCTCTTGCCTGAGATATTGATTGCCCAGTATAACGTTCCGTTTTACTTTGGCGGCACCTCCATGCTGATCGTTGTGGGTGTAACCATGGATACCACGGCTCAGATACAATCCTTTTTAATCAGCCGCCAGTATGAGGGGTTGATGAAGAAGGCGAAGATCAAAGGGCGTTAAGGGGCCGTTACCAGGGTTCCTTCCCTCATGCGATGAAGTTGGAGTAGAGGAAATGAAAGTACGTGCATCGGTAAAGTCAATTTGTAAGGACTGCAAGGTAATTCGCCGCAATGGTAGCGTGCGTGTGATTTGCAAAAACCCTCGTCACAAGCAACGTCAAGGCTAATTTTGAGCTGCATGTGTGCGGAATACCCAAGGGTGGTGCGCTGATTATGACAGCGCGGTGCCACACCTGAAAAATTTGATTGAAAAGATGGAATGATTTGTGTATAGTCTCCGTCTTTTCGTCGAGTAATTCGAGATTCGAACTGGCCGGAGGAGTGTCAAGTGGCCCGTATTGCTGGTGTTAACATACCTGTTAACAAGCGCGTTGAAATCGCGCTCACTTACATCTACGGCATCTGTCGCGACAGTGCCAAGCGAATCACCAAAGAGGCGGGCATTGAGCCCCAGGTTCGCGTGTCTGATCTGACTGATGCTGAAGTTGCGCAACTGCGTGACATCATCGACAACAACCATACGGTTGAAGGTGATCTGCGCCGTCAGATCGCCATGAATGTCAAGCGTCTGATGGACCTAGGTTGCTACCGTGGTCTGCGCCACCGTCGGGGCTTGCCCTGTCGCGGTCAGCGCACTCATACGAATGCACGCACCCGTAAGGGTCCACGTAAGCCCATTGCGGGCAAGAAGAAATAAGCTGAGGTAGAGTCATGGCCAAGGCCCAAAAAGGTGCCCGTACTAAGAAAAAAGAGCGTAAGAATATTGCGAGCGGTATTGCTCACATTCATTCTACGTTCAACAACACGTTGATCACTATTACCGACACCCATGGTAACTCGATTTCCTGGGGCAGTGCTGGTGCACAAGGGTTTAAGGGCTCGCGTAAGTCCACTCCCTTTGCCGCACAGATGGCTGCTGAGAATGCCGGTAAAAAAGCCATGGATCATGGGATGCGTAACCTGGAAGTGCGTCTGAAGGGTCCCGGCAGCGGCCGTGAATCGGCTCTGCGCGCCCTGGCCGCAATTGGTTTTAACATTTCCCATGTACAGGATGTGACACCCATCCCGCATAACGGTTGCCGCCCTCCCAAGCGGCGTCGTGTGTGATTTGTCACTCACTGTAAGGAGCGTCTGAAAAAATGGCTCGTTATCTTGGTTCTAAATGTCGCTTATGTCGTCGTGAAGCCACAAAACTCTTTCTTAAGGGTGAAAAATGCTATAGCGATAAATGTGCGATGGAACGTCGTAACTATGTACCCGGTCAACATGGCCAACGCCGCCGTAAGGTTTCCGACTACGGCGTACACCTTCGCGAAAAGCAAAAGGTTAAGCGTAGCTATGGTCTATTAGAAGCCCAATTCCGCACGCTGTACAAAAAAGCGGAGCGCATGAAGGGTGTGACCGGCGAAAATCTGCTTCAGCTATTGGAGCGTCGCCTAGACAATGTTGTCTATCGTCTTGGTCTGGCGGCATCCCGCACCGAAGCCCGTCAAATCATCAGTCATAAAACACTGTTGGTTAATGGCAAAATGGTTAACGTACCTTCTTACCTGTGTAAACCAGGTGATGTGGTTGCGGTGCGTGAGAAATCACGTGGGCAACTGCGTATTAAAGGTGCCTTAGCCAGTGCTATGCAACGGGGCCTACCCAGTTGGGTCGAGGTGGATGCTGAAAAGTTGGTTGGTACCTTCCGTAGCATTCCGGAGCGCTCCGATCTGCCGGCCGAGTTCAATGAAAACCTGATTGTTGAGTTGTACTCTAAATAAACCCTGATATGGTCTAAACCAAGACAGGTGAGCGCATGTACAGGAATTGGACTGAGCTGATCAAGCCTCACACCATTGAACTGGGTGGGGATGAAACTGAAATTCAGCGTAAGGCAACATTGGTTGCTGAACCGCTCGAACGGGGTTTCGGTACGACTTTGGGTAACGCATTGCGTAGAGTGCTGCTCTCTTCTTTGCAAGGTGCAGCGGTAAGTACTGTTCGCATTGAGGGTGTACTACATGAATTTTCTAGTGTACCCGGTGTTATCGAAGATGTAACCGATATCATTCTGAACATTAAAGGGTTGGCACTCCGTATGGAGTCCACAGGTATTAAAAATATCTATCTTCGGGTAGATAAAGAAGGACCTGTGACGGCCGGCATGATTGAGTGTGAGACAGGGATTGAGATTCTTAATCCTGATCACCACATTGCAACCCTGAATAAAAGTGGCACCTTGGATATCACCATGACCGTTACCACTGGTAAAGGTTATGTACGTGCACAGCTTAATCGTGAAGATGAAAGCTACGCCATTGGTGATATTCCCATTGATGCAAGCTATAACCCAGTCAAGAAAGTGGCTTACCGGGTGGAAAACGCTCGTGTGGGTCAGCAGACGGACTATGACAAGCTGATTATGGATATTGAAACCAACGGTGTGGTAACCCCTGAGGATGCCCTGGCGTTGGCGGCTAAAATTCTACAAGATCAGTTAAACCCCTTCATCAATTTTGATGATGTGCCGACGGCACATGATCATGAAATGGAGGATCGGCCCCAGTGGAATCCTAACCTTTTCCGCAAGGTGGATGAGCTGGAACTTTCGGTACGTAGTGCCAACTGCCTTAAAAACGATGATATCGTTTATATTGGTGATTTGGTGCAAAAAAGCGAATCCGAGATGCTCAAGACGCCAAACTTTGGTCGTAAGTCTCTGAATGAGATCAAAGAAGTCTTGGATGAAATGGGGCTGTCGCTGGGTATGACGTTGGATACCTGGCCTCCTGAGAACATCGACGATCTGTCTAAGCAGTTCGAAGAAGAGAACTTTTAAGGTAGCACGCCATGAGACATAAAAAACGTGGTCGTAGGCTGAGCCGTGATACTTCTCATCGCCAAGCGATGATTAAGAACATGTTGGTCAGTCTGTTTAAACACGAGCGCATCGAAACCACCGTACCCCGCGCCAAGGAACTGCGTCCCGTGGCTGAGAAGGTGATCACCCTTGGCAAGCGTGGCGATCTGCACGCGCGCCGTCAGGCTCTGAGCATACTGAATGGGGATAAAGAGGTGGTGCATAAACTGTTCACCGATTTAGCGGAGCGTAATAAGGATCGTCAGGGTGGCTACACCCGTATCCTCAAAACACGTTTCCGCTACGGAGATTGTGCCCCTATGAGCTTTATTGAGCTTGTTGAACGTGATGCGACGTCAGCCGCTGAATAAATCTTAGGGTTGTAAGTAAGAAAGGCCAGAATGCTCTGCATTTTGGCCTTTTTTTTTGGTGTGCCCGGCAGGGCACACGAATTTGGAGGTGCAACGCCTCTACCGGCCTGACAGGGGGAACGGTTAGCCGAACGGCAAGGGTGTTTACCGTGAGGTAAAATCTGAAGGAAACCGAAGGCAAAGCGCTGATCCGACGAACAGGAATCGCATACGAGGCGGTCATGCTGGATGAGGAGGCGACTATCTCTAAAGTCCGAAACCTGTACGGAGAGCATGGACGTATATGCGGCGGATATAAGCGTGAAGGTGCGTGTGCATTACCCGGGGAGATCTGTAGACCAGCCATGTGCTACCGGCATCGAGAGGTGATGGGATGGGTGTGCAGAAGTCAGCCGAGGGCATAGTAGGGGTATCGACCTTCTTGAAGCCCTACGCAGGTTGAAGTAGGCAAGGCGTATCTGTCTTGAGGTAGCCGATAAGTTACTTACGGTTGGTGTATGGTGGTTTATTAAAAAACTGTGTAAAAGGGTATTTAAGACGCTTACAATATCAAGCGAGCTCTTGTTGCTAAGTTTCCTTTAAACTTAATGAATTCTTCAGGGGTTATGCATTCACTGGTTGTAACCGTTCAGAGACCCCTCGTTCAGTGAGGATGTTCACCGTTTGAGAAGGAGTCAACTGCCGGGAATAGCGCCAATTTTGTTTGACCATGGCAAAGAATATCCTTGACACGATTTTCGTCGAAAATGTGAAATTTCAGAAGGAGAGTGCGATCCGATCTGTTTTTGCCTATCAAAGCCTTGAGGAGAGTTCTGGCGGGTTTTCAGCTGTGGCGCCCACCCCCGGGTACGAGCGAATTTTTGCGCTGGATCCAATGGGGCGCAGAAGCGCAAAAATCTCTTCCTGGAAACCCGTGTTATCATGTGTGCGAGGATTCATTCACCGGCGATGATGTGGTGCGCGAACCATGAAGCTTTCAGATCACGACCTGCTCCAGATTGATGAGGAATATCTCTCCTCACTATCGTCTGCAGAGTTACTGGCCGTCAGCCGGAAAATGTTGGAGGATCTCAAGGAATCTCGTGAGCGTTTGAACCGAACACCCGACAACAGTTCCCAGCCGCCCAGCAGTCGTCCGGCGTACCTTGGGATTCCAGTTGAGCAAGACGAAACGCTTTCGGATGAGGATGAAGAGGACGTTTCGCCGGTGGAGAAGAAGGGAACCGATGATGCGGATGGAGATGATTCACCAGGGCCATCCGGCAGTTCTACTCCCTCTGCTCCAGGAAATGGTAAGTCGGATTCCTCAGGCAAGAAGCCGAAAGGCAGGGCTGGGAAGCCAGTTGGGGCCAAGGGATTCGGCAGAACGCAGATAATTCCGATTCGGAGTACCGTGGTTCATCGAGCGGAAACGTGTGCTGCCTGCGATGCTGCCCTTCCCTTGGATGCTCGATTTACAGCTCGAATCGGCTATGTGACCATCGATCTGATAAGGGGTGCCCCGGATCAGCCTGGATTGAGGCTAGAGGGGACCAAGCACCTTTTTGGGGAAGTTGCCTGTAGATGCGGCCATATTTCATGTACCGGTCCCGGCACAGGGGATAGACTTGAGATTGCAGGACGCAAAACCGCAACCAGTTTGAGTGAATGGCGTATTGTCGGCCCCATGTTGGCTGCTTTCATTGTTGCGCTCGCAAAACGGATGCGGTTGTCTCGCTCCAAGGTTCAGGAGTTTTTGATCGATTGGTTCGGCCTGGAGTTGAGTGTCGGGACCATCGACAATTGCATACGTGAGGTCGGACTGGCTGCCGCCCCTGTTCAGGATGAACTGATTGCCGAACTTCGTGCATCCGCTCTGGCTCATGTAGACGAAACGCCTTGGAAGCAAAAAGGTCAAGCTTTGTGGCTCTGGGTTTTCGCGACGGCAAATACGGTCTTGTTTTGCGTGGGACGCCGGACTCGACAAATGGTCCTTGATATCCTGACCGAGGAATATGCAGGCTGGCTAATGAGCGATGGACTCATGAACTACCGGATTTTCTCCAGGCGGCTGCGCTGCTGGGCGCACTTGATCCGAAAAGCCAAGGGGTTGTCGACAAGCCTGGATAAAGAGAGCAAACGATTCGGCTCCAGGGTATTGGAGGTCCTGGAATACATGGTCGAAGAGGTCAAAGATGGATCGGATCCGCCAGCTGCCGAGTCGATTTTGGAAGAATTCCAGGGATACTGCGAATTGTACAGAGATTATCCCCCGTCCGAGAAAGTTCGCAGCCTTGCCGTTGAGCTTCTCAATGACTGGGATGTTATCTGGCAACCTGTGAGAGTTCCAGGGCTGCCGCTGACCAACAACGATGCGGAGCGGGCTCTGCGCCACTGGGTCATTGCGCGTCTGATCAGCCACGGAACTCGTACGGCAGAAGGGAGTCGGGTATTGGGTGTGCTGGCTAGCGTCATCGAAACTTGCCGATTGCGGAACGTGTCTCCCTGGGACTATCTTGCTGAGGTGATTGCTGAACGGAGAAAGGGAAACCTCGTACCGCCGTTACCGGCTCCAGTAGCCGCTTGATATCGGGGTCTCTGAACGGTTACCACTGGTTTGTCTCAGGCTGGTGGCCTGGGGAGTGGCTTTATTATATGAGGTTGTCCGTGCTAGCAAAGAGTACGTTAGCGGGTGTGTGGATAGCTGTGTTTTAACGGGTTGAAAAGTGATATGGAACGTGTGGTTCTCATAACAGATTTTGGGGTAAATGATCTCTATGTCGGCCAATTAAAAGGGGTTCTCTGTGGCGCTTCCATGGAGATACAGATCATAGATTTTTTTCATGATATTCCTCCCTTTAACATAGAGAGTGCTGCTTGGCTCATTTCACGATGCCAACACTATTTTCCACCAAAGAGTCATTGGATCTGTGTGGTAGACCCTGGCGTGGGTACGCCAAGAGAAGCGCTTTTGGTCAAATTGGGGGAGCGGGTTTTTATTGGGCCTGATAATGGAATATTGGGGTGGGCATTAAGTCAGGAGGATGCTCAGGTTCACCGTATTGGCACCCATTGGAAACCGGCTTCAGCAACCTTTCATGGGCGCGATCTGTTTGCCCCAGTGCTTGTGGATTGGTTGAATTATCGAGACCTAAACCGTATTGGACCCGCGATTCAAGTGGCACAGTGCCAGCCTATGCCGGCCTTATTGATAAAAAAACCGCATGGCGCACAGGTTAAGATCACCCACATTGATCGTTTTGGAAATGTCGTAACTGCTTTAAAATATATTGATATTTGTTGGGCATCCGCTGCGCTCGTAGTCAATGGGATTTCGATCACAAAATGGGTAAAAACCTTCGCAGATCTTAGGGTTGGTGAGGTTGGAATGTTGGTTGGAGGGTTTGGAACGGTTGAAATTGTGGCAAATAAAGCCCATGCAGCCAGCATGCTTTCATGTAAATGTGGCGATTGGGTGGATTTTTTAGAAAAAAGCGTTGACGCTAAAAATGGCGACTGATATATTCTCCCAACTTTCCGTTGTGATCCCCAGTAGCTCAGCCGGTAGAGCAGATGACTGTTAATCATCGGGTCGGTGGTTCGAGTCCGACCTGGGGAGCCAATAGCGTTATCAAAGGGACCTGATATTGTCAGGTCCCTTTTTTTTATGGTGTGCCCGGCAGGGCACACGAACTTGGAGGTGGAACGCCTCTACCGGCCCGACAGGGGGAACGGTTAGCCGAACGGCAAGGGTGTTTACCGTGAGGTAAAATCTGAAGGAAACCGAAAGCAAAGCGCTGATCCGACGAACAGGAATCGCATACGAGGCGGTCATGCTGGATGAGGAGGGGACTATCTCTAAAGTCCGAAACCTGTACGGAGAGCATGGACGTATATGCGGCGGATATAAGCGTGAAGGTGCGTGTGCATTACCCGGGGAGATCTGTAGACCAGCCATGTGCTACCGGCATCGAGAGGTGCTGGGATGGGTGTGCAGAAGTCAGCCGAGGGCATGTCACATGAACGCCGCCTTTCCCAAGAAGTTCTTTGATCATCGCGGTCTCCTTTCGCTGCTTGGGCAGATACGGAGACTTCAATCTTTAACGTGAACCGCCGTGGTACGGAACCGTATGCTCGGTGGTGTGGGAGGTCGGCGGGGGTGACCCCGCCTCCTACCCGATGGCGAGGCCGTTCTTTTTTTGAATACCATTGACGCTTTTATAGACCGCAGCGCTCAAGCGTCACGGCATGCTTACTTGGTTTGGGATATAACAGGCTTGTTCGAGCACTCTGTTTTATTTATTCTGTTCTCTTACAGATTGTGACGGGTATGGGTTGGTTTAACGTGGCCAGCCACACGATAGCATCGTCAGGGTTGTTGTGGACGGGCTGCTGAGGCCCTAACCACCAATTGAAAGGGGTGGGGGATGAGAGTACCGATGCACACAGGGGTCTGGGTGCTGTTTTTTATGGCTGGCTTGCTGTTGGGCAGCACGACGCTGCATGCAGAAATCAGCACAGATGGCAAGACAGACAGCAAATCTACGGCCAACCATAGCAAATTTAAGCAGTTGGAAGGTCCCTTTAACTCCGGTCCAGAGGTGACAAAAGCCTGTTTGGGGTGCCACACCGAAGCGGCAAAACAGGTGATGAAAACCAAACATTGGACTTGGGAGAGCAAACAAGCAGATACCGGCCAGATGTTGGGTAAAAAACATGTGGTCAACAGTTTTTGCGGCACCCCAAAAAGCAATTGGGCCGCCTGTACCGCTTGCCATGCAGGCTATGGCTGGCAAGATAACGATTTTGACTTTACCAAGCAGGAAAACGTGGACTGCTTGGTGTGCCATGACCACTCGGGTCAATATGAAAAATCCGTTGGTGGGGCGGGTCATCCCAAAGGGTTTGAGAGCCCAGAACATAAAAAATATCTGGACGACCAAGCTAAAGCCCCCCGTGATGCGGTCGATCTGGTTGCAGCGGCCCAAAGTGTTGGACGTCCCAGCCGTCGTAACTGTGGTAGTTGTCACTTTGTTGGTGGCGGCGACGATGGGGTTAAACATGGGGATATGGACACCTCCCTCATTGAGCCAGATGAATTCCTTGATGTCCATATGGATGTGAATGGCAAAAACTTTAGCTGCACAGCCTGTCATCGCACCCATGGCCACGTGATACCAGGCAGCCGTTATAAATCAACGGCCAAAGATACCAAAGGGGTAGAGACCCCCAGTGAAGCACACTCACGGACCTCCTGTGAGTCCTGTCATGGTTCTGAGGTTAAGAAGCACAGTGCCAAACTCAATGACCATGTAGACAAGGTAGCCTGTCAAACCTGCCATATTCCCAAAATTGCCCGAGGTGGTGTTAAGACCAAAATGGTCTGGGATTGGTCAACGGCGGGCAAATTGGATGAAAACGGCAAGCCAATCAGTGAACGTAACTCGGCAGGGGAGATTACCTACAGCTCTAAAAAAGGCCATTTTGAGTGGGCAGAAGATGTGCAACCCGAATACCGTTGGTTCGATGGTCAGGTGCGCTATACCCTGTTTGGGGACAAAGTGGATGATAGCAAACCTGTACAGATCAATGGTATCCACGGTTCCTACACGGATAACCAATCCCGCATTTGGCCTTTTAAGATCATGAAAGGTAAGCAGGTTTATGATCCTGTCGAAAAGCACCTGCTGGTGATGCATACCTATGGGGATGACGATTCTTCCTTTTGGTCCAATTTCGATTGGAAAAAATCTCTAGAGGCGGGTGCCAAAGAGCCCGAGGCGCCCCCCTTTAATGGGCAGTATGCTTTTGTGAATACAGAGATGTATTGGCCCATAACCCACATGGTTGCGCCCGCCAGCGATGCACTTAAATGCAAAGCGTGTCATGTGCAAGAGGGACGGCTGGCTGCTTTGACCGACTTTTATATGCCGGGGCGGGATAGACAGCCTGTGTTGGATGGTATTGGTTGGTTTGCGGTGCTGATGACCTCTGTTGGAGTGGTTGGGCATGGCTCTTTGCGGGTCTATTGGCACTACCGTCGTCGTCGTCGTGAAAAGCGTCAAAATGGGGAGGCTCAATAATGGAACGCTACATGGTATACAGCATTTTTGAGCGTCTTTGGCATTGGACCCAGGCCGGTTTGGTGATCTCGCTGCTCATTACGGGTTTTGAGGTCCATGGCACCTATACGAATCTGGGTTACGAAGCGGCCACCCATCTGCATGGTAATCTCGCTTGGGCGCTGATTGGGTTATGGATTCTTGCCATTTTTTGGCATTTTACCACCGGCGCTTGGAAGCACTACATCCCCACCACCAAAAATTTGTTGGATGTCATGATCTATTATGGTGGCGGCATCTTTGAGGGGAAAGAGCACCCGTATAAGAAAAAAATTCACGCCAAGCACAACCCGTTGCAACGGCTGGCTTACCTGGGGCTCAAACTGGGGATTTCGCCGGTAATCTGGATCTCTGGCTTGCTCTATATGTTCTATAATGATTGGCAACAGTTTGGGCTGGATGGCATGTTGACCTTAGAATATGTGGCTATGGCTCACACCGCCGCCGCGTTTGCGATGTTGGTGTTTCTTATTGGGCATGTTTATATGGCCTTTACCTGCCGTCCGGTATACGCCCACCTGAAGGCGATGATTACCGGTTATGACGACCACTAGGGCTGTGATCGGTTAATGCTTAAAGGCCCGGCTGCTCTGTGCAGTTGGGCCTTTTTTTATAAGGAGGGCGGTGGAACCCTTTTAATGATTTTACCATCTTGCATCACCACGATTTCCCCCCTCAGTAAGGGTTCCCATGATTCATCGGTTAGGGGCACGCTGGCGGCGAGCGCGGCATATTGGCGGTTGCCGTCGTGTTTAAACGTTTGCATACGTAGGCCGGTGATGGGGCTGGGGCGCTTGTTGCTGTTGGGGTGGCAGCTGCGACAGAGGGTATAGAGACCGGGTGCGCGGATCATGCCATCGCTGGCTTGGCGGCGCACATGTCCATGAACAAAGAGATATTCACCGTCACTATAGAGAAAATTGGCTTGCACATCGGGCGAAAGGTGTTCCATGCGCTGGGTGAATGTAACGAGTATGGATAGGCGCTGTTCAAGCGAGGGTGGGGTTGGATTGAGCCAAACATCGGTTAAACAGTCCATCAATAGGCAAAAGGCGTGTTCCGAGTCGGTACTGCCAATGGCGCGGAAAATATTGAGTTTGTAGTCAGGGTGGCTGCGGACGCCGGGGAATTCGCCATTATGGGCAAATACATGCAGCCGCCCACCGATTTCACGGCTAAAAGGGTGGGTGTTCTTGAGGCACACCTCGCCATGGGTTGCTTTGCGGATATGGGAGAGCACCAAATTGCTGTGAAAGGAGTTTTTTTCAATATATTTAACCAACTGGCTTTCAGAGGCAGGCTCTGGGGCCCGTAAGATCAGGGCGTCATACTCCTCATAAAAGGCAATTCCCCAACCATCTTTGTGTGGGCCTTGCATGCCACCGTGCCGAGCAAACTCCTCCAAGGAAAAATTAATGGTGGCGGCCAGTCGGCTGCTCATGGCGAACAGTTCACACATTACTGCGCTCTCCTCATGCGTTAATCAACTGTGTCAGCCTAACGGCTTCTGCTAAGTGGATGCAAGAGCTTATGTTTGTGTAAAACTTTCGCGCGGTGACAGGGCTCGGTTGGCGATACTCAACAGAGAGGGGCGGCCATGGCCACTCCACCCCGCTTTGCCAACCTTAGTCGGGTCAAAGGGCGATGATCCTGCGTTTTGTGGATTAAACTTCTCATTTTTATAGAGAAGGTTAAGAAAATTGCCCTTTTTTTGGGAGGAGTAGGTAAGATGCATGGCATAAGTCGGTATTTCTGTACAGCGTAAGCAACGGGTAAGGAGTGGTTAAATGGACCAAGCAAGCATGGAACAGAAACTACTGGCCCTTACCCGTTTGCAGGTAAGTGAGCCTATTAAGGTGATGAATTTGTGTGGAGGATTTGCCCGGTTTTGGGCCGAGAGCGATTGGCATCAATCCCTTAGCCGAGTGGTGCATATCATGCCAGGGCCGGGCTGTCCGGTATGTGTCTGTCCCGAAGCTGAAATTCGCGCGGCCATGCATTTGGCGGTGCGTGAGGATGTGATCTTGGCGGCGTTTGGTGACATGCTGTCGGTACCCATCTCCTATGGGGCGGCGGGCTATGCCACCTTGGATGGTGCGCGGCAAGATGGCGCGGATGTGGTTGCTGTGGCCAATCCTCATGAGGCGGTCGAGCTGGCCTTACGTCACCCCACCCGTGAAGTGGTCTTTTTTGCCAGTGGTTTTGAGACGGTCTCGGCACCACTGGCGGCGCAGTTTCTGGCGGGTGTGCCGGATAATTTCTCGATTTTAAATGCGCTGCGTTTAAGTTGGCCGGTGGTGGATACCATGTTGTCGCAGCATGAGCGGCGCCCTTTTAAAGCCATTATTGCCCCGGGTCACGTGGCGGCCATTGTCGGTTCGGAGTGTTGGCGTTTTGCGGTGACCCAGTATGGCATTCCCGTTTCCATTAGTGGCTTTTCTGACCGTAGCTTTTTGGCTTCACTGGATACGGTGGTGCGCCAAGTTGTGTCGGGTAAACCCCAATTGGACATTCAAGAACCCTATCGTATTAACCCCCGTGGCAACCTCTATGCGCTCACCTGTGTTAATAATGTGTTTGATGTGCAGAGTGTGCATTGGCGGGGTATTGGTCGGGTGCCAGACTCGGGCTACGCCCTACGTGAAGCTTGGCACCATCGAGATGCCCGCAAACGTTTTCACGCCCTGGCAACCTTTCAGCCTGAGATGGGCGATATGCCCAACGACTGTCTTTGTGCCTCTATTGTTATGGGTAAGCAGAGCCCCCATGACTGCTTGCGTTATGCCCATGATTGCCAGCCGGATAATCCCGTGGGTCCCTGTATGGCCTCGGTGGATGGGGCTTGCCGCATCATGTGGGAACGCCAACATAGTGAGCTATTGGATTAGGCTTACCCCTTTTGGACGGCGTGCTCGCCCTCAAATTTGCCCTTTTGTTGCGGCTTACACGGGGTACCTGTGAGCCTCTGCAAAGATCTGGTTTGTCGGCCAGAGCGGTGAACGTGTGCCCATCTGTTAAGGGGCTGGGAATCTCTTCCTTGGCCAACAGGAGGGGGGTGGGTCAGTGTGAGAAAAGAGTCTATCCGAATATAGTAAAACTCTTAAATAAACATGCGTTTATATAACTTTTACGGTGCAGTAAAGAGTGTGTGACATTCTCCGTGAGCGGTCGCTTTTTGCTCGACTAAGGCGCGGTTAGGCGTCGATACTGGTACCATGGCTGTGGTGGGTATCCGTTCCATGCAAGGCGACAGGGGAGGGCTACATGGAAACCTTTTTACTTGAGCGGCAGGATCTACCCGCGTTTCTCAATGCTTGTGAAGCGCACCGGCGGGTGCATATTCCGGTAGAGATGGAGACGCATCATTTTATCTTTAAGCCGTTAGCCGAGGCTGGCGCGGCCTCTGTAGCACTGCACTACTTGCGCACGGCATTGCCGCCCAAAAAATATTTTTTCCCACCTGAAGAGGTGCTCTACCGCTTTGATGCGGAGGGTTATACCCCCCAGCAGCCCGATTTGCCCCCCATGATCCTGTTTGGTCTACACCCGTGTGATCTGCACGGTGTGGATGTGGTCGATCATTTTTTTGCCCGGGACTATCCTGACCGTACCTATCAAAATCGGCGTTCACAAGCTTGGTTGATTGGGCTGGGTTGCATGCCCGATGCCCACTGTTTTTGTCAATCCCAGGGTACGGAGCATGTGGATGGTCTGTATGACATGTTTTTGTGGGATTTGGGGCCACGCTTCTATGTGATGGTCCGTACCGAGGCGGGGCACGATATGCTGCACATGGCAAGGGCGCTGTTTAAACCGGTCACGGATAGCGACCGACAGAGCTATCTGGCACTGCTGAAAAAACGCCAGAGCGCCTTTCAACTGAGTATGCCGGTGGCCGATCTACCCCAAGTGCTGGAGGTCAAACAGGATTGTGCCGTATGGGGGGAGATTGCACAGACCTGTTTTACCTGCGGGGCCTGTTCCATGGTTTGCCCCACCTGCACCTGCTACGACATGCTGGATCGGCTGGAGCTAAATGGCGAGTGTGGGACGCGGTGTCGCACATGGTCCTCTTGTCTGTTCCGTGATTTTGACCGGGGTGCGGGCGATCACCATTTTCGCCGTGACCGTGGTGATCGGGTAAAAAACCGTTACTACCACAAAGAGCACGGCTATGTGAATGGCTTTGGCAAACCCAGTTGTGTGGGGTGTGGGCGCTGTATAACCAGTTGTCCTGCGGGTATTGATGTGGTGTCGGTCTTTACTAAGGTGCGCCGTGCCTGTGGCCATGGTGGTGAGGAGACGCGCTCATGAACGATCCCCTTCAGCCTCTTACGGCGCTGCTGGTTGCGCGGGAAGATTTAACCGCCGATACCGCGCTGTTTCAATTGGCCTTGGCCGATGGCCGTGGCGTTGGTCCCAACGGTATGAACCATAAACCTGGGCAGTTTGTGATGCTCTCGGTATTGGGTGCGGGGGAGGCCCCTTTTTCTATTTGCCATGCCGCCGCCCAGGTGCCCATTTTACAGCTCTGCATTCGCCGGGTGGGGCGGGTGACGGAGCGGCTATTTGAGCTGTCGCCCGGTTCGAAAGTGGGGTTGCGTGGTCCTTATGGCAATGGCTTTCCCCTACAGCGCATGGAGGATCATGATGTGCTGCTGGTGGCTGGTGGGTTGGGTATGGCGCCCTTGCGCAGTGTGCTGCAAGGGGTGTTGGCCAATCGGCCGCGCTACCACAGGGTGATGCTGGCCTACGGTTTTCGCAATCCACAGGAGATGCTGTTTGGCGAGGAGTTGCAGGGGTTGGCGCAGAGCGGTGCAGTGGAACTGCATTTGGCGGTGGATCAGCCCCAGCCTGGGCAAGCCTTTAGCGCCATGCAAGGGCATGTGGGGCAGTTGGTGGAGGGGCTGACCCTAGAACCGGCACGGACCACGGTGGCACTGTGTGGCCCACCGGTGATGTATCAAGGCACCGCTGAGATGTTGCGCAACAAAGGGGTGTGGCCGCAAAAAACCTTTATGACCTTTGAACGGCGCATGGCGTGTGGGGTTGGTCAGTGCGGGCACTGTGCCATTGGTTATCGTTACACCTGTAAGGATGGGCCGGTGTTTAGTGCGTGGGAGGCCCGTGGCTTGCGTGAAGCGTGGGAACAGGGGGCGTGAGATGAGCAAACCACTACCAGGACCCACTAAAAAATTGCGGGTGGGCATCTACTCCTTCACCGGGTGTGCGGGGGATCAGTTGGCCATTCTCAATGATACAACGGTGCTGTTGGGTTTGGCCCAGCGGGCGGAGATCTGCTCCTTTATTATGGCCAGCTCACAGGAGAGTGATCAGGAGGGGCGGCTGGATTTGGCCATTGTGGAGGGCTCAATCTGTTCGGAGCAAGAGCGCACTGCCCTCGAAAAATTACGGCAGCGCAGCGATGCTCTTATGGCGCTTGGGACCTGTGCGGTGTGGGGGGGGCTGCCCGCGATGAACGCCAAAACCATCCCCATCCATACCATGAAAGAGCAGGTTTATGGCGACAGTACGGTCTTTCCGGGTGCCCGTGAGGCTGAGCCGCTCTCTCGCTTTGTAAAAGTGGATTATGCGGTAACGGGGTGCCCCATTGAGATAGATGAGTTTGCCCAGGTTGTGACGGCCATCTTAAATGGGGTGCGGCCCGTGCAAACGGATGCTTCCGTCTGTTCGGAGTGTCGTATAGCAGAGAACCGTTGTCTGGTGCAGGCTGAGCGGCGGGTTTGCTGTGGTCCCATCACCTTGGCGGGGTGTAAGGCGCGTTGCATACAGTATGGTCAACCCTGTTATGGGTGTCGGGGGCCGGTGGAGGATCCCGCCTATGTGGCTACGGCGCGGCTCTTTAGTGATCATGGTCTGAATAAAGGGGCGGTGATTGAGCAGATCCGCCGATTTACCGCCCCGGCTTGGGTGGAGAATCGGTTGATTCCCCACTATCAAGATCCACAACATATGGGCCTGGGCCAGCAGCCTGAAGGGGATGCGCCATGAGTATGGAAACCATTACCATTGATCATCTCTACCGGGTTGAGGGACATGGGGGTATTACGGTCGCGGTCAATGAGGAGGGGATTCAATCCTGCCAGATGAGCATCTTTGAAGGGGCGCGTTTTTACGAGCTGCTGCTCAAGGGTAAATTGGCGAGGGATGCCCCGGGTATCGTCTGTCGGGTCTGCTCAATCTGTTCGGCGGGTCACACTCTAGCCAGTGTCATGGCATTAGAGAGCGCCTTAGGGATTCATGTGAGTGACACGGTGCAGGGGTTTCGCACCCTGCTCAACCTGGGGCAGTTTATTGAGAGCCACGCCCTGCATCTGTTTGCTTTGGCCGCACCGGACTATCTGGGGAATGCTTCGATTTTGCAGATGGCGAGTCACTTTCCCGAACAGGTGCAGAAGGGGTTAGAGATTAAACGGGTTGGCAATCTGGTGCAGGAGGTGGTTGGCGGGCGGGCCATTCACCCGGTTAATGTGATTGTGGGCGGATTGGGGCGGCGTCCTGCTCGGCAGGCGATGCAGACGCTCTTGCAGGATTTGCAGAACGCCTTGGATTTGGCCCTCTCGTTGCGCGGCTTTGTGGCGTCGTTGCAAAATCCGGAGATGGGTTTGCAGCCGCCCATTCTGGTGGCATTACGGGCTAGTGGGGCGCGCTATGGGCTTACCGGTACCCATTTGGCCGCCAGCGGCCATGAGGATATTCCCGTGGCGCACTTTTACCAGCGGGTTAACGAAAAGGTGGTGCGTCACTCTACCGCCAAGCAGTCTACCTATGCCAAGAAGCCCTTTATGGTGGGGGCGTTGGCGCGGATGGTTCATAATGGTGAGCGATTAACGGGCGAGGCGGCACAACTGCGGGAGGCGCTGCTGCCTGCCCAACCGACGACGTTGCACAACAACGCGGCGCAGTTTGTGGAGTTGGTGTGGGCCTTGGAGGAGGCGGTTGCGCTGTGTGAAGCCTTGCAGGAGGGGCCTGCTTTGATCCCCCCCATGACCACCATGGGCTTTGAGGGTGAGCAGATGGGTTTGGCCGCGTTAGAGGTGCCCCGTGGCACCCTGTATCATCTCTATGGGGTCAATGGGGAGGGGGTGTTGACCCAGGCCGATATTATTACGCCCACGGCGCAGAACCTCGCCCATGTGGAGCGGGATTTTGCCCATGGGGTGGGATACTGGCTGGAGCAGCCCCAGCGCCAGCAGGAGCAGTTGCGTTTGTATTTGGAGATGATTGCCCGTGCCTATGACCCTTGTATCTCCTGTTCGACCCACTTGGTGGATTTAACGGTGCAGGTGTGATGCTGGATCGCCCGAATGCGGCTCAGTTTCCGCCACCGTGGGGGGTGGTGGGGTTGGGTAACCCCTTGATGGGCGATGATGGTGTGGGGCCGTGGTTGGTGGCCCAGTTACAGCAGCACAATCCCCAGCAATGGTTGCGGGATTTGGGAACGGATCTGCTGGGTATTGCCAACCATACGCCCTATCCGGCCACCCTGTTGGTGGTGGATGCGGTGCGCAGTGGCACGATGGCGGTGGGGCAGTGGCGGGCCTATGGGGATGGAGAAGTGGCCGGGGTAGGGGGCATGCGTTCGGCCCATCAACTGTCGGCCCCTGTGGCGCTTTGCTTAGAGCAGCGGCGTGCCCCTCAGGCGTGGCAGGGTGTCACGCTCTATTGGCTGCTGTTGGAAGTTGCTGAGATTCGCATGGGGCCGGGTTTTTCACCGGCGGTGGCGGCGGGGGGGATGGATTTGCTGGCTTGGTTGCAACGGGGCTTTGCCCAGCAGGGCGCGGGGGGGTGTTAAAAAGACCCGCCTTGCATGGCAACCATGGTGGGGCGGGCCTTTCGGGAATCGTACGATACCTGTCGTACGATTTATGGGACCGGTCCAGGTCCGTTTAGTTCATTATTGTGGGCAGTTTTCCTGTGTATGGGGTGGTTTTCTTTTCTGCGTAGATGGCCTACCCAGATCTTTCATGAATCCCTTCAAAGATCAAGCGAGAGCATCTGGGGTTCATGAAAGATCCGGGCTAGATCAACGCTCGCCTGAGGTGTGAATGCCGGTCACCGGTGGGGTTGGTGGTGTTGTCAAAACGTGCAATCTATAGACGGCCTATGTATAGTCCCTGTTGAAGATTAAATCTTGGATGCCCCTTCTCTGGGTGGGGTGCAGGGAGTCGTCATGATTACACTAACCGCCTGGGGCGGCTTTATTTTGCTGGCGCTATTGCTGGCCCATGGCGTGGGGGCGTGGTTTGCCTATCTGAACCATCAGCGTTGGTCGATGCCGCTGCCCACCGCTTTGGCTGATTTTCGCGAGGCCAGTCAACAGCAGTTGGCTCAGCGGTATCATGCTGAGCGTTATCGTTTAGAGAGCCTTGTGGGGGGGCTAGAACTGGCGGCTTTGCTGCTGTTTTGGCTGTTGGGGGGCTTTGTCTGGTTAGAACGTTGGAGCAACAGTTTTGGATTGGGCCCACTGGGTACCGGTCTAATCTTCATTGGAACCCTGTTGGCGACCACCGCCCTGTTGGGGCTGCCGGGTACACTGTACAGCACCTTCTCGATTGAAAATCGTTATGGTTTTAACCGTACCACGCTGGCAACCTTTCTGAAGGATCGGTTAAAAGGCTTGCTGTTAACACTGTTGCTGGGTGGGCCATTGTTGGCGGCGCTGCTGCTGTTTTTTCAATGGGCCGGGGATTGGGGTTGGCTCTATGCGTGGGGTATGCTCACGGTGGTCTCTCTGTTTATCCAGTATGTGGCGGCTAGCTGGATTATGCCTCTGTTTAATCGGTTTGACCCTTTGCCCGAGGGGGCTTTGAAAGAGCGTTTACAACGGTTGGCGCAACGGGCGGATTTTCCCCTAGAGGGTCTTTATCAAATGGATGGCTCGCGGCGTTCATCCAAGGGTAACGCTTTTTTTAGTGGTTTTGGCAAACGGCGGCGCATCGCCCTGTTTGATACCCTTATTGAAAAACATAGCGAGGCCGAATTAGAGGCGGTATTGGCCCATGAGATCGGCCATTATAAGCTTAACCATGTGTTTAAGCGTACCGCCATGGGCATTGTGCATAGTGGTTTGTTGCTGTTTTTAATGGGGCTGGCTATGCAGCAGCCCGCACTGTTTCAGGCCTTTGGTTTAAACCAGCCAACGGTGCATGGGGGGTTGGTCTTTTTTACCCTGCTCTATAGTCCAGTAGAGATGGCGTTGGGGGTGGTATTTAACCGGATCTCCTGCCGTCACGAGTATGAAGCGGACCACTACGCCGCTCAATTGACCGATGGGGCGCAGTTGGGGCAGGCGCTTAAACGGCTGCATAATGATAATTTAACCCATCTGAACCCCCATCCCGGCTACGTTTTGTTGCACTATTCGCACCCACCCCTCATAGAACGATTGCGCGCACTCGGTTGAAACGTGCATAATGGCTGTCGCTGACAGATAAGGTGCCGCGCATATCTTGGAAACCATGGTGATTTTATGAAGGTAAGTCAAAAGCAGGCCGGGGTTGCTCATAAAGCGAAAGAGCAAAGCTTACGCATGATCAAGACCCTGCTGGAAAATAGCCATGAGGGCATCCTCATTTTGGATGCTCGGGGCACCGTGCATCAAGCCAACCAAGCCTTTATGAACATGACAGGCATGAAAAAAGGCTCGCTGGTGGGGCGCCATATCCTGCGCTTAATGCCCGAGGAGTTCCGAGAGCGCCTGCTCGAAGAGATTCGTGAAGAGCTGTGGCAAAGCGGGTTTTGGCAGGGTAGCCTCTCCCAGTCGCTCGGGGATGACAAACAGTTGACCGTGGATTTAAAAGTCAGTGCGGTGCTGCCCCCAGATGGGAAGGTAAGCTACTATATCGCCCAGTTGCGGGGCAGTTCGGTGGTCTCTAGCCCACCCCCGCCAAAGGATAATCGTGACGACCTTACCGGTCTACCTAGCCGTATTCTGTTTGAAGACCGCTTGCAGCAGGCCATCTCCCTGGCGGTGCGCCACAAAAATTGTGTGGGTGCCATGTTCTTGGGTTTGGACACCGAACGCATTAAGCTGATCCGTAACTCCCTTGGCCAAACCGCCACCGATGAGCTGATTCGTGAAGTGGCCGTACGTTTGGATGATTGCTTGCGTACCACCGACTCCGTTGCGCGCATTGCTGAGGATAGCTTTGCCCTGCTGCTTACCGACCTGAATGGTCATAAAGATGCGGTGCGTAACTCGTCGGTGGTGGCGCGTAAGGTGTATGAGTCACTGGTGAAGCCGGTCATTCTCAACGGTCAGCCTGTGGAGGTCAATGCCGCCATGGGGATCACCCTGTTCCCCCAGGATGGTTCAACCCCCCGCGAGCTGTTGATGAATGCAGAAACCGCCCTTAACCATGCTCGCCATCGGGGCTGGAATAACTATCAGTTTTTCTCGTCGGAGATGACCGAGGCCGCCAGAGAGCGCTTTGAGCTAGAGACGCACCTGCGCCAAGCTATTGAAAAGAATGAACTGGTTCTCTATTACCAACCCCAGGTCGATCTGCATGATGGCACCATCATCGGGGCAGAGGCGCTGATCCGCTGGAAGCACCCCGAGCGGGGTTTGATCAGTCCGGCTCAATTTATTCCCGTTGCGGAAGAGACCGGCTTAATCGTGCCCATTGGTGAGTGGGTGATGCGCACCGCCATTCGCCAAATCGCCATTTGGAAAGAGCTGGGGGTAACGCCGGTACGGGTGGGTATTAACCTTTCGGCCTTACAGTTTAAGCGGCAAAATTTAGCGGCCTTGGTTGAAGAGTTGCTGAATGAGCATGATATTGACCCCTCTTTGGTGGATCTGGAGATTACCGAAAGTGCCATTATGGATGATGTGGGGCGGGCCATTGAGATGCTCAAACGCATCAGTGCGCTGGGGGTTAAACTCTCCATTGACGATTTTGGTACCGGATATTCATCCCTGAGTCAACTGCGCCAGTTTCCTTTCCAAACCCTTAAAATTGATCGCTCGTTTGTGACCGATCTGGAGAGCAGTGGCGATAAAGCCATTGTGAGCGCCATTATTGCCATGGCCCATAGCTTGGAGCAGACGGTGATTGTGGAGGGGTTGGAAACATCCGCTCAGCTCACCATTATGAAAGAGCTTAATTGTAATGAAATGCAGGGCTTTTTGTTCAGTAAGCCACTGCCTGCCGAAGAGTTTACCGCGCTGCTGCGTGAGGGGCGTCGGCTCGAAGGCTAAAGATTAAAGATCACGGGTGGGGCTCCTGCCCGTGATCTATCCATGGATCTGCCCCCGTATGGGGTCCATGGAGATCGGTTGCAAACCCAGCTTGGAACCGATCTCCATGTATCCACGCTAGCGGGTGTGAAGACGTGTCGGTCGTGCCGATGCGCCCCTATGTCTGTTTCTACCTTGATGTCATCGGTTTTGAGTTTGCAACCACACTATGCTGAAAAGCAGGATAAAGAGCAGATCAATGGCCTGCCTGTGGTGCGGTGGGAGGGTGATGTGGTCTTGGTTAACCAGGACCAAGCGCTGCCGGCCGCCATTGCCGCCTTGCGGCAAGAGCGGGTGCTGGGATTTGATACCGAAACCCGCCCATCGTTTCGTAAGGGTACCAGCTACGATCCCACCTTGATCCAACTGGCTGGAGAGAAGGTGGTCTATCTGTTCCAGATCAACCTGCTTCAAGACCATCGCCCTTTGGCCGAGCTGTTGGCCGATACCAGCATCCATAAGGTGGGGGTGGGGTTAAGTCAGGATATTCGCCAATTGCAGGCGATCTTTAGCTTTAAACCCGGAGGTTTTGTGGATGTGGGGGAGACCGCCCGCCACAATAATATTGCCACCCGGGGTTTGCGTAGCATGGCGGCGGCTTTTTTTCATGTACGCATCTCCAAACGGGCGCAGTGTTCCAACTGGGCTCAGGAGGCCTTACAACCCTTTCAGATTATTTATGCTGCAACCGATGCTTGGATTAGCCGGGAACTGTATGTGGCATTGGCCAATCTCTCTTTGGTGGATGCCCAGCGTGATCGGGTGACATTGCAGCCGGTAAAACCAAAACGTTTACCAAGGCGCGGCTTTCGTCGGGCTGAAAATGGTCACGCGCAGGAGCAGAGCTCCTCGTAAAACGGGGTTCAGCTTGTGGCAGCGTGGGCCGCACTTAGTTGGGGCGCTGTTGCTGCTCTGGCCGCCGTGCTGGTGTGCGTTTGGCAACCAAGCGGTTCATCTGGCTCTGTACCTCATCCCAGGCTAAGACCAAACGACCCAGCTTATCCCGCATCTGTTGCAGCTCGTCGGAGACGGGCTCCCCCGCCAGGACTTTATCCGACTCAGCTTGTTCAAGCTGCTGCATGGCGCTCATCCCGGAGAGCAGGGCTTGTTTGGTCTGTTCAGCGATCCAAGCAATGCGCTCCATCTGCTCTGTGCTGAACGATGGGGTGGGGGCTGGTGGGGTGGATTTACCCATGATCTCTCTTCTGGTTGGCATGCTTTGGGCGCAAAGATCGTGCGCAGGCGAACGGCCTTCTACCCCTTTTATCGGTTTGTGGGGTTGAAAAGATGAGGGGTTGATTGTAACCGCCGCTGTGTCGACGTCACTTAACAAAGGGGGGTGCGGTACGGTTTGTGGCGCGACTGTTGGGGGTGGGCGGGTTACCCCTCTGCTTGGCCAGGCATGTTCCGGTAAGCGTGAGTGAGATCCATTTTTTGGGTAATCGCCTGTTGGGCTCCTGTAAGCGCGTCATATGAGCCGCTCTAAGCGCTTTGAGATAACTGGTTTGTAAGAGAGTTTTCCACCATGTATGCAGCATCCTTTGTTGGACGTCTTTTTCTCTTATCCCTGCTGGCGCTCATGCTGGGGGGGGTGAATGTGGCCTATGCCCTGAAAAATGACAAGGAGCCTCAACCCGATAACACCACCACCGCCCGTATTGAAGGGTATATGCATACCGATTTAATACGGGCGGTGGCAGCTTCTGAAGATGGTCAGTTTTTTCTCACCGCAGCCGACGACAAAACCGCCCGTTTGTGGAACAGCGCCGGGCAGCTGTTAAAGGTCTATCGCCCCCCCATTCATTTTGTGGAAGGGGATGGCAAACTGTTCGCGGGGGCGATCTCTCCCAATGGGCAGTGGGTAGCGGTCGGGGGGTGGACGGGCTGGTCATGGGATAAGAGCATCTCGATCTATATCATGGCGGTGGCCGATGGCAAGATGGTGCGCCGCATCAGCGATTTACCTGCCCAGATCAACCATTTGGCGTTTAATAAGGATGGTTCTCTGCTGGCGGTGGCCTTGGGCGAAAATCAGGGGTTTAGGATCTATCGCGCCCAAGACGGGGTGTTGGTCGGCGGGGATAGGCGCTTTGAGGGGATCTGTAATCGCATTGCTTTTACCCCCGATGACGGGGTGGTGGCCACAGCTTATGATGGCAAAGTGCGTCTATACAGCAGCTATATCCAACCCATTAAGGAAGTTACGCCGATCCCAGGGGGGCAACCCTATGGGCTGCGTTTCTCACCGGATGGGCGCTATCTGGCGGTTGCTTATCGGGATCGGGCCGCCATTCAGGTGCTCTCTGGCCGTGATCTTACCCTAAAGTATCTACCGGATATGGGGGATATTCAAAAAGGCAGCATGCATCTGGTGACATGGAGCCGCGATGGGCGCTATCTCTATGGGGCCGGTACGGCCTCGTGGGATGGGCGGTTTTTTATTCGTAAATGGCAGCGTGGCGGTGTGCCCAATGGGGCTGCGCCAGCCCGTTATCTGGATATTCCTGTGGGCTTTGATACGGTGATGGCACTCACCCCGCTGGCGGAAGGTGCTTTGGCCTATAGCACCGCCGACCCAGCCTTGGGCGCTCTGGATGAGGAGGGTTTTGTCAGCTTTTTACTCAAGCGCCCCTATGCGGACTTTCGCGGCATGGGCGGGGCGTTCCAGCTCTCTCAGGATGGCTCGGTGGTGCAGTTTGCCCTGGATAGCGGAGGCAAGCGGGTGCGTCAGTTCTACTTTGATAGCCTGACCTTGCGTGAGAGCGAGCCCAAAGAGACCCTCTACAGCGCGGCCAAACAGAGCCCCCAGTTGCAGGTGGCTGCCGCTGGCCCAACGCTACTGGTGGACGGCAAACTTAAACTCAATCTGGATAAAGATGAAACGCTGGTGGCTTACGCGCTCTCCTTACGCATGCCGTTGCTGGCGGTGGCCACCTCTCAGGGGGTGCGCCTACAGCATGCCAATGGCGGGCTGTTTTGGCAGAAGAGTCTGGGTGCCGAGCCCGTTGCGATTAACCTAACCCGGGATGACCGATTTGTGGTGGTGGCCGGGAGCGATGGGGTCATTCGCTGGCTGCGGGTGCAAGGCGGGGGCGAAGAGGTGGCGCTGTTTCCCCACCGCAATGGCAGCTCCTGGATTACCTGGAACAGTCATGGCTATTATGCCACCTCGCCCGGGGCAGAGGGACTGCTGGGTTGGCACACCAATGGCGATAAAGATCAGGAGGCGCGTTTTGACCCCATCTCCAACTATCGCGCCACCCGCAACCGTCCTGAGCAGCTGATGGGGGTGTTCAAGTAAAGGGGGGATGCCTGTTTTGCGGGGTGTGCCTGGGTTGCTTGGCGTTGGGGATTGCCTCTCGTGGCGGATAACCCGTGTGGCACCGTTTTAGGTCTCCAGGGTAGCGGCCAGTTGTGCAAGGGCGGCATGGTCCAACTTGCCATTACCCAAGAGCGGCAGGGTGTCCACATGCACCACCCGACGGGGTACCAGCAGCCGGGTTGAGCCCTCTTGATCGGCCTGTTCCAGTAGACGCTCGCGGCTGCAACCAGGGGTCTCGCTAAAGAGCAAAATCCACTCCCCTTTGTTGGGGCTGGGTAGGCGCAGGGCCGCATGTTGCTGCTGGGGCCATACCCGACTGGCCAGCCGTTCGACCGCCGCCAGTGAGACCATCTCCCCGCCGATTTTAGCAAACCGTTTGGCACGGCCATCAATGCTGATATAGCCCTGCTCATCCAATGTTACAATATCTCCCGTATCGTACCAGGGTGGTTCAGCCAGCGCTTGGATCGGTAAGCCACCTTGGTCTGGCGCGCTATCCTGAGGGGCAAGATAACCTTGCATAATGTTGGGTCCTGCGACCAACAGGCGCCCGCCGTGGGCAAGGCCCGGCACCGGTTGCAGACGGCAGCGTATACCCGCAACGGGGCGTCCCACCGTATGGGGGCGGTTGGCTGCGGGGGTGTTGACCGCAATGACCGGTGCGCATTCGGTGGCGCCATAGCCCTGGTAGACATTGACCCCAAAGCGTTGCTGCCATAGCTCTGTGGTGGCCGCGCGTAGAGGCTCGGCCCCGGCAAAGACAAAGCGCACACTGCTAAAATCCCCCACTTTGGCGCTACGCGCATAGTTGGCTAAAAAGGTGTCGGTTCCCGCTAAAATGGTGGGTCGATAGCTGCGCCCCAGATGGCAAATGGCCTGTTGCGCCAAGGGGGAGGGGTGGTGATGTAGGTGCAGCCCTTGTAAAAGCGGGGTAAGGGTGCCCACCGTTAGACCAAAGGCGTGGAACATGGGCAGGGTATTGAGATAGCGATCATGGTGGTGTAGGGGCACCGATAGGGCGATTTGGCGAACATTGGCGAGCAGGTTATGGTGACTGAGTACCACCCCTTTAGCGTGCCCCTCGCTGCCAGAGGTAAACAGAATCATGGCCGGGTCGCTGGCCTGGGCAGAGCGCTGATTGCTGTGCAGCAGGTGCAAGCCGCCCAACCGGTCGGCTAGGGTGTAGCTGAGCAAGCCACGCAGGCTTTGGCGGTGGCTTAGTTGGGCTTTAAGATCTTCTAAAAATAGCACTTGGTTATGCTGTTGCAAGGAGGTGATGATCTCTTGCAGCCCCGCTTTTTGCACAAAGGCGCGGGCGGTTATAATTGGGCGGATCCCCGCACTGCGACAGGCCGCTAGAATGCCCCGTGGTCCCGCCGTAAAATTGAGCAGTGCGGGCACGCGACCGGTGGCGCTCAGGGCCAGCAGGGTGGCCATGCTGGCGATGGAGCTGGGCAGCATCACCCCAACACAACGGTGTGGTGGAATGTGTTGAGCCATGATGGTGGCTAAAATATGGCTGTTGCGCAGCAGCGTTGGGCCGTTTAGCGCTACCCCGGTGCTGTCGCTCAAACGCCGTTGAGGATAGCGCATCAAAGCGTGACGGGCCGCTTGAAAGAGGGTGGTTGGCCCCGTTTCTAGGGCGCCTTCTAAACGGGTAAGGCGCAGGCGGTCCAGCAACGCAAGATGCCGCGATTCGATATCGCCCTGGAGTTGGACGGGCTCACCAAAATGGAGCACCAAGCCACGGCGACCCTCTTCAAAGAGGGCCAGCGGCTGAATGGGGCAGGGCAGTTGTGCGGCCAGGGCGACCAACTCGGGGGGGAGCCGTTCAAAACCCTCGGGGGCCGGTTGTTGGGCGTGGGCGTTACATAGGGCGTGTCCCCCGTCATGCAAAAAGGTAAGCAGTGCTTGCCAACGGTTGGGGGTGTGGGCATTGAGCCGAAAACAGTCATGGTTGGGCCAAGGCGGCTGGCTGTGGGTGATCCCTTCATGGAAAAAATGGATACCTGCACAGTGGCTGGGTAGGTGGGTTAGAAAGTGAGCAGGCTTGAGCGAGCTTTCGTTGTGCAGCACAAAAAGGCAGGGTCCAGTTGCCGCCGCTTGGCCGCTAATGCGCAATCTCATAAGGCTTTCCATCGGTTTGCTGGGCTTGGGTTTCGCATCATAAACAAGGTCAGTTTATCCATCCCTATTATGCGGTTTGCGCGGGGATGCGCAATTTTTCCATAATCTCTGGGGGTAGCGGGTCCGACGTGCGGGAGAGCAGTCGCGCAAGGCGTCGTTTTTGGGCGTCACTGGGCAGGCTCAAGGCCTGGGCGGTGTGTAGCGCTCCAGCGGTATGGCCGGCCAGTTCAAAGGTGTTGAGTAGAATGTCAGCAATCTGTTCCACAAACGCGGTGGGGGGGGGCGTAGCCTGGGTGAGCAGGGTGTCCAATTCACGGGCAGCCTCAAGATAGAGGTTGCTGTTTAAATAGCTCAGTGCCTTGAGCAGGTGGAGTTCCACATCTTCTGGAAATTGGTTGGAGAGGGTGTTGAGCATGCGGATGCCGCGCCCCCCAAAGCCTCGCACATGATAGACAAAAGCGTGCGCTTTCATCTGATCGGCTTCAGCAAAATGGGTGCGTTTTTGCCGCAGAAAGGGGAGCATGTTTTGCAGCATCTGTTGGCTGCGCTGGCCCCAGCTGGCCTGTTTGACCCGTTGTTGAGCGGCATCACTGAGCTGGTGCCAGCGAGGCCCTTCGCCCAGTAGGCTCTCCAGTCGATGCAGTAGGTCATGTTCGTCCCGATAGGTAATGCACTCTTGTTCGCTGCGCAGCTCGGGTTCCAAGCCGCTAAAGGCGGTGGTGCAGGGCACCGCACCACAGGCGGCCCCCTCCAACTGGGTGGCGCTAAAGATCCCCGGTTCGCCTTGGTGCAGCACCACCCGGCTACGCCCATAGAGCTTGGCGCGGGTTGCGGCATCGGCACGGGGTGAAAACTGTATTTTATAACCCTGGTCCCGGAGTAGGGTATGCAGGACAGGTCGCAGCGGGTGTTGATCGGCTTGGGTTGAGCCCACAAAGACCAGATCCAGATCCCGACTTAAACCGGGGTTGCTAAACAGAGTTAGATCAACCCCCTCGGGTGCAGCATAAACCGCCACATGACCATTGCGGCGCATGGGCTCTAAAAAATGGGGCGAAGGGATAAACAGGGCATCAAAAAGTTTGCCATACTCCATTTGCCAGTGGATATGTTGGTGAATATCCGTAGCATAATAAAAAGCGGGCAGGGGCTGGCCAATCAACCCTTGGGGGTAGAAATCCAGGCTCTCCAGTTGCAGTAGCGCGTCGGGACGAAACCCCCGCTCTTGCAGCTCCCCCAGCAGGCTCTCTACGGGGGTGGTGGCATCGCAGGCAAAAAAGGGCAAGCCATCCAGTTGGTCCAGCTGCCCAGGTCCCGCTAAATAGAGGGATGTGGCCTCGCCCAGGGCACGAATACGCGGCGCATGGGTTGGATAGCCAGCTTGGGAGACGAGGATCAAAAGTGCCGGTTGCGGATCCATGCCGTGGTTTCTCATTTCCATAAAAGGTGGATTATCCCCCTTGGGTGCCCCCTGGGGTGCTCCCTGGTGTGTGGGCTGAGTGATCAACGATCATAGGTAAAAATAGCGCAAAAGGTAGAGCTTCGCCAATGGCAATTGCCCTACCCAGTAATGGGAGAAACAAACCATGCAACCAGCAGCACCCCCTTATGTTGGGCGATATTGGCAATGGCATACCGATGGTCGTATGGCGTGTCTGCTCTGCCCCCGGCGCTGCCTGCTGCAAGAGGGACAGCGGGGGCTCTGTTTT
Organism: Magnetococcus marinus MC-1; assembly: GCF_000014865.1. NCBI lineage: Bacteria > Pseudomonadati > Pseudomonadota > Magnetococcia > Magnetococcales > Magnetococcaceae > Magnetococcus > Magnetococcus marinus. The sequence continues at coordinate 1,093,599 of NC_008576.1, forward strand.
GTGCGCCGCCGGGTGGGGGAGCAGATGATCCTGGAGACCTATGGGCGCTCCAGTGGTTTTTGTGTGGACCCTGTTGAAAAAAAACCGCTAAACCATTTTTTGCCCGGTACGCCCATTCTCTCTTTTGGTACAGCTGGCTGCAACCTCACCTGTAAATTTTGCCAAAATTGGCATATGAGCAAATCCAAACAGATGGATGCCTTGGCCGATCAAGCCTCCCCCGAAATGATCGCCCAGGCCGCCGTGGCAACCCAAAGCCGCAGTGTGGCTTATACCTACAACGATCCGGTCATCTTTCTTGAATATGCGGTGGATGTGGCGCAAGCCTGCAAGGCCCATGGGGTGCGCTCGGTAGCGGTGACTGCGGGTTATATTGAGCCTGAACCCGCCGAGGCGTTTTTTCGTCATATGGATGCCGCTAATGTGGACCTTAAAGCCTTTACCGAACGTTTTTACCACAAATTGTGTGGTGGCCATTTAGAGGCGGTTAAAGAGACCCTCATCTACCTAAAACACCATACCGATGTGTGGTTTGAACTGACCACCTTGTTGATCCCCAATGAAAACGATAGCGAGGCCGAGCTCCACGAGATGACCCAGTGGGTGGTGGCCACCTTGGGCGCGGAGGTGCCCATGCACTTTACCGCCTTTCACCCCGATTTTCGTATGCGGAATCAATCCCCCACCCCGGCACATACACTTAGCCGTGCGCGGGCTATCGCCTTGGCGAATGGAGTGCGCTATGCCTATACGGGCAATGTATCCGATGCCGCCGGGGGCAGCAGCTACTGTCACCACTGTGGCATGCAGCTGATTACCCGCAATCGCTATGTGATTAGCCATTGGGGGTTGGACGCCCAAGGCAAATGCCCCCGTTGTGCTACCCCCATGGCGGGCCGGTTTGAAGCCAAACCCGGCCAGTGGGGGGCGAAGCGGCTACCCATTCGATTTCAATCCCAATAGGGTGTGGCGGTGGCCGTGCCCGAAGAGCAAAAGCCACAAGACCGTCATTAAGTGTTAGGTGTAGTTAGAAAGGGTTGTTATTGTTCTTGTTTGGCGGCATAATATACCTCTTTTTACATGTGATGACATCTTATTTGCAAGCTGGCTTCCTAACTATGAATGACCAACCGTATGGATTTTACGATGCGCGATGCTCAGATCAATCAGGAACTAAAAAGTGCTGGGCTTAAAGCCACCGCACCCAGGCGTAAAATTTTAGAGCTGTTCCAGGTTAACGCTGAGAGCCATTGGAGTGCGGAAGATGTCTATAAAAGCCTGCTGGAGAGCGGAGATGATATTGGTCTGGCAACGGTCTATCGGGTTTTAACCCAGTTTGAACAGGCTGGCCTGCTCTCGCGGCACCATTTTGAAGCCGGTAAATCGACCTTTGAGCTCAGCGGTGGCGGCCACCATGACCATTTTGTCTGTCTTAACTGTGGTCATGTGGAAGAGTTTTTTGATCAAGAGATCGAAGACCGGCAAAATATGTTGGCCGCTCAACACGGCTTTAAGGTGAAGGCCCACGCCCTCTACCTCTATGTTGAGTGTACCCGCGAGGCGTGCCCCAATCGCAAATAGGCTTTATCCTCCTGTGGCATCAAAAAAAACGCCCCGTTTTGTGCGGGGCGTTTTTTTGGGGCTGCCTGCCTGCTCCCTTTTAAAACAAGGTGTGGTCGGGCTTTTCCCCAGATTTCCCCCCGGGCTATGGGGTGATGTTGAGGAAATTGCGCACCGCACTGACCACTTGATCCCGCTGTAAGGGTTTGGGTAAAACCACCACCCGTGGTGGTAGTGGCGTGGCGCGGTGTTTGGCGTTGACCTCATCATCCTCACTGGGCTCGCCCAAGAGCACAATGGGGGTGGTGGCATTAACCGTCTCGGCACGACGGATACGCCGTACCTCAGACAACCCCCCGTCGGGCTGGTGGGCGCAATCCATGATGATCACCCCAAAACGGGCCGCCTGCGCATTTTCCAAAAAGCCACAGCTCGCCTGACAGCCATCCAACTCCACCGTGTTAAGCCCCAACTCCTCCAAAATACGCTTTAAAATCATGCGTGCGACCGGGTTGTGGCTGACCAATAAGGCTTGATCAAAAACGGTGGTGGTGGCGCTGTTGGCAAGTGCCTCTTGAGGACGCCACACCTTACGACAGGGTAGTTGAATATGGAAAACACTGCCATGGTCAGGTTCGCTACGCACCTCAATGGTGCCATCCATAACCTCGACCAAGCGCTTGGTAATGGTCAGCCCCAGCCCCACCCCGCCACGTGTCATGGCGGGCATATCCCCTTGATTGAAGGGTTCAAAAATCGCGTGGATCTGCTCGCTGGGAATGCCCACCCCGGTATCGGAAATGACAAAGTGCAAGGTGCCCGTACGCGCTTTGGTCTCCCCTTCATACCAGCAGTTTAGGCTAACCTGTCCCTCGTGGGTAAACTTGATGGCATTGGTTAACAGGTTGGTTAACGCATGGCGTAGCCGTGCGGCATCCAGCATGATTTCAGGAGGCAGGGTAGGGGAGACCTCCACCGCAAACGTTAACTGCTTCTCTTGGCTTTTTAGCTCCATTTCATCATGCAACTCAGTAAGCAGGTGGCTGAGATCACACGGCTCTTCATGAAGATGAAACTGCTCACTCTCCACCCGGGAGAGATCCACCAGATCCTGAATCATGGTGGCCAGATGGGTGGCGCCATCCAAAATATTCTCCAACTGGCGGCCCTGCTTGTCGCTCAGGTTGTTTTCATCTCGAATGAGCTTAACGCACCCTTTGATAATGTTGAGCGGCGTGCGGAACTCATGGGTCATATGGGTGAGGAACTCACTCTTGACTTGGTTGGCCGTCTCGGCGGCGGTGCGGGCGTGCTCAATCTCTTTTTCCAAGGCGATGCGGGCCGAAATGTCCTCTTTAATGGACATAAAGTTGATCACTTTGCCATCGCTGTCACGGATGGGAGAGATGGTGTTTTTCTCCCAATAGCGTTTGCCGTTTTTCTTGCGGTTGCGAAACACCCCTTGCCATGCGCGGCCTTGATTAAGTGTACCCCAGAGATCCCGGTAGGTCTCTCTGGCGGTCTCTCCCGACTTTAACATGCGCGGGTTGCGGCCAATCACTTCATCAGGACGATAGCCGGTGAGACTGACAAACTCCGGGTTAACATAAAGAACGCTACCCTCGGTGTCGGTAATCAGCAGGGCGGTGGGGCTCTGCTCCACCGCTTGGGAGAGCTTGGTTACCTCCGCCTCAATACGTTTGCGTTCCTCAATTTCGCCGCGCAAATTGTCCCGCGTGCGTACCACCTCTTGCATCAACCGTTCAAAGCGGCTCGCCAGGGTGTCCAACTCATCATGGCTACCCTCTTGGGTCAGTGGTGCCCCGAGTTTGTCTTGGGAAAACTCCGAAATGCGTAAGGAAACCCGGCGGATTGTACGGGTCACCCATAACATAATCAAAATCGACGCTAAAATAAGCACAAAGGCCGTGATGGCACGCTGTTGACGTTCGGTAATTAAAATATCTTGGCTGCGCTCTTCGGCCAGTTCACTGGAGATTAAACTGACCATCTCAATCATGGTGCGCGAAGTGCCGCGACCCTCCAGATTAATGTAGGTCTTGCCCGCGATAATATACTCCCGCTCCAGTGCTTTAAGGAGGGTGCCGGGCAGCAGGGTCTGGGGGGCGTTGCTGGCGATAATATGTTCGGGGGAGCCCGTCGCTAGGGCAATAATGCCATTGGAGGGTTGGCTGGCTCCCATATGGCTGGTCATGAAGGTGTCATCTAAGGGGGTCGCGGCGACCAGCAGGCGGTTGGCCTGAGCGCTCTCTACCGGTTCGGTAAAGAGCAGGTAGGGGATGGTATCAATCTCCACCATCATCACCGGTTCTTCGGAGAGACTGCGGTTAAGCGTATCCAGGGTGAGCAGCCCCTTGGGTGGGGGGGCGGTGGTGATGCGGTGATAGATCTCCAGCGCGTGGCCCTTGGCGTTGGTCATCATCAAATAGGGAACAGGCAGTAGAGAGTTGATTAAACTCTGCTCAGGTAGCCACTCGGGGGTGGCATTGTGAATGCGCGGTGTGGTGCGCCCCACCCAACGGGATTGGGGGGTCTGTAGATAGGCGTCCATACGCTGCTGGCCAGCCAGTAGGCTCAAGGCATCCTGGTAGCCGAGCACCTTGCGCTCAAAATCTACCCGGCTATCCAGCGCCCGCTCCCATACCTGGTGCAGTAGCTCATCATGAAAGAGCGCCTTTAAGTGGCCGGTTTGCCAATGGTCCAAAACGCCCCACGTGGCCACCCCAACCAGCAGGGTTGCCAGCAACGTTTTGAAGGTTAGGGAGGTGCGGCGCATCATGCTGCGCAGTGAAGGGGTCTCTTGATCCATGGTCGCCGGTCAATTTACAGTTTGAATGGTAAGGCATGCAGGTCGTTTAAGCCTGGATATAAGTGGAGCGCCACCCCAACCGGGCTGCTGAGGCCCATGCGGCAGGGCCGCGCTCAAACAGGGGTGATGCCCTGCGCGAGCCGTTACAAAAACGCGGTAAAACCGAGATTTTTTTCCCACAAATAGAGGCATTGAGCAACCATCCATGGTGGATGATACGCCCTTTCCCGGCCTGGGCAAATGGCTTTTATGCCAAACCGGGAAAGGGGCGTGTGCGGCGTGGTTAGGCGGTCTCTCCATGACGGTCGCCAAGGATGTCCGGATTTTGCTTATGATCGTGGCCTGATGGGTTGGTAAACTGATCGTTCAGACGCTGCACCAAGGCATCGCTCTCTTTTAAGATGTTTTCCAACTCTTGAATGCGGCGGTTGTTCCATTCGCTGGGGCGCTTGCGTAGTAGGGAGCGGGTGGAGCGGGTGTTAAATTTGAAGATCCGTGCCAGGGTCTCCTGCATCTCCGGTTTTTTCTCCGCTTTAACCGCTTTGGCGCCCACAAATTTGGCCATGAGGTTGCGGATGGTAAAGTGCAGATACCCCCCAATGCCAGCCAGTAATGCCAAAATGGCGATCGAGCCCGCATGAGCAAGTCCATAGCCACCCTCGGGATTGACCCAGCTTAGTTGAGCTGGATTGGGGCCAATCCAGGGCAGTGCGCTGGAGAACATGGCCAACAACACCGCCACCAGCGCCGAACCCAACACGATGGCATCGGTGATCAACACCTTGGTGCGCCACTGGGCCAGGAGGTCGGTGATACGGGGAATGATCTCTTCATGGATAGTGCGGGCTGAAAATTCCAACACACCAATAATGCGGTAGGCGCGCTCCACCTCCACCTGCTGAATGCGCCCCATGATTTGCTGCATATCCTCTTCCCGTTTGCCTTCATAGCGGGCGCGCAAGCTGGGGTCCTCAATGGGTTTGGCGGCATCCTTGTTATAGACTTGGTAAAAGCGCCCAGCGGTCAATCCCGCTTGAGAGAGGGAACGCTGCCAAGCGGCCACCACATCTTCCAGATTATCCTCTTGGGCGGTGCAGTCGATCTGGTTGAGCACAAAGAGAAATTTATTGGAGTCGTGGCGGTGAATGGTGTTGGAGACCAGATGCTCCAGGGTGTCGCGCATGGCACCGGGTTCGGGATGGCGGGCATCAAAAAAGACCAATACCAGATCCGCCAGATCCATAATGTGGTCGGTGATGCGCAGGGTGGAGTTGCGTTGATCATCGGCATCAAACCCCGGCGAGTCGATGATGATTTTACCGCGCAGATTCTCTGAACGGCAGGTCTTGAGTTGCAGGTAGGCATCAATACGGCGCCCTTCACCCTCGACCACCTGATCAATATCCCGGCTAATTTGGTAAAAGGGGAAACGGGGATCTGCATCCAGGGCCAAACCCGGCAGTGTGTGGCTCTCGGCCTCTTTGCTGTAGCAAAGCACAGTAAACTTGTCATCCACCGCCTGATTGCCCGTGCGTTGGAGTTTGTCCCCTAAAAAAGTATTGATAAAGGTGGATTTACCCGCAGAGAAAGTGCCCAACACAGAGATCAACGGCCACCACGGAACCCGTGTGGCATAGGAGTCGTCTGGGTCCAAAATGCCCAATTTATAGGCGATACTGTCTAACTCGCGAAAATGTTTAACAGCTTGAATAAGTACAGGGTTTTCTGCCTGTAGGTGGCTCTCCAGACTGTCGAGTCTGCGTTTTACCAGGGTACTGGGACCTTGCTGCATCTTCCACGCCTCCTTGTTGCATAGGGGACACTTTTTTCGGAAAAAGCTACGCCTTTTAATATGAATGGTGTAGTCTGAATCGGGGTATAGGTCTATTTTATACACCCGGTGCCGTGTCCATTATCATATGGGCTTGTTCCTCACTTGCTAAAAAACAGTGTAAACACATTGAGGTGGGGATTGAATCTCAATTTTTGTTAAATTTTAAAAAGCGGGAGAAGTTTAAACCGGTGGGCCGATGTTCAGTAGCGTGGACGGTACCGCTGAAATCACCTGTCCAGCAACCTATGGAAGAGCGGGGTTGAGTTATGTCTAAGGAAACCATCACCATTCGCGACAATCGTACCGGCAAAGAGGTAGAGCTGCCTATCCAACAGGGAACCGCCGGGCCGCCCGTGGTAGATGTGACCAAATTTTATAAAGATTTTGGTCTGTTTACGCTGGATCCGGGGTTTCGGTCCACGGGCTCTTGCCGCAGTACCATCACCTTTATTGATGGGGATAAGGGTGTTCTGTTGCACCGGGGCTACCCCATTGAGCAATTGGCCGCCAAGAGCTCGTTTTTAGAGGTCTGCTATCTGCTGCTCAACGAAAAGCTGCCCACTAAAGCGGAGTTCGACGATTTTGATGATAAAATCACCCATCATACGATGGTGCATGAGCAGTTGTTGCGCTTTTTTGCGGGCTACCGCCGGGATGCCCACCCCATGGCGATTATGGTGGGGGTCGTGGGGGCGCTGTCGGCTTTTTATCATGATGCGTTGGATATTAGCGATCCTAAACATCGGGAGATTTCGGCCCATCGTTTGATCGCCAAAATCCCCACCATTGCGGCCTGTTCCTACAAATATCACTATGGTCAGCCCTTTGTGTACCCCAACAATAAGATGAGCTATGCAGAGAATTTTCTGAATATGACCTTCAGAACCCCCTGCGACGATGATTTTAAAATAGATCCTCGTTTGGTTAGTGCCATGGATAAAATCTTTATCCTACACGCCGACCATGAACAGAACGCCTCTACCTCTACCGTACGTCTGGCCGGTTCTTCCCGTGCCAACCCCTTTGCGGCGGTTTCTGCGGGCATCAGCGCCCTGTGGGGGCCGGCCCATGGTGGCGCTAACGAGGCGGTTTTGAAAATGTTGGGCGAGATCGGCAGCGTAGAGCGCATTGACGAATACATCGCTAAAGCCAAGGACCCCAACGATCCCTTCCGTTTAATGGGCTTTGGGCACCGCGTCTACAAAAATTATGACCCCCGCGCCGCTGTGCTGAAAGGGGCCTGTCAAGAAGTGCTGGATGCCGTTGGCAAACATGATGAGCCCCTCTTTAAAATCGCCATGAAGTTGGAAGAGATTGCTCTGAATGATGACTATTTCATCAGCAAAAAGCTCTTCCCCAATGTGGATTTTTACTCGGGCATTATTCTTTCGGCCATGGGTTTCCCCACCAATATGTTTACGGTGATCTTTGCGCTGGCTCGTACCGTGGGCTGGGTCAGTCAGTGGAAAGAGATGATCGAAGAGGAGGGACAGGCCATCGGGCGGCCTCGTCAGCTCTATATGGGCGCACCGCAGCGTGACTATGTGCCCATGGATCAACGGGGATAAGCCCACTAAAGTGGTGCTGTAAAACCCACTATTGACAAAGTGGGGTGTAAAATCGCATAGTTCGATATTTACATCCTTTGAGAATCGCGCCCGCCTTCATCACTGGAGGCGGGCGTCTTGTTCACGTCAGGTTGCACCGCGTTTGAGGTCGGGATTGATCGGATTCCGGTTTTTACGGGGTCTCTTCATCTATTGGCCTTGTGCGGGCCTGGGTGGATCGGTATTAAGTTCTTTGCCAAGGGAGTCGAGTCGTGAGATTGACCGGCGCAGAAATCATTGTTCAGTGCCTGCTTGAGCAGGGGGTTAAAACCGTGTTTGGTTACCCCGGTGGGGCCGTGCTGAACATCTATGATGAAATCTATAAGTGTAAGGATCTCCAGCATGTGCTGGGTCGCCATGAACAGGGTCTGCTGCATGCGGCGGATGGTTATGCCCGGGTGACGGGTGAGGTCGGGGTGGCCCTGGTGACGTCGGGCCCTGGTGCGACCAATGCGGTAACGGGTCTGGCAACCGCTTATATGGATTCGATCCCTATGGTCTGCATTACCGGTCAGGTGCCGGTGGCGCTCATTGGGAACGATGCCTTTCAAGAGGCCGACACGGTAGGCATTACCCGCTCCTGTACCAAGCATAACTACTTGGTTAAGGATGTGAAGGATCTGGCGCGGGTGCTGCGGGAGGCCTTTTATATTGCCAGAACCGGGCGTCCAGGCCCGGTGTTGGTGGATATCCCCAAGGACATCACCATCGCGGCGACCGAGTATAGCCCGGCTAAGGGTGAGGTGAGCATTCGCTCCTACAAACCCAGTATTTCGGGCCATACCGGGCAGATCCGTAAGGCGGCGGGGCTTATGGCCAAGGCCAAGCGTCCGCTCTTCTATACCGGTGGAGGGGTAATCCTCTCCAACGCGGCTGAAGAGCTGACCCAACTGGTGCGTAAATTGGGTGCCCCCATTACCAATACGTTGATGGGTTTGGGCGGCTTTCCCTGCACCGATAAGCAGTTTGTCGGCATGTTGGGCATGCACGGTACCTACGAGGCCAACATGGCGGTAAGCCGCTGCGATCTGTTGGTGGCCATTGGGGCGCGCTTTGATGATCGCGTCACCGGTAAAATCTCCCAGTTTGCCCCAGAGGCGAAGATTATCCATCTGGATGTCGACCCCACCTCAATCTCCAAAAATGTGGAGGTGGATGTGCCCATTGTGGGTGACATTAAGACGGTGTTGGGTAAAATGCTCGCCATGATGGAAGATGGTAAATATCAGTCCGAATTGCCCGATCTGGGGGATTGGTGGGCTGAAATTGAGCAGTGGCGGCGCAAAGAGTGTCTAAAATTCACCCAGGGCGACGAGGTGATCGAGGCCCAATATGTGATCCAGAAACTCTATGAGTTGACCAAGGGCAACGCCATTGTGGCCACCGATGTGGGGCAGCACCAAATGTGGGCCGCCCAGTTTTATGGCTTTGAAAAACCCCGTCGTTGGCTTACCTCGGGTGGTTTGGGCACCATGGGTTATGGTCTGCCAGCGGCCATCGGTGCGCAGATGGCTTTTCCCCATGAGACGGTAGTGTTGATTACCGGTGAAAGCTCCATTCAGATGAACATTCAGGAGCTGGCTACCCTCAAGCAGTACAATCTGCCCGTGAAGATTGCCATCCTCAATAACAGCTTTTTGGGTATGGTGCGGCAGTGGCAAGAGCTCTTTTATGAGCGCCGTTATTCTGAGTCGGACATGACGGTTCACCCCGATTTTGTGCAGTTGGCCCAGGCTTATGGCGCCACCGGCATGATGACGGCCCGTCCGGCTGAGGTAAGTGGCATCATTGAAAAGGCGCTGGCCATTGATGGACCGGTATTGATGGATTTTCGGGTCAATCGCGAAGCCAATGTCTATCCTATGGTGCCCGCCGGTGCGGCCCTTAACGAAATGATCCTGCTGTAAGGGGGCGTGTCATGAAACATGTGCTTTCGGTGTTGGTGGAGAATGAAGCGGGTGTGTTGACGCGGGTTTCCGGCCTTTTTTCAGCCCGTGGTTTTAATATTGAGAGTCTCACCGTGGCTCCGGTAGGGGATGGAGAGACCTCCCGCATTACCCTTGTGACCACGGGCGAGGATAATATTATTGAGCAGATCATCAAGCAGCTCCACAAGCTGGTGCCGGTTATTCAGGTTCACGACCTGACCGACCGTTCCCATGTGGAGCGGGAGTTGATGATGGTTAAGGTCGATGCTGAGCGTGAAGTGCGTGCCGAAGTGCTGCGCATTGCCGATATTTTTCGCTCCCGCGTGGTGGATGCCACCCCCAACACCTTTGTGGTTGAGGTGACGGGCAGCAGTGATAAGTTGGATGCCTGTCTTAACCTGCTCACCCCGCTGGGGGTGGTGGAGGTGGTGCGTACCGGCAAGGTCGCCATGGCGCGGGGTCCTAAACGTATGAAGGAAGTTCTCCCTGCATAAGGTGGGGTTAGAGCCATAAGCGGTGGGGGCATGCAACAAACCACCGTCTGGGGCAGGGTCGCCCCGCTGGATTTAGGCCACCCATTGCGGCTGGAGGGTGGTCCCATGTTAATAGAGCCGCACCCTGCCGGGTGCGATACCGGAACAAACCTCGAATAGAGGGCAGAGGAGTCACCTACGATGAAAGTGTATTACGACAGCGACGCAGATTTGGGTCTGATTCAATCCAAAAAAGTGGCCATCATTGGTTATGGTTCCCAGGGGCATGCCCATGCTTTGAACCTGAAAGATTCGGGCGTGGATGTGGTGGTGGGTCTGCGTGCCGGCTCCTCTTCCTGGATGAAAGCAGAGGGTTCTGGTCTGCAAGTTGCTGAAGTAGCCGATGCCGTTGGCGGTGCCGATCTGGTTATGATGTTGGTGCCGGATGAGCATCAAGCCAAGATCTACCGTGAGCAGATTGCCCCCAACCTCAAAGATGACGCCGCGCTGGTGTTTGCCCACGGTTTTAATATTCACTATGGCCAGATTGAAGCCCCTGCGGGGGTGGATGTGTTCTTGGTGGCCCCTAAGGGGCCTGGTCACTTGGTGCGTGCCGAATATCTGCGTGGGGGCGGTGTGCCCAGCCTGGTGGCGATTCATCAAAATGCCACGGGTAAAGCGCTGGATCTGGCCCTCTCTTACGCTTCGGCCAATGGCGGTGGGCGTGCGGGCATCATTGAGACCTCGTTTAAGGAAGAGACCGAAACCGACCTGTTTGGTGAGCAAGCGGTGTTGTGTGGCGGTATTACGGCGCTGATTCAAGCCGGTTTTGAGACCCTGGTGGAAGCCGGCTATGCCCCTGAAATGGCCTACTTCGAGTGTCTGCATGAAACCAAGCTGATTGTGGACCTGATCTATGAGGGGGGCATTGCCAACATGCGCTACTCCATCTCCAATACCGCCGAGTATGGTGATCTGACCCGTGGTCCCCGGGTTATCACCGAAGAGACCAAAAAAGAGATGAAGAAAATTCTGGATGAGATCCAGACCGGTGAGTTCCCCCGTGAGTGGATCTCTGAGAACATCTCTGGCCGTCCCAAATTCTTGGGTCTGCGCCGCCGGGGCGAGGCCCACCAGATTGAGCAGGTGGGTGCCAAGTTGCGCGCCATGATGCCTTGGATTCAAGCCAGCAAGCTGGTGGATAAGGCGAAAAACTAAGCCGTAAGGCTGGGTTTGTGGGGTAGGGGCGTTCGCGCAAGGGTGCGAACGCCCTTATTTTTTCCACAGCTGGGTGAAAAATGGTGCTTAACCCGAGTTTCCCCTTGCTCCATAACCTGTAAGGGTGAAAACTGTGGCCCATAGCATGAGCGCTTTGCGGGCAAAGGGTTAGGTGGGGTTGTTTGCTCCGTTAAGTCAACTGGCCTGCAAGCAGTTGTGGCGGTATCAACCGTGAGCCTACGGGACTTTATAAGGAAGAATCAGCATGGAAAAGAGTGGCCTGGTCGCAAAAGAGGGCTATCCCTTTATGGCGATCTTTATCGGGGTTGCAGCGGTGAGTTCGGCGCTCAGTTGGTATGGCATTGTGCAGTTCGTATTATGGGTGTTGGCTGGCTGGTGCATCTGGTTTTTTCGCGATCCAGAGCGCCATAGCGACGCCCCTGAAGATGCGGTAATCGCCCCGGCCGATGGTCGGGTGGTGGCCATTCGTGAGATGGAAAAGGGGCCGCTGACCGATGAGCCGGTGCGCATGGTCTCGATTTTTATGAATGTGTTTAATGTGCATGTCAACCGGGCACCCATTGCGGGTACGGTGACTAAAATCAGCTATCATCCGGGCAAATTCGTCAACGCAGATCTGGATAAAGCCTCCATTGAGAACGAGCGCAACGTGTTGTTGATGGAGAGCCCAGCCGGGGTAAAAATGGCCTTTCAGCAGGTGGCGGGCTTGGTGGCGCGGCGCATTGTGTGTCGTATTAACGAGGGCACCGTGTTGCAGCGGGGCGAGCGTTTTGGTTTGATCCGCTTTGGTTCGCGTGTGGATCTGTTTTTTCCCATGGATGCGGAGATCTCCGTGAAGTTGGGTGAGATGACGCACTCTGGGGTAACGCAGATGGGACGGCTTAAAGGTAAAGAGAGCTAAGAGCATGGGTGATAGTGAGGCAGTCAAGTCCAAGAGAGCGGTCTATATTCTTCCCAATCTCTTGACCACGGGGGGGATGTTTTTTGGTTTTTACAGCATCATTGCGGCCCTGACAGGGCGCTTTGAGTTGGGTGCCATAACCATCTTTATTGCGGCGGTGTTTGATGCGCTGGATGGTCGCGTGGCGCGGGCTATGGGGGCGACCTCGGCGTTTGGTAAAGAGTATGACTCGTTGGCGGACTTTCTCTCTTTTTGCATTGCCCCCGCTATTTTGGTGCAGCAGTGGGCGTTGGACCCCTTTAACCGGGTCGGTTGGGCGGCGGCTTTCTTTTATACGGTGTGTGGGGCGCTGCGTCTGGCACGCTTTAATGTGCAGCACTATGTGCAGGAGTCCCGCATCTCCAAACGCTATTTCCAGGGCTTGCCCAGCCCCATGGCGGCCATGGTGATGGCAGGTATGGTGCTGTTGTTGCTGGATTGGGATCTGCTGACGGTGGCCGATGAGGGGCGCAAAACAGCAGGTAGTTGGGTGGTTTTGGGGGTGGTATTGGTGATGGGCGGCTTGATGGTGAGCTCCATTCGTTTTCGCAGCTTTAAAGACTTTAGCCTGCACCGAAAAAAGCCCTTTATGACCTTGGTGGCGGTGGTGGCCTCCATCACGTTGCTGACCATGCACACCAATACCACCCTGTTTGTGGTGATGGTGGGTTATCTGTTGCTGGGCATCCACAGCCACAAAGAGTATTTGGCGCTGTTGGCTGAGGGTAAAGAGGTGGAAGAGGATGAGGTGGAAGATTTGAGCGTGTAAATGGGGCAAACAGACGGGCCAGCTTGCGCCCCCCCCATGCCATGCGTTTTGTTATTGTGAGATCCACCCAACGGAGTGGGTTGTTACCATCGTGTATGTAATCGCCAAATAGAGGCCATGAAGATGTCTGAAAATCGCATTGTAATCTTTGATACAACCTTGCGGGATGGTGAACAGTCTCCCGGTTGCTCCATGAATGTGGAAGAGAAACTGCGTATTGCCAGACAGCTTGAGCGGCTTAAAGTGGATGTGATCGAGGCGGGTTTTCCCATTGCCTCCCCCGGTGATTTTATTGGGGTAAAAACCGTCGCGGATACCATTAAGGAGTGTCAGGTTGCGGGTCTCTGTCGTGCGAAAGATACCGATATTGATCGCGCCTGGGAGGCCCTACAGGGTGCGGTCGATCCCCGTATTCACACCTTTATTGCCACCAGTCCCATCCATATGCAGCATAAATTGCGCATGGAACCCGACGAGGTGATTGAGGCGGCGGTGGCGGCGGTTAAACGGGCCAAGTCCCACACCAGCAATGTGGAGTGGTCGGCGGAGGATGCGGGACGTACCGAGCCAGATTTTCTGTGCCGGATTGTCGAAGCGGTGATTGCGGCGGGGGCTACCACGGTTAATATTCCCGATACGGTGGGTTACACCTTGCCCCACGAATATGGGGAGCGTATTCGCACCCTCTGTGAGCGGGTGCCCAATATTCATAAGGCGATCATCTCGGTACACTGCCACAACGATTTGGGCTTGGCGGTGGCCAACTCGCTCTCGGCGGTGATCAATGGGGCGCGGCAGGTGGAGTGTACCATCAATGGTTTGGGGGAGCGGGCGGGCAATGCCTCGTTGGAAGAGGTGGTGATGGCCCTGCGCACCCGCAAGGATATTTTACCCTACAGCTGTGGGGTGGATACCACCGAGATTATGCGCAGCTCTAAACTGGTCTCCTCGGTGACGGGTTTTCCGGTGCAGCCCAATAAAGCCATTGTGGGGGCCAATGCCTTTGCCCATGAGTCGGGTATTCATCAAGATGGTGTGCTGAAAAAGGCCGATACCTACGAGATTATGACCCCCGCCTCGGTGGGGTTGAGCACCAACCGTATGGTGCTGGGTAAACATTCGGGACGGCACGCCTTCAAAGAGCGGCTGAAGAGTTTGGGCCACGATCTGGACAATGAACAACTCAAGCGTGCCTTTGAACGCTTTAAGGAGTTGGCCGATAAAAAGCATGAGCTGTTTGATGAAGATCTGGAAGTGCTGGTGGATGAAGAGATGTACCGGCATTTTGGCGCCTATTATAAACTGACACGGCTACATGTGGCGAGTGGTACGCGGGATACGCCGGTGGCGGTGGTTCAGGTTGAGTATAATGGCGAAGAGAGCATGCACAGCGCCTGGGGCAAGGGCTCGGTGGAGTCGGTCTTTAATGCGCTGCGTAAATTGATTCCCGAGGCCGCCGAGGCTGAGGTGCTGCTCTATCAGGTGCGGGCGGTGACCGAGGGGATTGATGCCCAGGGTGAGGTGACGGTGCGTTTGCGTTTGGGCGAATCCATTGTGCAGGGGCAGGGGGCGGATACCGATATTATTATTGCTTCGGCCCATGCCTTTATCAACGCCCTGAACAAGGCGGCTTATCAGCGGCATAAGCCGGGTAAAGGGGTTTAAGGGGCGGATGGGGCCTGACGGAACCCTTTGTTTGGTGGCGCTGAAGGGCGGGTTTGAGTGGTTGTCGTCTGGTTTGTCTCAGCGTGCGTAAGTAAACGTTGTGGTGTGGGGGGCGTGCAACTTGTGGGGTGTCCACGGCATAAGTTATGACCGAGGGCAACCGAGACATTGGACAGTTACCCGCGCCCCTGTTACGATAAGTTGGCACACTGCTTGATCTGTAATAGGATAAGGTACCGCTAAATGGGGCCGAACCTGGATCAAATTGCCCAGTAAGGGAGATGAACATGAGCATCCGTCGCGTTGATAAACCGGGCGCTTCTGTGTCCACGACGGCTACCCGACGTACCGGCCAGCGTGGCGCGGTGTCAGGGGCAAAATTTACCGAAGCGCTGGATAGTGCCCAGGTTGCCGCTGTGAATGGGATTGATGAGGTCAATGCTGCCGAGGCTGTGGAACAGGTTGAGCAGATCTCAGACCAGACCAAGCATCGCCAGCTTAAACAGGCCGATGAGGTGTTGGATAGCCTGTGCGCCTTGGAGAAAGAGCTGCATAACTCCGCCGCTCAGGGGGATGATGGGGTGATGGAGCGTCTACGGGAAACCCGTGATGAGGCGTTGCGTAACCTGACCGAAGAGACCCGTGGTGGTGAAGAGCGGGAACTGCTGCACCGTACCGCTGTGCTGGCCACGGTGGAGTTGGCAAAAAAGGACCGGGGCGACTATCACTAGCCCCTGTGGTGCCGCTGGTTTGCCGATTTGTCCATGAAATTGAAGAGCCGCTGTCGATACTAGGTGACGACAGCGGCTTTTTTTTATATGATGCTCCGATTGTGCTCCTGTCGGGAGTGGGTCGGTATGGGGGTGGCCGCTGGTGAGTGGTTAACCGTCCTTTGACCAACCGCTTCTAAGTCCTACTCGGCTCTAGGCACCCTGCGCGGTGTTGGTCGGGTCTCTGTTCAACCTCTGTTTGGCCTGTGACGACCCAATATGTCGTTGGATCATATACGCAACTTCTCCATCATTGCCCACATTGACCATGGTAAAAGTACCCTGGCCGACCGCTTGATTCAGTTTACCGGCGCCCTAAGCGAACGGGATATGAAAGAGCAGGTACTCGATAGCATGGATATCGAGCGCGAACGGGGGATCACCATCAAGGCGCAGTCGGTTCGACTGAACTATAAAGCCAAAGATGGCAAAACCTATGTGCTCAATCTCATCGACACCCCTGGACATGTGGATTTTACCTACGAAGTCTCCCGCTCCTTGGCCGCCTGTGAGGGGGCCTTGCTGATTGTGGATGCCGCCCAAGGGGTTGAGGCGCAGACCATGGCCAACGTCTATCTGGCGTTGGAACATGATCTGGAGATTATTCCGGTACTCAACAAGATCGACCTGCCCTCGGCCGAACCCGAACGGGTGCGCGAGCAGATTGAAGAGGTGATCGGTCTGGATGCCAGTGAGGCGATTTTGGCCTCGGCCAAGTCGGGCATTGGTATTGAAGAGATCCTGGAAGCCATTGTGAAACGGGTGCCGCCCCCTAAGGGGGATCTGGATGCCCCCGCTAAGGCGCTGGTAGTGGACTCTTGGTACGATAACTATCTGGGGGTGGTCTCCCTGGCGCGGGTCTATGATGGCGTGCTCAAGGCGGGTGAAAAAATTCGCTTTATGGGGGTGGGCATGGACTACCCCTTGGACAATGTGGGCTTTTTAACCCCCGTATTGACCAAAGTGGCCGAGCTCAAGGCGGGCGAAGTGGGGTGTATCATGGCGGGCATTAAAAAGCTCTCCGATGCACGGGTGGGGGATACCATCACCACGGTACGGCGGCCCTGTGCCAGCCAACTACCCGGCTTTCAACCGGCCAAATCCATGGTGTTTGCAGGTCTCTACCCGGTGGATTCCGCCGATTATGAAGATCTGAAAGATGCCTTAGAAAAGCTTGCCATCAACGATGCCTCCCTCAACTATGAGGTAGAGACCTCGCCCGCGCTGGGTTTTGGCTTTCGCTGCGGTTTCTTGGGCATGCTGCACATGGAGATCATTCAGGAGCGTTTGGAGCGGGAGTTTGACCTGGATCTGGTCACCACCGCGCCAACGGTGGTCTATCGGGTTAAACAGACCGATGGTCAGATCATGGATATACGCAGCCCCGGTGATCTGCCACCCACCACCAAGCGGGAGTATATTGAAGAGCCCTACATCCTAGCCAATATCATGGTGCCCGCTGAGTATATGGGGCCGGTCATGCAGCTTTGCACCGACCGCCGTGGTACCCAAAAAGATATGAGCTATATCTCGGATACACGGGTAATGGTGCAGTATGAGATGCCCATGTCGGAAGTGGTGATGGATTTCTTTGACCGCTTAAAGTCCATGACCAAGGGTTATGCCTCGCTGGATTACCATCTGCTGGACTATCGGATGAGCGATCTGGTTAAGCTGGACATCCTCATTAATGGTGATCCGGTGGATGCCCTAAGTGTCATTGTTCACCGTAACATCAGCCAGTATCGGGGCCGTGAGCTGGCCAAAAAAATGAAAGAGCTGATCCATCGCCAAATGTTTGATGTGGCGGTGCAGGCCTGTATTGGCGGTAAAATCATTGCCCGTGAAACGGTTAAGGCACTGCGTAAAAACGTCACCGCCAAATGTTATGGGGGGGATATTACCCGTAAACGTAAGCTGTTGGAAAAGCAGAAGGCGGGTAAAAAACGCATGAAGCAGGTCGGCAAGGTGGAGATTCCCCAAGAGGCCTTCCTGGCCGTATTGAAAGTGGATTGAGTTATGGTAAAGCGGCAACGTAAACATCTGTGGCACGGCGCCCTGTTTATGCTGACTGGCCTGTTTATGCTGGGTGGCTACGTGGTGGTGGGTCCAGATGGTGGCAAGGTGGTGGAGCAGTTTCACCTGTGGACAGCGGTGGCGGTGGTGCTGATCCTGGGTGGCGGCGTCATGATGTTGCGGGGCCGTCGCTGGTTTGAAAAAGAGAGCGTGGCACTGGAATACTATGATGCCATCGTGGTGGCCTTGGGCTTTGCCCTGCTGATCCGCACCTTTGTGATCGAGCCCTTTAAAATTCCGTCGGGCTCGATGATCCCTACGCTATTGGTGGGGGACTATCTGTTTGTCAACAAATTTGCCTATGGTTACCGCATTCCCTATACCCAAAACCGGATTTTAATGGGGGATGGCCCGCAGCATGGCGATATTGTGGTATTTAAGTTCCCGATGGATCCTTCCAAGGATTACATTAAGCGCATTGTGGGCTTGCCGGGGGATCGTATTGCCTATGAAAATAAGCGCCTGTATGTCAATGGCAAACCGTTGGATTATAAAATAGCGGGCGAATACAGCTATCTTAATGAGTACGAGCGCCGCATTGATACCCTCGGTTTGCAGGAAAATAATGGGGAGCGCAGCTATCGGGTGTTGATTCAACCCAATGTGCCCTCGGCCTTTCCCATGGAGCAGGTGGTGCCAGAAGGCCACTATTTTGCCATGGGCGATAACCGCGACAACAGTAACGATAGCCGCTACTGGGGTATGGTGCCCGCCTTCCGTCTCGTCGGTCGAGCCACCCGTCTGTTTTGGTCTTGGGATCATGTGGAGGGGCGGGTTCGCTTTGACCGAGTAGGCGACGCCATCCGCTAACAAGAGTCCAAGGTGTCCTCATGAATGCCCAGCGCGAGCCATCCGGCCTGGAGAGATTGGAGCAGGCGCTCGACTACCGCTTTACTCAGTCTGACTTGCTGCAACTGGCGCTTACGCACCGCTCCGCTCCGCTGGATGGTTCCAAAGCGGGCGAGGTGGTGGCCACGACCCACAACGAACGTCTGGAGTTCCTCGGCGATTCGGTATTGAACCTGATTGTTTCCCATCGGCTCTATAAACGCTTTGGTGAGGTTCCCGAAGGGCAGCTTTCCCAATGGCGCGCCATGCTGGTTAATACCCGTTCCCTGAGTGAGGTGGCTAAAGATCTGGAGCTGGGCCGCTATCTGCGTATGGGGCGGGGTGAGGCCAAAAGCGGCGGGCGTGAGAAATATTCTATCCTGGGTAACGCCCTTGAGGCGCTGTTGGGGGCGATCTATCTGGATGGGGGATTTGAGGCGGCGGAGAGGGTGGTGGACCGCCTCTTTGCCCATCAGGTCGCCGGCATTGAGCCTGAACAGCAGGGGAAGGATTATAAAACCCTGCTGCAAGAGTATCTACAAGCCCGTGGTGAAGCGCTGCCGATCTATGCGGTGCTCAGTGCCGAGGGGCCACCCCACGAACGGGTGTTTGTGGTCTCTTGCCATCCCCGTGAGCAACTGTGCGGTCACGGGCAGGGGCGTTCCAAACGAGAGGCGGAGCAGCACGCCGCCCAACAGGCCCTTGAGCTGCTGATAGAGAGTGAGAACGAACACCATGACTGATACCTTCCGCTCCGGTTTTGTGGCCATTGTTGGCCGTCCCAATATGGGCAAATCCACCTTTCTTAATCGGGTGATGGGGCAGAAGCTTGCCATCGTCAGCCCCAAGCCCCAGACCACCCGCACCCGCGTGTTGGGGGCGCTTAACCGGGACAACTGCCAAATCGTCTTTTTAGACACCCCAGGCATTCATAAAGCGGGGAAAAACCTGCTCAATCGCGCCATGGTGCAGACCGCCATGCAGAGCTGCCAGGAGGTGGATGCGGTACTCTACTTTGTAGATGCCCAGCGCGGGGTGACAGAGGGTGATTTGGAAATTGTGCAGCGTCTGCCCCGAGGAGAGGCGCCCATTTATTTGATTATCAACAAGGTTGATCAAATTCCTCAAGAGAGTCTGCTACCACTGCTGGCCAAAGCAGGGGAGAGCGGCTTGCCCTTTGATGAGGTTATTCCCATCTCTGCCCTAGAGGGCAGCAATGTGGATTATTTGGTGGGGTTGTTGGATGCCAAGATGGTTGAGGGTCCCCGCTATTTTCCAGAGGGTATGGTTACGGACCAGCCCGAGCGCTTTATTGCCGGGGAGATCGTGCGGGAGAAGCTGTTTTTAAACCTGCAACAAGAGCTACCCTACGCCCTGGCGGTGCAGGTGGAGCACTATGAAGAGCGGGAGAGTGGCGCGCTGGAGTTTCACGCCCTGATCATCGTCCATCGGGATAGCCATAAGGCGATGGTCATTGGCAAGCAGGGGGCGATGTTGAAAAAAATCGGTTCTGCGGCTCGTTATGAGCTGGAACGGCTGTTGGGCTGTAAGGTGATCCTCAAGTGCTGGGTTAAGGTAAAAAAAGATTGGATGGATAACCGCCAACTGTTGCAGGAGTTTGGTTATCCCGA
Source organism: Magnetococcus marinus MC-1 (assembly GCF_000014865.1). Classification (NCBI taxonomy): domain Bacteria; kingdom Pseudomonadati; phylum Pseudomonadota; class Magnetococcia; order Magnetococcales; family Magnetococcaceae; genus Magnetococcus; species Magnetococcus marinus. Next base: position 1,113,749 of record NC_008576.1, read on the forward strand.
CGATCTGCGCGAGTAGTGTAGCCATGGCGCAAACGGGTGTGCAGCCGGCGATTATACTGCGGCGGATTCCCTTTCGAGACAGCTCCTTGGTGGTGAGCTTGTTTACCCAGGATCACGGGGTGCGTGCGGTGATGGCGCGGGGGGCGCGCAAAGGTTCAAAAACCCTGCCCCGGGGGGATCTGGCCGGTTATCATACCCTTGGTGTGCAATTGGGGGGGCGTGAGGGGCAGAATATGCTGACCTTGCGCAGTGCGGAGATTCTGCAACCCCGGCACGGCTTATTACACCAACGGGTGGGCAGCAGTGCCGCCCAGTTGATGTTGGAGCAGGTCTACCGCCTGTTGCCGGTGGAGGATGCCAACCCCAAGCTGTTTGGCGCCTTGCAAGAGGCGTTGGACCGGTTGGAGGCGGGTGAAGCGGCGTTAGAGGTGGTGGGTTTATGGCAGGGCTTTTTGTTGCATAATTTGGGCTTTGGCTGGCAGGTGGCGCATTGCGCCGGGTGTGGTGGGGAAACGGATTTACGCTTTTTTTCCACCAAGCGCAATCAGACGGTGTGCGCCCCTTGCGGTACGCCCCATCGCCACCGGTTGTTGCCCTTGCCTGAAGGGGTGCTGGCTGTGATGCGGGGGCAGCCCGGCGGTGCGGCCGACCAAGCCGAATTGGTGATGTTGACCACTGCCCTACTGGCACAGCATGGTGAAAAGGTATTGCATGCCCAGCAGCCCTTTTTTAGGGCTGTGGGGCTTGCCTAGCTCGGCCTCTAAGTGGGGGCGTGGCTGAGTGGATAGGCACCCAAGTGGGCAAGGGGCTAGCGTTGTGGTGAGTTGGTGGGCACCGTTGGGTGCCTTTGAATTGTTGTAAAAGGAGCAAGTTCTATGTTGGATAAGCAGCTTTTGGATATTCTGGTCTGCCCGGTCTGCAAAGGAACATTAAGTGTGGATAAAGGGCACACCGAGCTGGTGTGTGATAAGGATAAATTGGCCTTTCCTGTGCGGGACGACATCCCGGTTATGCTGATGGAAGAGGCTCGAAAATTAGAGGCGGATGATGCTTGACCAACCTCCTAGTACATGCGGTGGCGTGGCGCAAATGCCCGCTGCCGTTCGCACCCATGCCGCAATTGCTCACGGGGGATTGCCATGGAGCTGTTGACCGTTTTGCAGCTGCTGCTGTTTGTGGTGTTGCTGCTCTTTTCGGCGCTCTTTTCCAGTTCGGAAACCGCCCTCTTTTCGCTGGATAAACTGACGCTGGAGCGTATGCGCCAGCAGCACCATCCCAAACTGGCCTTGATCCAGACCCTTCTGAATGAACCCCGGCGTTTGATCGTTACCATTCTGATTGGCAATGAACTGGTTAATGTGGCGGCCTCCAACATCTCGGCGACCCTGGTTATGCAGTATATGGGCAGCACGGATAGTTGGTGGGTGAACATCTTTGTCATGCTGCCCATCCTGTTGCTGTTTGGAGAAATCACCCCCAAAACGCTGGCGGTGCGCAACAATGATGTGGTCTCGGGCTGGGTGGCACGACCCATTACGCTGTTTGCAAAATCGGTGACACCGCTGCGGCGTGTGGTGCGCATGATTTCGGAACTGTTGATCCATCTGATTACTATGGGGCGCAAGCGCTCGGTGGCCAATTTGGTTACCGAAGATCTGGTGCGTACCCTGGCCGACGAGGCCGCCGGTGATGGGGATCTGGATGAGGTAGAAGCCGAATATATCCACAATATCATTGAGTTTGGCAATCAGACTGTGGAAGAGGTGATGACGCCCCGCTCCAACATGGTGACGCTCAATATGGATGACACCATGGAAGAGGTGCTCAATGTATTACGCACCGAACGGGTGAGTCGGGTGCCGGTGTTTGATGAAGAGAATGAAGAGGTGGTGGGGGTGCTCTACTACCGTGATCTGCTCTCTAATGACCTGGATCAGTTTAAAAATATGGAGGAGCTGCGCTCGATCCTGCGGCGCCCCTATTATGTGCCAGAGACCAAGCCTATTTTGGATCTGATGCACAATTTTAGAGAGAAAAAGCGTTCTCTGGCGCTGATTTTGGACGAATATGGCGGCACCATCGGCATGGTGACCATGGGGGATCTGTTGGAGTCGATTTTTGGGGATATTCATGACCCCGAAGATCCCGATAATGACGCCACCGTAGAGAGTTTGGAAAATGGTTGCTACCGGTTGGATGGCAATCTGGACGTGGAGCAGGCCAACCTGCTGATGCAGGCCGATTTTGATACCCAGATTTCCGATACCATTGCGGGCCTGCTCATGCATGCCCACGGGGAGTTGCCGGAAGAGGGCTCGGTTATCCCCTTGGGCGAGTGGTGTTTTCGCATTACCCGCATGGAGGGAACCCGCATTATGGAGGCCATGGGTTGTCATGCCGGGCGTGTCATGGGGCGGGTTGGCTGTGCGGCCTTGTTGGAAGAGGGACTGGATGTCAAAGTCGTGCCCCTACAAAAGCTGGATGAGGCCCCTCCGCAGGGCGCGGCTGTTGCGGGTGTAGCGGCCATCATTGAGCAGCCTGCCAGCGTGGAACCCTTGCCTGCGACGGATGGGGCAGCGCAAGAGCCTGAAGAGGCTCTGACCGTGTTAGAGGGGCAAATGGTGCCAGCGGAACCTGCGGACGAGGCGGTGCAAGGGCTCGGTTCCGATGCCGATTTGAGTGATTCACCCCATGAGAATAAGGGAGTTTAGGCATGGAGAGTTGGTTGATTCTTCTGCTCATGGCGCTGTTTCTACTGATGGAAGGCTTTTTTTCCGGGTCTGAAATTGGGGTGGTCAATGCCGATAAGCTCAAGTTACGCCATCAAGCGGCCAAGGGTTGTCGGGGCTCCCGGTTGGCTCTGGATATGTTGGAAAAGCCGGAATGGCTGCTGGCGACCACGTTGGTAGGGACCAATATTGCCATTGTCAGCAATACCACCCTGGCGACCCTGCTGGCGACCCAGTGGCTGGGGGAGGGCAAAGGCTGGGTGGCGATTTTGTTTGTGGCCCCGCTGATCTGGATTGTGGGGGAGATCGTCCCCAAAAGCATCTTTCAAGAGCATGCTGACACCATCACGCCCCGGGTGATTTTTGTGCTCAAAGGGGCATCGGTGCTCTTCTATCCGGTTTTGTTGATTTTTACCCTGTTCACCCGTTTGATTACCTTGGTGGTGGGCCGGGGCAAAGCACGCAACCCCTATACCCTGCGGGAAGAGCTGGATCTCATGTTGCAAATGCCCAACCATGAGGATGGGGATGTGCAGCAGGAGGAGCGCACCATGATACGCCGCATGTTCACCTTTAGTGAACTGCGGGCCAGGGATATTATGGTGCCCTTGATCCAGGTTGTCTCCACCACCCGCACCGCCACCTGTGGCGAGGCGTTGGCATTGTGTGCCCAGCATGGTCACACCCGGCTGCCGGTCTATGCGGGGCGGGTGGATAATCTGGTGGGCCATGTGAGTGGGCTGGATCTGCTGGGTCAACCCAAGCAGAGCCCCATTAGCCCTTTTATTAAACCGGTGCCCTATGTGCCCATGTCCAAACCGGTGGAGGATCTGCTGGTGGAGTTTCGCAAAAGTGGCGAGCATGTGGCGGTGGTGGTGGGGGAGTTTGGCGGCTCACAGGGGATTATGACCCTGGAAGATATCCTAGAGCGCGTGGTCGGGGATATCGAGGATGAGTATGATACCAAGGAGCAGTCGCCGCGCTGGGTGCAAAAGATTAACCCCACCACCTATGTGGTGAGTGCGGGTATGGATGTGGTGGCTTTAAAAGAGCGTATCGGGGTGGAGTTGCCCGAAGGCAGCTATAAAACCCTGGGCGGTTTTATGCTGGAACATCTGGAGGATATCCCCAAGGTTGGGCAGTCCCTAAACTATCATAAAATGACTTTTACGGTGGAAAAAGCCACCCGTAAGATGATCCAAGAGGTAAAAATTACCTTTTAAAGGGATGATGTTGGAGGGCTTTGTAGCGGGCCTGGGCAAGCGTTTGCCCAGGCCCGTTTCTTTTAACGCGGGTGATCTTCTAGGCGGGCATAGATATCCTCAAAGCGGATAATATCATCCTCCCCCAGGTAGGGGCCGCTCTGTACCTCAATAATCTCCAGGGGGATCTTGCCCGGGTTGGCAAGGCTATGTTTGACCCCTAAGGGGATGTAGGTGGACTCATTTTCTTTGAGCAAGATCTCGGTGTCGCCCCGCGTAACCAGCGCCGTGCCTTTGACCACCACCCAGTGTTCCGAGCGGTGGTGATGCATCTGTAAGGATAGCTTGGCCCCGGGTTTAACCATAATGCGTTTAACCTGAAAACGGGGGCCTGCGTCGACCTGGGTAAACGTCCCCCAAGGGCGGTAGACCATATTATGGTGGCTAAATTCACAGCGTTTGCTCTGCTTGAGCTGGTCAACAATCTTTTTGACCTCTTGCACACGGTCCTTACGCGCCACCAAAATGGCATCGGCGGTCTCTACAATGGCCAGATTCTCCACCCCCACCGTGGCCACCAAGCGGCTAGAAGACCAGATTAGGCTGTTGTGGGTATCCACCGACAGGGTGTCGCCAACGGACAAATTATGCTGGGGATCTTTGTTACCAACCTCCCACAGGGCATCCCAGGCGCCCATGTCGTTCCAGCCGACCCCCATGGGAATGACCACCCCATCGTTACTTTTTTCCATAACCGCATAGTCAATGGAGTCGGCGGGTACCGCCAGAAAAGCTTTGCCTAGGCGGGTAAAGGCGTGGTCGGGCTGGGCGGCTTCAAAGGCGGCTAGGCAGGTGTCATACATGGCCGGGGCGAGGCGGGCGAGGGTCTCTAAAAAAAATCCGGCATGAAACAGAAAAATACCGCTGTTCCAGCTATAGTCCCCTTGCTCAAGATAGGCCTGCGCGGTGGAGGCGTTGGGTTTTTCGGTAAAGTTGAGGATTTGAAAAACCCCCTCCGCCAGGGGTTCGCCCCGACGGATGTAGCCATAACCGGTGTTGGGGCTATGTGGCACAATGCCAAAAGTAACCAACTTGCGGTTGGCCGCGTGGGGCATGCCCTGTTCGACGCAGGCACGAAACCCCGCAGAATCGACAATATGGTGGTCCGAAGGCATTAACAATACCAAAGCATCGGCCTGTTGGGTGCGGGCATAGAGCGCGGCGATGGCTGCGGCAGGTGCGGTATTGCGACCCACTGGCTCCAGGAAGATGGCTTGGCAGGGGTTGCCCTCTTCGCGCAACATCTCCTCCACCATAAAGCGGTGCTGCTCGTTGCAGATCACTACGGGATCGCTCAGATGGGGCAGCCCCTGTACCCGCGCGGCGGTTTGCAACAAGAGCGGGCGGTCATCGCCCAAACCACTATGGAACTGTTTGGGGTAGAGATCCCGTGAAAGCGGCCAGAGTCGGGTTCCACCACCACCTGCCAAAATTGTGGGTATTAACATCGTTAACTTCCTGTGTATGATCTACTTTTAAAGCTTTTTAGAGACAAACAGGGTGCATAGGGGTGAAAAATGCCCCTGAACCCTGAAAAAACCGGAGTAAGAGCAAAAGATTCCTTGCAAAAACAGCCTCAATATCTTCATATTGCGCTGTTATACCTGTGGATGCAACACTCCACATGGCACATGCTTCACATGTTTTTGGGTGATAGGGGTGCTTAGTGCACCGCCGCTCCCCTTGTATACCTCAATGCGCTGGATTTTTTCTGGTTTCTCAGCATGGGGGTTATTGATGATCCGGTTGTGGGTTCCCATCGGCCTTTTGGGCCTCTTAGGAGGAAGTGAATAATGAATCTGGGTGAACTAAAAAAAATCGTCGCAGATAAAACAGGCATGAGTCAAGCGGATGCCGGTCGCGCCGTTGCGGCAACGTTGGAAGCGATTAGCGAAAGTCTGGGCCAGAGTGCCACGGTTAGTCTGTTGGGCTTTGGTACCTTCTCGGTGGGTGAGCGCGCGGCCCGTGAAGGGCGTAACCCCCAGACGGGTGAAAAGATCAATATCTCTGCCAGCCGTACCATTCGCTTTAAAGCGGGTCAATCTTTGCGTGAAAAGGTCAACGGTTAAGTTAGCCGGGGAGCGCTAAAAAAGCCGTCGCAGGCTCAACCGGCGACGGCTTTTTTATGCCCTGCATGGCTTGAAAATCAGCCCATGCCGATGGCTTGACGGTAGAGGTGCAGCAGCATCTCTTTTTCGTCCAGCTCATGCTGTTCCATTTTACGGATTTTGACCAACTCACGGATGACCTTAACATCAAAGCCATTGCCTTTGGCTTCGGCATAGACATCGCGAATATCTTCGGCGATGCCGGCTTTTTCTTCTTCGAGACGCTCAATGCGCTCAATATATTGGATTAAAATTTCACCTGCAACGCCTTGGGCATCGGCGGTGGTGGGGTCTACGGTCAATGCTGCCGTCATGGTGGTTCACTCCTTCAAGGGATAGTCGGTGTCAGCAGGTAGACACCTAATGGTCGCTCTAGGTTAAAAAGCAAAAGCCATGCCCGACTGCTCCTTTTCTCTCCCGGCTCTGGCGTGTAGTGTACTTTAATGGCCGTCAAAGCGTATAAACCACAAGGTGAAATCATGGATCAATGGGAACAGATTGTCATTAAAGGGGGGGGGCTTAACGGTCCGGTGATCGTGAGCTCTCTGCAAGAGCTGCAAAGTTTGCAGCTACGTCTGGCCCAAATCGCGCGGGAGGCCGCCCAAGCCAGTGGCGAGGCCGAGCCTGAGCTGCCACAGCTGTTGCAGATGGCCTCGACCCCCATGGAGCCCGTGGAGATCAGCTACCTAGAAGGACCCCATGAGTCCTTTTTTAATATGCTGGAGCTGGATCTGGATGGTTTGGTGGTCTGGTTTCAACAACTGCGTGAGCTTAAACAGCCCCAGCGGGCAGCGCTCTATTTTTTGCGCCTCTACCGTAGCCATAGCCTGCCCGAGGCGTTGGAGTTGATGGTGGATCTGCCGCTGTTGGCCGGGGATGCCGCCGATGTGTTGGAGGAGATCCACGAAATGCGCGGTGATCTGGATGCCATTCCTGATCCCTTTGTACGGTATATTGATTGGGCGCGCATGGCCCAGGACTGGCTCAGTCAGGGGACGTTGGTGATCTTTCAATTTGAAGGGGTCGAGTGGGTGGTGCTCTCGCCCAAAGCCAAGTAGACCGACTTTGACCGATTTCAAGCTTAAACGGTGGTAAAGGTTTGATGAAATTTGGCCGTTAAGTAGGTGAGAGCGCCTTGCAAAAGAGGGCTTGTTGCCTCAGCCAAACAGACAAAAAGAGTATCCATTCCCAGCGGAGTTGGTTAAAAATAGGGGTACCCCTTGATTGTGGGGTTTCCCCCCAAGCTGGTTCATTGATTTGCAGTAGGGAAGGAGAGCGTTCATGACCGCACAGTGGCCTTCACCCCCGGGGTTTGGGCCGGTTCGTCCCTTGGACCGGGTACGCCATCGTGGTTTGGGTCTAAAGGCAGGCTCCCAAGCCTTTGCGCTAAAAAATCCTGCGATCCGCATTGCCTTGAGCGAATTTTTCCCCGCCTGCCGTGACTACCCCATCATCTTTGCCCGGACAGCCCCTAGTCTACCGGTCATCCCCATGATCATTACGGGTATCCGACAAGAGGAAAATATCTTTATCTCCCGCAAAGGTAACTGGCGCAAGCCCTATTATGTGCCAGCCTTTGTGCGTGGGCATCCCTTTTGTTTGGTGCAACTCAAACGGGGTACCACCGCCCAGGGGCAAGCTTCCATGCAACGCATTGTCTGTGTGGATGAGGAGATGCTTGAACCCAATGATCGCCCCTTTATCGACTATCGTGGTAAAGATACCCCGGCTTGGATTTATATCAATAAACTGCTCATGGAAGCCGAGGAGATGAAACCCAAAGGGGAGCGCTTTATCCAGGCATTGGAAGAGCACCAACTGCTCATCGAAATGCATGTGGGGGGCGGGGCGCATAGCCATGTGCATATGTTCCGGGTAGATGAAAACCGTTTCCATGCGCTTACCCCAGAGCTGGCCCAACAGTGGTTAAAAAACGGCTATTTACGGCTTATCCATGCGCACTTGCTCTCTTTGGATAACTTTAACCGCCTTGCGCAGTTACGCCAAAAATGGTTGGAAGGATAGCGCTGTTGGCTTGACCCGCTGGCCCATGCGACCCAAACCACAAAGCCCGCTCGGTGAAGAGCGGGCTTTGTGGTTTTAAGGCTGTTTTTTGGGTCGCCTACGCATCCTCATGCATCTTGAAGAGTTGAATGATGTAGTTCAGCTCTTCGGTGGTGGCATAGACCTGCTCGGAGAGCGCATTAATGCGCTCACTAAAGGTGTTGACCTCACCGGCGGAATTTTTGACCTCCTGCATGGTGCCGCTGATGGCGCGGGAGATGTTGGCCGCCATGGTAAGTTGGTTGGCAATCTCCGCATTGGTGGCGTAGGCTTGGCGCACATTGTTGGCCATTTCAGCCATATGCCCCGAAGCCTCCGCCACATTATGGGTCACATGGTTAATGCCACGGGAGATGTCGGTAATGTTGCGGCTGACATCCTGCATACCCTCTGAGGCGCTGTACACGCGGCTGGTGACCGCTTCGGTTTCGGAGGAGGCTTTTTCCATGGCATGGGTGATCTCTTGCAGGGTGTAGCCCTGCTCATCCACAGAGCGATTAATGCCAGCATTGGATTTTTCGAGGCTGCTGATCACTTCGGTTACCCGGCTAATCATGCGTTCCACCGCGACGGTGTTATCCTGAATTTCATCAATTTGGGCTGCAATCATCTGGGTCGCTTCGGTGGTTTTGCCGGCCAGATCTTTGACTTCGTTGGCCACCACGGCAAAACCCTTGCCTGCATCCCCAGCCCCGGCCGCTTCAATCGAGGCGTTTAGGGCCAGCATGTTGGTTTGCTCGGCAATATCGTTAATTAAGGCCAGCACTTTGCCAATCTCTCTTGCCGAGGTGGTCAGGTTATCCATGGCCTGCTTGTTCTCTTTGGCGTAGCTGCTGGCTTGGCTGGATTCGCGCGAAGCCGCTTCGCACTGCTTACGAATCTCTTCAAGGGAGAGGCTCATGGATTGAACCGAGGATTTAACCCTGCGAATATCTTCGCTGGACCGATCGGCGGCTCCTTGAATCTCTTGCATGGTGGTGCTGGCGGTATCGGAGGAATCCACCACGGTGGAGAGGTTGTGGCTGGCTTCGTCGGCGGCTTGGGAGATGTTCTCCATATTGCCGCTGGTATCTTGGGCAAAGGAGGCGATGGTATCCATTTTTTGGCTGGCATGCTCCGAAGCCATGGCGATGTTGTCCATCTCTTCGGACATTTTATCTGCCTCTTCCGAGGTGGAGCTGGCACTGTTTGACATGCTGCTGGCGTGTCCGTGCATATGGCCTGCGGTATCCGCTAACTCCTGGGCTACGTCACCCAGTACGCGGGCGCTTTCGCGAACATGGCCTAAAACTTGGCCAATATTGGCCGCCATCTTGTTCAACGCTTGGTCGATGCCGGAGGATTGCCGTCCATCCTTACCAAAAATGGTCAAATCCCCCTCGGAAAATTGCCAAGCCCGTTTGGCCAAATCCTCAGGGTCACCCCCTAGCCGTGTGAGCACGTTGTTCATGATGAGAAAGATGAGCGTGCCGACAAACAGCATGGCTGTCACCATTCCGACGATGGTAAACCAAAAGGCCGTGCGCGCACGACTGGCAGCCAGGGCACCGGCTTGGGTGCGGGCAACCTCAATTGAGGTTAGCGTGGTGTAGATAGATGAACTGGCCGCTGCGGTCAGGTTATGAAAAACCTTGGCTTGGGCGGCAATGGCCTCTTTATCGCCGATCTTAATGGTCTCAATAAGCGTATTGGCTGCGGTGAAGCTGTTGGGGTAGTGCTCCCCTACCGTTTTGGCTAAACGAATGGGCTTGCCCACATTGGGCGTGTTTTGAAACGCTTTGAATTGAGCGGCTGCCCCTTGCGCCAGACTGGCCAGTTCTTGCTGTAGAGGGGCAATCGCTTCACCCGCTAGGGTGCGGGTAATCGTGTGCTGAGTGCTCTCCAAGTTGAGCAGCATTTTGTGCAGCAGCGTGGCTTTTTCGCCATAGCGCTTTAAGTCGTAGGTGCGCTCTACCTGATTTTGGGTCATGGAGAGTTGCAGAATTCCAAATAAAATCACAACCACCGACATAACCACAAAGCCAATGATAAAGCGGCTTTTAAGGTTGAACTGTTTATAGTGCCCACTCACGGTTATGTCCTCTTTTCTATGGTATGGAGGCTCTTCACTTTTTAAGTATGTTTGGCATAAACCCATGGCGGATGGCTGTCGCGATCTTTAATGACCCCATGCCAAGCCTTGCGCGACCCTGGGTAATAGATAGGGTCACGGACAATTTGGATACCATCCAACGCCCCTATTCCTGACAGCTTGTCAGTTGTCCCATGGTGCGATATTAGGGTAACAGACGGAAACAAACCAAAAATCCATTTCTGTCATTCTTACACATGTTGCAAATCAAAAGCCAACTTCGATTTTTGTTTTTGTCAATTTAAGGGTTGTGGCGGGGGGGCGTAATCATTTGTGAGCAGAAATATTTATCATGGCATGAAATTTTTTGTATAGGGTGATTACCCGATAGGCTGATTTTTTTCTGGTAAAAAAAGGCAAATGGAGGTTATGTGAACAGTGCACGAAAATATATACTTTTGTAAATGAGGGGCATATCCACGAATCGCTGTTGCGGATAAGTGGTTAGGGAACTTTTTCAACTTACAAAATTATGGGGTTGTGTGGAGTTGGCGAAAAGTTGGCTTAACTCCTGCGGGGGATTCGTCGATGAATGGATTTATGATTAAGGGGTCGCGTGTCTGAACAGAATGGCTTGACGCTACGCAGAGCTTCGGATCCGACAGTCGGGTTAAACGCTGGTTTGAGGGATGGACGGGGAATCATGAAATCGAACATTAAATATCTATTGATTGCTGCTGGAGCGGTCTCTGTTGGCGCCAATGTGGGTACAGCTCACGCTACCAATGGTATGAACTTGGAGGGCTATGGTGCCCGTTCCCACGCCATGGGTGGGGCCTCGATGGCCTACGACACCGGTAACTCGGCCGCCATGAACAACCCGGCTACCCTGGGTTTGTGGGAAGGCGATCGTCGTCTGGGTCTGGGTCTGCGCATGCTGGGTCCCGATGTGGAGCTGAAGAGCAACACCTCTTCGGCTCAATCCGATGGTGACGCCTATTTTATGCCCTCGCTCTCCTATGTTCGTCGTTCAGGTAAGTGGCGTTATGGCTTGGCCGTCTTGGCACAAGGTGGCATGGGTACCGAGTTTTAAAGAGGGGACATCGCTCTTCTCGGATACCAATTTGTGGGATGACATGTCTGGTTTGGGTGGTGCAGATGCCAACGGTACCCTGAGTGGCAAAGAGCAGCGCTCTGAGCTTGGGGTGGGGCGTTTTATGCTGCCTTTCTCCTACCAAGTCAACGAAAAGTTGAATGTGGGCGGTAGTGTGGATATGGTCTGGATGGGCCTGGACCTACAGATGGATATCGACGGTAACCAATTCCAACAGCTCTATGCCAATGGCCAATTTAGCGGCTCCATGGTGACCACCATGGCCGGTATGTTGGGTGCCCCCATCGTCGACATGAACTGGGCGCGTTTCGATTGGACCAACGGCAGCGATATGTTCGGCGAAGCCGATGGCATTGGTGCCGCGTTTAAGGTTGGTTTTACCTATAAAGTCAATCCTAAATTGACCCTTGGTGGTACCTACCACTCCCAGACCGCGATGCAGGATCTAACCTCCAAAAACGCGAAAGTGTGGTTTAACGTCGATATGGGTGGTGGCGATACCTCCATCCCTGTGACCGGTAAGATCACCGTCAAGGATTTTGAGTGGCCCCAAAAGGCAGCCTTCGGTGCCGCTTACGAGTACAGCGATAAATGGATGTTCGTCGGGGATATCTCCTGGACGGACTGGTCCAGCACCATGAAAAAGTTCTCCATGTCGTTTCAATCCGACGCCACCCAGGCGGATGCAAACGCGGCCGGCTTTGCCAACATGACCATGGATGCCTTCCTCTACCAGAAGTGGGATGACCAGTTTGTGCTCTCGCTGGGTACGGAGTATAAGGCCACAGAAAAACTGGCACTCCGCGCCGGTTTGAACTTGGCGGATAATCCTATCCCCAACACCTATTTGAACATGCTCTTCCCAGCAACGGTTAAGAGCCATATCTCCGGCGGTTTTGGCTATGACTTTGGCAAAGGGAGCAAAGTGAACGCTTCGGTGGTCTATGTGCCCAACAGCAAGGCCATCTCGCTGAACTCGACCAGTGCAAACGATGACATTACGGTAGAGCACAGCCAACTGAGCTGGAGCTTGAATTACAGCTACGAGTTCTAAGCTGTCGCTGTTTTGTGCGGATAAAAAAGCCCTGGTGCCGTATGGTGCCAGGGCTTTTTCTGTATAGGCGGGCTTGATTCCGGTTTATTGGCCCATTTGTGCCAAAATGGCCTCCACGCCGAGCTGTGCTTTGAACTGTAGTTCTGCCGTGGTTGCCTGGCGTAGGGCCGCTAGATTCTCTTGCGCCTCGGCCAAATCATGGCGGGCGGCCAGTTCAAACCAAATCAGCGCTTGTAAGGGGTCGGGCTCTTGGCCATCACCGCTAAGTAAGTGAATGGCAAGATTGTTTTGTGCTTTGGCATCCCCTGCCATAGCCGCTTGGCGAAGCCACCTCAATCCGGTGGTTGCATCTCGCTCTCCACCGATGCCTTGCAGATAGAGCAGGGCCAGATCATAAGCGGCGGGGGCGTAGCCCTGCTGAGCCGAGGCTGCAAACCAGAGTCGTGCGCCCTCTAAATCCTGCTGTACCTCATCCCCTTGCAGGCAGTAGACGCCAATGCGGTGCTGGGCTTCGGGATCGCCCCCTTCGGCCAGCAGTATCAGGGCATTGAGATAGCTGCTCATGGAAACTCCTTTGCAACGCTGGCGGGTGCTCTTGGCGGCAAACGCTTGGGCTATGGGGAAGGTTGTTTGCATAGGGATGCAAATTGGGGGCCTGCTACGGTGCGGTGTTGAAAAGGGAATGCTTCGTGGGATTGGCCCAGTTCGTGTATCCTGTTTAAGGTTTTTCCAAAATGAGGGATGGCAAAAGGCGTCGTTTTAGGCGTTCATACCGTCAAAACCGCCCAATGGGTGGAGCTTGAAAGGGTAGACCATGCAGGTGATTGTTGGGATCAACGCCTACCACGCGGATGCTTCGGCGTGCATTGTGGTGGATGGTCGGTTAATCGCAGCGGCGGAAGAAGAGCGCTTTCGACGGATCAAACATTGGGCGGGCTTTCCAGAGCTCGCCTTGCGCTACTGTCTGCAAGCGGCGGGCGTGGCATTGTCGGATGTGGATGTGGTGGCGGTCAATACAGACCCCAAAGCCAACCTTGGCCGTAAGCTGGCCTTTACCCTGCTGCGCTGGCCCAGCCCGGCGCTGCTGCTGGATCGGGTGCGCAGCGCAGGCAAACGGGGTGGGGTGGCGCAAGAGCTGGAACGCTTGTTCCCTGGCACCCCCTTTCAAGGACAAGTGGTGGCGGTGGAGCACCACCGGGCCCATATGGCCTCGGCTTTTTTAGTCTCGCCCTATGACAAGGCGGTGGTGTTGTCGGTGGATGGTTTTGGCGATTTTAGCTCCACCGTTTGGGGGTTAGGGCAGGGCAGCGATTTTTCCATGGATGGGGCGATCCATTTTCCCCACTCTTTAGGCATTTTTTATCAAGCGCTCACCCAATATCTGGGCTTTCCCAACTATGGGGATGAGTATAAGGTGATGGGCTTGGCCCCCTATGGTGAGCCCCGCTACGTGGATCAATTAAACAAGATCGTGCGGCTGCGGCCCGCCGGGCGGTTTGCCCTGGAGATGCGCTATTTTAAACACCATAAAATCCCCTCGGTGTTCGCTTGGGAGGGGGGGGCGCCCCGCGTGGCGACCCTCTATAACCGCACCGCACTCGAACCTTTGTTGGGGCCACCTCGGGGTCAAGATCAACCCCTTACAGCCTTTCATAAAGATCTGGCTCGTTCCATACAGGTGGTCTATGAGCAGGCCCTGTTTCATATACTCAACCATCTGCATGGTCGCTATCGGGTCGACGCCTTGACCCTGGCCGGTGGTTGCGCCATGAACTCGGTGGCCAATGGCAAAATCACCAGTAACACCCCCTTTAAGCAGCTTTATGTGCAGTCTGCGGCGGGGGATGCCGGTGGGGCGGTGGGGGCGGCTGTGCAGCATTGGGCGACGCATAATCCGCAGCAGGGGCGCTCCATGGTTATGTCCCACGCCTACTGGGGACCCGCCTACCGGGAGCATGATATTGCCACGCTGCTGGCAAGCCGTCAGGTGGAAATTGCCGATCAGGGGTGTCAGGTGCAGCAGATGCAAGATGAGCAGCAACTGCTGAACTTTACCGCCCAGCGTATTGCCGCAGGCGAGGTGATCGGCTGGTTTCAGGGGCGTATGGAGTGGGGGCCGCGTGCCTTGGGCAATCGCTCCATCCTCTGTGATCCACGCCGGGGCGATATGAAAGAGATTTTGAATGTTAAAATTAAACGGCGAGAGTCGTTTCGGCCTTTTGCCCCGGCCATTTTGCGTGAGGCGGTGGCCGATTGGTTTGAGCGGGAAGATGAGGTTCCTTTTATGATGAAGGTGTTTCCCATCCGAACCGATAAACGGGCATTGATCCCCGCTGTGACCCATGTGGATGGTTCTGGACGTTTGCAAACGGTGGAGGCATCGTCCAATCCGCTCTACTACCAGTTGATCCGCCGATTTGGGGAGATAACAGGGGTACCCATTTTGCTCAATACCTCCTTCAATGAAAATGAACCGGTGGTGTGCCGTCCTGAAGAGGCGCTTAACTGTTATTTGCGCACCAAAATGGATTGCCTGATTATGGGAAACTGGGTGATTACCCGTGAGGATGTTCCCTTGTGACAGCACTTTTAAGCGCCTTTACCCTCACATGGCTATTGCTGGCTTTGCTGCGCCGGGTGGCCTATCCCTTGGGGTTGCTGGACCATCCCGATCAAGAGCGTAAATTGCACGATACGCCCACCCCGGTGGTGGGTGGTTTGGCGATTTTTTTGGGTTGGGGGTGTGGTTGGTGGCTGTTGGTGGATGGTCCCATTGTCCGAGGGGAGGCGGCTCTGTTTATCGGCATGGGTGCTTTGGCGTTGATGGGGGTGATGGATGATCGCTACAACCTGAGTGTGCGGTTTCGGCTGTTGGCTCAGGTGTTGGTGGCTTTAATGTTGGATCTGTGGGGTGGGGTGGGGCTGCACCATTTTGGTGATCTGTTGGGCTTTGGCGTCATTGAGTTGGCACCCTTGGGTACGCTGTTTACCGTGATTTGTGTGGTTGGGGTGATTAATGCCCTCAATATGGTAGATGGGGTGGATGGGGTGTGTGGTGCCGTGACCCTGGTGGCGATGGTGGTGATGGCGCTGCTCAGTGCCATGGGCGGACGGCAGCAACTGATGCTGTTGGCGTGGCTGTTTGTGGTGACGCTGTTGCCCTTTCTCTATTACAACATGCGCACCCCTTGGCGGCCTAGGGCCGCGCTCTTTATGGGGGATGCCGGTAGCATGGTGCTGGGTTATGCCTTGGCTTGGTTTGCTATGATGTTAACCCAGCAAGAGCCCGCCGTGACCACACCAGGAACGGTATTGTGGGTGGTGCTGGTGCCACTGTTTGATCTGTTTGGGTCGGTGTTTCGGCGGCTGTTGGCCGGTGAGGGCGCGTTGCAGGGGGACCGGCGTCATCTGCACCACCTGTTGGGGCATTTGGGGGTGCCTGTGGGGGGTGTGGCGCCTTTGTTGGCGGGTGTGGGAATTTTGGCGGGTGGGGTGCCGCTCCTCTGTGCTTGGTTGCAGGTAAAGGGGCCAGCGCCCTTTTTTTTGGTGGTTGCCTTGTTCTTGATTTATTTAAAATTCATCCGCCACTATTGGCGTGACCAGCGTAATAAAAAAATGTGAGGCATGATCTTTGCGAAGAAAGCGCTGCAAGTGACGTTTTGCGTGTTCGGCAGGGAAGCTGACCCAAAAGTGTGACGTCATCAAAGAAGGTAAGCGGACTTTCCAAGGAAGGATTGGCATCATGGGGACCACCTCACTGTTCTCTGGCTACGGGATTCGGCGTTCCCTGCTGCTGGTTGTCTCCTTTGTGGGTTTGATGGGGGCGCTGCTGCTGCGCCCTGGTCTGTGGGACAAGCCTGAGGCCCCCGCGCAGATTGCCAATGCCTATTTTACCGAAAATTTGAGTAGCGCCAAAACCTTGCTGTTTCCCACCAATCAATCCAATCTGTATGAAGTAACCCCCCAAGGTGAGGGCTACTTTGTTATGGATGTGGCTATGAACGTGCAGGGATTGCACAATCTGGATGTTGAGGTGCGTAATCAGCGCGGTGAAAAGCTCAATACCTTAGCCTATGAAGCCGTGCCCTCGGTACAAGATGGCTTTATCCATACCATCGTCGGTAAAATTGGCCAAAAAGAGGGTGCCCGCACGGTGCATCTGTATGACCGTCTGGTGGGTGGTGAGCGTACCCCCATTGGGGTGTTTAATATTTTGACACCCAAAGGGGCCAATGGCGAAGCCCAGCCAGCCTTGAGTGTTAAACGGCTCTCCCCCGATGCCCTACAGGAGGCCGCCGCAGTATTGCGTTCCATTGATGCCGCCCAACTGCGCGCTGAACAAAAGGCCAATGGTAAGGATGAGACCCATTTCGCCTCGGCCATGTTGCACAGTGCCCTGCGTTTGGTCGAGCAGATTACCGGGTTGGATAATGCCATCGCCGGGGCTTATGAGGGCGAAGACACCCTCTGTTGGTTGCCGGTCTCACCAGCGCTGGCCAACAGCGATAATGTTAAGATGCGCTTTCCCCACTTTAATATTCCGCTTAAACTGGACGACCGGACCTTCCGCTTGGATGGGGTAGGCCCTTATACCAGCTGGTTGCAAGCCCGCATGGCTGCCCGCCAGTTGACCCCGGGTGGGCAGAGCCAGGTGCTGTGCATCCATGGGGATGGCCAGTTTGAGATCCCCCAGCGTGGTGCCACCGGGGCCTCTATGGTGCGTGATGGTCAAGGCTCTTACTGGTACCTTATTGCGGCCACCGCCTCAGCCCGTCAGCTTTCGCGCATTCAGGGCGTGCTGGATACCATTGGTACCCCCTTTAAAGTCTATGAAGTACCGGTTAGTGACAAACGCGCGGCCTTTGTGCTGATGGGTCCCTTTGGGGCGCAGCAGCAGGCCCGTGAGCAGGTGCAGGTGGCCCGTGAACATCTGGGTTCAACCGGCATTTGGTTGCATGGTGCCGCAGCACCGGCGGCCATGGCAAAACAGAGCCTGCCCCCAGACGCAGCGAGCCCCGCCGTTACAGAGGATAAGCGTCAGCCGGTGCAGCCTAAATCTCTGGCTACGGGGGATCCCATGGCCAAATTTATGGCGCTGCTGGGCCATTATCGTGATGTTGAAACCGCTAAGCGTTTGGTGGCAGATCTGCGCGGTCGCGGTATTCCGGCTCGCCTCCGGCATGATGCGCAGGTGGATGGCCCACTCTATCAAGTCTATACCGGTCCCTATGCAAGCTGGTTGGATGCCCGTATGGGGTTGCGTCAGGCGCGCTACCGGATGGGGTTAGAGGGGGGCGAAGTGACCCAGTGGAAGCGCCTTGAGGGGGTTTCTAAAGGGCGTGTTGAGCAAGTGGCGCAAGATGCCGCAGAGTTGGAAGAGTTGGTGGTTGCTCAGCAATCTGGCGGTTAAGTAACGTCGCAGAGCTACAAAAGGATCGCGCCAGCTCTCTGTCCAAGCTCTGGTTGACAGGAGTACGACGGGGGGCTGGATCAACAGGGGAGTAAACATGAGCGCCTATCGACACGCTCTGGGATACATGGCTATTCGTCAACTGAGCTACCTTGTGTTGGCTTTGGGTATGCTGTTGGTCCCCATGCGCAGCATCGCCCAGGAGCAGCCTGCTTTTATTACCAATGCCTATTTTGCCGATAAGCTGGATGTGCAAGAGAACCAGGTTAAGCCCAATGCCCTGGTCAGTGTACTGCCTGCCAGCAATCCCAGCATGGTGGGCTATTTTGTGATGGATGTGCTGCTGGCCAGCAAGGGCAAGCATCTCTTTGAAATCGATATTATTGATGAGCAGCGGCGGAAGGTGGCCGATATGGCCTATGATGCCGTGCTGGCTGAAGATACCGAACATATCTACACGGTGGTGGGTTCTGTCGCTGGGGCTTTTCCGCCGGGTTGGCTCTATTTTAAAGTTTATGACCGCTTTAATGGTGGTCCACGTATTCATATCAGTACTTTTTCGATCATGGCACGTTTGAACACGGCGGATGCGGATACCGCAATGGCCAATGCTGCGGTTCCGTCGGCCCCGTTAAAACCCACTAAGCCGTTGGCAAGCCAACCGCCCATGCCCGCCCATACGGCGCCATCCCCCGTGGTGAAGGCCGAAATTAAGCCAACCCCGCTGCCGGTCGCTGTACCCCAACCTGGATTAGCCCCTCCAGCGGCCCCGGTGACCGAGCCGACGGCTGCCGTGGAGAGTACCATGGCAGAGCCCGCCAGCGATGGCCGTTATGTGCTAATCGGTGGGGGAGATTTTGGCCCGGAGAAGGCTAAGGCGGTGCTGCAACAGATCTCTGATCTGGGGCTGCCCGTGCAAATAGAAACCTCTGCTCGTGGTCAACAGGTGCTCTCAGGTCCCTATAGTCGTATTGAAGCGGCTGAATTTGCCCGCCGTTTTATTGTGGAACAGACCGGTTTAGAGAGTCGCATTCGTACAGATGGCAATCCTTCTGTGGGGGCTCAAGCTGCGGCGGTGACGACGCCGACGGCCAACACACCGCAGCCAGCAGCGGATACTACCTTGGGGCTGTTTGCGCCTAAAGTTGCGGTAGCAGCGGCAATGCCCCGCTATGTGGTGGCGTTGGGCTCCTTTGGCAATGTGGATAATGCGCAGCGTTTGCAACACAATCTACATAAGCGTCAATTGCCGGTTTCGACCGAACAGGTGCAGGGCAAAAATGGGCAATTTACCCGTGTGTTTGTAGGGCCTTATAGCAGCCGCCGAGAGGCGGAGGTGGCCATGCGCTCCATCTTGGCGCACTTTAAAATTTCGGGGGTCATTCAGCGGTGGAACCCAGAGCGATTGGCCCGTTTGCAGCCAAGCTCGGCTCTGCCTGAGCCTGTCCCCCAAGCGGTGCTGCCTGAGCCTGTCCCCCAAGCGGTGCTGCCCGTAACCGTGCGTAGCGAGGCCCCCCAGACACCGATGGAACCGGCTAAGGTGGCGCGTTACGCCATACAAGTGGTCTCTTATCTGGAGCCAGCGGCGGCGGATCTTATGGAAAAACGGTTGGTGGAATTGGGCCTGCCGGTCTATCAAAACCGTCTGCAAGCTCGTGGTCGGCAGCTCTATCGGGTGTTGGTTGGCCCTTATCAAAACCGCGCTCAAGCCGAGGGTGTGCAAGGGGTTGTTAAAGATGAGCTGGGTCTGCAAGGCAGTGTGATTCCCTTTCAGCAGGGGGACGATGCCGCTGCAACGCTCTCTTCAACGGCAGCAGCTGCGCCAGCGGCGGTGGCCCCTGTAGGTGGAACATGGCAGCGCGCCATTGTGGCCCCTAAGCCCAACAGCGCGCCAGAGCCTAAGGCGGCAGTGGTTGCAACGCCGCTCTTTAGTGATACGGGGCGCCAGGACTATACCGTTTATGCGGGCTTTTTTAGCAATGCGGAGAATGCCACCCGACTGCGCCAGCGTATCGAGGCGCTGCAACTGCCCGCTTTTCAGCGCCAAGTGGAGGTTAATAACGGGGTTATGAACAGCGTTTGTGCCGGTCCGTTTGCGACCCGTGGTCAAGCCGAGGCGGTGGTGGAGCGGTTGAAAAAACAGATTGGTTTGCAGCGCCCCATTATTCGTGATGCCACCTTCTCCGGTCGAGATGGTCAAGGGTGTGGCCCAGGCCGCAGCCGCTAAGCAACCCCTTTACACGAGCGCCATTTTACCCCCCTCATGGGAGAAAACGGGGGTAAAATGGCGTTTGTCGTTTATCCTTCACACAGCCGCCACCCAGAGCACTTTTCAAGTCGCTATGCTTGCCCTCAATACGAAACAGGGGGGCGCTTGTAACGCTTTTGGTGGACGGGATGTGAGCCATGGATAAAATCATCGTTGTCAATGGAAGCCCAGAAAGAATGGAACGTTTACAGCTCTCTTTACACAAGGTTGGGTGTGAAGCGATCTCTGCGGAGCATGTTTTGGACGTGCTCGATATCCTGCAAAATACCG
Source organism: Magnetococcus marinus MC-1 (assembly GCF_000014865.1). Taxonomy (NCBI): domain Bacteria; kingdom Pseudomonadati; phylum Pseudomonadota; class Magnetococcia; order Magnetococcales; family Magnetococcaceae; genus Magnetococcus; species Magnetococcus marinus. The sequence continues at coordinate 1,134,100 of NC_008576.1, forward strand.
AGGTGCGTGGGGTGGTGATGGACCTCAGTATGCCTGGCACCAAGGGTTGGAGCATGCTACGCAACCTGCGTACGGCGGGAATTGCGTTGCCCATTGTGGCCCTGGTCGGGGCCGATACCAGCTATGATCGTAACCTGTTGCTCTCCATGGCCTGCAAGGCGGGGGCATCGTTGGCGGTGCCTGCCCACACCCACTGTGCTCAAGTAGCCGAGTGGATGCGTGACAGTTTGAGTGGGGGTGATCCATCGCTGAGTGTGGTTAGCTGCGACGCGGTTGAGGTCACGCACCATGAAGATAATCCTTGGGTGTTCCAGTGTGTGCGCAAAGAGCATGTGCCCGAGGTGGTGGCCTGATACACCATTAACCCGGATATTTCATGAATCCCTGGGATGATCGCGTAGAGATTCATGAAATATCCGGGTTAATGATTTGGTAATAAACAGGGCCTTGTGCGAACAATGCCCTGTTTTTGTTACCAGAATAAGGTTTTGATCCTTTGCAATAAAGGGGCTGGGTCGGTGATAAAGTGCCACTCGACGCCCAGCCAGTAAATGGGCAGGGGAGACCATTGCGGTTGCAGTTTGACGGCATCCTTTTCGGTGCAAACCAGGGCGCTTGCCCCTGCTTGTTGAGCCTGGAGCGCCAGCTCTGAGAGGGTTGTCGCAGAAAAAGGGTAGTGGTCGGCAAAGGCGCGGTGGGCGAGTGGTCTCACCCCTTGGGTGGCGAGCGTGTGCCAAAAACTTTCGGGGCGACCAATGCCGGTAAAGGCCAGCACGGGTTGATGGGGCATGGGGCAGCTTGAGCCGTCTAGGTGATGCCAACCCGCTGGGGCATGGGTGGCCCGTAAAATGGGCGTTTGCGCCTTGAGATAGGGGGCAATAAGCTGTTCTGCCTGTCGGGCGCGTTGGGGATCTTCGGCGCGGGTAAGAATAATAAGATCGGCATGTTGCAAGGTGCGTGGGTGTTCCCGCAGCACCCCGCCGGGCAGCATGCGCCCATTGCCCAAGGGGTGGCGGGCATCCAGTAGCAGCAGATCCAGGTCCCGCTGCACCCGTAGGTGCTGAAAGGCATCATCCAGCAACAGGGTGTCGCACCAGCCGTTGTGCAGTGCCGCTTCAATCACCGTCTGGCGCTGAGCGCCGGTTAAAACGGCAACCCCAGGTAGAGCGCGGGCTAACAGATAGGCTTCATCCGCCGCCATGGGGGGGTGACAGCGTAGCTGTTCAAGGTCAGAGACGGCGGTGACACTCTGTTGGCTCTGCTGTCCATAACCACGGCTGATGATGGCCGGTTGGTGTCCCTGCGCCAAAAGATGGTGGGCCAGCCAGCGTATCAAAGGGGTTTTACCCGTGCCTCCGGTGGTGAGATTGCCCACGCTGATAACCGGGCAGGGGGGCCTGTAACGGTAGCGATGGCCATGCATATAGTGGTGCCGTCGTCTCTGCATCGCGTAGCCATAACCCTCTCCCAGCGATCCTAAAACCCGCAATAGCCCCTTCTGTATGACCCCCGATGGTACCTGCTCACCGTGTAAAAGCGGTAATAATCGTTGCAAAAATGTCATGGAACGGCTCGGGCTGCGGGGGGGTAGATGGCCTGAATGCAGGTCAAGGTGCGTGCCAATGCCCCGGTGTTGGCCTCCACCACTTGGCGGGCGGCATGGCCCATTTGGTCCCGATGCAGAGGATTCTGCAAGAGCCACTCAAGCTGTTGCTCTAAGCGCTGGGCATCGGCCACCCGTAGGGCGGCATGGGCCTCCTCCAACTGCTGAGCAATATGTTTAAAGTTGAAGGTGTGGGGACCAAACAGGGTAGGTACCCCACACGCCGAGGGTTCCAGCATGTTTTGTCCACCCCGAGGGATAAGGCTGCCCCCCATAAAAACCCCGTGGCAGTGAGGATAGAGACGGGTGAGCCAACCGATGCCATCGACCAGTAAAATGGCGCTCTGCCAGGGGGGCGTGGCTTGGCTGAGGCGGGTAAAGCTCAACCCTTGGGCGCGGATAAGGGCGGCGACTGGCTCGGCCCGCTCGGGGTGGCGCGGAGCAAGGATAAGACGTAGCTCTGGATGACGCTGGCGTAGGTTGGTGAAAACCTGTAAAACCAGCTGCTCTTCACCCGGATGGGTGCTGGCGGCCATCCAGAGCCATTGGCGGGGCGGCAACGCTCCCACCTTTTGCACAAGCTGCTGCTGCTCCAGAGCGGTGGGTGGCTTGAGGGCTTGGTCATACTTTAAGTTGCCTAGGGCGCTGACGCGGTTGGGATCTCCACCAATCTCTCGCATACGTTGGGCATCCATGCTCGACTGCATGGCCATGTGGGTGATGGGGGCAAGAAAGGCCGTCATGGCCCAGCGAACCCGACGATAGTTGCGGTAGGAGCCTGGGGAGAGCCGTCCATTGATCACCACAATGGGGCAGTTAATTTGTTGCAAAGCCTTGAAAAAATTAGGCCATAACTCGGTTTCCATAACCACGCAAAGCTTGGGTTTAAGCGCCCTTATCACCCCATTGATGCAGAGGGGTAGATCCAGGGGCAGGAACAGATGGTGAGCAACCCAGGGCATTTTTTCTTGCACAACCTGCTGGCCGGTCTTGGTGACGGTGGAGACAACCAGCAGATGATCTGGATAGCATTGCGCCATGTGTTGGGTGAGATCGCGGGCCGCCATGGCCTCACCGACGGAGACCGCATGCAGCCAGATCAACGGGCGTTGTTGGGCATCGGCCAGCAGTTGCGGATGCAATTGACCAAGGCGCTGGGCGAGCGTGCCACGATATTTGGGGGTGGTGACATAGCGGTAGAACAAAAGTGGGGCAAGTATGACCCCCGCGAGTATAAGCAACAGGGTGTAGATTCGGTGCAGCACGGTTAATATCCTTGGGTAAAACCGCATGATGGGTAAAAGGTATCGACCATAATGGGGTAATTGTGCGGTAATCGTGTCAGGCTTTCAAGTTTGTCGAGTGGTTTGCATGGAGTTTGCAGGTACTTGATGAGAAAATGCGCAAATTTTCCCCTTGGTCAAGTTTGTTGGATAGGGCTTGCGGTCGTTTTATGATATGTTAACCAAGCTTGGCGGAATGCGTGTCGGGCAGGTGGTCGGATCAATCCAGGAAATAGCAGCTGTGGCTGATCGGTATGAAGGATTTTGGTTGATGAGCAATGCTCGCGTATACAAAGTGTGGCTGTTGGGTTTGCTGCTGCTCTTGGGTGGCTGCCAATCTCTTGGTATGCCCAACAAAAATGCGGATAAGCAAGGGGAAGTGAGTAAAGGTAGCGCTCTGCAAAAAGCCCATGCTGCGCTTGCCAAAGAGTCTGATGAGATCGCCCGCCAGCGCCACGAGCTGGTGCAAGATATGAAAGCGCTGAGCGTGGGTCTGACCGAAGGGCGCGACATTCATCGGGTTTTGGCCCGCGAAGGGGCCCACATGGATGACCGCATGCGGGCCATCCAACGGGACTTGCAACGCACCGCGAGCGAACCCCCGCCGCCTCTGCCGGTGCCCCCGGTCTATAATCCCCTGGATGACCTAAAGGTCAGTCTGGAGATGGACAAAGAGGATGTACGGCATATCCTCAAAGCGCTGGCCAAAATGACCCGTATGAACCTGCTGATTGATCCTCGGGTGTTGGAGGAACCTCCGGTGATTACGGTCTCCTTCCGGCAAATGCCCGCCTCGCAGGTGTTTGAAGAGATCCTACGCTTGGCCGACCTCTATGGTGCCATTGATGGGAATATCTTGCGGGTCCATATGTTCCAGGAGATGACCTATCCCCTGGAGTTCTTAGAGACCACCTATAAGTCCAACTTCTCCGTGGGCGGGGATGTGCTGGGCAATGCGGGTTCCGGCCAAGGCGGGGGTAAATTAACCGGCTCTTACAGTATGAGCGGGGCCTCTGGCAACATTACCAACCCCTATGACGCCATTGAACCCATCATCCAAAATTTGATCAGCAGTCAGGGTACCGAAGGTCAAGCCTACTCCCTGAACCGCATGACGGGGACCTTGCATCTTAAAGCGCGTCCTTCGGTGGTGCGCACCGTGACCAAATTGGTGGATCAGTTTAAAGAGGTGATTGGCCGTCAGGTGTTGATCGAGACGCGGGTGATGGAGATTACCCTCAACGAAACCTATCGCACCGGGGTCGATTGGTGGGCTTTTAAGGGTAGCATCGCCGCCATGATGGGGCAGAGCGGGACCTATACGGGCCGTATTGGTAGCACCAACGCCCTGAGTAGCAACACATTTGGTTTGGCGGATATTAGCTATCCTACCACCACCACCGCCGCAACGGGTTTGGGCCTAGTGATCTCTGGAGCCAATGGTGCGGCGATTGTGGATCTGCTGAAACAGTTTGGTGATGTCCAGGTGCTCTCGAATCCCACCATCCGGGCACGTCACGGTCAACCCTCGATGATCAGTGTGGGTACCAGTAACACCTATGTTTCGGAGAGTGAAATCACCACCACCGGTACCGGGACCACCGCCACGACCCAGGCCGATGTGGTGGTCAATACGGTGTTTGATGGTCTGATGATCGGGGTGACGCCCTTTATTAAAGAGGATGGTCGGGTGGTGATGACCGTGCATCCCATTAAGAGCGACGTGACCGCCTCTAGTCTGGATCTGGTTTCGGTTGGCGGCACCAATCAGGTGGCCCTGCCCGAGGTGGAGTTAAAAGAGATGAGCACCATTCTAGAGACCCATAGTGGGGATCTGGTCTTTTTGGGTGGTCTGATTGATAAGGAAAAAAGTGCCACCAAAACCGGTATGCCGCTGCTGGGGGATATTCCGCTGTTAGGCCGTCTTTTTTCCACCGATTCTAGCAGCGATAAAACCCGTGAGATGATTATCATGCTGCGGGTTTCGGTACTGTGAGGGTGCAGGGAGCTCAGCCATGAGTGTCATTTATAAGGCGATGCGTAATCTGCAAAGAAAAAAAGCCGAAGAGACCGTTGCGGCTGAGCCCATGGATGCCCCAACCGTTGTCGAAGCCATTGAGGAAGAGAGGCCGTCGGTAAAACGTAGAGGGCTGGTGTGGGGCGGTGCAGGCTTGGTGGTGGTACTGCTGGGGGGATGGTTAGGTTACTACTATCTGGATCAGCAAAAACAGGAGCAGGTAGCCCAACAGCAGCGTTTAAAAGATAAAGCCGAGCGGGAGCGCCGCGCGGCAGAGGATGCCTCGGCTGAGTCGCTGGGGGATCTTAAGCTGGAGAGCGTGGTCAAGGTGTTCAGCAAAGGCAGCGTGGTGCCCATGCCGGACTATTTTGCGATGTTGGAGGCGGCCCTCCCTCAACAGGCCCAGGCCGATCCAGCGCAAGGGGATGAAAAGCCGGTGATCGAGGCTGCCTTACCGGATGCCTTGGAGCGTTTTCTCTCCCTAGAGCAGCTGCTCGAAGAACCCCAGCCAGAGCCCCCCGTGCAGAGTGTGGTACAGAGCGCGGTAGCCGCTGCACCGCCGCCGCCTCAGGCAGAGCAAGTGGCCCCGCAGAGCGAGGAGCCGGAACAAAGGGGTCGTGAGGTTGACGAGAGCAGCACCCTGGTGCAGTTGGAGTCGGTGCGTCAGCTGACGCTAGACCTAAGTTATGCCATGCAAAAGGGGCAGGCGAAGAGTGTGGCCAAGTTGCTCACCAAGTTGCGTCAATCCCGTGGGGAAGATCACCCCATTGTGCTTAAAATGGAAGCCTTTTGGGATATGAAAAACCAGCGCTATGGGCGCGCTATTAAGCAGCTGTACAAGGTGCTCTATACTCAGCCGCAGGATCGTGATGCCCGCTTTAATCTGGTGGTGGCCCAACTCCATGTGGGACAACTGCGTGAGGCCAAGCGAGGTCTACGTGCCCTGCGGGAGGAGTATCCCGAGGATCTGCAAATTGCCCAATTGATGAAACGCTACGTACAATGAGTGCCCCCCAACATGGGTTAAACCCCACCCCAAGTAATCGAGCCCCTGCCTATGGGGAGCTCTATCTGGAGTTTTTAGGTCTTATCCGCCCCCCCTTTCCGGTGGTTCCAGATGCGGAGAATTTTTATCTGCCCGCTCGCCTGGATGTGCTGATTGCCGAGATCACCCACGGCATTCTAACCCGTAAGGGGTTTATGGTGATTACCGGCGAGGTGGGCTGTGGTAAGACCACCATCACCCGGCGCATTTTGCACACCCTGGAACACCATCCGGTAGAGAGTGCCTTGATCATCAACACCTTCTACCAGGGGGTGGAGCTAATCGAGGAAATTTGCCACGATTTTGGCATCGCCTTGGATGAGGATGGAGGGTTGGGCAACCGCTTAAAACAGCTCAACCGATTTTTGATTGAAAAACACAAACAGGGGAAAATCTGCACCATTATTTTTGACGATGCACAAAACCTCTCCCATGAAAGTTTGGAACTGGTGCGCATGATCTCCAATTTGGAGACAGAGCATGAAAAATTGGTGCAAATTCTATTGGTTGGACAAAGTGAACTCAGTGCTAGGCTGGATGAGCACGCGCTGCGCCAGTTAAAAAGCCGCATTGTTATTTTGGGTCAGGTTACCCCCTTTAATGCCGACGAGATGAAACAGTATATCCATTTTCGCCTCAACCGTGCAGGCTCTGGTGGGGTGATTGGCATTACCGAGCAGGCCTATGCTCGGCTGTTTAACTGGACCGGTGGCAATCCCCGTTTGATCAATAAATTGATGGATCGCACCCTCTACGGACTGTTTGCGGAGAATACCACCCGTATTGAGGCCAAGCTGGTGGATGGGGTGGCCGCCGAGGTGGGGTTGACCGATCAATGGGGGCGGCCTAACCGCCGTTCCCTCTGGACGGGCTCTTCTCTTATCCGCTATGTGTTGGCGGCGGCTGGCGGTGGGCTGCTGGTGATGGCTGGGCTCTATTTGGCTGGGGTGTTGGGGGTGCCTCAGGCACCATGGCGGGGCGATGGGCCGGTGGTGATCTCCATGGGTAGCCCGAGTATGGCGGAAGCGCCGCTGGCAGCCCTGCCTGCGCCGATGCCGTCTGCGCCGATGCCGTCTGCGGATAACGCGGTAGAAAACGCTGTAAGCTCTCCTGCGTCTGCGACCGCTCCCCAAATGGGGGCCGAGGATGCGCCATTTTATGTGGCAGTTCACCATTTTTTGAGTGATAAAGGGCTGCAACGTCACACAAAAAGTTATCTGCAAGCCCTACAAGAGGGGTGGTTGGAGACGCTGGCCCAACATATTCATAACGAATCCGGCTATCGCTTGGTGCGCCTAAATAAGGTGCCTGATGCCCTGCGCAAAAGCTATTTGCTGCTCAAATATAATGATCCTGTGCGGGGTGAGTCGTTTCACTTGCTGTGGAAGCCTGAGCGTTGGTTAGCCCCTGATCAGGTTGGTCCACGGAATGAAGCCTCTGCCCATCTGCAACGCATGTTGGCGATGACCCCTTTTTACAAGGGTCTGCCCGATGGCATGATTGGCCCAGAGAGCTTGAATGCGATCAAGGCGTTTCAACGTGCTTATGATCTACCCGAGAGCGGCCAGCCCGATGCTGAGACGCAGTTTATGTTGGCGTTCTATGTGCGTAAACAGTTGCAGCTTTCTGAACGATTACAGCAGAATAAAGCGCATATTCCGCAAGCGTCAAACGTTGCTGTTGCTGCGCAGCTTGACCCAACCATGATCGAGTTACAGCCGTTGCGGCACCAACCGGTTAGGCATAATCTAACCCGTACCCTGCCCCTTTCGCCGTTGCAACCTAGCCAGCCGCTGGCGGTGGTTGCCCCTCTGGATGAGGGGGTGATACCCAACCGTACCGGTGGGGATAATACCGCACCAGCGGCGCAAGGGGATGAGCTCCGTTATGCGGTACAGGTAGCGACCTTTCAGACGCAAACACAGGCCGTTAAATTGACCGAACAGTTGCAGCAGAGCGGTATGCCGGCCTTTGTACAGCAACTGGATGCGGCGAGCGGGGGCGTGTGGCATGTGGTACGCATGGGTCCTTATTTTGATGGCGCAGTGGCGGTTCAAGCGCGGGACCAGATAAAAAAACGCTATCAGCTTTCAGCCATTATTGTTCACCTTAAGAGAGAAACCCCCCATGCGGCTGAAGCGCAGGATGGGGTGGGCCACGCTGTAGCCACGGGGGAGTGACATCATGAACGATCAGCCGCGTAAAAAACCCATTGGTGTGCTGCTGCAAGAGAAGGGTTTGATCTCCGATGCCCACATCGGTCTGGCTTTGCAGGATCAGAAAATCACAAAAGAGCGGGTGGGTGAAATTCTTGAGCGGTTGGGCTTTGTCTCCCAGTACGATGTGGCCACCACCATCTCGGAGCAGGAGGATCGCCCCTATCTGGATATTAACGCGGTACGCCCAGCGGAGGAGAGCCTGCGGCTGTTTAACCGCAATATCTGCGAACAAAACGATTTTTTGCCCATGCGCCATGATACCCAAGCCGGGGCCATTGAGTGCGTAACCGCCGCAGATGATGTGGTGGCCCTGGATAAATTGATTACCCGCCATACCGGTTTAAAGCCCTTCTTTTACCAGGGGGAAAAGGGCAAAATCCGCAATGCGGTGCAGTACTATTACTATTTTCTGGAAAACCCGGTGGAGAAGTTGCTGGAGCGGGAAATCCAGTTGCTTAGTATGGATAAGGATGATGTGCGCAATCTGGATAACTTTGTGGCGCATCTTTTTCAGTTGGCGGTTAAAAACCGCGCCTCGGATATTCATATACGCCCCATGGACCGGGCGATTAACATCGCCTTTCGTATTGACGGTGTGTTGCGTCCCATGTTTTCCCTGCCCCCCAGCATGAAACGGGTGATTACCACCCTGAAGATGCGGGCGGATATGGATATTGCCGAGCAGCGTCTGCCCCAGGATGGGAGCTTTGGTGAGACCATTTTGACCAACCACTATGATTTTCGGGTCTCCACCACGGTTTGCCCCTATGGGGAAAATATGGTGATGCGTCTGTTGCCCGCCAAGAGCGACTTTATGGGCCTGCCCCAGTTGGGTTTTGAACCCGACGATATTGAGCTGGTGCGGCAGATTTTTAACGAACCCTATGGCATTGTGCTGCTGACTGGGCCGACCGGATCGGGTAAGACCACGACGCTGTATGCGGCGGTGCGGGCGTTAAACTTGACCGAAAAGAATGTGATGACGGTGGAAAACCCCATCGAATATCGTATTCCCTTGATGCGCCAGACCCAGATTAATACCAAGGCTGGTTACACCTTCTCCAGCGCCATTCGCCACTTTTTGCGGCATGATCCAGATGTTATCTTGGTGGGGGAAATTCGCGATAAAGAGACCGCCGAAACCGCCATCTCCGCCTCGGAGACCGGCCACTTGGTGCTCTCGACCTTGCACACCAACACCGCCTTTGGTGCGTTGCCCCGTTTGCGTTCGCTGGGGATCCCGCCCTTTATGTTGGCCGATTCTTTGGTTGGGGTGGTGAGTCAGCGTTTGGTCCGTAAAATTTGCCCCACGTGCAAAGAGGCCTATACCCCCAGTCAGGAGGAGTTGGACTACCTCAAGATTGAGGGGTTGGATACCCTCTACCGGGGGGTGGGGTGTGAAACCTGCTTTGGGACAGGTTTTCATGGTCGTACCTTGGTCTATGAGGTGCTACGTTCGTTCCCCGCCTTGGCGGTTGCCATTGGTAATGATGCGACCTTGGATGAGATGCGCCATATTGCGGTAAGCAATGGGTATCGTGAGATTGAGACCTGTGCCCACGCCAAGCTGGTGCGGGGAGATGTCTCCCTGTCAGAAGTGGTGCGGGTGCTGGGTTATTAAGGGCAATCGTGGGATAATCTGCAGGTGACGGTGGTGGCATGGCCTATTTCTACTACAAATACTTGAGCAAGGATGGCCCCATTGCAACGGGGTTGATAGATCTGCCCTACGATAACCCGATTTCGGCTACCACCTATCTGGAGCAGCAGGGCCACACGGTGATTGTGGTTAACCCGCTGAGCCCCTTTATGGGAGCGTTGGCGGGGTTGGCGATCCACACCTTTGAAAAAAAAGTGACCATGGAGGAGCTGGCCGAGGGGTTAACCAACATGGCGGTTATGCTTAAAGCCGGTATTCCCCTAATCACCTGTCTTAAAGATACCATTGCCGATCATGACAACTCGACCCTATCCAAGGTGGGGCAGCAGTTGGTTATGCGGGTGGAGGGTGGCTCCAGTCTGGCAGAGGCATTGGCGGCTTATCCCCGTTATTTTCCCGATACCTTGGTCTTTTTGGTGCGCTTGGGGGAGGAGACCGGTAGCCTGGATCAGACCGTGCGTGATGCCGCCGCCCACACGCAGAAGATGGATAAAATCCGGCGGGATACCAAAAGCGCTTTAACCTATCCCACCTTTATGTTTGTGGCCATTTTTGGGGCGATGTTCTTCTGGATCTACCTGGTGGTCCCGCCCATGGCTGATATGTTTAAACAGTTTCAGCTGGATCTGCCGGTATTTACCAAGATGGTGATCGACGGTTCTGTGGTGATCAAAGCCAATGTGGGGATGATCTTCGGTGTGCTATTGGGGACCATTTTTACCTTGGTCGCCCTGGTTAAATCCAGCGCAGCGGTGCGTAAATTAATCCAAAGAATTTTGATGAAAACACCGATTTTTAAGGTGATTCTTACCGCTTTTAACCTCGCTTTTATTACCCAATATATGAGCATGATGCTCAGGGCCGGGGTGGATGTGATGCGCACCTTGCAGGTGTTGAAAGAGGCGATTCCCAACGAGATCTACCGGGAGCATTTGGACCAAGTACAGGAGAATTTGGTTTCGGGGATTGGCCTGCGGGAATCCTTTGATAAGGTGGGGATCTTTCCCAACTTTGTGGTGCGTATGATCGGTGTGGGGGAGCAGTCGGGTACCTTGAGTGAACAGCTGGAGTATATTGCTGAAGATTATCGGGTTAAGCTTGATGAGTTGGTGGGGAATATTGGTAAGTTGGTGGAGCCCATCGCCATTGTGGTGGGGGGCGGTCTGTTTATTGCGCTGGCCATGGCGCTGTTTGCCCCCCTCTACCAGTTGATTAAAAATATTTAAGCTTAAGCCAAACGCTGTGGGGGAGATTGAAGGGGGCTCTGTATGTTTGCCGACTCTTAGTCTGGTTGGTGGGGGTGCGACAACGCCAAGTTGGGGGGCTTGCTTTCAGCAAGATAAGTGGAGGCGCATGAGAGAAGGGGTGTATAGAAAAGCCCCCGTCGTATGGCGGGGGCTTTTTTTTAACGCTGCATCAACAAGACCGTCGATTAAATCCAGAGCCTATTGCTGCATTTTATACCAGCAAGTGGCCGCAGTGACAGCCGTCTCATCTTTAACGGTGGTGGCTGTGGGGGCGATGTCGCTGGCGCAACGGAACACACCATCATCGAACTGGACGATGCCATCAATGGAGCTCTCCAGGGTGCTGAACAGCACAGGGGAGACCGCTTCAATTTGCATCAAGTTACCGATCAGGGTGCCCGTGCTGGTGGGTGTCGTCGAGTTAACAAACGAGACAATCAGCGTATGGGGGCTGCCAGCGGCATCATAATAGAGATATTCGTTTTCGTTACCTGTACCACGGCCACGGGGTACTTTAATACCGGTGTTGGTGAAAATTTCGGCAAAGGTAGCGCCATCGGCTACACTGGCAATACCGGTGGGGGCGGTAATAACATCGCCGGGTACAACCCCAGTGCGCTCATAGTACTGGTTGTAGGCTTGCACCCACTGGCCAATAAACTTGTTGGTGATTTTGCGGTACTCTGCATTTCGTTGCAGATCTTTACCAACGGAGACCGCGCCGAGGATCAAACCAATCACCACCAACACAATGGCCATCTCCATCAGCGTGAAGCCAGCCTCTTTGCGTTGGTTGTATTTTTTGACAAAACTAAACATGTTAACAGCTCCTGTACGGCCACGGATATCTGGGTGAACGGCCAACAGGCCGCCGCCTAACCTAACGTCCAACCCGATCCCATCTGGATTGGATTGTCTCATCTATAAAGAAGTATACCACACTCCAGCTAAGATACTGGTGTGAGTTTAACGTTTCAATGGTGTGTGTCAAGCATAACGTGTAAAGTTGCAGGGCTGGTGCGACTAGGGCATAAAAATATAACAAGCGGCCCTTACGTTACAAGCACAGACAGTCTGCTAGGTGTATTTACCTACAGAGGTTTGAAATGCGTAGGATAATGTGTAATTAGCGTGCCATCCTAAACTCTAGGGTAGCATCCCTTTGAGCAGCAGACTATCATGTTTTTTTTGATAGGGGCAAAATGGGGGCTCAGATGCCCTTTGGTCATGTGTAACGGGGTAAGGTTTCGGCCTGGGAACAGGGATTCATTATGTTGCAGATCATTCGATTGGTCACATTAATCTTGGCTGTGGTGGGGGGCGGTATGCTGCCCTTTGTGGTAAGTGACGCCCTAAAATCTTATGAAGCCTATCAAAAAGCCCAGCAACTTAGATCAAACGTGTTGCGGTTGCAAGGTGCCTATGCAGAGTACCAACGGGGTGTGGATCTCTACAAAGCTTACCGGCAGCGGATGTCCGCCTTTAGCCAAGTGGCCCAAGATAGTGGCATTGTGCGGGGGGAGTGGGTGCGCTATGAAGTGGATATGAAAGAGCGTTTGGTGGATGTGCCGCAGATGGGCTTTTTGTTGGAAAATGCCCGCAATGGTGGCCACTACTATTATGACCCGGTCTCTTTTGAACTCTTTGCCAGTGAGCATCCGGTCATGGAAAAGCATACCGAAGCCATGGGCGACGACGCAGGTGCGGAGGGTAGTCAGGCCCTGGTATCCATAAAAGGCACCTTTTTGGTGTATGAGACAAAATGAGCATAAACACGATACTTGAACTGGATGGACAGCGGGTTCAGCTCTCGGTTAAGCGTGCCAAGGACGTGGCCGACGTTAATGAAGTCAGCGGAGATCGTTGGTTAATCACCGATTTTGGCGGTTCGGTACCACGCCTGATGATGGTGGATGCTCAACTGAAATATGCCGAGATCAAGCTGCAACGCAAACTCCAAGAGATGGGGGAAGGGGACGAGAATAGCCGCATCCTCACCCTGTGGAAGAAAAAACGGGGTGAAAACAGTACCGAGGTGCTGTTTGGCGTGGTGCCTGGGGCCAACATGGGGGTCTATGAGGATCTGGCCTTTGAGAGCCGTGATCTGCACCTGACCTTTTCATTTAACCGGCTGTTGCTGGCGACTTTAGAAAAATATGGGCTCAAACAGAACGTGGTGGTGTTGTTTGAGCATGACCGCCATGTGGACTATATGGTGGGCAAACAGGGGCGTATTTTGGGAGCCGGGCGTATGTCTTCGTTCGCGGCTACCAGTGAGGCCAAATTGGCCCTGGCCGAGACCATTGCCGAAGAGATGAAACTGCTGGAAAAAGAGAACCACCAAAAGATTGATCGAATCATCCATTTTGGTTACTACCGATCTGAAGCGGTTGAGGGGGGTGAGTCCCAGTCGACCGTGCAAACCTCGTCCACCGCGTTCGGCCAAACCAAGGTAGGGGATGCCAAAACCGGTTGGGTGGGTGAGGATGGACAAGCCACCGGTGGCGCTGATGCCAGTTGGGTCATCGCCCTGGCCGAGTTGCTGGAGTGCACGCCAGAGGTGCTCTCGCCTTCGCGCTTATCCATGGGGGATGGCAGCTTTCTCATTACCTCCATACCCAAAGTATTGCCGCTGCTCAAAGCGTGGGATGCGGTCAATAAAGATCTGGATAAAGCCGCCTATAGCGGACAACGTTTGGCCCCTTGGTTGACCGCCGCCGTATGGGTACTGGTCATTGGGGGACTGTTTGTGCATTTTTGGTTTGAGCGCAATGCCGCGCTGATTCAAGCGGATGCCCGGCAACTCAAGAGTAAAATTGAACAGCAGGGGCAGGTGGAAACGGTGGTCGAGTTGAGCGATGCCGAAAAGGATATGGTGCGCTTTGCTGGGCAACTTGCCAACCTAACCAAAATCTATGATGCCAAACGTATCATCGCGGATCTCTCCCAGGCCCGTTCCGACCGTAAAATACAGCTTTTGCATCTCCTGATAACCCACGAAAACCAATTGCCTACCATTCTTGTTGAGGGGCGCATTGATAACCCTTTTTCGGTGGCCAGCAAGGAGCACGAAAAATTTTTAAGCGCTCTGCGCTCAAAGGGTTATACGCTCTTGGAAAATCAATTGGATACCGATATCTTGCAGCTTAATTTTAAGCTTAAATTGACCCGGGAGCGCGAATCATGAAGAGCAAACTGCTCGGTTTGATCGCCTCCTCTGTGCTGGGGTTGGCCATTGCCTATACCGGTTATGACCTCTATATGAGCCAAAGCTTGCCAGGGGGGCTTTTTTCACCCTATAGCGCCGCACGTAACGCCAAACAGGAAAATAGCTTTGGCAAACTCCCCAAGCCCGATGCCGGGCTTGATGTGATGCGGGAAAATAACGAACCCCTGCTCAGGCAACTGCGCTCCCCACGGGGGCGGGAGAGCGGTAAGATCAATATGGCCATGTTGGGTTACTCGAAAGACTCCATCATGCAAAGCCGCGAAAACATGCAGGCGTTGGGCGAAGATTTTCGTAAGCGTATCATCTCAATGACCTTTGTAACCGGTGAAGATCGCTATGCGGTGATTGATGGTGTGCTTTATAAAGAGGGGGATACCTTCGAGGATGGGGCCAAAATCCGCACCATCCGCCCCGATAAAGTGCTCATCGCTGGGCGGGAAACGTTACAGTGGGTCGAGGTGTTTAACCCGGTTGAGGTGAAGCGTAAAGAGAAGCTCAAACCCGCTGAAGCAACAAGCGCCGCGGCCCCGGTGGATCCTGCCGCTGCGGCAGCCTTGCAAACACCTGCGGCGGCGGCGGATCAAAAAAAGGCGCTGGGCGTTGGCAATATTTTAGACTCGCTCAAGATGATTCAAAACTACAAGGGCATGCTGGAGCGTATGTAAAATCCCGTGCGGCTTAGTCACAAGATAAAAGCCCAAGCCAAGGCGTGGCTTGGGCTTTTGTTGAGTTGGGGGAAATTATTTCAAAGCGCGGCGACAAAATTAGAGCTGGGTCGCGTGTCCATTGGAGGCGTTATCACTCTGTTTTTTGGCTTTAATCCACGCCTTGACCATCTTATCCCCATCCAGGCGCTGCTGCTGATCCATATTGCGAATAATCAGGCTTAGATTGCTAGCGGCGTCTTGGTCTCCAGCGGCGGCGGCAACGGCGTTCCAAAAATAGGAACGGACGATATCCTTGGGCACACCCCGCCCCACCTCAAACATCCAAGCGAGGTTTTTCTGGGCTTTCATATCCCCTTGGCGGGCGGCCATTAAGTAGAGCTTGACCGCTTGGGTAATATCTTTTTCAACCCCTTTGCCCTCTTCGTACATCCAAGCTAAGTTCTTTTGAGCCTCTCGGGAGCCTTGCTGCGCCGCAGTACGATACCAGAAAATCGCCTTTTCCAGGTTTTTAACCACCCCTTGGCCCCGCTCATACATGAGCGCAAGTTGGTTCTGTGCTGCCACATGGCCCTGTTTGGCCGCTTCACCAAACCAATAAAAGGCATCCGCCATATCTTCATCCACCCCAATGCCATCCCGGCGGTGGACCGCCATTTGATATTGTGCCTCCCGATTGCCTAACTCGGCGGCCTTGCGTAACCAAATGGTTGCTTCGGTGCTGTCGCTGGATGAGCCGCCCAGCCCTTCCATTAAAATCTGCGAGAGTTTAAGTTGGGCAGGGACATAACCTTGGCTGGCCGCTTTGGTGAGAAAGCTACGCGCCTCGGTATAGTTGGGGCTGGTGCCGATGCCAGTAATCAGCGCCTCACCCACCAAATATTGAGCCGGTATAATATCTTGGCGTGCCGCCTTGATCAGCCATTTATAAGCCTCTGTATGGCTGATGGGGCCACCATGCCCATATTTATACCACAGCCCTAACTGGTATTGCGCACCTTCCAGACCATTATTGGCCGCTTGGGTCATCACCTCACGGGCCTTTTTGGGGTCTTGCTGGGTACCGATGCCGCTGTCGTAGAGCTGGGCTAAGCGATAGGTGGCAAGATCTACCCGTTGCGCGGAGGCTTGTAAATAGAGTTGAAAAGCTTTTTGCGGATCTTTGGCAAACTTTTCATCCCCCAGTTCATAAAGCTGGGCCATGACAAAACGGGCGGGGGCAAAACCGCGATCCGCTGATTTTTTTAACCACTCCAACGCTTGAGCATGTTTGAGCGGATCCCCATGATCCGCCTCGCCAAGGGCTACGGCATAGTAAAACTGGGAGAGGGCATCCCCCTTTTGGGCCGCCTTAGCAAACCAAGTCACACTTTCTGTTAGGCTTTTAGCCGTGCCGGTCCCTTGGCGCATGGCCAAAGCCACCTGGCGCATGGCCCGCACGTGGCCCTGTTTGGCGGCCTTGACCATCCAGTTAAACGCGGTTACATCATTTTTTTGCAGGCCATCCCCCACACTGCGGCGCTGCCCCAGTTGATACATGGCGGTGGCATTGCCTTGCTCGGCTTGCAGGCGCAGCTCGGCAATGACCTTTTGGGTGCGCTCCTTATCGCTGAGCAGCAGATCCCCGGTGCCAATCTGTCCCAGCCAGATGAGACCTCCAACCAGTACCAGCAGAATGCTCGCAGCGGCAATCAAAATAACCCGGTTGCGACCACTGGTAAAATCGGCGGCCAGCATCTCTGAAGAGAATTCGGCAGAGCCTTCTTCGGTGGCCACCGCATTGAGCCAGTCAGAGATCTTTTGTGGCCGCTCGGTCTCCACCACCGTTAGGGCCAGATCAATGGCTTTTAGCACCGCTTCGGAGTAGCGCCCCGCCCCCACATCCACCGCCGGGTTCATGGGGTCTGGAGCATTGCGCATAAGGGCATTGCTGCGCTGGGGCGCGTTGGCAGGTTTGCGACCACTGATGCAGCGGTACATGACCGCCCCCACCGAATAGATATCGGTCCATGGCCCTTGACGGGAGGCGTCGTCGAAATATTGCTCCATGGGAGCATAGTTGGGGGTGAGCATGGCGGTCATTTGGCCATCCTCATTGCCCGATTGCTGGCGGGCTGAACCAAAGTCCAACAGCACAGGGGTGCCATCTTTGGAGCGGATGAAAATGTTGTCGGGTTTGATGTCCCGGTGGATATATTTTTTCTGGTGAAGAACCTCTACCCCCTGAAGCAGCGGCATAATGACCGCGAGCATCGCTTTTTCATCCAGGGTTTTTTCCCGCTTGAGCACGTCCGAAAGGGGTTCCCCCTCTTCAAACTCCATGGCCATATAGGCGGTGTTGTTGTGGGAAAAATAGGTGAGAATACGCACCAAGGAGGGGTGCTTAAACTGGGCGAGGGTACGGGCTTCATCCAGAAAACGGTCGCGCCCTTGATTGAACATTTTAATGTCAGACTGGTTGCGCGCCTGGATCGATTTGTCCGGCATACGCTGCGCAATCTGTTTGGGCAGATACTCTTTAATGGCCACATTAAGATTGAGGTTAAGATCCTTCGCCCGATAGGTAAGCCCAAAGCCCCCTTGGCCCAATACCTTTTCCACTTGGTACATATTGTTGAACAGCAGTTCACCGATGGGTAGGGCGTCGGGGTGTTTATGATCGCTATCCTCCCCTTCGGCATCCTCATCCTTTTTTTTGCGGCGACGGCGGGCCAATACCGAACCCGTGCCCGTGGTGGTCCCGGTGGTGTTACTGGTTGCTGCGGTGGTTTCGGTTGGGTCGTCCTCGTCGGACATGCCCTCTTGGGTCATGCCTGTGATGGGCTCTTCATCCTCATCGCGCATGCTTAGCCTGGGGGATTGGGTCATGATGGTTGGTGCGTCGTCGTCACTATCGGCATCATCCTGGGCGGCTAAATGGGCCAATTTTGCTGAAGATGCAGATGGGGGTGCCAGTATGGTGGCGCCCTCTTCATCCTCCTCATTCAAGGCATCGTGAGGGGCCAGCAGGGTGGCCTCGTCGTCCTCATCCCCAGCGTGGGGGGCCAGCAAGGTGGCTTCGTCGTCCTCATCCCCAGCGTGGGGGGCCAGCAAGGTGGCTTCGTCGTCCTCATCCCCAGCGTGGGGGGCCAGCAGGGTGGCCTCATCGTCGTCATCCCCAGCGTGGGGGGCCAGCAGGGTGGCCTCGTCGTCCTCATCCCCAGCGTGGGGGGCCAGCAGGGTGGCCTCGTCGTCCTCATCCCCAGCGTGGGGGGCCAGCAGGGTGGCCTCATCGTCGTCATCCCCAGCGTGGGGGGCCAGCAGGGTGGCCTCGTCGTCGTCATCCCCAGCGTGGGGGGCCAGCAGGGTGGCCTCGTCATCGGTATCGCGTGGGGCCAGCAGGGTGGCCTCGTCGTCCTCATCCCAATTGAAGGAACCGGCGGGGGGCTGGGCTGTGGCAAGCAAAGAGGGTTTGGGTTGCCCCGCCGTTTGGTTCAAGCCGGATTGGGGTTTGCCCATGGGTGGTATGGGTGCCAAAAGAGTTGGCGCATCATCCTGCTCATCGGGGTCCACCGTAAAGGGGGCAGGGGGTTGGCCAGCTGATCCAGCAGGGGCAATCTCTTCCCGCGTGGTGGGTTGAAAATCCCCCTGTTTTTTAGCCGGTAGTGGCCGTTTAGCAATAGGGGTGGCTAAACCCCCCAGCTTAAAGGCCCCCTGGTTGGCAGGGGTAGGCGCTTCGGCTTCGGGCTTTTCCTCCACGACCTTAGCCTGGCTAGGGGCGGCTTTGCTCAGTTTAAAGCTACCCCGATCTGGGGGCGAGAAGTCGCTGTTGGGCGCCGGGGCCGCAGGTTTGCTGGAGCCCAATTTAAAGCTACCCCGATCTGGGGGCGAGAAATCGCTGTTGGGCGCCGGGGCCGCAGGTTTGCTGGAGCCCAATTTAAAGCTACCCCGATCTGGGGGCGAGAAGTCGCTGTTGGGGGCCGGGGCCGCAGGTTTGCTGGAGCCCAATTTAAAGCTACCCCGATCTGGGGGCGAGAAGTCGCTGTTGGGCGCCGGGGCCGCAGGTTTGCTGGAGCCCAATTTAAAGCTACCCCGATCTGGGGGCGAGAAGTCGCTGTTGGGTGCGGCCTGTTGCACGGGTGCGGCCTGTTGCACGGGTGCGGCCTGTTGCACGGGTGCGGCCTGTTGCACGGGTGCGGCCTGTTGCACGGGTGCGGCGGGCTTTGTGGGCGTAACCGGTGTAGGGTCCTGGATATAGGCGGCGTCGTCAGCCGTGGATTTAAGCGACAAACCCGTTATGGGGGTCGGGGGGGTTGGCACTGGGGCTGAAGGTTCAGGGGCACGGTTCTGCTCTTCCCCGATGGGAAGGAGAGAGAGTTTGATGCCGCTACCGGGATTTTTTTGATCGCTCATGGTTCTAAACCGCCGCCCTAGTGATGTTCTGTCCGACTGTCATACGATGCGCCAGAAATGGCTGGCATGCCCACAGCCCCTAGCTAAGCTGGAACTATGCCATATTCCGCGTGCCACGCCCAGCCGGAATGCTCGAACATCACCTTAATCTCGGTGCAAATATACCTAAGTGGGTGTGGAGGACGAAACCAAGCGTTGCCGTTTGACAGGGCCGTATCGGCCAAACTGGCTAAGCTCTGCCGTGCCATGCCTTCAAGAGAGGAGCGCTCGTGGCCAAGGAAAACCTGTGGGGATGTGGATATAGGTCGCCCTATAGCCGCCCCCCTTCATATCGTGAGGGGCAAGCGAACGCTTTTACCGCTTGTGAAGGCTTAGCCAAGCTTGAGCTGCCTTAGCCATGGCGACCATGGTTGCGTTTGTTGGGCTCTTTTTTGATGGGTTTACGACCACCGCGTGGGGGGTGCTCGGTATGCCGACGACCCGGTGGTTCGCAACGGCGGCAAAGTTTACCGCGCCAATGTTCCGGCAAAGGGGCGTGGCACTTATCGCAATGTCCGGCCTCGCGCACCTTGCGGGGGCGACCCAGCAGGGTATTAATCTCGGTATTTAAATGGGCGCGTAGGCCCTCAGCCTCGGCAAGATCGGGAAAGAGCTGCTCTTGGCGGAAGTGTAACCAACAATAGAGATTGACGATTTTTACCGCATCCTCAAGCTTGACCAACCGGTTGGGGTCCGCTTTGTGGGGTGGGGTGGGTAGTGCATCTTGCAGCGTGATGGGGCTGTTTTTAGCAATGGCCGCCACCATATGTTCAAACGCCGTTACCACCACCGTGGCCCGCAGCGGCACCGGGGCCGCAGAGAGCATAAAACGGGTCGGTAGATCCAGTTGTTTATGTCGATCAGCAATGCGCGCCAGGGTGGTCTGGTCGTCCAAATCGGCCAGTTCATAGAGGGCAGGGTCGGGCTTGACCGTCTTGATAAAGAGGGTAAACAGCCGGGTTAACCGTAGCTTTTGATCCTCCTGTAACTGAGCAATGGCGGTAAGATGGTCCAAGTTGGGGGCCAAGTGGGCCTTTTTGACATCAAAGGGTACCGCCAGCAACGCCTGTTTAATATGGGCCGTACCAATGCGGTAGGTGCCCACATAACCCACCTCATTTTTACCAAAACGACCCGCCCGCCCTGCAATCTGCCTAACCTCCATTGGGGTTAGTAGGTGCTCGGTGCGATTGATCATCTTGCGATCCTGGGCAAACAGAATGGTTTTGATGGGCAGATTAAGCCCCATGCCGATGGCATCCGTTGCCACCAAATAGGGTGCTTCGCCGCTATTAAACAGTCTGGCTTGCATGCGGCGCACTTCGGGGGGGAGCGCCCCGTAAAGAGCAGCGCACTTTTTGCCCGTGGCCTGCTCAACCTCCGCTTTAAGACGCAACACCTGGGCACGGCTAAAGGCCACCAAGGCCGTGCCTGGCTCCATTTCGGCGAGGGCTTCCACCGGTTTGCTCATGGTCTGCAAGGGGGTTAAACGCTCCAGCTCCACCACATCCCAGGGCTCTTCGGTCAGGCGTAACAGTTTTTCAATCACCGGGCGGGCCGACGGCGCTGCAATGACGCACACCTCTTTGGCACGTACCCCCAAAATGGCCTGAGTCCAGGCCCAGCCTCGATCTGCATCCCCCACCATCTGGGCTTCATCAATCACCGCCACATCATAGCGGGTGTGGGTGGAGAGCATCTCAATGGTGCTGGCGGTATGCTTGGCCCCCTGGACCAAAATACGCTCCTCGCCCGTAACCATACTGCACGGCACCCCCCACTCGTTGAGGGTGTCGGCCACCTCCAAGGCTAACAGCCGCAAGGGGGCCAGATAACAGCCCGTGGCGGCATCCTTGAGGCGTTGCAGCGCCTGATAGGTTTTGCCCGAGTTGGTGGGGCCAAGATAGAGCGTGAACCGGCGGTAGTTCTCCCGCGCGGGGAAAAGATTATGAAACTCCTCAATGCGGGTCGCTTTGGCAATCTGGTGTTCAAACAGCGCCCCCTCATAGCGTTTGTGAAACTTGCCGTAAAACTCCCAAAAGGGCTGTAATGCAAAGGGGTCCTGGCTCTCTTGTTCCTGATGGCGCATCTGCTCCAAAATGGGGCGGGCGAGGGCATCGTTGCGCTCCTCCAGATCCTCCAACGCGGCTTGGTCTCGGTAACGACGGTAGGCGTTGAGGGTGTCGAACCAGATCGCATGGGTAAGTTCCCCTAAATCCAGCTCCAACTCACGGGCTGGGCGCAGCAAATGAGCATGCTGATCCACCAGTTCCCGATAGCGGCGTAACAGCTCTTGCAGGTCAAATTCTACCTCTTCAGGGCGCTGCTCGCCCATTTTGCTCAACAGATCGCTGCGGGCCTCGTCCAAGCTCAGCCAAGCCTGGTTCCACTGGGCGCAACGTTCGGTCATGGCCTCGCGCTGAAGCTCTAAAAACTCCCGCTCATTCACGCTTTGGTGATAGGCAAACAGTGGGGTGGGGTGCTCCCCTTCGGTGTGGGATAGGGGCTCAGCATCTTGGGGAATGCGGCGACCTTTCTTTTTCCAAGCCTTGCGCGAACGCAGCGGTACGATATCCTTGAGGGCATAGTAATAACGACCTTCCCGCTCTACCGGCTCGACCTCGGGGGGAATCCACTGGTGGCAGGTGATGCGCTCTTCTGCGATCCACCCCTCTTGGGCAGGGCTCTCCAGTACCAATGGGCTAGGCGGGGTCTCTGGCATCGGTCATTCCGGTGGCTGGTGGGTGAAGATCAGGAAGGTGGCGTGCGTCATGACTCTGTCACACGGTGCCCGTATGTTAGCAGGGTTGCAGAAGGGATGGCAGGATGAAAAAACAGTATGTTCAGATCCTGCTGCTGTTCTTGCTGCTGCTGGCTATGGCTGTCACTTGGCGCTATGGGGGAAATTTACAACCCGCTGCTCTGGAAGGGGGGTTGCGGGGGCTGGGTTGGGCGATGCCCCTGCTCTTTATGCTGCTCTATATTTTAGCGACGGTGTTGTTGTTGCCGAGTGTTTTGGTCACGATGGCAGGTGGTGCGCTGTTTGGTCCCGTGTGGGGCACCTTGTATAGCCTAACCGCAGCCAGTTTGGGGGCGGGCATCGCTTTTTTGCTGAGCCGCTATCTGTTGCGGGATTGGGTGCAGGCGCGTACACGGGGTATGCTGAAAAGCTTAATGCAGGGGGTGGCGGATGAAGGGTGGCGCTTTGTCGCCTTTACCCGCTTGGTGCCGTTGTTCCCCTTTAGCCTGCTTAACTACGCCTTTGGTTTGACGCAGCTGCCCTTTTGGACTTTCATAGTCGCTTCGTGGCTGTTTATGTTGCCGGGCACCGCAGTTTATACCTACCTGGGTTATGTGGGAAAAGAGGCCGCCGGTGGCGGTGAACATGTGATGCACCAAGGGCTGTTGGCGCTGGCTCTGCTGGCTCTGTTGCTGTTTGTGCCAAGATGGATCAATAAATGGCGGGGCCGTAGCCTCGCCAGCCATAAAGGATAGTGGTATGCGTATTGGTGTGGATTTGGGTGGAACCAAAATTGAGGGTATTGTCATGGATAACGCGGGAGAGGTGCGGGCGCGACATCGCTGCCCAACCCCCCAGGGAGATTATGCCGGTACCGTGCAGGCGATTGCTGCATTGGTTAACACCATTGAACAACAGGCCGGTGTGGCGGAACGCCAATTGCCGGTGGGAGTGGGCACCCCTGGCGCGGTCTCACCCTATACCGGACGGTTGAAGGGCTCTAACTCCGTTTGCCTGATCAATCAACCCCTGCGCGAGGATCTGGAACGGATGTTGGCACGACCGGTGCGCTTGGCCAATGATGCCGACTGCTTTGCCCTCTCCGAGGCATCCGATGGAGCCGCCGCCGGTGCCCCCGTGGTGTTTGGGGTGATTGTGGGCACCGGTTGTGGGGGAGGCTTTGTGGTCAATGGGCAGCTCCTGCAAGGGGGCAACAGCATCACCGGGGAGTGGGGACATAATCCGCTGCCCGGCCCGCTGGATGATGAACGCCCCGGCATCGACTGCTACTGCGGCAAAGCGGGTTGTATTGAAACCTTTATCTCCGGTACCGGTTTTGCCCGGGACTATAATGCGGCGGCGGCGACTCAATTGAGCGGTAAACAGGTGGCCGAGCGGCTGCACGCCCAAGAGCCCCAAGCCATTGCCGCCATCGAGCGCTACGAAAACCGTATGGCGCGCGCTTTGGCCTCCATCATCAATATTGTCGACCCCCATGTGATTGTGCTGGGCGGGGGCATGTCCAATGTGGCGCGTCTTTATGAAAATGTACCAAAAATATGGGGTCCTTATGTCTTCTCCGACCGGGTAGATACCAAGCTGGTCAAAGCAAAATATGGGGATTCCAGCGGGGTGCGCGGGGCCGCTTGGTTGTGGCCTGCCCCCCACAGCTAAGCGAGGATAACGATGCGGCTTACCATTTTGGGCAGCGGTACCGGTGTGCCGCTGCCAGAGCATCAGCCCCCTGGTTATTGGGTGCAGAGCCTAGGGTGCCAGCTCTTGATGGATTGCGGCAGCGGTAGCGTTTGGCGACTGACGGCCCTGGGCGGGTCGTTGGTGACGCTGGATGGTGTCGCCATCAGCCATACCCATCCAGACCATTGCGGCGATCTGCTGACCCTGTTGCATGCCTTGCATCTGCCCGGTATGCAACGCGATAAGCCTTTATACCTCTTTGGCCCAACCGGATTTGCCGCCTTTTTGGAGCAGTTTATTTTTCAACAGACCAAAAAGCCCAAAGGCTTTGCGCTGGTCGTGCAGGAAAATCCCCAGGCTGTGCGCTTGGGTGACTTGAGCCTGAGCTCTGCCCCCATGCAGCACTCCACCTCGACAGCAGCCATCGGCTACCGGGTGACAAGCCAAGGAGGCACGCTGGTCTATTCTGGGGATGCGGAGCCCTCTGCTGCGTTGATCGGCTTGAGTGACGCTGCGGATTTGGCCGTTTTTGATTGTTCCACCCTGGCCCAAGGGCAGGTGGCCGGGCACATGAGCGCCTTGCAGTGCGGAGAGGTGGCTCAGCAAGCGGGGGTGAAACGGCTCATTCTTTCCCATCTCTACCCCCTTGCCCAAGGGCGCCCCAACCGCGACCGGCTGGCCGAGTGCCGTTTGGCCTATGCTGGGGAGGTGGTGTTGGCCAGTGACCGGGCCCACTTTACAGTATAGGGTTACGCCATACTGCCCACAAAAAAGCCCCCGCTGGTTGACCAGCGAGGGCTTTTTTGTGGCTCGGACGGGTAACTTACTCCGCCGTTTTGGGCTTAAAGGTGCTGCGTAGGTGCAGCTCTTTTAACTGAGCGCCATCCACCTTGGAGGGAGCCTCGGTCATCAAACAGGTGGCCTTTTGGGTTTTTGGGAAGGCGATCACATCGCGAATGGAGTCCAACCCCAACATCAATGTGACCAAACGGTCCAGACCCAAGGCCAAACCACCATGGGGTGGCGCACCATACTGTAGCGCACGGAGGAGGAAGCCAAATTTGCCCTCGGCCTCCTCTTCGCCAATCTCCAGCAGCTCCAGCATGCGGCGCTGGAGCATCGTATCGTGAATACGAATCGAGCCACCGCCAACCTCGGTACCATTTAACACCAGATCGTAGGCCAGCGAGCGCACTTTCTCCAAAGGATGCTCCACCGAGGCTCCATCGGCATTCTCTAAATAGATAATGTCGTCGGGGTGGGGCGCAGTGAAGGGGTGGTGTACCGCTGTGTTGCGGCGGGCTTCGTTGTCCCAATCCAGCAGGGGGAAGTCCGTTACCCAGACAAAGGCAAATTTTTCGTCACAGAGCATCTCTAACTCTTTGCCCAATTTTACCCGCAGACGGCCTAGAGATTCATTCACCACACTGGCTTTGTCCGCGCCGAAGAAGAGTAGATCACCGACCTGGGCTTGGGTAGCCTCTTGAATGGCCTGTTTTTCAGCATCGCCCAAAAATTTAACGATGGGGGATTGCCAGCCATCCTCCTGCCAGGGGCCGTTGACCTTGATATAAGCCAGCCCTTTGGCCCCATAGATGCCTACAAATTCGGTATAGGTGTCGATCTGTTTGCGGGTCAAACTGCCGCCACCAGGAACCTTGAGCACCTTGACCAAGCCGTGCTCATTGCCACGCCCCTCCAGGGTGGCCGCTTGGCGGAACACCTTGAATTCCGAACTTTTCATTACTTCGGTCAGATCTTTCAGCTCCATGGTAATACGCATATCTGGGGCATCCAAACCATATTTATCCATGGCTTCGGCATAGGTGATGCGCCGTACAGGTTGGGGAATGGAGACCCCAAGTGCCTCTTTAAAGGCCTCCACCACCACGCTCTCGGTGAGTTCCATGACATCGTTGGGCTCAACGAAAGACATCTCAAGATCAATCTGGGTGAACTCGGGCTGACGGTCAGCGCGCAGATCTTCATCCCTAAAACAGCGTACAATCTGGAAATAACGATCATAGCCCGCCATCATGAGCAGCTGTTTAAAGAGCTGAGGTGACTGGGGCAGGGCATAAAAATCCCCTGGGTTGACCCGTGAGGGCACCAGATAGTCCCGCGCCCCTTCAGGGGTGCTGCGGGTTAACATGGGGGTTTCGACCTCCACAAAGCCCGAGCCATCCAGATGTTTACGTACCGATTGCATGATCCGGTGACGGAACATCAGATTGCGCTGCATATCCGGGCGGCGCAGATCAAGGAAACGGTATTGTAAACGCAGGTTTTCCGAGATCTCATCATCCAACTGAAAGGGCAGCGGCAGCGAGCTGTTGAGAATGGTTAAATCCTCCACCACCACCTCAATGCGACCGGTATCCATATTGGGATTGATGGTGCCTTCGCTGCGGGCTGTCACCTTGCCGGTGGCGCGAATCACATATTCGCTGCGCAGAGTGTGGGCTTGGGCGTGGGGTTCGGCAAACAGCTCGGGGCTGAACACAACCTGGACCAGACCCGTGCGATCCCGCAGATCAACAAAGATAACCCCGCCATGATCCCGGCGGCGGTTGATCCAACCTTCCAGCACAACGGTTTCACCAATCTGGGATTCCCGCACATCGTTACAATAGTGGGTGCGCTTCATGTTGCTGATGCTCCAAAGTATGCAATGTCTTGCGCCCGTGTGAGCGCAAGGGGGATGGTTTTATATAGGGGCCGTTGGTGTGGCGAGAGCACGTTTGGCTTGGTCGGCGTGGGCCCCAGCCTGAGGGGGCATGGTGCCGATGGTTATGCTCTACGCCTACCAAAGCGCCATGGTTGAAGGCTTGCTCACGGGCAAGCTGGAGCTTGCCGGGTGTTGCGACACCATGGGTCCCCCTGGTTATTTACACTTCTGTCGGGCTTTCGTCTGACTCAACATCGGGAAGTTCCTGACGTTTGGCCTTGTCCAGGGCGTCATTAATCATCGCTTGCAGGGCCTGCTGCTCTTGCTCGGCGAGGTGTTGGGTGTGCTCAATGGCGGTTTCATAGGCGATAATGGCACGCTCCCAGTTGCCGGTAGCATGATGGGTAAGCCCCTTGAGATAGTGGTTAAAGGGGTTGTGGGCATCCTGCTCCAGGGCGGTGTCGGCCCAGATCTCCGCGTTGCTGGGGTCCCCTTGGTCCAGGTAGAAGGCGGCCAGCTTTTGGGCAACCTGATGACGCTCTACCCCCTTGGGGTGGTCATACTCATCCAGCAAGAAAGATTCAGCCTGCTTGCCCTGATCGACCTCCACCAGCCACTCGGCATAGCGGGCAATCCAATAATCGTAGAGCAGATATTCATGCTCACGATCCCCATCCATGACCCCTTCCAACAGCTCAAGGGCGGCGTCAATATCATCGTGACGGTAGTAGGCCGAGGCCATTTCGCTGGCCACGAGGTCAGAAAGATGGTCGCGGGGAACTTGATCCAGCGCCTCTAGGCCCATTTTACTAATGAGCATGGCGGTGGCGGTGGCCATGATGGGGGCCGTAGGGTTGCCCAACTTAAAGCTCAACTGCTCGGCTTGATCAATGTGGCAGCTTTTAAATTTTTTACCCGAACCACAAGGGCAGGGATCGTTGCGGCCTATTTTGGGGGCCGGGGCTTGACGATTGGTGCGGGATTTAAATCCCAACTCAGCGCGAGGGGCCATATCGGTCAGGCGCTGTGCAAAAAATTCATAACGCTTAACCAGCGGATCTTTGGCGACCGCATCGTTGTCGGCCAGCCATTGCATCAGGCTCTCTTGATCGTCGGTCAGGGCGGCACGACAAAGGGCCTCGGCATAGATGTTAGGATCATTCAGATTTTTAGGCTGAACCACGGTGTGTGCTCCAATCGACCAGGGGGTTCGAGAATAGAAACGCAACATTATACTAAACAGCGGGGGGTAAACGCTAGGAGATTGGAGAGAAAAACGGCGGTCCGCCATTGTAAATTTCCAGTTACCGTGGTAACAACGCTCTATTCCAGCTAGAATGCCACAGTCGGCCTCTCCCCTTGGGGGAGATGGCTGTGCGAGTTTATGTAAGAGGGGGGTGTGTCAACCCGGTGCAGCCCCGTGCCAAGAGCCTTAAATGACGAGAAATGAATCATGGTCATGCGTACCCGTTTTGCCCCTTCACCCACTGGATTTTTGCATGTGGGTGGTGCCCGTACCGCTCTGTTTTGCCATCTGCAAGCCCGCCATGTGGGCGGTACCACCGTGCTACGCATTGAGGATACCGATCGTGAGCGCTCCAATCAGGCGCTGGTGGATGCCATTCTGGATGGACTGCACTGGCTGGGGTTGGATCCTGATGAGGGCCCTCTGTTCCAGTCTGACCATACCCAACGCCATACCGATATGGCGCTTAAGTTGTTGGAAGAGGGTAAGGCGTACAAATGCTACTGCACCAAGCAGGAGTTGGATGATATGCGCGCGGCCCAGCAGGCCCGTAAAGAAAAACCACGCTACGATGGCCGCTGCCGCCACCGTAGCGAGCCCCCCTCGGATCAACCCTATGTGATCCGTTTTAAAACCCCGTTGGAGGGTGAAGTGGTGTGGCCGGATATGGTGCAGGGTACCATCCACATCGCCAATAAAGAGCTGGATGACCTAATTTTGCTGCGCTCGGATGGCTCCCCCACCTATAACCTAGCGGTGGTGGTGGATGATCATGATATGGAGATTACCCATGTGATTCGGGGCGAGGATCACACCAGTAATACCCCTCGCCAGATCCATCTGTTCCAGGCCCTAGGGTGGGATGTGCCCAGCTATGCTCATATCCCCCTGCTGCATGGCGAGGATGGCTCTAAGCTGTCTAAACGGCATGGTGCGGTGTCGGTCTTGCAGTTTCGCGAAGAGGGATTTTTGGCCAGTGCTCTGAATAACTATCTGGTGCGCATGGGCTGGTCCCATGGTGAAAAAGAAGAGTTCACCATGGATGAAATGGTGGCGCTGTTTGATGTCAACAATGTGGGACGCAGTGCGGCGATTTTTAATACCTCCAAGCTGTTGTGGCTTAACGGTGTGCATATTCGCCAGTCAGGGCCTGAACAGTTGCGGGGCGAGTTGATGTGGCACCTGCAACGCCTAGGGGTGGACAACCCCAACCCTAATTTTATTGATCAAATTATCCCCGGTATGCAGGAGCGGGTGAAAACCATGTTAGAGATGGCGCAAATGGCCATGTTCTACTTTAAAGCGCCCACCGAGTATGCCGAAACAGCCGTGGCCAAACATTTGCACGCCGATATCTTGCCCGCTTATGCCGCTTTGCTGGAAAAATTGCACACCGTTACAGCAGATGAGTGGGATAACGGTGGGTTGGAGCGCGCCTTTAAAGTGGTTATGGCGGAAACAGGGGCGAAAATGGGTAAAATCGGGCAGCCGGTGCGCATCGCCATTTCTGGGAGTGATATTGCGCCGGGTATCTATGATATTCTGCAACTGGTGGGGCGGCATGAGAGCTTGCGGCGGCTTGAGGTGCTGTTAAGCTTTTTTCAACAGCGGGTTCATGGCGCAAACGGCTAAAATATCGCCGCTGTACCCCTACCATATAAACAAAATCGGTCAGGATCGGTTTTATGTCGGTTATGAATTGTTACTGGAGCATGGTGCGTGCCATAATCACGGGGTGAGAAAAGGTGGACGGGAATGTTTTTTTGTCGCGGAATCCTGTCTAGCCGCTTTCGCGATGGGGTGAACGGCTAAAACAGTGAATCGAGCAAAGAATAAGGGGTGAGATATGACGTTCAGTGATTCTGGGGAAATTGTGGTAACCCAAAATGACAGCGAGACGGTAATCCGTGTGCGGGGACGCTTTAATGTGCAGCAACTCTTTGAAGTGAACAATATCCGCCCTTCAGATCAGCCCAATCACAGCTATATCATTGATCTGACAGAGACAGAGTTTTTAGACTCTTCGGGTATGGGCATTATTTTGCGACTGCGCGAACAGGTTTCTGGAACCAAAGAGAATATGGTCATTCGTAATGCCCGCCCAGGTATTCGCCGTCTGTTAGAAACGGTGCAGTTTGACAAGCTGTTCACGGTTCTTTGATGCAGATCAAAAATTGAGGTTGTGGTGGCATGTGAAAACGGAATTTCTTTATGGAGTTCCGTTTTTTTTGCAAAAATACCTGCTGAAACTGGTAATTTTCAGCTAAACCATGCATGCTTTCACTCCGTGGGCTTTGGATCGTGCCCCAATGCAGAAATGTTAACCCGTAGAGGTCTGTTTTTTTAATCCTGTAAGAGTGTGGGCTGCTGTAGCGTTGGAGATGAAAGTATGAGTTACATGGAGGATGGTGAGATTGAGATCTCGCAAGGGAAGCAGGAGACGGTGGTTAAAATTTTGGTGCGTTTTGCCGCCAAACATATGCACGTTATAGATACCCTAGCACCCGCAACAGATCCGGAGCATCTGTTTGTGATCGACCTGAGCCAAACCCGCTATTTGGACTCATCAGGATTGGGTTTTCTGCTGCGCTTGCGTGAGCAAGTGAAAGGAACAGCAAAAAATTTGGTGGTCCGTGGGGCCAGCCTGGAGATGCGCACTCTTTTAGAATCGGCGCAGTTTAATCGCCTGTTCCGCATTGAATAGGAACTTAAAACCAGTGGATGGGCTCTTTGCCGGGTAGTTCGGGGCGTTCCCTGACCAGCTTGGGTAGGGCATAACCGGGCAAACACTGGTGCAACTGCCGCATAATCTCCATCGCCCGCTGGGGGCTGACCTCAAAATGGGCGGCTCCTTGCACGGTGTCCAGAAGATGTAAATAGTAGGGCAGTACGCCCAACCCCACCAAGGCTAGATTCAGTTTGGCCAAGATCTCTGCCGAGTCATTGACGCCAGCTAATAATACCGACTGATTAAGCACTAAAAACCCCGCCTGACGACACGCCTGTAAAGCCACTTCACTGGCTGGGGTGAGCTCCTGCGCATGGTTGCAATGGATCACCAAAACCACGGATTTAGCCGTATTTTGTAGTGTTTCAAGCATGGGGATGGTCAGGCGGGAGGGGTCTGCTACGGGTACCCGGCTATGGATGCGGATGCGTTGCAGATGGGGTAATTGCGCCAACTGGGTCATCCACCAGTGCCATTTGGGTGCGTTCAGCATGAGCGGATCACCGCCAGATAAAATGATCTCTTGTAGTGTGTGATCTTGGGCTAAATGGTCAACAAGCTGCTGCTCGGCTTGTGGATCCATAGGGGATGTAATGGCGCCATGGCGGCGGAAACAGTAACGGCAATGGACCGGGCAGGCATCGGTCAAATGCAAGAGGGCGCGGCCTTGGTATTTATGCACAAGGCCGGGCATGGGGGAGCTGGCGGCCTCTTGCAAGGGGTCTGTGGTGTAGTGCGGGGGGTTCTGTAGCTCCTCAGCGGAGGGCCAGAATTGGCGATAGATGGGATCCTGCTCCTGGGGTTGTCGCATGCAATCGGCCATGGTTGGGGTCAACAGCATGGGAAAACCGCGATGGGCCAGTTGCTGCTGTGGGGTAAGCTGGGGTTCTGCGGGCATGGTGGCAAACCGGTGATGGGTTGTTGGGGCGGGCGAGGCTCCCCGTATACCATGGCGGTCAGGTTAGGTCTAGAGTAGGCGGTAAGAAGTGTGGAGAAAGCCGCTTCTTTTGTGGTATACGTATGGGTTCTTTTGTACAGAAGTGCTTTAATGGGCGCTCTAAACGACGCCCCACCAGATAGGAACGATCTTTCCACAGAGGAAATCCATGTTATCCCATACAGAAATGAAGCAAGGTAAACGTGTTCTGATTGATGATCAGCCGTGGATCATCGTGAAGGCCGATTTTGTAAAACCCGGTAAGGGGCAAGCCTTCACCAAGATCAAGGTTAAAAACTTGATGGATGGTCGGGTTATCGAGCGCACCTTTAAATCCAGCGACAGTGTGGCCAAAGCCGATGTTGTGGATGTGGAGATGCAGTATCTTTATAACGATGGCGAGCTCTACCACTTTATGAACCCCGCCACCTTTGAACAGGTTGCTTTAAGCGAAAAGCAGGTGGAAGAGTGTAAAAAGTGGCTTAAAGAGAATGAGGTCTACGAAGTGACGCTGTGGGAAAACCGCGCCATTAACGTGGTGCCGCCCTCCTTTATGATCCTGGAAATTACCGAGTGCGAGCCCGGTGTACGGGGTGATACGGTTACAGGGGCAACCAAGCCGGCGGTGGTGGAGAGTGGTGCTTCCATCAAGGTCCCCCTGTTTGTAGAGATTGGCGCACGGGTTAAAGTGGATACCCGCACCGGCGAGTATATGGAACGGGCCAAAGGTTAAGCCTTGGAGAGCGTGACACAGTGGCGACCGGGTTGCGGTGGTGAACGGTTGCGTCAGCGTGCCCGGCTTTTGGCGCAACTGCGGGCGCATTTTGCGCGTACCGCTGCGCTGGAGGTCGATCCACCTGCTTTACAGCGTGCCATTGCTCCTGAACATCATATCGAGCCCATCCGCTGCTACGATGGCCAACAGCTTTGCTACCTGCATACCTCGCCAGAGAGCTGCATGAAGCGGCTGTTGGCCGCTGGCAGTGGTGATATCTATTTTCTGGGTAAAGTCTATCGTAGTGAAGAGCAAGGAGAGCACCACAACCACGAGTTCACCCTGTTGGAGTGGTACCGCGTGGGCTGGTCGTTAGCCCAGTTGCAGGATGAAACCGCTGGCTTGATTGGGGATCTATTGGGTATAAAAGCAGGTTGTGCCATGAGCTATGCCCAAGCCTTTATGCAGGTAGGTGGGCCAGATCCCCATACGGCCACAATGGCCGAGCTGCTGGCGTGGGCCGAGCAGCGGGCCGTGTCATTGCCAGCCGAACTGGAGCGAGGGGCGTTGCTGGACTATCTGCAAGCGGTGGTGGTGGAGCCCCAGTTGCCCCATGAGCAGGTGGTGGTGGTTAACGGTTTTCCCGCAGAGCGGGCGGCCATGGCGCAGATTGATCCGGGTCCCCCCCCGGTGGCCCAGCGGTTTGAGGTTTACGTCAATGGGGTGGAACTGGCCAATGGTTATCTGGAGCTAACCGACGGGGCTGAACAACGGCACCGTCTGGAACAGGTCAACGCGCAGCGCCTTGTGCAAGGGTTATCCCCCATTGCTGTGGATCAACGCTTTCTCGCCGCCTTGCAGGCCGGGTTGCCGGCGGTGAGTGGGGTGGCGCTGGGGGTGGATCGGCTGCTGATGTTACAATGTGGCGCAACCTCTCTGGATGAGGTGATGCCCTTTTCGCAACAGCGGGTCTAAGGTAGAGCCTGGTAGGTGTGGGGCATGGGTGTGGCGCGTCAGCGGGACAGGATTTTGAACAGGTGATTATGGAGGAAGTCTAATCGCTATGAGCGGCGACTTCCCACAGGCTTGACCCTTAGTTCCGTACCTGTTTGATGCCCATGGTGATGGGGCGGCAGGCCACAGGCTTTTAATAGGGGTATCGGTTTCACGGGATAACGAGGGAGAAACAATCATGGTACTGCTGCATACCCCGCCTGGGGAGTTGGGTGCTCAAGCGGCCCCGTTTGAGCTCACCGGCACCGATGGAAAGATCCACAGACTGGCTGATTATAACGATGCCAAGGCGCTGGTGCTTATGTTTATCTGCAACCACTGCCCCTATGTGCAAGCGGTGGAAGAGCGCTTAATCCGTCTGGCCGAGTATCTGGCAACCCGTGAGATTGCGGTGGTGGCCATCAACAGTAATGATGCCATCCGCTACCCGGAAGATCGCTTTGAAAAGATGTGCCAGCGTGCAGCCGAAAAGCGTTACAGCTTTGATTACCTCTATGACGAAAGCCAGCAGGTCGCCAAAGATTATGGCGCGATCTGTACCCC
Source organism: Magnetococcus marinus MC-1 (assembly GCF_000014865.1). Classification (NCBI taxonomy): domain Bacteria; kingdom Pseudomonadati; phylum Pseudomonadota; class Magnetococcia; order Magnetococcales; family Magnetococcaceae; genus Magnetococcus; species Magnetococcus marinus. The sequence goes on from NC_008576.1 coordinate 1,167,785, forward strand.
TGACTTTTTTATCTACGATGCCCAGCGCACGCTACGCTATCGCGGGCGACTGGACGACGCCCCGCGCAATCCCGCCCAGGTGACCCGCGAAGAGCTAAAACTGGCGGCGATAGCCATTGCCGAGGGGCATAACGTAGAGGTTCAGCACCCTTCCATGGGTTGCAGCATTAAGTGGAAGTCAGAAAATTGCTGAGCTGAATAGGCAGCAGGAAAAACCGATCCAGGGGATAAAGGGCGTACTTAACGGTACGCCCTTTTTTTGTAAGCGCGCCGCTTTTTTTTAATTCTAAAAAAAGTGTTGGGGTGGGCTTTTCAGCAGAAATGTGGGGGCGAGAGGAGAGCATATGTGGCTGATTTATTTTGGATCATGCGCGGCATTGGAAAAGAATGTATTTATATTGATATGTAAAAAATTATGGTGCAATGCAAAATATCACAGGTAAGTTACTCATTCTTTACAAATATTACCATTTGCTTATAGACGGAGCTTGCGGAATCCTATATAACATTAAGCAGGTCCTAATATTGATATTAACAAATGGAGAAACAAAATGGCCGCTGCACTACTCATCCTTATGTTCGCTATGGTTCCTACGGTTGCCACCGTTGATTCGGCAATGAACCCTGTGGATAGTGACAAGAAAGTCGTCGAACAAAGCATTGAGCAACTTCCTTCTGCTGCTGCTCAAAGCTTGAAAAATGGTAAGCAATCCTAATAAAAAAAGGGGGGAGATGGTCACGCGACGCTCTCCCCCTTTTTTCACGGTCGGTTAAACCGGGCCTGCGGGTCAAGAATGGGTGCCGGTTTTTAGGCTGCTGGTCATGTTCCCAAGATGGAAGGCCGCTTGTTGAGGGTCGTTCTCCTTAGCCCGGATATTTCATGAATCCCAGACGCTCTCGCTTGATCGTCGAAGGGATTTATGAAATATCCGGGTTAGCGCTGGCCCTGTTCAGGGCTGCCAAGGCGCTGGTTATCCCCATGTTTGTTCGATTTATGTAGCTGCTTTGCAGGTGGGTTTAGACGCAACCATTTTGGTGCTGCTTTGTCCCGCCCCCATGCGTGGTTGTTGCGCGAGATGGGCGCGCGCATGTCGGGCGCTTTGTCGCGCACACCGATGCCGCGCCTTTAACGGGCGATTTTGGTGAGCAGTTCCGTCACAGGGCGGTAGAGATCATCCAGACTGCTCAACATGCTGCGCAGAGAGAGGTTGGGATAGTGGGCCAGCAGGGCAAATTGGGGGTGGTGCATCTGTACCTGGCCGTCGGGTTGCACCAGTAAGGTGTACGGCAGATGGGCTGCGGGTTTTAAGGTGTGCTTTTGCCATAATGGCGTGATCAGGTCATCCTTGGCGATGGGCGCAATGCCATACAGGGTGGTGCCCCGCTGGGGCAGGTGCAGCTTGTAGAGCGATTTGGCCAGGGTATGATACTTTTTAAGACCGGCCTCTACAGCGGCGACGGCGCTGGCGTGGCTGGGGTGTTGGGCAATGGTGGTAAAATCCTCGACACCATAGGCCAGGGGAAAATAGCGCAGGTCGGCAATGCGCTCGGGGGGGTAGCCCTGTTTGAGCCCATAGGGGGTACCTTGCCCCAAATGAGCCGCCAGATCCGCCGCCAGTTGTTGCCCGATGGCTGGGCTCATATGGTAGAGATGGGTGCGCCATAGCGGGTTGGCCAATGAAACCACGGCGTGGCGTCCCTCCTGTTGAACCCCCACATGTACCACCGCACCAAACAGGGCGACAGGGCTGCTATTGGCCCAGGCTTGCAGCCATTGTGGTTTATAAAAGGCCATAACCCGCAGACCTTTATTGACATCCGCAAAACCTAGGCTGACATAACCTGCACCCGAGAGCGTGCGGGCGATCCGGTTGGCGGCATCACTGACCGATCCATAGGGCTCTTCCAATTTAATAAAGGGAAACAGCGGCTCGGCGGTCCCAGCCTGCGCGGGGAGCGGAAAGCAGCAAATTAGCAGCGTTAAAAGTGCCCACATGCGTAACATAATTGTGCCCTGTTTGGCGTGAGTTTGGGGAAGCTGTGAATCAAAGCAGGGTGTTGCCATAAAACCGCATCAATCGCCCAGTTTGGCTTCGCGCAGGGCATGAACCAAAGTTGCGTTGATCTGCTTCTGTTTAATCAGGGCATCACGGGTTTCATCATGACGCTTAATTAAAACATGGGCCAATTCATGAACAATCTTTAATTGCAACGCCGTATCCAGACTACGGATGGTCGCTTCATTGATGCGAAAGGCGGTTAGTTCGGATGTGGCGATCACATGGGCGTTGCGGGGCCGTTGCGCCAACAAAGCCATCTCTCCCAGCACAGCACCATCCTCCAGTTCGGCCAAAATGGTGTTGGGGGCGGCGTCACTAACCACTTTGGCGCTGCCCCGTAGTACCACAAATAGGGTGCCGTCGTTCTCCCCCTCGCGGCAGAGTGACTGGTCCGGGGAAAAGGTGGCAAAGAGGTCGTCCTCTTTATTTAGGAGCATAGTCAACTGTTCGGCGGTGAACCCCCAAAAAAAGGGGATCTGCTCTAACAGTTTGAGGGAAAGTGTGGCCATTATGGTTGTTCCTTGTGGGTAAGCGCTGAGCTCACACCTTAAATCAAAAGGTGTCTCGTTGGCAAACCCTTAGAAAGGCCCGCAGGGTTTGGGGGTGGTGGCCCAACCGCATCACACAATCCAGCCGCCACCCACGACCCGTGCCCCGTCATAAAAAACGCAGGCCTGACCTGGGGTGATGGCCCGTTGGGGTTGGTTAAAGTAGATCTGGGCGCCGCCATCGGGCAGGGGCTCGACACGGGCTTCCACCGGTGGTGCAGCATAGCGAATTTTAGCCATGCTGGCAAAGGGCTCGGTGGGGGGGGTGGGCTCTAACCAGTTGACATGATGCAGGGTTAACTGCTGCTGATAGAGGGCCTCGGCGGGGCCCACAATCACCTGGTTGTGGGGCGCGTCCAAGGCGAGCACATACAAGGGGGTGGGGTGGGCAATGCCCAACCCTTTGCGCTGCCCCACGGTGTAACAGCCCAAGCCTTTGTGTTGCCCCAGGGAGTGGCCTTGTTGATCGACGATGGCACCAGGGGTCAAGAGATGGGGAGCCTGTTTGGCAAAAAAGGCGCTGTAGTCGCCATCGGGCACAAAACAGACATCCTGCGACTCCTGTTTGGTGGAGAGGTGTAGGCCAAAACGTTGGGCAAGTTGGCGGGTCTGCTGTTTGTCCATCTCCCCCAACGGAAAACGGACATGGGCGAGTTGGGCCATGGTGGTGGTAAACAGGAAATAGGATTGATCCTTGGCAGGGTCGCTGCCCTGCCATAATTGGGGAACGCCTTGAGCATCCTCGCGGCGAATGGCATAGTGACCCGTAGCAAGAAAGTCAGCGCCCAGCGCCAACGCCTTTTTGAGCAAGAGATCAAATTTAAGGATCTGATTGCAGCGCACACAGGGATTGGGGGTCTGGCCAGCGGCGTAGGTTTGGATAAAATCGTCCACCACGGCTTGACGAAAATCCGCTTCATAATTAACCACATAGTATGGTATGCCCAGGGTCTGGGCGACTTGTCGGGCATCGTAGAGATCATCCAGGGCGCAACAGCTCCGTGAACCGGCCACCTTGGGGCTGCTGTGATCCCATAGCTGCATGGTCAGCCCAATCACTTCATAACCCTGCTCCACCAATAGGGCGGCGGTGGCAGAGGAGTCAACACCGCCGGACATGGCAACGGCGACACGTTGGGGTTGGGTCATGGTGCGCGCATTCCTAAAAGAGGATACAAAGCTGTAAACAGTGTACGAAAGCTTGGCGACCGGAACAATGTATGCCTTGGTAAAAGCGTAACACAAGGAGAAGAATGGTGATGATTCAACGGTTTGAGTGGCCCAATCAGGCGGCTATGGAGCAAGAGATGCGGCAGCTTGGGTGCTACCCGATTACCTATCACTATGCGCCCAACAGTTACTTTGCTCCCCACACCCATGGGGTGGATAAAATTGTGGGGGTGGTGGCTGGCTGCTTTTTGCTGCGGCTGCAAGGCCAACGTGTGGAGCTTGGCCCCATGCAAGGGGTAAGGGTGCCCGCTCTGGTGCGGCATGATGCGGAGGTGGTGGGGGAGGAAACGGTGATAAGTGTCGATGCTCTGGCGGTTGCAGGAGATTTTTTGGGATAAGCAGCAGGGCAGGGTGTTGAATGAGCCAGATTTTTGGCGAGTTTAGCCTGAGCCGTTCGTTAGGCCCTTTGTTCAGAACGTTTTGCTGGGCGTGCGCAAGTTGGTACTACAGTTGCTATTCTAGTTCGTAAGATCCCCTGTTAATGGGGCGTTTAGATGGCAATACCGTTTGCGCAGTGGCATGGCTAAAGCGTGCTTTGCGCCTTTTCCGGTGGACCGTTAACAGGTCAACGGCATGAGGGTCATAATGAAATCCAATAATAGCTCCCTATCCAAATCTTCTCTTAGTCGTGGGGGTGCCGGGCTTGCTCGTCTGCGCGCCAGCTATGACAGCAACGGGGCCGAGCCAAGCAGTGCCGCGCCAGCCCGGCGTAGCCTTTCCCGGGATGAGGCTCCCCCGAGCCGTCGTGAGCCCAGCATGGAGCCGCGCAGCCGTCGCCCCAGCAGCCGCACCGCCGGTGTGCAGGGACAGGATCATGGCTATCGTCCCGCCAGTGTGGAGGGGCTGCGGCAACAGATTCAAGAGATCTCGACCCGTGCCAAGGATGAACGGTTGGAGTGTGCCATTCCCCTGTTAGAGAGTCTGCGCATGGCGCTGGCTTTGGATCGTGCCGCCCACAACACCCCGCCCGGGACCCTGACCGTCAAGGGCTGGAGCTCACTGCTCAGCAACTGGGAGGCGCATATTCAAAAAAGCCGTTCCCGGCAGATGGTCTACACCAAATCCTTTTTTGCCGAACTGGCCGAAGATGGCGACCTGAAAAATTCGCCTTTGGAACCCATTTTTCAGCAGTTGGTTATGCAGATTCAAACCACCCTGACCCAAAAAGGTATGGCGGCGGCCTAGTGGTGCCACTACCCCCGCCCTAAGGGTGAGGCGGGTGCCATCCTGCGGGTTAAATGGCCCGCCAACCTTACGTCTGCCCCTTGGTCGCCGCGACCAGTGGCGTTAGGTGGCTTGTAAGGGGTTGGCGAGGATGGTGGGGGCTGCATCAAGAGGGTGGACATCGTCAAGGCAGTCGCGGCATTATAGTCGGCAGCCGAGGGTGGAACAGATGAAGAGCGGGGTAGGCTAGGCATGACGCATGGGGGCGCGCAAGAGGCCGGTACAGAGAGCGTAGCGGGGCCTGTATGGTATCCTGCACACCACTTTGAGAAGTGTCGCCTTGCTTTGCTTGAAGGTTTGCAGCAGGGGCAGCGGGTCATAACCCTAACCGGTGCGCCGGGGGTGGGTAAGAGCTATCTGCTCAGCCAACTGCACGACTGGGTGCCCCCCCATAGTGGCTGTCTGTTGGTGGAAAATCCTGGGCAACCCAACGATACCTTTATTCACGAAATCGCCGCCGACTTGGCGGTGCAGCAGCGCTATCATAACATCAACTCCCCTCTCTGGCAGGATGGCCGGGCGCTGGTTGCGGCCATTCATGTCCATCTACAGGCTGGCTTTGGTCTGGTGTTGGCCATTGATCAGGCCCATCTGCTCAAAGGCGACAATCTCCGTTTGGTCCAACATATTCTTGCCATTGAGCCGGTCAATGGGGTGATGGTGCAGTTGGTGTTAAGTGGTCGTCGCCATCTGCATGAACAGCTCCAGTTGCCGGACTATGATTTTTTGGGGAATGAGGTCGAGCAGCGTCTGCGCTTGGGTCCGTTTGATAGCCATGATGTGGAAGGCTATGTGGCCTATCTGCTCAAACGGCTGGAGTTGGATGAACACTACCAGTTCACCCCTGCGGCCTTTAAAGTGTTGGCCCGTTATGGGGGGGATAATCCCCGCAAGCTTAACCGCTTGGTCAATCAGATCATGATTAAGGCCCGCCAGTGGCAAGTCACCCGTATTGATAACCGTACCATCCACGAAGCCCTGGCCGGTGAGCATGAAAATTGGCGTTGGAAATCCATTGGCGGTGGGCTAAAAGGGTTGCGCTGGGTGGCGTTGCCGTTGCTGGGTTTCATCGCCGGGCAGTTGCTACCCTTACCGCTATTCGAGGCTTGGCAGGGGCGTGACCCTACGGGCCAGCAAAACCGTGAAGCGCCGCTCAACCAACCGGTCGTTCCCGCAGAGCGCTATCCCTATGCTACCCCGACACGGCCTCTGCTGGATGTGGAAAAGGTAGCAATCCCAAAAATGCCAGACTCCAAGCCTGCCCAATTACCCCTCCCGCAAGAGACGGATGACCTGCTGCCCCCGTTGGCACAAGTCAAAGTGGTGCCCCCCCCCCGGATGGCCGCCCAACTCGATGGTGAGCATGGCTCCCCTGTGGGGTTTGTCAAACCAGCCCCGTTGGCGGTGCAAGCGGCCTCACAAGGCAAAAGGCAGGGGGAAAGTCCCGCTAAGCGCGCGGTGGCCGCTCAGCAAAAGGCACTACCAACCCTTGCGGGGACGGCTACTAAGGAGGCGCACAAGGGTGAGGTTGCTGCCGTACCCAATCCTCAGCCCGGTAAGCAAGCGGTTCCACCCATCGCGTTGTTGTCGTATCAGGTGTCCAATATTGGCGGTGGACAGGAGCCCATCAATCTTGCTAAGGCCATTGGTGCGCCTCAAGGGGCGGTGGTGCCTGAGTTTGAGCAGGAGAGTGGTGTTGCTGCGCAGGAGAAGATCCCCGTCACCGACGGCGGCTTTGTGCTGGAAGCGTCGGGGGGGCACACCTTAGATCGGCCTTATGTGCTGCAATTTGGTACGGTGAGCAAGATACTCTATGCCGATGTGTTGGCAGACAAGGTACGGCAGGCGGGGGTGGAGCCCTTTATTCACAGCTCCCAGCGGGACGGCCAGACCCTCTACTCGGTCCGTTTGGCGTTTGTCAGCATGGATGAGGCCAAGGCTAAAATGCAGAGCCTAGATCTCAGTCACGGCTTAACCCCCATTTTGTTGGTGATTAAATAACCCCCCTAGGAGTCTCCCTCCACCGCCAACCATCCGCTGGTTAGCTGCTCAACACGTTGATCAGACTGCGAAGTGACCACCAACTCAAAACCTTGTGGGGTGATGTTCTGTGCCTCAATTTTGAGGGTGGTGGCCTTGTCGAGCTGTAAGCCTTGGAGCGCCACCATCACTTTGGGGAGACGTGTGAAGGGCGGGCTGAAGAGGATGGGCTGCCGATAGACGCGGGTTTTGGTGAACAGGTTGGTCAGCTCCCAACGGTTGTCTTTTTTGGTGATCTCCACGGTGCCTTGGGCCGTTTGAAGGTTGGTAACCGCATGCAGCCGTTTTATATTTTTAGCCTGCTGGGTCTCTAGCTGGGTCAACCGTTTTACGATCTCCGCTTGCGCGGTTGGCGTAAGCGGTGGGGCTTGCGGGCTGAAGGGTTGAGCAGGGCTGGTAGCGGCCTGTGGGGCGGTGGCCGGTTGCTGGCTAGCCGCTGTGGTCGAGTTCTGTTGCCACTGGTTGATGGCCGCCATGGTGCCCACCAACAGCAACAGCAGGAGCAGTGAGGCGGCGATATAAGCGAAGATCTGTTTCAAAAAAGACATGGGAGAGGTTCTCTGGTTAGGGTCAATACGGGGCATACTTTGCGACCAAAGAGGTGACGATGCAACCCTTGCTCTGCGTAAAGCGGATTGCGCAGGGGGCGTGTGGGGCGATTTTAGGAGGATACCGCTTGGGCAATACGCTGCCAAAAAGTGTTGGCAATGGGGTCAATGCGCTCCATGAGGGGGATAAAATTAAGGGGCAGATGTTGGCCCAGGGCATGGGCCTGATCGGCCTGGGGCATATGTTGCGGCATCGCCGTATGGTGCGGGGTGGCGATGAGAATAGCGTTTTGTGAGCGGGCGACAGGGACCATCCAACCATAGTCTGGATAGGCGTTTTTCCAGTTGCCCAGCGCCTCTTGAAAATGGCCCTTATTACCACGGGAGACATTGGCGGCGACGATACCTGGTGCGGCCAAATGGTCTTGACAGAGCTTGAGAAAGGGGGGGCGATAAATGCTGGTCACCAGCCCGTTGGCATCAAAGGCATCCAATAAAATCAAGTCATAGGGGGCCTGTTGGGCGCCACCAAGGGAGAAAAATTGGGCACCATCCCCAAGATGTATGGTGAGCCGGGGATGATTTTTAGGGAGATGGAAAAAATCCTGGGCAATGGTGACAATATGGGGATCATACTCCACCACCTCCACATGACATTGGGGCAGATGATGCAGAAAAAATTTAACCAGTGAGCCACCCCCCAAACCAATCAGCAGAATACGCTGGGGAAGTTGGGGTAAAAAGAGCAGGGCCGCCATCATATGGCGCGAGTAGGGCAAAAAGAGAAAGGCAGGGTCCGAGAGTAACATGCAGCTCTGGCGCAGGTGGGAACCAAAGGTTAGGCAGCGCAAGCCCTCTTTTTCCACCACCTCGACGGTGGTGCCCTGGTGACGGCGCTGATAGATAATGTTGGCGGGGTTATCCATACCTAGAGCCCTTCACTGGTGGGTTCAATTTCCATGCGCTCCAGATCGGCCAAGCGTATTTGGCGGCCATCCAGGGTTAAAAAATCACGATGGTGGATATCCTTGCGTTTGGCGCGGTAGAGGGTGTGCTCCCCGGATTGACTGTTGATTACCCGGATCAGGTGGATCTCTTGCCCCTCAGCCCAGCGATTGTACCCCATAAATCCCCCCATGCTCACAATGGCCAGTAGGGCCAAGAGGGCCATGGTACGGGCGCTACGGCTGCTGTGGGGTTGGTGCTCCAAGGCGCGTCGCTGGGGGGCGGCAGCAACCTCGGCAGAGCGAGCGTGTAGGCGACCAACCGAATAAACGCCCGCGATTACCAACAGAAGAATCAAAATTTTTGTTAACATGGGGTAAGACCGCCATTGCCTGAAATTGAATGCGGAGACCAAATACCGTACCATGGGTACAGGGGGTGTGCCAAACTGGTATGCATAAAAAAACACACACAGCCCTGGTTTGCCCAAGTTTAAGCACCCACTGAGGAGCAGATAACATGACCTTAACAGCTCGCGATATCATGAATAGCGACCCGCCAACCGTAACCGTCCATGCCACGGTGCATGAGGTTGCGGTGTTGTTGGCCCAGAAGAACATCTGCGCCGTGCCGGTTTTAGATGAGGGGGTGCTGGTGGGGATTATTACGGAAGGGGATCTGATTGATCGGGTCAAGCAGGTGCATCTGCCCACCCTTATCAATATCTTGGACGCGGTGATCTCGGTGGGGGGCAGTCATCAGTTTGAAGAGGATCTGCGTAAGGTTGCCGCGTGTAAGGCGTCGGAGATTATGACCCCCACCCTTATCTCGGTGGGTCCCGATGCGGATCTGCGCAAGATCGCCACGGTGTTGGCGGAACAACATGTGTCGGTGGTGCCGGTGGTGGGTGAAGAGCGGCTGCTGGGGTTGATTGATAAGAGCGATGTGATCCGTGGCATGCTGCTGAGTAACGAAGCTTAGGTCATGCACGCTATGGCCGCAACCCTTGTGCTGGAAAGCCACTCCGAAGCGCAGACCGAGGCGCTGGCTGCGGCGTTGGCGGGTATGGTGGATGCCCCGCTGGTGATCGCTTTAAGCGGCGATTTGGGGGCGGGTAAAACCGCTTTTTCCCGTGGTTTTGTTCAGGCGATGTTGGGCGAAAGGGTGGTGGTGAGCAGCCCTACCTTTGCCATCATGCAGAGTTATGTGGGGGGGGCTTGGCCAGTCTACCATTTTGACCTCTATCGGCTGGCCGGGCCGGAGGAGTTGGAGGCCATTGGGGCAGACGAAGCGCTGTTTGAGCCCGACGGCGTGGCCCTGGTGGAGTGGGCCTCCTTAGCGGGGGATTGGCTGCCCCAGGACCGGCTGGACGTTATGTTGGAAATAACCGCAGATGGGTTGGGACGCCGCGTGCTGTTTCGTGCGGCAGGTTTGGTCACGACACAACTTCTTCACCGTTTTCGCCAGGAATATCATGCTGGATAATGCCCTTCGTGCTTTTGCTGAACGCCACGCTCCCCATCATCAAGAGATTGTGCAGGTGGCGGGGGATGCCTCCTTTCGCCGCTACTATCGGTTGGTGGATAACCCCTCGCGCATTGTGATGGATGCCCCACCGGATAAAGAGGATAGCCATCCCTTTGTGGCCATCGCCGGTTTTTTGCGTGAGCATGGGGTGCTGGCGCCTCAGGTTTTGCAAGCTGACTATGAACAGGGGCTGTTTTTGTTGGAGGATTTTGGCGATATAACCTTTGCCCGCGCCCTGCAACAGGGGGTGGCCCCGGAGCGGCTGTATGGGGCGGCTGTGGATGCCCTGCTCACCCTACAGGCGACACCGTTGGAAGGGGGTACGGTTGCCCATCAACGCGCCTTTGATCCCCCTCTGTTTGCCTATGAGGCCTCGTTGTTGACCGAGTGGTACATCCCTGGGGTGATGGGTTATACCTTGAGTGGGGCGGAACAGGCGGAGTTTAAGCGGGCCTTTGATGAGCTGTTGAGGCCGATCTTGGCGCAGCCCCAAGTGTTGGTGCATCGGGACTATCACAGCCGCAACCTCATGTGGTTGGAAGGGCAGGTTGGGGTGCTGGATTTTCAGGATGCGGTAATGGGACCCATTACCTATGATCTAGCCAGTCTGCTACGGGACTGTTACGTCGCGTGGGACCGCCCCTTTCGCCATGCCATGATGCAGCAGTGGCTCAGCGGTGCCACCCAGCGGCTGGGGTATGCACCAACCTGGGCCAGCTTTGAGCGGGCATTTGATTGGATGGCCATTCAGCGCAACTTAAAAGCGGTAGGTATCTTTGGACGGTTGGCGCTGCGGGATGGCAAGTTTGCTTATCTGGACGATGTGCCCCGCACCATGGGCTATGTATGGGAAACACTGGCCCGTTATCCAGAATTAGGGCGGCTGCACACGCTGTTGCAACGGACCATTCCCCCAGGCACAGAGCCGAGTTCTGCCCAAGTGGCGGCGCGTCAGACCGGAGCGTTGTAATGGAGATACCCTTTCCCGCCATGATTTTGGCTGCGGGTCGGGGGACGCGACTGGCGGCGTGGACCGAGCACACCCCCAAGCCGTTGGTGCCGGTGGCTGGCACGCCGGTGATCTTTTTAACCTTGCAGCGGTTGGCGTGGCTGGGGTTTCGCCGGGTGGTGATTAATGCCCACCATCTGGGGGCGCAACTGCGGGAACAGGTGGGGGATGGGCAACGCTGGGGGGTGCAGATTCAGTGGTCCATGGAGCCGCAGTTGCTGGAGACGGGCGGGGGGGTGTGTCAGGCCTTGCCGCTGCTGGATGCCCCGCAGTTTTTGGTGGTGAATGGGGATGTGGTATGGGATCTGGATCTGCGACCGTTGCTGGAGGGATTTGATCCCCGGCGCATGGATGCCCTGTTGGGCTTAGTAGAAAATCCAGCTGAAGGGGTGGGGGATTTTGTGCGGGATGGGGCCGGCTGTTTGCAACGGGGTCGTGGGGTGGTGGGCAGTTGGACCTATAGTGGTATTCAAATATTGGCCCGGCATGCCTTGCAGGGTTATGCGATAGAGCCCTTTTCGCTCAACCGGGTCTACGATGCGGCGCTGGCTAAGGGGCGTTTGCAGGGGGTCCCCTTGCGGGGGTTTTGGGCGGATATGGGCACCCCTGAACGGCTGGCCCAAACCGAAAAGCACTGGCGTGAGCATAACCCAGTGGTGATGCAGAGGATTGTTGCACAAAATGCGCTGGATTAAAAAGGGGCGCTTGCCGCCCATAAAGCGGGTTTGGATTGCAATGCACCACCCTAATGGGGTAGAAGTTTTGAGTGACACTGGTATGGGGGGGCTTGTCCCTGTTAGCATGGCCCACTGGCCAGCACAGGGGAAGCGTGATTGGGTTTTTAAATAGATGGGAAGGGGAGAGTGATGGATTTTGCACTGGCACGGACCAACATGGTTAAATCCCAGGTGCAGCCGCACGAGGTGTTGGATGAGACCCTGCTGGGCTCCATGATGGTGGTGGAACGGGAGCAGTTTTTTCCGGCCGATCGTCAATATATGGCCTACTCCGATATGCCCATTACCATGGCTCCAGGGCGGCGCTGCCTGACCCCCATGCAGATTGCATGGTTGATTAAATCGGCAAAGGTTACGCAAGGGAGCAAGGTGCTGCTGGTGGGGGCAACCACCGGTTACGAAGCGGCGCTTATGGCCCATATGGGGGCGCAGGTGTTTGCGCTGGAGTGCGACCCAGGCTTGGCCGACAAAGGTGCCGAGCTAACCCAAGCGCTGGCGGTAAGTTGGCAGGTGGGGGATCTGACCCAAGGGTGGGCCAGTGCAGCCCCCTTTGATGCCATTATTCTCACCGGCGCGGTGGAGAAGATGCCCGCCGCCTTAGCCAAACAGTTGGATGCCTATGGTGTGATGGTCGCAGTGGTGGGGCAGGCCGGTGCCGCCACCATGAGTGCGGTGCGGGTCATTGGGCCGACCGGTCTGCACCATCCTGAGCGGCTTTATGAAACGCGCATTGATCCACTGCCCGGTTTTGCAGAGCCGGTGGCTTTTCAGCTGTAATCCATGGGTAAAGGGTGCTGCGAGAACCTTTAAGGGTGTTCGCTGATTTGCCGATGTTGCGGCAAAAGGGTATACTGAATGCAGTGGAGGCACCGCTGTCTCCAGGGCATAGGTCAGAGAATTAACCAAAAAAGGTGACTTTATGAACCGTATCCAAGGCGCTTCGGATGGGTATAACGCCATGGTATCCAACACTCCGGTGATGTGGACCTTGGTGGGGATGATGATTGTATTGGCTTTCTTTTTGGGCGGCTATCTGGTGATGCGTATGCTGGATCGCTATAAGCGCGAAAAACTCAAATTAGAGCGCGAGGCCGCCAAAGGTACGCGGCGTAAGCGTCCCTCCCAGGGGGCATAGGGGTTGGTGCGTGAGCAAGGGGCGGCAAACGCTGGGTTATGCCCCCGGTGCGGACAAAAGCTGTAGCTAGGCATGGTTCGTTGCGCTCCTTGGCGGTGACCGGGTTTGTTGTCGTGCTTGGTTGAGCGTGCTTGCGGTTAAGGGCAAGCGCCTGTGGTGTGGTTGGATCTGTTGCAGAGCGCCGTGAAGATAAACCAGGGCGAGTGATCTGGTTCATCCTGCGGCGTTTTGCCGTTGTGTGACCTCGGCCAGTTGCTCTTGTTGGACCAAAAGGGGTGGAATGAGCAGCCCCTGGCGGCGTGATAATCATAAACTATGAAGAGGGTAGACGTGGCGCTTATCGTACTAAAATTTGGCGGCACATCGGTGGGATCCATTGAACGGATCCGCAATGTGGCGCGTATGGCCATGGCCGAACAGCAGGCAGGCAACCAGGTGGTGGTGGCGGTGTCGGCCATGTCTGGTGAGACCAACCGGCTGGTGGGGCTGGTGGAAGATCTGACCCAGTTCTATAATAAACGTGAATATGACGTGGTGGTCTCGGCGGGCGAGCAGATCTCCATCGGTCTATTGGCGACGGCCATTGAATCCATGGGGCAGAAGGCTAAATCCTACCTGGGTTGGCAGGTGCGCTTTATTACCGATGGTTCACACAGCAAGGCACGCATCAAAGAGGTGGAGGCCTTTCGCATTCAAGCGGATCTGGATGCCGGTGCCATCGTTATTGTCGCGGGCTTTCAAGGGGTGGACAGTCATAACAACATCACCACCTTGGGGCGTGGTGGCTCGGACACCTCGGCAGTGGCGCTGGCGGCGGCTTTGAAAGCCGACCGTTGTGACATCTATACCGATGTGGATGGGGTCTATACCACCGATCCACGCATTGTGACGAAAGCCCGTAAGATGGATCGTATCTCTTACGACGAAATGCTGGAGTTGGCCTCGTTGGGGGCCAAGGTGCTGCAAACTCGCTCTGTTGAACTGGCTAAGAAATACAGCGTACCTGTGCGTGTGCTCTCCTCGCTGGAGCCCGGTAGCGGTACCATGTTGACGAAAGAAGAGGATACCATGGAAAGCGTTGTTGTCTCTGGGCTGGCGTACGATAAAAATGAGGCCAAAATCACCATCCTTGGGGTGCCGGATAAGCCCGGTGTGGCGGCCAATCTGTTGGGCCGTTTGGGCGATGCCAATATCAACATTGACATGATTGTGCAAAACGTCTCTCCAGCGGGGGATGCCACGGATATGACCTTTACCGTGCCCAAGGCGGATTTTCCCCAGGCGATGAAGGTTATGGAAGATGCGGTCAAGGATGTCGGTGCCCGGCAACTGCAAGGTAATAGCGATATTGCCAAAATTTCTGCGGTTGGGGTGGGTATGCGCAGTCACTCGGGCATTGCGCAAAAAATGTTTAAGGCGCTGGCCGACGAGGGGATCAATATTTTGATGATCTCCACCTCAGAGATTAAAATTTCGGTGGTGATTGAAGAGAAATATACCGAGTTGGCGGTGCGTGCCCTGCACGATGCGTTTGAATTGGAAAAAGATCCAAGCGACCGCATCAACGCTTAAAGATTCCCCCTTTTTTTGTGGTCAATCAGCGGGGCGGTTTGGATAAGAACCGCCCCGCCGCTGTTTCTGGAGTTCACGTCTTATGTCCGCTCAAGCGCACCCCCCTGTTGTTCTCTATGATACCACTCTGCGTGATGGCTCTCAGAGCGAGGATGTGCTCTTTTCTGCCGAAGATAAATTGCGCATTGCCAAGCGTTTGGATGCGCTTGGGTTGGACTATATCGAGGGTGGCTGGCCCGGTGCTAATCCTAAGGATGATGACTTTTTCCGGCAGGCTAAACAGCTCAAGCTGCAAAAAAGCCGCATTACCGCCTTTGGTTCCACCCGCCGGGCCGGGTCTAAGGTGGAAGAGGATCAGGTTATCAAGGGTCTGTTGGGGTCGGGTGCGCAGGTGATTACGGTGTTTGGCAAAAGTTGGGATCTGCATGTTTCCCGCGCTTTGGGCATCCCCCTGGCACAAAATTTAGAGTTAATTTTTGATACCATTCGCTATCTCAAACGGCATGTGGATGAGGTGTTCTATGATGCAGAGCACTTTTTTGATGGCTATCGGCGTAATCCAGAATATGCCCGCCAGACCCTGCAAGCCGCCTATGAGGGCGGTGCCGACGCACTGGTTTTGTGCGACACCAATGGCGGCACGATGGTTGAAGATTTACGCCGCATGATCGGCGAGGTGACGGATCTGGGCGCACCATTGGGCATCCATTGCCACAACGATTGTGAGCTGGCGGTAGCCAACTCCTTGGCGGCGGTGGAGGCCGGTGTCACCCATATTCAGGGCACCATTAATGGGATTGGGGAGCGCTGTGGCAACGCTAATTTGATCTCCATTATCCCGAATCTTAAATTTAAAATGCAGCGCAGCTTAACCTTGGACGATGAGGATCTTACCCAACTTACGGCGGTGAGCCGTTTTGTTAATGAAATGGCCAACCGTCCCACCCAGAAAAATCAACCCTATGTGGGGGTGTCGGCGTTTGCCCACAAGGGGGGTATCCATGTATCGGCGGTGCTTAAAGATGCCAGCACCTATGAACATATTAGTCCAGACTTGGTGGGCAATCAGCAGCGGGTATTGGTCAGTGAGCAGGCGGGGCGCAGCAATCTGATCTATAAGTTAGAGGAGTTGGGTATTGAAGGGGTGGATGCCAAAGATCCCCGTCTAACTGAACTGCTGCTGGATGTTAAAGAGCTGGAGCACCAAGGCTACCAATTTGATGGGGCAGATGCCTCGTTCCAACTGCGGGTGTGGAAGGCGCTGGGGGAGTTGCCCAACTATTTTGAGCTGCTGGGCTTTCGGGTCATAGATGAACGCCGGGTGCGCAAGGATGGTCAACACCCCATGGGGGCAGAAGCGACGGTCAAAATGCGGGTAGCGGGGGAATCGGTGCATCTGGTGGCCGAAGGGGCTGGCCCGGTGGATGCCCTGCACAAGGCGCTAAGTAAAGCGCTGCGGCGGGATTACCCCATGGTGACAGAGCTGAAGTTAGAAGATTTTAAGGTGCGTATTTTGGGCAATCGCAAGGGTACCGAGGCTACCGTGCGGGTGCTTATTGAGTGGTATGATGGCCGTTGCCGCTGGGGCACTGTGGGGGTTTCGGACCATATTATCGCCGCCTCTTACGATGCCATGGTTGAGGCGGTTAAGTACAAGCTGTTTAAAGATAAAGTTAAACCTGTTTAAAAGGGTGTTGCCGCCGCGCCGGTGGGCACCCCTTGCTGCGATGTAGCGGGTTTAAGTTGGTTCGTTTGCTTAGGTTGACCGCCAAACCCCCAAGCAAAAGCACAAACCGCAAGCCTAAGGGCAAGGCCAAAAAGGGGCGGGTTGTGGACCCGTGGCGTACTTTTTGGGGTGACCTTTTGAATGGGGAAAGCGTACAATAAAAAAACGGTTGAACGGGGAGGCCGTTGAGGTTGCACAATATTTATGCGCGTAGCCCTGGGGTGAGGGCACCTATGGTGCGGGTTAAGCGGGGTGTGATCGTCCTATATGGTTCGGGGGGCACACAACCAAACACCACTGCGGCGCGGGTGTAAACCAGCTATCCAAAAAAGTATGGAAATCACAGGAGAAGCGGTCAATGAAGAAGGTGGAAGCAATCATTAAGCCCTTTAAGTTGGATGACGTTAAAGAAGCGCTGGCTGAGGTAGGCATTCAAGGGATTACCGTTTCGGAAGTGCGCGGATTTGGCCGTCAAAAGGGCCATACCGAGCTGTATCGTGGTGCTGAGTATGTGGTGGACTTCCTGCCTAAACTTAAGGTCGAAGTGGTGCTTACCGATGATCATGTGGAGCGCGCTGTAGAAGCCATTGAAAACGCCGCTCGCACCGGTCGTATTGGTGATGGTAAGATCTTTGTCTCTCCCGTGGATACGGCCATTCGTATTCGGACCGGTGAGCGTGACAGCGACGCGGTGTAAGGTAGCAGGATCAAGACGACAGGGGTAAGCTGTCGGAGGGCCTTTTTTTCGTTAAGGCCGAGAGCTTGATAAAAACGGGGTAGCGGTTCCTTACGGTATGGAAACGCTACCCCGTTTTTTTGTTGGGCTCAAGCTGGCGCTGTGGGTCGGCGCGTTTAAACCAACTGTTTGAGTATATTGTCCATGCGCTCTTGGGCTTGGTCAATGACCGGAGCAAGGGCATCGTTGGGCATCATGCGGGCCATGGCGGAAAAATTGCCGATGGCAACCTCAACCCCACCCTCATTGTTTTCACGCACCACCACATTACAGGGCATCAGGGTAGCAATGTTGGGATCGGCCAGCAGCGCTTGGTGGGCAATGGGGGGGTTGCAAGCACCAAGAATCAGGGTGCGAGGATAGGTGACGTCCAGTTTTTTCTTGAGTGTGGCAGAAACATCAATTTCGGTGAGGATGCCAAAACCATTGCTGGGTAAAAGCGCCCGCAGTTTGGCAACGGTGGTTTCAAAGTCGGTGTTAACATTCTGAACAATCGCATATTCCATAGTATGGTTCCTTAAGCAAATGGCCATGGCGTTGAGAAGAGCATTGGGCTCGCAGGATGGGCTAAAAGTTCCAGCCTATTTCCGCTGGGTTGGTTTATGGTGATCAATCTCCAGTGCTCGGGTGGGCCGTTTGTCCCGTAGCGGGTAGAACTGTTGCGGGTGCCGTGGGTTGCGGATGCCGTTTATGGCTGGCAGCCTCGGTGGGTTGCAACGGCGTGCCGTGGGTCTCAGGGGCAGCAGGTTTTGTGGGTGCGGCAACTGGCGCCGAGGGTGTGTTGGAGATCACGGTAGGGGGTTTTATAGCGTCTGGGCTTGGCTGGTCAACCGCCGGGGTGGCGGCTTCCTGGCGCGGGGGGGCGGCGGCAGCGTCAGCAGCTTTGGCGGCCGCCTCCGCACGTTGTTTGTCGGTGATGGCGCTGGTGGAGTCCAGGGGCTCTTCGGTGGTGTGCTGCTCTGACATTGCCTGCTCGTGGCGAATCATATCCACCAAATCATTTGGCGTGGGGCGCGGTGCGGGCGGTACCTCTTGCAAGGCGCGTTGCAGGGTGCTCAAACGCCAACGCATGGGGGGGGCAGCAATGCCCAGGGCATTGCGCCAGGCGGTGAGTGCGGCCAAGGTGTTGGGGCCTGGATGTCCATCCATCTCACCGGGATTGAAACCCAGATCCTTGAGGCGTTGCTGGAGGGTAAGAATGGCCCCCTTCAGATTGTCTGGTTGTGTGTCGGTATTCCAAATTAAGGTGTTGAGTGCCTGGATAAGCTGGCGATAGGTGGCAACCTCGCGGTTAAGGCTAATCTGGCTACCGGGTGGGGGTGGGTGGGCCTGTAGCCCCATTAAACCGGTGCGTTGAGCCAACTCGCCTTGCCACCACTCCCCTAAAATTTGATGAATAAAAGCCTGCTTTAGTTTGAGTGTGGGGAAATGGTCGTTTTCTGTTAAATGGGTTGTGGTTAAGGTATGCAAGGCAGCTTGGTAAAAATGACCGGCTTGTGCCATCTGCTGCTGTTCTACGGCCAGATCCCCCAAACGACCGGTAAGTTGGGCGGTGAGCATGGGGTTTCCCCCTAACTGGGTGGTGCAGATGGCAAGGGCGCGTTCAATCTGCTTGATCGCTTCAGATTGACGACCGGCTAGGGTTAGGGCCGTGGCCAGTTGATCCAGCGTGGTGATGAGGGCAGGGTGCTCATGGCCCAGACGGGCCTCTTCCATGGAGAGCGCCGTGCCTAAGCGCAGTACCGCCTGTTTGGGGCGGTGTGCGGCCATCTCAATCTGGCTTAAACGGTTAAGCAGAGTTATGCGGGCCTGTTGATAGGGGCCAGGGTTTTTCATGAATAGGGTCAAGGCTCGCTCATAGTAACCCTTGGCGGCCTCCATGCGGTTGAGCAAAATCAGCAAGTCGCCCATGTTTAATAAGGTTCGGTAGAGGGCAGGATGACTATCGCTGAGTAGTCGCTCTTCAAGTTGTAGCAGTTTTTCTAGGGTCGTGAGGGCTTCCGCCGGGTTACCTTGTTGTTGCTGTAGCGCCGCTTGTAGTCGGTAAAGGGGTAAATAGAGCGGATGGTATTTGTTGTAAGCATGATTAAAAGATTGATCCAAGAGGGCGATTTGACGTTGGGTGGCGTCAAGGTCGCCGTGGGCAAGGCTTTGTAAAGCAGCCCGCAGCTTGGGGGTGAACATAAGGTCTGCGGGTGCATTTAAAAAGAGCCGCTCAAGCTCTTGCCTGAGCAGGTCAATGGTTTTTTGGTAGACGCCGGGCTGGGGTAGCGCCAAGTTGGTATGGACATAATGGCGGGTGAGTCGGGTGAGCCATTGTTCCTGTTCAGCTGTCGAGGCATCCTGTCGTTCTGGGGTCAGAGCCAAAGCCTGGGGTGTTAGCATGCAGAGCCA
Source organism: Magnetococcus marinus MC-1 (assembly GCF_000014865.1). Classification (NCBI taxonomy): domain Bacteria; kingdom Pseudomonadati; phylum Pseudomonadota; class Magnetococcia; order Magnetococcales; family Magnetococcaceae; genus Magnetococcus; species Magnetococcus marinus. The sequence continues at coordinate 1,187,216 of NC_008576.1, forward strand.
CACCAGCAGTAGAGCAGCGTGTCGCCAAGAGATAAGCGTGTGGGGGGTCGGTCGATGCATAGCTATCCAGGTGTGCCTTGGGTTAGGGTCGTTAGCGTAGAGCATAAAGGGATTTAACCATGATTGCCAGCACAGCAGAGAACCAAATGCAGCGAGAGGCCTTACCCCTTTGTGTGGGCGAAGCGGCGCTGTTTGCGCAGATGGATGCCGGAGCGGTGGTGGTCACGGTCAATCGTCGTTTGGCGCGCTGGCTGCGGCACCGCCATGGTGAGGCCAAGATGGCACAGGGTTTGATAGCTTGGGCCACCCCAGATCTGCTGGCTTGGGGGAGCTGGTTAGAGCGCTGCTGGCGGCAGGCGGTGGCGACCGCAGCGGTGCAGGGCAAAGCCCGGGAGTTGCCGCGCTTGATGAATGGCGAGCAGGAGCGCCTTATCTGGTCGGCGGTGGTGCGTCAGTCGGAGGTTGGACAAAGCTTGCTTTCGCCGCACGGGGCCGCCGAAGGGGCGCGGCAAGCTTGGGTGCTACTGGCACAGTGGGGGGTTACGCAAGAGCTGTTGCGCCAGCAACCGGAGCCGGAAACCCAAGTGCTGTTGCAGTGGATAGAAGCCTACCAACAGCGCTTACAGCGGGAGGGGTTGTTGGATGCCCAGCAATTAAGCAGTCAGTTGCTTAGTCGTGCGGCTTGTTGGCAGCCGCCCAGGCAGTTGATCGTGGCGGGTTTTGATGATGTTTCCCCCCAGATGCAGCATTTTTTACAGGTTTTAGCCGGTGAGCATGGGGTCATGGTCAACCAATGGCTGCCGGAGCCGCTACAACCCCACAGCATGCAGCGTTGGGGCTTTGCCGATCAGGAGCAGGAGCTGTTGGCCATGGCCCGTTGGGTGCGTCAGCAGTTGGAGGCAGGGGTGCGCAATATTGGGGTGGTGGCACCCAACCTGCCGGAGATCAAGAGCGGTTTGGCGCGTACTTTGGCGGCGGTGTTAACCCCTGGTTTTGATCGTCCCCACAGCCCCCCGCAGCCCTTGCCGGTGAACATTTCGAGTGGGTCAGCGTTGGCCCACACGCCGGTGGTGGCCGATGCGCTGCTGCTGTTGCACTTTTTGCAAGAGCCTTTATTGCCCGCTGCTTGGGCAGCGCTGTTGCGCTCTCCCTATTTTAGCGGGGGTGAAAAGGGGCGCGATAGCCGGGGGGCCTTGGAGGCCAAATTGCGCGCTCTTGGCTGCTTTAGCCTGAATGTGACACAGATGTGTAGGTTGTTGGAGACACATAAGCGCAGCGAAAACAGTTGGTATGAACGCATCAACCGCTTGGCCCAGCTGGAGTTGGATAAAGCGTTGCCCTTAGGGCGGTGGGCGGCCCGGGTGAGTCGTTGGTTGGAGCTGATGGGTTGGCCCGGTACGGACCGTGCCCTAGACAGTCGAGAGTATCAGGCGGTAAGTGCATGGCGGGATCTGCTCACCCAGTGGGCGGCGTTGGAACATACCGCGCCCGCTTTACCGTGGGAGAGCGCATTAGGGCTGTTACAGGGCATGGCGTTACGGCGGGATTTCCAACCCGATGGCGGCGAAGCACCGGTGCGGGTGATGGGGGTTTTGGAGTCGGCGGGGGAGCGCTTTGACGCCTTGTGGTTGCTGGATATGCGGGACGAACAGTGGCCCCCCGCACCCATGCCCAACCCCTTTCTGCCGTTGGCCTTGCAGCGTCAATGGGGCATGCCCCGCGCCTCGGCAGAGCGGGAGCTCACATTTGCTCGCCAGATTACCCAGCGGCTGCGGCAGGCGGCGAAAACCGTGGTGGTTAGTTGGTGCCGCAGTGATGGAGATCGGGATTTTCTAATCTCCCCGCTGTGGTCCGATCTCCCTCTGGCCCCAGTGACGGCCTCTCCCCCGGACTATCCGTTGGATGCCCAGCTTATTGCGGCGGCGGGGCGCTGGCAGGCATACGATGGAGCGGCTTCGATCCCGCTGACGTGCCCCCCTCAGTCGGTACTGCCCGGTGGTGCGGCGCTGGTTAAAAACCAAGCCAGTTGCCCTTTTAAAGCCTTTGCCCTGCACCGGTTGCAGGCCAAAGGGTTGGAGGTAACGGTGCCGGGTGCGGATGATCGGCGGCGAGGCACCTTGGCCCATGTCATGTTGGAAAAATTCTGGAAAACCGTACAGAGTGAGGCAAACTTGCGTCAGGCTCGCATTGCGCAGCGCCAGCAGTGGGTGGCGCAGGCGGTGGCGGCGGCGCTGCAAAAATGGACGGTTCAAGGGGATTTTGCAGGGCTGGAGCAGCAGCGTTTGCAGCAGCTCATGGCGCGTTGGATCGACGTGGAGCTGGCCCGTGCGCCGGGTTTTGTGGTGGAGGTTGCCGAAGATCCCCAAAAGCTTGCCATCGCTGGGGCCACGCTAGAGCTACGGCTGGACCGGCTGGACCGGTTGGCCGATGGGCGACATCTGTTAATCGACTATAAATCGGGTCAGCCCACCACAAAAGATTGGCAGGGGCCACGCATGAGCGATCCCCAATTACCCCTTTACACCCTGCTTAGCCATGCACAGGGGGCGCTGCATGTGGCGGGTTTGGCGTTTGCCTCGCTCAAAGCCAACAAGGGCGACAAACCCTGGATCGGTATGGGGGAGGAGGCCGAATTGCTACCCGGCTTAAAGGCGTGGAAACCCGTAGGCGAAGAGAGTCAAGCCCAAAGCTGGCCAGCGCAGTTAAGCGAGTGGCGGCAGTGGTTGACCGAGCTGGTGGAGGCATTTATGGCAGGCTCAGCGGCGGTGGACCCCCATGAGGGTGACAAGGGGTGTGGCTATTGTGATTTGAGCCCGCTGTGTCGTAAAGAGCAGTTACGGCAAGGGGAGGTGCAAGATGTCGCTGGTTGATGCCCAAGCCCGCGCGCGGGCGTTGGATCCAGAAGGCTCCTTTATTGTCCAAGCCCCGGCGGGTTCCGGCAAAACCGGACTGCTGACCCAGCGTTTTTTGCGGCTGCTGGCGGTAGTGGATAAACCGGAGCAAATTTTAGCCATTACCTTTACCCGCAAAGCGGCTGCGGAGATGCGGGGCCGCATTGTGGAGGCGCTGGCCGAGGCGGCCCGTGGTGTGGTGCCCGTTGAACCCTTTGAGCGGCAACGCTATGAGCTGGCGCGTGGGGCGCTGGCGCAGGATCATGCCCATGGCTGGCAGCTGCTGCACAATCCCCAGCGTCTGGCGGTGATGACCATTGATGCGCTTTCAAGTCGTTTAACCCGGCAAATGCCGGTGCTCTCTGGCTTTGGCGGCAGTTTTGAACGGGCCGATGAGCCTGAGCCGCTCTACCAACAAGCGGCCCGCAGCTGTTTAGAAACGTCGATGCAGGAGCCCGCCGACTCGCCCCGCCATCAAGCCGTCTGGCGACTGTTGCAGCACCGGGATTATGACTTTCAGCGGCTGGAGCAGCTGCTGGTGGAGATGCTGGCGCGGCGGGATCAATGGATCTATCATCTGCAAAACCAGGATGGTTTGCAGCGTGAGGTGTTGGAGCAGGCGTTGTGGCATCTGGTGGAGGGGCAGTTGCAAGGGCTCGCCCAGCGCTTTGATGCGCATAAGCGTCTGCAATTGGTGCAACTGGCCCGCTACGCCGCCGCTAATCTGCCCGACGAGGGGAACGCTTCTTTAAGGTCGTGGCTGGATGCGCAGGATTTTCCCGGTACCGCCCCCCATGATCTGCCCTTATGGCGGGGTTTGGCTGAGTTGCTGGTGACGGCTGATGGCGCTTGGCGCAAAAGGGTGGATAAAAATTTGGGCTTTCCTCCCGCCAGCGCCTTTAATAATAAAGAGGAGCAGCAGCAGGCCCAGCAGCAGAAAACGGCACATGCCACGTTGCTGGAGGATCTAAAACGCTTTCAACTCACCCTTAATGAGGCCCTGCAAGGGGTTAAAAGCATGCCCACGCCCGGTTATGGCGAAGCAGAGTGGGCGGTGTTGGAGGCGTTGGGGCTGGTGCTCAAGTTGGCGGTGGCTCACCTGCGCTGGGTCTTTAATAAGGTGAGCAAGGTGGACTTTGCCGAGGTGTCGTTGCAGGCGGTAACCGCTTTGGGCACGCCAGATAACCCCACCGATCTAACCCTGGTGTGGGATTATAAACTGCGCCATCTGTTGGTGGATGAGTTTCAAGATACCTCGCAGTTGCAGATCAAACTGCTGGAGGGGTTGACCGCAGGCTGGAGTGCAGAAGATGGGCGCACACTGTTTTTGGTGGGGGACCCCATGCAGTCCATCTACCGTTTTCGCAAGGCCGAGGTGGCCCTGTTTGCACAGGTGCGTGAGCAGGGTTTGGGCAGCATAAGCGTCGAACCGTTGCAGTTAGAGGTAAACTTTCGCTCCAATGCGGGGGTGGTAGGGTGGGTTAACGAAGCCTTTGAGCAGCTCTTTCCTGAACAGGAAGATAGAGACCTGGGGGCGGTGCCCTACCATCATTCGGTGCCCTTTCATGGGGCCAGTCATGGGGTGGCGGTGCAGTGGCATCCGGTGCAAGGGGGGCTTGACGGGGCCCTGCGCGAAGCCCAACAGATGGTGCGGATCATTGAACAGACCCGGCAGCAGAACCCACAAGGTTCATTGGCGGTGCTGGTGCGGGCGCGGCCCCACTTGGCGGCGCTGGTGCCGCTGTTGAAAGCGGCGGGTATTCCCTTTCAAGCGGTGGAGATTGATGCGCTGGAGCGTCGGCCCGTGGTGCAGGATTTATGGAGCCTGAGCCGAGCCTTGCATCAGCCTGCTGACCGTATCGCGTGGCTGGCGCTGCTGCGGGCGCCATGGTGTGGATTAAGCCCCGCTCAGCTCGTGCCGCTGGCGGAGGGGCAGGGTAGCGGCACGCCCCTGTGGCAGGCGCTACAGGATAAGAGACGAGTGGAACAGTTGGAACCCATGGCCCAGGGGCGTCTAAACCGCTTGGTCGAGGTGCTGCAAGGGGCGTTGGCCCAGCGGGGACGGGTAGGGTTGCGGCAGTGGATTGAGGGGTGTTGGCATGCGCTGGGTGGTCCCGCCACCGCCGGGGGGGCCGAGGGTATGCAGGATGCCAGCCGCTATTTTGCCCTGCTGGAGCAGTTGGAAAGCCGGGGTGAGGTGGTGGATTGGCCCGCCTTGGGGGGGCGTTTGCAACGTCTCTATGGGGCGGGTGCCGAGGCGGGTCCTGGGGTGGTGCAGTTGATGACCATTCATAAATCCAAGGGGCTTGAGTTTGATACGGTGATTTTACCGGGTCTCAATCGACCGGGTAAGGTGTCCGAACGGCCCTTGTTAGAGATGTGGGAGCGCAGCCACATTCATGAATGGGGCGGGGTGGAGCGGCAATTGCTGGTGGCACCGATCCCTTCGGCGGCGGATGAAGAGGCCCCCCTGTTTGCCTTTTTACGCCGTGTGCAAGGTGAGCAAGAGCGGCATGAGATGCGCCGCCTGCTCTATGTGGCGACCACCCGCGCCAAGCAGCATCTACACCTGTTGGCACTCTTGTCGGAGCAGGATAAAGATCCCAAAGCCAATCTGCCCCTGGGTATGCTCTGGCCCACTCTGTCGACCATGGATCCCGCCGAGCCCGGCGCCCCACCGCCACCGCCCCAGGCGGCGCAGGCGCCGCGTCCCCTCTGGCCCCAGACCTTGCAGCGCTTGGCGGATGGTTGGCAGCCCCCACCACCGCCCCCAGCGGTTGCGGTGTTGCGGGATGAGGGCATGGCAGAACCCGAGGGGGAGCCGCCCCGCTATGACTGGGCCGGGGAGCCGGCCCGTATGGCCGGTATTGTGACCCACGAGTGGTTGCAGATTATGGCGCAACAGGGGGTAGCAAGCTGGCGACCCGCCCGGGTCGAGGCGCTGCAAGGGGCCATTGCGTCGCGTCTGGTGGCACTGGGGCTGGCTAAAAACCGTATTGAGGAGACCGCGCAACGGGTGGTGCAGGCTCTTAAACAGGCACTCACGACGCTCTTGGGCCGTTGGATTTTGCATGACGGCCATCAAGAGGCCGCCTGCGAACGGGAGCTAACCGGGGTGCTGGGGGGGCGCTTAACCCGCATTGTTATCGACCGTACCTTTGTGGATGAAGAGGGGGTGCGCTGGATTATTGATTATAAAACTTCGGCCCACAGCGGGCAGGATGTGGATGGCTTTTTGGATAATGAGGTGGTGCGCTACCGCCAACAGTTGGAAAATTATGCGCGGATTCTTGGGGCGTTGGAACAGCGGCCTATCCACTTGGGGCTCTATTTCCCACTGTTAGAGGGGTGGCGTTGGTGGCCAGCGGGCCAGCACCAGGTGTCTAGCCGACTGCCCATGCGGCCTGGTGAGCAGGGAAGGCTGTTTGAGTAAATCGGTATAATAGGGTTACTTGTGCCGTGTGGGCGCTGTAGACGAACCCCGGTGAATCAAGCATACTTCAAGAGGAAGCAGCAATGGTGATGGTAGAGCTCAGGGAGGCGGTTTCATATGGCAGATAGTTTTGTCACTTCAGAGGCGTGGCGGGTGCTGCGTATTCAGGCTGAGTTGGTAGAAGGCATTGAAACCCTTCGTCAACTGGGTAATAAACCGGCTGTTACGGTTTTTGGTAGTGCCCGCACCAAGCCGGATAACCCCTTTTATCAAGCAGCCGAAAAGCTCTCGGGCATGCTCTCCTCTAAGGGGATCTGCATTATTACCGGAGGGGGGCCGGGTATTATGGAGGCCGCCAATCGGGGCTGTTATGGCCGGGGTGGCCTTTCGGTGGGGTTAAACATCTCCTTGCCCTTTGAACAGTCCCCCAATGTACACCAAGATATTAGTCTGGAATTTCGCTACTTTTTTTTGCGCAAACTTATGTTTGCCAAGTATGCCGATGCCATTATCGTGTTCCCCGGTGGCTTTGGTACCCTGGATGAGTGCTTTGAGGCGCTAACCCTGGAGCAAACCGGCAAATTGGGCCGTTTCCCCATCGTGCTCTATGGGTCGGACTACTGGTCTGGATTGTTGGATTGGATGCGGGATAAAATGCTGGAACAGCAGGGTAATATTAGTGCAGAAGATATGAACCTGGTCAAGATTGTGGATAGCCCGGAAGAGGCGCTGCAAGTGGTCACGGACTATCTGCTCTCTTCATCGTTGGAGAAACGCCAGTCCAAACGCAGTATGATCACGGTCTAGGGGGTGGAGCCGCTTAGCAGCTAGAACGGCTGCCCGGGGCAATGTCATCCAGGCTGGGGTGGTTAACCACCCAGTTTTGCACCTCTTCACTGAGGCGTTCAGGGTTGTTGCGCCGGGGGTCTTTCTGTATCCATAAAGCCAAATGGTGTTGGAGTTGCTGAATCCACGGTCCAGGTTCACCCCGAACCAAATCAATTAAATCACCGCCGGTGAGGTTAAGCTCCTCTGGTGCGGGGGTATTTAACCGCTCGCGTATCTGTTTGCAGCGGCGCATCAGGTTTTGAAAGGTTTCCTGGATCTGCTCTTCATTTGGGCTGTTGCTTTGGGTGGCCTCGGCCTTGGCGCGCAACAGGCGGAACACCCCTTCGACCGGCACATTTTGGTTGATCATGCGGCGCAAAACCCGCTCACTGGGGGGAAAGGGCATCTCCATAAACTGAATCATGGTTAAAATGCGTCGTTGCCGCCGCTTGGTAAAGGCCAACCGCTGCAACACCCTAGCGCTACGTCGTACCGAGTGGTCCCGGTGAATACCATAACCATTGACGAGGCCATTTTCATCCCAGCGGGCAGAGGCCGGTTTGCCCAATTGGTGTAGCAGGGCGGCCCAGCGCAGATCCAGCAGTGAGATCTCTTCACCGCTCTGGGGTGGGGTCAGCTTGAGCATGGTGTTTAAGGCATTTTCCCACACGCTCTCTTTGCTGTTCGGCTGCTCTGGAAAGGCCTTGAGCGGGGCGAATTCTGGGAGTAGATCTTTGCCGAGTGGCGTTTTAAACAGCTCAAAGATATAGTGCTGGCTGTGCTTGTCGCGTAGGGGCAGAGAGAGAATGCGGTCGGTTTCACCCCGTAGCAGCTCCGGTTGGATCTGGTAGAGGGTGGTATGGGCGGCGGCGTATAGATCCTCGGGGTCAGGTTCGCCCGCAAGCTGAATGATAAAGCGGAAAAAACGCAAGGCGCGCAAGGGGTCCTCACGCACGGTCTCTTCCCCATTGACCAAGCGAATGCGATTCTCTTCCAGATCTTTCACCCCATTAAAGGGGTCGATCAAAGGGCCGTCGGGCCAGCAGTAGGCGATGGCGTTGACGGTAATATCCCGATGGCGTAGATCCTCTTCAATGCCTCGTTCGGCCTTAACTCCGCCACAGCAGCAGGAGAGGTTGATGGTATTGGGGGGCTCTTGCCGTTTGAGGGGGAGGATAAGGGTGTTGGGGCGTTGTCCCTGCACCACCGCTGGATAGCCTGCCTTTTGTAGCAGCTCGCGGGCTTCATCCAGCGGTTTAAGCACCACCAAATCCAATTCGTGGGCGGTAAAGCGGTGGCGCAAACTGTCACGCAGGCCACCGCCCACCATATAGATGGGGCCTACGATCCAGTGCAGATCATCCAGTAGATTCTGTACAAAAGGGGAAAAACCGTTGCGCAGTGCCGAAGGCATGATACGTATGGCCCGCTTGTCTATCTCTAAAAGGGACAAAAAGGCAGCCTACGAGCTGCCCTGTTACCACAACGTTAGGTCAATAGGAACCGTTCGTCAAGATGGATGACCATGATACCACAAAAAAGCGCATCGCCATCATTAACATGGGGTGCCGGGTTAATCAATTTGAAGGGGCGGCCATGCAGGCGGAGGCTGCCCAAATGGGCTACGTCAGCGCAACGGCAGATGAGACGGCTGAGGTGGTGATTGTCAATACCTGCTCGGTCACGGCCCAGAGCGATAGTCAGGCGCGTAAGCAGATTCGCCGTATCGCGCGGGAGAACCCCCATGCCCAAATATTGGTGACCGGCTGTTATGCCCAGCGCAATCCCCAACTGCTGGCGGAGCTACCCGGTGTGGCGCTGGTATTGGGTAATCAGGAAAAACGCGGCATCGCCAAAGAGTTGGCCATCCTGGAAGCCAAACCCCTGGCGCAACCCGCCACCCAGCAAGTGGCCCCGATGCCGCGTACGCCCCTGCGCCAGAGCGGATTAGAACCCCTCGCGGAGGAGGCCCCCTTGCCACGCTGGGAAGAGGGGCCGCTGGTGGCTGCCGATGCCTTTAAAGGGCAGGCGCGTGCCTTTGTGCAGGTGCAAAATGGCTGCGATAAACGCTGCACCTTTTGTGTGATCCCGGCGTTACGGGGACCATCCCGCTCCCAATCCCCCCAGTGGGTGATGGCGCAAGCTCAAAGCTTTTTGCAGGCAGGCTATCAAGAGTTGGTGCTTACTGGCATCGACCTGGGCAGCTATGGCCGGGAGCAGACGGGGCAGGGGTGGTCCTTGGCTCGTTTGGTGGAGCAGCTGCTAAGCCTGGATGGCTTGGCCCGTTTGCGGCTCTCCTCCATTGACCCGATGGATATGGAGCCAGCGTTGATTGCGTTGATGGGGCGTGCGCCCAAGCTCTGCCCCCATCTGCATCTCTCCATGCAATCCGGCGATGACCAAGTGCTCAAACGCATGCACCGGGGCAGCACCCGGCAGGCCCTGCTGGAGCGGGTTGCTCAACTGCGGGCGGTGCGCCCCGAACTGGTATTGGGGGCCGATCTGATTGTGGGCTTTCCCACAGAATCCGAGGCCGCGTTTGAGCAAAGCTGTGACATGGTGCGCCGCTTGGAGATCTCACTGCTGCACATTTTTCGTTACTCGGCCCGACCCGATACCCCCGCAGCCGCCATTCCCCGCCGTTTTCATGTGGAGGATACGCGCATTAAAGCACGGGCCAAACAGTTGGCCATGGTGGGGGGAGCGGTATGGCAACAGGTGGCCCAGCGGCGGGTGGGCTGTCATGACCGTGTGTTGGTGGAGCAGAGCGATGCCCAGGGGCGGTTATTGGGAAAAAATGACAGCTTTTTCGATGTGGTGGTGGAAAATACCCCTGCCACAGCTGGCACGCTGCTACCGGTGGAAATTGTGGGCTGGGATGCCGATGCCCGTCACCTGCTGGCGCGGGCGTTGAGCTAACCGCTTACACAAAAAGGGCTTATGCCGTTGGCAAAAATGGCCGAATCGGCCCTGTACCATGCAGGCTAAAGGCTTTTATCCACAGCTTTATCCACAGGGTGTGGATAACTGTGGAAAAACGGTGGAAAAACATCTCTTTCCCGCTAAATGGAGTAAATGGTTAAAAAATGGGCAAAAAGTTTATTGTTCTTATAAATTGGCAGGTTGTGGGGGTTATTCAGAGGTTTTCCACAGCCTCATCCACAGAAGCTGGGGAATTCTACCCGCTGCTGTGGAAAACCCGTTGGGGTAGGGGGTGCGTTGGTGGTGGCCCAAAAACGGGGGTTATCCACAGGTTTATCCACAGCTCTGTATAAAAATGTGGATAACTTAGATGTGTACAATGGTGTTTTGATGAGTGATGCAACGATATGAAATATAATTATAAAATGAAATTTACCCCGCAAGCTTATTCCGACACGCGCCACACAGAACATGCCCCCGCAAGGGCTAAAACGGCGTTACCGGTTGCAGGGGCGATGATCTGTGTAAAGGCAGGATGCGCGGCTGCCAATTAGGGGGTTAGGTAGCGTCGAATGCCCTCGGCAAAGGCTAATGGAGTAAAGGTAAAGGGAGTGGGCAACGAAGTGCCAGCGGCGCAGACATTGTGCTCCTGGGCCATAAGCATCTGGTCATAGGTGAGCGGGGGGTTGCTGAGCAGCACCTCAAAAATTTTACCCTCCAGCTTGAGCAGGGCAAAGGGTAGGCGTAGTTTAAAGCGCTTTTTATGCAGCGCATCCAAAATGTTCTCCATGATCTCTTGAAACGTGAGCTGCTGTGGACCACCCAACTCGTAGGTCTGGCCAAGGGTTTGGCGGTCTGTTAGGGCGATGGCAAAGCAGCGGGCGACATCCCCCACGGCGATGGGCTGCATGCGGTTTTGCCCATCCCCTAAGATAGGCACCATGGGAGAAAAACGGATCATGCGGGCAAATTGGTTTACAAAGTTATCCCCGGGGCCAAAAATCACCGAGGGGCGAAAAATGGTGTAGTCTAGGCCACTCTCCCGCACGGCGCACTCGGCTTGCCATTTGCTCTGGTGATAGCGGGCGACGGCATTGGCCCGGGTGCCCAGACTGCTCATGTGGAGGAACCGTTTAACCCCTGCCTGCTTGGCCGCTTGCAGCACGTTTAGGGTGCCTTGGTGGTGAATCTCCTCAAAGCTACGGTGGCGCTGTTCGGCCAAAATACCCACCAGATGTATCACACACGTAACCCCCTCCATGGCCGTTTGTAGGGAGCTGGGGATCTGAATATCCCCTGCGACATACTGGACCCCCTCTGGCGCGTGCCTTGCGGGTATATGACGGGCGAGGGCGCGAATTTTATGACCTTCAGAGACAAGTTGTTGAATGAGGGCTTGTCCAACAAATCCTGTGGCTCCGGTAATAAGTATCATCGTCAAATCTCCCTGGATCATGTACTGGGGTAACACTTAACTTCGAGCATTTTTCTATAAAGGAGTTCCTGTATTTTTTATGCGCCAAATGGATTTTAAACACTCTTCACTCTTCCCAGGAATTCATCACCTGCTTTCTTAAAACATCCAGGACGTGGCCCCTGTTCCTTAAAATGGTGAAACGTGCGTTTGAAAAACACGCTGTTGAGCATGCTTGATGAAGAGATTATAATTATATCTATAAACATAAAATATTGATTTTATAGTGTGGTTTATCGGTTTCCATGCAGGATACAGGGAAAATATGGCAATCTGTATCCGGCATAGTCATTAGATAAATTAAAAATACAAATATAATTATATGCATGGATTCATATTGATTGATAATTGTTATTTACCTGAATCGGTGACTTTCTTTGGGGCGTGTTGACCGAACGCTTCTCCCAACACATCAACCCCTGTTTTTGCCCTCAGAATATGGTCAGACCACTGTTTCCCGGCAATATGTGGCCAGATGCTGTCTCAGTTTACCCCGAACGCCCCCATTTTTCAATATCAAGGCGCAAATACCCGGATTAGCGTGCATTCACGCCGCCATTTCTGTGCTCTGTGATCATCCAACCAACAGCTTTCCAGGAGCAAATCGCTCATACACCCGTTCGAATGCGTCGAATGCAGGGCAATTCAGTCCAAAGCGCAATCGTAGCCGCCTTCCGCTTCTGACCAAGCGAGCGGCCAGATAGATCATCTCTTGGATAACCGTCTTCAAACGCCGACGCTTAGCTGGGTGCCGCACTGGCCCATCTTTGCCCATCAGACCCAAAAGTCCGATCCACCGCAGGATATTGTAGGCAAATGCCGCCATTCCCATAACCAGGGCGTTGGTGGCAAACTTGCCCGACGGAAGCCGCTCCAAATCCAGGTCTGTCTTGAACTCGCTGTGAAATTGCTCTGATGTCCCGTGTGCCTTGTAAAGGGCAATGACATCCTCTTCCACCAAGTCCAGCGATGTCCACCAGCCCTCAACTTCCACATCGGGAACCAGCAAGCCTTGTCCGTGACGATCAATTCGGCGTTCAGTCACCTGCATCACGCGCCGGAACTGATAGCTTTGGCCCTCGTAGCTTTGCTCCTCAATGACGCTGAACCGGGAAACAAACTTTCCAGGACGTGTTTCAACCCAGCACTCTTCCTCTTCCGCCATGGCCAGCCAGGGTGTCATATCAGCGGTTCGGGGATTCCATTTGAGAATATAATCGGTATCCTCGTTTACCAACGCCACACGCGTTTCCAGCGCATCGTGCCCGCTATCCAGGCGGACCAGTAAACGGTGACTGGCGCTCAAGCGGCGGGCTTGGGGCAACACACGCGTCAAAAAGGAAATAAATCCCTTCTGGCTGTGCTGTTTGCCCTCACGAAACTCCATCCCAACACACCAGCCCTCTTCCCCGAGGTAGGCCCCAATGGGCGCGAATCCGTCATGTCCCTTGTAGGTGCGGGAAACCCCCGCTTTCTTCGTGCTGGAGTTGTCCATAGGAAACACATCCATATCCAGCGCCACATGCCCGGTCACCAAGCACGTCACGGGAACTTCGGCGTTGACCAAAAAATCAACTGTGCAGCACTCTATTACAGACAACCACGATTCAGCCCCTTCATCCAGCCGCTGGCGCATTCTCGCAATGGATGGCACATGGGCTATACCAAGTGCCTCCATGAAAAATCGATTTTCTCTGAACTGTGCAATCGCCTCAAAGTCGCTCTTGCCCTGCAACAACAAACCCAGGTAGCTGCGAGCAATGTCAGCATGGCTGATACCGTGTCGCAACGGCTGTGCTTTCTTCAATTCCTTGTCCAAATTCACATAGCGGTCCAGACAAGCGCCTGCCAGTGCCAGACCACTGGTCGCCGTGTAGATCTCCTGCTCCGATTGCTCCAATTTGAACCGCTTCATCTCACCCCCTGGGTGAATCAAAAAACAGTTCATATAATAACAAATTTATCTGCTTTGCCATACGGTTGCAGGACGCAAACTAAAAATAAACTCACGGATCCAGGATTTATTTTTATCAAATAATAGTTCAAAAGCGACAGCATATCTGGTATTAATGGCGCGTAGGTATAGGTAAGCATCTTATTGAAATATAGTGAAGTATTCTGAAATAATGTGAGATTTTTCGAGAAAGTTGACGGATATGATCCGTTTTTCAAGGGGTTGATTTTGTGAGTCATCGAATGTTTGGTCTCTCTCAACAGGAGGTCGTTTTTTGAGCACACTCACGCCAGCATCCTGTGCCACTCCGGTTATGGGTAGGAGGGGCGAAGCGCCCTCACGCTTGGACCAATTGCTCTCCCTATCAAGCCAAACCACCGATTCAAGAAACGGTACTTTGTCATGAAAAAACTCGCCCTTCTCTTTCTACTGTTCAGTCCGGTCTGTCATGCCGAAACCCTGAGCGATGTCTACCACCAAGCCTTGCGTTCTGGTCTGACATTACAACTGGATGATACCCGCATTCGCAGGGCCCAAGAGCAGCAGAAACAGGCTTTTTCGTAACTGTTGCCCTATGCCGGTGGCGAGGTTACGGCCAAACGCTACAAACAAAACACCCTGGATCATGATGGCTATAAAATTGATGGTTATGCTTTGCAGGTGGAGGTGCCCATCATCCACTACAGCCACTATAAGGGTTACCAGCAGGCCAAAAAAAATGTGGAGCGGCTAACCCTCAGCCGCGAAGATACCGCCATGCAGCTCGCTTATGATGTGGCAACAGCCTATTTCCAGGTGCTGCTGGCGCAACAAGATCTGGAAGTCGCCCAGGCAGAAAATTTGGCCGTTACTCGCCTGCTGGAACGTGCCCAGGCCGAGTTTAAGGTGGGCCGGATCATTGTCACGGATCTTGAAGAGGCTAGGGCACGGGTGGATCTCTCCAATGCCCAACTGCTGGCCCTGGCGGAAACCCGCGAATCTCGACAAGAGGCGCTGGTAGAGTTAATCGGCAAGCAGGTTGCCAGCCTGGCGGACCTTGAGCAAAGCTTTCCCCTCGATAAGCCCGAACAGGATGTCGCCTACTGGATACAAAAGGCATTGGTCCGTAATCCCATGTTCCGGGTATTGGATGTCGCCGCCGAAGCGGCCCAGTTGGGGGCCGATAAGGCACGGGGTGGTCTCTATCCCACCCTTTCTCTAAACGCCTCCCATAGCGTCTATAACAATACCGCCTCTGCCACTTGGTTGGGGGCCGATACCAACACCCAGGTCTTGGGTGTGACCTTGAGCGTGCCCCTCTTCCAAGGAGGGCGGCCAGAGGCACAAATGCGCGAAGCGCTCTCGCAAAAGGATGAGGCCCAGCTTAAACGCGAGGATCTGTACCGTAAAATTACCCGGCAAGTGGGGGATAGCTACCGTGGCGTGTTGACCGCGATTGCACGGGTAAACGCTCTCAAACAGGCGGAAAAATCGGCGCAAACCGCCTTAAAAACCACCCAAGCGGGGTTCACCGCCGGGGTGCGGACCATGTTGGATATTCTCAATGCCGAGCGGGCCCTGCGCGATACACAACGCCATTTAAACGCAGCCCGTATTGGCTATGTTCTGAATACATTAGCGCTACACCGCGCAGCGGGTGAGCTCAACGGTGAACTCATGCAACGCATTAACAGTTGGTTGCAAAAGGGTGTCTGAGCGGCGGCTTTAAAAGGCAATGACCAAACTTCTAACCAGGTGATGCTTCATGAATCTCTATGTCAAATATCTCGTGCTGTCCGTTGCTATGTGGGTGGGTCTATCATCCGTGGCCGCAGCTTCGTCTTTGGCAACCGTCACGGTTACCAAAACGCAGAGCCCCAAACTGCTCCCAATACCAGGCAATGTGGAGGCCATTAACCAAGCCACCATGACCGCAAAAACGGCGGGTACCATCGTGGAGTTAAACTTTGACGTAAACGATTATGTTAAAAAAGACCAGGTTCTGCTCAGCTTTAAGGGTAAGCGCAATCAGGCGGGCCTCTCTCAAGCCCAAGCCGGGGTCAGTGAAGCCGAAGCCCGTGTGGTCGAAGCGCGTAATGAGTATAACCGGCTTAAATCGCTGTTTGATCAAAAGATGGTGACGGCCTCGCAAATGGATCAAGCGCAGGGTTCGCTGCAAGCGGCCCGCGCACGCTTGAACGCCGCCAAAGCAGGGCTCACCAGTGCCAGTGAAGGGGTGGATGACACGGTGCTGCGTGCGCCCTATTCCGGTTATGTGACGCAACGCTTTGTGCAACTGGGCGAAAATGCCAGCGTGGGGCAGCGGTTGTTTACGGGAATTTCGTTGGATGAGCTGCGGGTAATAACCAACATTCCGCAAAAATATGCGGATGTGGTGCGGGTCACCCGCTCGGCGCTGGTGGAAATCTCATCCTCCTTGGCGCAGCAGGTAAGGCGCATACCCGTTAAGGATGTGGTGGTGTTCCCCGTAGCGGACCCCGCGAGCCGTACGGTGGGGGTGCGTATCAAGCTGCCCGAAGGCATACAAGGTATCTATCCGGGGATGCTGGTTAAAGTGTTTTTTGTCATCGGTCAGCAGGAAAAACTGATCATTCCAGAATCCACCGTGGTACGGCGCAGCGAATTAACCGCCGTCTATGTCATGAACCCAGGGCAACCAGCACCCATGTTGCGCATGGTGCGCCTCGGCCAGGTAGATGAGGCTCAACAGGTCGAGGTGGTCTCTGGCTTATTGGAGGGAGATCTGGTGGTCAAGCAGCCTGCGCTGGCTACCCAGGTGGCGTTGAGTCACTACCAATCCATGCGTAAAAAGGATGCGATCCATGAGTGAGCGATTGGGCCTATCGGGTAGCGTGGCTAAAAAATTTCAAAATTCGGAGATCACTCCCCTGTTGGCCATTGTGGGTTTTTTGCTTGGGCTGTTTGCCATTGCCGTGACCCCGCAGGAGGAAGAGCCCCAGATCTCTGTCACCTTTGCCAATGTCTTTATTCCCTACCCTGGTGCCAGCGCGGCCGAAGTGGAGCAGACGGTGACGGTGCCTGCTGAGCAAGTGCTGTCCGAGGTCTCGGGGGTTAAACATGTCTACTCTTTCTCCCGGGATGGCATGGCGGTGTTGACCGTGCGCTATCGGGTGGGAGAAGACCAAAATGCGGCGATTTTGCGCTTGTACAACGCCATTTTTTCCAATGAAAATTTTCTGCCCCAGGGGTTGGGGGTGGGTAAACCCCTGGTCAAGCCCATGGGGATTGATGATGTACCCATCCTCTCCTTTACCCTATGGAGTGATGATCCGGCCATCAACGGTTATGAGTTGACCCAAGTAGCCCACTCTGTTGAGGCAGAGCTCAAGGGGATTGAAGGCACCCGTAAGGTCTACACGGTGGCGGATGTGGAGCGCGTGGTCAATGTGCAACTGGACCCCGTGCGGCTGGCCGGTTACGGTCTGACCATGGAGGGTTTGGCCAAAAGTTTAATGGGGGCTAACCGTCATGGCCTGTCGGGCACCTTTGTGGAGGGCAATCAAGCCATCCCGGTTTATGCGGGGGATTTCCTCTCCAGTGCCGAGGAGATCGCCGATCTGGTTGTCGCTCAACATGAGGGGCGGTTGGTTCATCTCTCTGACGTAGCGGATGTCGAGTTGGGGCCAGATACGCCGAGTTCCTACGGTTGGTTTGCTACTGGGCCCTCGGCTTGGATAAAAGGGATTGAAAAGTCTGGACGTTATCAGTCTGTTACCATTGCGGTTTCAAAAAAGGAAGGCTTGAATGCGGTCTCGATCTCCAAGGCGGTCATCGCCAAGATGGACAATCTCAAGGGCTATCTGATCCCCGATAATGTGCAGGTGACCCTGACCCGCGACTATGGTGCCACCGCCGAAGCCAAGGCCAATAAACTGATTGGAAAACTTGGTTTTGCCACCGCCTTTGTGGTGTTGCTGGTGTTGCTCACCATGGGCTGGCGAGAGGCGTTGATCGTGGGGGTGGCGGTGCTGCTTACCCTGGCCTTGACCCTGTTTGGTAACTGGGCCTGGGGCTTTACCTTGAACCGGGTTTCGCTGTTTGCATTGATCTTCTCCATCGGTATTTTGGTGGATGACGCCATTGTGGTGGTGGAAAATATTCACCGGCACATGCATGGCAGTACAAAAAAGCTATTGGATATTATTCCCAAAGCGGTGGATGAAGTGGGTGGACCTACCATCTTGGCTACCTTTACGGTGATTGCCGCCCTGTTACCCATGGCTTTTGTGACGGGCTTGATGGGGCCATATATGAGCCCCATTCCCATCAATGCCAGTACGGGTATGTTGATCTCTCTGGTGGTGGCTTTTGTAGTAACCCCCTGGCTTACCTATAAAGGCTTGAACGGGGTTCACAACAAGCATTTGGCGGCCCACGCGGGTGCTGCGGTGGCCCATGAGGATGACGCCCCCCCCACGGAGGAGGTCTCTTCGGGTATGCTTAAATTGTTTCGTGGTATCTATGGTCCGTTTGTGACCAGCAAGGTAGCTTGGTTTAACCGTACGGTGCTGGCCTTGGTGATGATTGGCTTGATCGCCGCCTCGCTTTATTTGGTGGTCAATGGTTCGGTTATCCTAA
Source organism: Magnetococcus marinus MC-1 (assembly GCF_000014865.1). NCBI lineage: Bacteria > Pseudomonadati > Pseudomonadota > Magnetococcia > Magnetococcales > Magnetococcaceae > Magnetococcus > Magnetococcus marinus. The sequence goes on from NC_008576.1 coordinate 1,205,317, forward strand.
AAATGCTGCCCTTTGATAATAAATCGGAGTTTCAAGTGGTGGTGGATATGCCTGAAGGGACCACCACCGAGGGCACCGCCGCCGTCATGGAAGCGTTGGGGGCCTATCTGATTACGGTACCTGAGGTGACAGATATTCAATCCTATGTGGGTACCGCATCCCCCGTTGGTTTTAATGGTCTGGTGCGGCAGTTTTACCTGCGTAAAGGGCCTAATGTTGGGGATATTCAGATCAATTTGGTGGATAAGCATCACCGCGAGCGCAAGAGCCATGATGTCGCCCGGGCGGTACGTCAGCCTCTTCAAGAGATTGGGGCGAAATATGGTGCCAACGTCAAGATCGTGGAGGTCCCACCCGGACCGCCGGTGCAGTCACCCCTAGTGGTAGAGGTCTACGGACCCAACTATGTCACCCAGATCGAATATGCCCAACAGATCGAAAAACTTTTCCATGCCACACCGGATATTGTGGATATTGACACCAGTGTCGAATCCCCAGCCAAGCGCATGCAAATTCGGGTAGACCGCAAACGGGCGGCTCAGTTGGGGGTGGATGCCGGATCGGTTATCAATGTAATTCAGAGCGCCCTAGAGGGGAAAAATGCGACCTATCTGCATGTGACCGATGCCAAGCAGGCGATCCCTGTGCGTATCTCCTTGCACGACGATTGGAAGCATAGTGTGGATAACCTGATGGCCTTAAAGTTGGATTCTCATCTGGGTCAACAGGTGCCTTTAACCGAGGTGGTGCAGATCTCCTATGGCAAGATCAACCCGGTTATTCACCATAAAAACCTCAAACGGGTGGTCTATGTCACCGGTGATATGGCGGGTGCAAAGGATAGCCCGTTGTATGGCTTGATGGAGATCGACAGTGCCATGGGGCAGATGCGTGCCCAGGGTGGTCAGGCCATGGAGCGCTTTTTTATCAAGCAGCCCAGCATGACCGCCGAGATCTCCACCAAATGGGATGGTGAGTGGCAGATTACCTACGAGACCTTCCGCGATATGGGCATTGCCTATGGTATTGGTCTGCTGATGATCTATCTATTGGTGGTGGCACAGTTTCGCAGTTATGTGGTGCCCATCGTGATTATGATGCCCATTCCGCTCACCGTGATTGGGGTTATGCCCGGTCATGCGATCATGGGGGCGCAGTTCACGGCTACCTCTATGATTGGCATGATCGCGCTGGCGGGTATCATCGTGCGAAACTCGATTTTGCTGGTGGACTTTATCAATGAAGAGACATCCGCTGGTCTACCCTTTGCCGAAGCGGTGATCCATGCTGGAGCGGTGCGCTCAAAGCCCATCTTGCTGACGGGTTTTGCGGCGATATTGGGCGCATTGTTTATTCTGGATGATCCCATTTTCAGTGGTTTGGCCATTTCACTGATTTTTGGGATCTTTGTCTCAACCATGCTCACCCTGATCGTGATACCTGTGACATACTACAGTGTGATGAATAAACGATTTGCCGCACAAGCCACAGCCTAAGGGTATGGCCAACTGCGTGACACGGCTAGCAGGAGTAGATGAAGATGCGTTTGACCGATGAGGAGATCGAAAAATTTCGCCACTCTGTGGATGCCTTTCGCGCGGCTATGGATATTCGTTCAGGCATGAATATCCGCGTGGCCAAACGGGTGACCATCATCCTGCGGGTGGGGGTGGCCAGCTTTGCCATTGTGGCCATCATCATGGCGCTGCTGATCTACACCCTAACCACACAGATGCAGTCTATGATCGATGTGGTGCAGACCATGAACCGCAACTTTACAAGTATGTCCAAAAATGTGGAGACCATGGAAAAATCGGTGGCCACGATGCGGGATAATATGGGGGTTATGCCCAACATTGTGCAGCAAGTTCAAGCTATGGATGGTTATGAAAAGGGTATGTATGCCAGCATGCAGAGCATTGAACAGGATATGGCTGTGCTTAAAGGACAGATGGGGGCTATGCGGCAGGATGTGAATGTTATGAGCCAAACTTTTTTTCTGATGGACCATGCGGTCCAGGGCTTGGATGGCAATGTAAACCGTATGTCCCGACCGGCGCGTCTGTTTAACTGGATGAGTCCCTTCCAATAAGGTTTGGCCCTTGGGGAGCACGTAATATGAGCAAGGAACCCAATGAGACGGAGCAAGATAAAAATATCCATCTGGTGGTGGATTATGTCTCTGGCTCTTTAGAAGATTTTGGTAACGAGATGCGGCGGGTAGAGGTGTTCGGTGCGCAGATCGCCAAACGCACCCAACTCTTTATTCGCACCTCCTTGACCATTCTGGTGGCCTCTAGTGTGATGCTGGTCTTTATGATCCAGGATATGGCCATGGTTATGGGGGATATGTTGGACAACATGAACCAGATGTACTCCAACTTTGAAAAAATGTCGGCGGATATGGAGGTCATGACCGCCTCGGTCAACGATATGCGGGTGAGTACCGATGGTATGCCGGTCATCTCCACCAGTATGGTCAGTATGGCAGACACCATGGGCGGCATGACGCAATCGGTGGGGCAAATGCAGGGGCATTTGCAGGCCATGCAAGGAGATGTCGGCGGTATCTCGGGCGATGTAAAGCAGATGAGCCAACGCTTTACCGTGATGACCCAGCGGGTGCAGCATTTGGGTGGCAACGTGAACCATATGGCCCACCCCATGAACAATCTGGGGCCATTGGAGGGAATATTCCCACCCTGATGAAGCGCGTACCTTATAAAACCGGTGTCTGCCTTGGGCAGGTCAAGGCGGAAGTTGGCGCTGAGGGTGTTTGTGAAACAGGAGAGGGCGCGGGTTGGATTGCTCCCCAAGCATGGCGGGCGGCAGGGTCCAGCCCGGATGCCCGCCATCTGCTTGGTGGAACAACGGCGACAGCTTAAAATCAATAGGCGCTGTAGCCATTGCCCGGCTGGGCATGGGTCATCCAGGCCAAGAGACTCATGGCGGCAGCATCCCCCTCTTCTGGGCTCCACGTGGCAAAATCTTTGTCATCGGTGGGCTGATAGGGGCCACTCTTGACCTCCATCACCACGGTATTGGCCGCAAGGCACAACAGCGTATGCCAAACACCACCGGGAATCTCCACCGCGCGGGTGTGTGCCTCGCTGAGCTCTTGGCGTGCCATGACCCGGCCTGCATCATCAAAGGTTAATACCAGGGCACGTCCACAAATGTGGACAAAACTCTCCCAACGGCCAGCCTGATGACGGTGGGGGCGTACATAGGTACCCGGCTGTAAGGCGTTGAACATCCGCTGAATGGGATCCTCTAATTGGGGATGCCAATTTAGATTGGTCCGTTTACGCGGCTGTCGGGCGGCATGCTCAAACAGCGTATGCAGCGACTCTTGGTCCAGAACTTTCATGCTCTCTCCCCCTGCTCAGGCAAGCTCGTTGGGGTTGCGAATGTCGCGGAAATAGTTCTCCAAATACCAGTCACAAATCTCTTCAACCTTGGCTGCGTAGCGGGTAGAGACCTCCTGTAAATCCATTTGGCAGCGGTGCGCAGAGGGGATATCCCGTATGCCCTGGGCCTGCTCCTGAGCACACTCGGCGGCCAGCTGGTTAAGGGTGCGAAAGACCACACTATCCGCCATGCGTGTTACCTGATAGACCTCCGCGAGGGCGTCAAACACGGTAATGGACTGCTCCGGTGGTGGCTCGGGCGGGGGGGGTGGATTGCGCAAAAATGCGGGTAAAAAATCCCGCTCATTGACCACCTTTTTGGGGGGCCGCATGCCCTGTAGCTCAAATTGATACATCTCTACCCAACGGGTGGGCTTGGGCAGATCTGGTAGGCTTGGTTTGGGCTGTTTGCGGGGGGGGCGTTTGCCTTTGAGCACATAATCGGCCATGCTCACCCATCCAGAGGGTGGCATATCTTTGCGCTTGGGTACGGCCTCTCCCCCATGCAGGCGCTTATATTCGGCCTCTTCCAATTTATGCTGTGCTTGAGAGATCAATTGAGTGTAGTTGCTGCTTCGTTCCACCATGAGCCCATTTCCCTTAAAGCCAATCTTTTGTTATGGACTCTTTTTGCCACATGCTGGCACGGTCCTTGGGGGCAGGGTCGCTTGCTGGCCAACCCTTACCCCACTCATCGGCATAAAAAGGGGGATACTTGATTGGATTAGCACGGGCGGCTTACCACTGGCTGCACCGCTGCTGCTCACGACGGTAGGCACTTATGGTATCAATCCGCTTATTCTCCTGGGAGGCTTGATGGTCCAGCTGTCGGTAGGCACGTTTGACCAGATCCCCCACCTTGCGCTCCAACTGCTGTTTACTGCGTTCCAACCCACGATCATTGCTGCGCAAGGTCAAGCTGCTGAGGGTGTGTTGAATGGTACGTTTAAGGGGGCCAACCTCTCGGAGTAGGGAGTCATTGTAGATCCGCACATGTTTGAGCTCATGGAGCTTGATCACACGAAACTCGCAACTGCCGACGGGGTAACTGTTGTCCATAAAAATTTCGGTATCTTGATAGCCCAGCGCCAGATTTAAACTTTTTACATAGAGGCAGAGGGTGCCATCGTCCGCACGTTGTAAACCAAACTTAAAAGTGCTTTTAAAAAATTTGCTGACCTTCGTTAAGCCCCGCACATAGGGCATGCCAGCCATTCGAATTAATGCAGAGCGTGGAATGCGTTTAATGTTTAAGGGTTTGGCTTGTAATTCCTGAATTAAAATGGTCGGTGGTGGTGGTGTGGCGCAGGGGGCAGCCTGAGCGTTTTGTGCGAAGTTTATGAGGATGAAGGGGATAAATAGAGTAAAAAAGTTGGGTTTCATGAGGCTCTTTCACAGGTTGACGATGACGCTCCTATTGTTCAACAGTTAAGTGAAATTTGCCAGTAATGGTTATGTAAAAGAAAGGAAAAGAAAAAAATTGGGGTGCCTCTGCGCCGCTCAACGGTGTGATTGAGGAGGGTGTGGGCATGCTTACCAATGGGGGCATTGGGCGTGTACCAAACGATCGTTCTCAAGCGTGTCGATACGGGCATTGTGTTGGTGTACCTGCTTAAAGGCACGCTCTGTGCTGAGGGCGATAAGCTGTTTGATCGGCTGCTCCATCTCCTGTTGGCGTTGCGGGAGGGTCTGCTTAGTGGCGGGGAGCACCAAGGTGTGCAAGGTTTGCAGCAGCCGCTTTTTTAAAGCGGGCAGTTGAGCCAGCAGAGTTTGATTGTAAATGCGCAGGTGTTGCTGCTCATGGCTTGCAATGACCCGGCTGTTACAGCTCTCTGGGGGATAGCTGTCCTCGCTAAACATCGCTGTCTGGCCATAGCCAATTTTCATGTTAAGCGCTTGCATCTGTAAGCAAAGATGACCCTGAGTGTGGGGGGTAATTTGATAGATAAATTGGGCGTTATCGAAAAAACGCGTGGTGGTAAAACCCCGTAGATGAGCGGAACCACGCTTGGCATGTAAAACCTGGGGGGAGATACGCTGTACCGTGTCGGCCTGGGCCGGTACCCATAGCAGCTTCACCTGGGGCGTAACCCCCTCTGGACATGTCGCCCCCTGGGCCACGGTGGTAAGGGACGGCAGCAGAATGGACAATAAAATCAAAACTTTAAATAGTATATGGTTTCTCTGTAGGCAATAAACAGGGCCGGGTGCTTGATAAAAAAGGCACAGGTTACGTCTAAAATAATCCGATGGCGTCATAACCTTCGTTCGGGCATGCCCACCCTTTCAACACGTGGCACGTGGTGAGGCTACGGTTCATGGTTTGCCCAGGGTGTTGGGTGGAAAATGCTGTCACGCGCAAAAAAAAACGCCGGTCTTTAGACAAGACCGGCGTGTGGCGTCGGGGTCTGCCGCAGCAGACCCCGCAAACCTTACAGCTTAGACGCTGTAGTAGTTTTGGAACTCGATGGGGTGGGGGCAATGCTCAACGGCATAGACCTCATCCATCTTCATCTTGATGTAAGCATCAATCAGGTCGTTGGAGAAAACGTCACCCTTGAGCAAGAACTCACGATCTTTAGAAAGCTCCTCAAGAGCTTCACGCAAGGAACCACATACGGTTGGGATATCCTTGAGCTCCTCGGGGGGCAGATCATAGAGGTTTTTGTCCATGGAAGGACCTGGATCAATCTTGTTCTCCACACCGTCCATACCCGCCATCAACAGGGCCGCAAAAGCCAAGTAGGGGTTGGCAGAGGGATCGGGGAAGCGGATTTCACAACGCTTGCCCGCAGGGCTATTAGAAGCGGGAATACGGATCGAAGCAGAACGGTTGCGGCTGGAGTGGGCCAACAGCACGGGAGCTTCAAAGCCGGGGATCAGACGCTTATAGGAGTTGGTGGAGGGGTTGGTGAAAGCGTTCAGAGCCTTCGCGTGCTTCTTGATGCCGCCGATGAAGTGCAGAGCCATCTCAGAGAGGTCGGCATACTGGTTGCCGGCAAACAGGGGCTTGCCATCTTTCCAGATCGACATGTGGCAGTGCATGCCAGAACCGTTGTCACCCGCCATAGGCTTGGGCATAAAGGTTGCGGTCTTGCCATACTGGTGGGCCACATTGTGAACAACATATTTATATTTCTGAATGTTGTCAGCGGTGTGCAGCATGGTACCAAAACGCATGTCAATTTCACACTGACCGGCGGTGGCCACTTCGTGGTGGTGGAATTCGATGGTTAGACCCATCTCTTCCATCAGGTTGGACATCTCATTACGCATCTCTTGCAGAGAGTCCACAGGTGGTACGGGGAAATAACCACCCTTGATGCCAGGACGGTGGCCGGTGTTGCCATCCTCATACTCGGTGCCGGTGTTCCAAGCGCCCTCTTCGGAATCAATGTGGTAAGAGACGTTGTTCATGCCCACATTGTAACGCACGGAGTCGAACACGAAAAACTCAGCTTCGGGACCCACATAGGCGGTGTCAGCAATACCGGTATAGGCCAGGTAAGCCTCGGCGCGTTTGGCCACGGAGCGGGGGTCACGGCTGTAATCTTCACCGGTGAAGGGGTCGATGATGTTACAAGCGAGGATCAGGGTAGCGTCCTCGGAGAAGGGATCCATGACAGCCGATTCAGGATCGGGTACATAGGCCATGTCGGAGTTGTTGATCTCACACCACCCCGTGATGGATGAGCCATCGAAACCGAGTCCGGTTTCAAAAACATCTTCGGTCAACATGCGAGCGGGGGCCGTAATGTGTTGCCACTTGCCTTTAAAATCGGTGAATCGAAAATCAACAAAGCGCACATTGTTGGCATCGATCATGCCCAGAACTTTATTTACCGCTTCCTTATTAGCCATGCTTCGCTCTTCCTCAGTTTCGTGAAAGGAGTCTTCCGTCTGAAAGATTACCCACAGCAGCGTTGGGCTGCCTAAATAATCTCATAACATAAACCACAATGGACCTCAGGGAAGGGATGGAGACTTTTCCCCTGAGGCAGAACGTGACACAATTCTAGCAGGTGTGGCCGAACTGGCCGCCTTATCCAACCTCTCTAAAGGCAGAGGTTGGGGTGAGTCACGTAAAACAGCACATAGATTAATCAATTTTTCTCAGGATGTCATACATAACCGTGCGTACCGATGAAAAAAATGGATCATTTTTCATCCATCCCCCGCTGGGCAGGGTAAAATCCTCCCGAAAAATCCATGCTCGGTGAGCTGGGCTGGGTGGGCTTGCACAATATGGCAGCGTATGGCACCCCGACTTCGAGCAATTGTTGAGCAATCGCTGTGCCATGCTGTTTTACGATGCTAGAATCGAAAGAATACAAACGTATAGCATTAAATGTTGGAGGTTTTCGCCATCAGGAATGGGCCTGGCAGGCATCTGATTGGTTAAAAACATAACTTAGTGTGATTAAAATATATGCAAAACGATGCTAAAATAGTCAAACTGTCGCCAAACTCCGAGGCTCCCCATGCCGCGCCGGTTCCGTTGATCCGCTTGCAGGGCGTGTGCAAGCAGTATGGTGCGTTATCCGCTTTGCAAGGGGTTAACCTAACCGTCGCGCGGGGCGAAGTGGTGGGGTTTTTGGGCCCCAATGGGGCAGGTAAAACCACCACCATGTCCATCTTGGCTGGCCTCTTGGCCCCCACAGAGGGCGTGGTGCAGGTGGCCGGGGTGGATATGCTGCGCCACCCGCAACAGGCCAAACCGCATATAGGCTTTCTACCCGAACAGCCCCCGCTTTATAAAGAGATGACGGTACAGGCGTATCTGAGCCATTTGGCCCGGTTGCGCGGGGTGGCGGCCCGTCAGTGCCGTGAGGCGGTTAGCCAGGTTATGGCGCAATGCGGTCTTAACCCCGTGGCCGGGCGCGTGTTGGGGCATCTTTCTAAAGGGTATCAACAACGCGCGGGTATTGCGCAGGCTTTGGTGCATCGCCCAGAGGTGGTGATTTTAGATGAACCCACCAGCGGATTAGACCCCCTGCAAATCCAGGAAATTTGTCTGTTGATCCGTAGTCTCGGCCAACAGCACGCGGTGTTGTTATCCACCCATATTCTCTCTGAGGTGCGCATGACCTGTGATCGGGTGGTGTTGATTCATCAAGGCAAAATCCAACTGGATACCAGTATGGCCGACCTGGAGCAACATCTGCAAGCTCCCCAAGTGGTGCAGGTAAGTTTAGCCAACGATCCAGGTCAGGCGGTGTTAGCCGCCCTACCGGGGGTGGCGCATGTTGAAGCCTGTGCGGGAGGGTGGCGCATTACCCCGCAGCAGGATGCGGATCCCGTACCTGCCTTGCTGGCCGCTGCGGTGGCCCAGCATTGGGGTCTGCGTCAATTGCAGCCTCAGCAGGCCCCCTTGGAGAGTCTCTTTACCGCGCTCGCCCAAACAGACCAGGAGGAGCTACGGTGAAGGGTTTGTGGTGTTTAACGCGACACAGCTGGCGCATGCTTATGCTGTCTCCCCTAGCGTGGAGTTTGATGGCCATCTGGCTGGCCCTGGGGGGGTACATGTTTGTGGGGGCGCTGCTCAACTATAAACAGGCTCTCCTCCAATACAGTGCCTATGGGGTGCAGCAGCTACCCCTGAGCGATTTTGTCATGCTGCCCCTGTTGAGCAATGTGGCCGTGCTGTTGTTGTTGATTATGCCGGTTTTAACGATGGGTACCTTAGCGGGTGAAAAACGGGCGGGCAGTTGGCCAGCCCTTGCGACCTCGGCCATTACACCGGGTGCCATTGTACTGGGCAAATTTTTTGGATTGCTGCTGTTTTTATGGCTACTGCTGGGCCTGTTGGTGCTGCTGCCACTGTCGTTGTTGCCCTTTGCCCGCCTGGATTGGGGGCAGGTTGCGGCGGGCATGCTGGGATTGGGCTTGTTAAGTTCCGCTTTTTGTGCGCTGGGCATAGCAACCTCGGCCCATACCGATAACCCGGCCATGGCGGCGCTGTTTGCGTTTGCCTTGCTGCTGCTGCTATGGATTATCGGGTGGATGGCTGGCTCTGCCGAGGCGGGTTGGCAACAGCTTCTGCTCCATCTCTCCCTCATGAACCGTTTGCAAAATTTTTTGGAAGGTACCCTGCGGCTGTGGGATCTGCTCTACCTGCTGGGTTTGAGTGGCTTTGCCCTCTATCTCGCCACGCTACGGTTGCATCTGCAACGGGTATGGGGGGGTTAACATGCGGCATCGGCTACACTATTGGATGGCGCTGTTGTTGGGCTTTGCGCTGCTGTTGATGCTCCTGTGGGGGGGCTATCAGCATGATCGACAGTGGGATTGGACCGCCAACCAACGCCACACCCTGAGTCCCCAATCCCTGGCGGCGGTCAAGGCGTTGGGGGCGGTGCAGGCGACTCTGTTTGTCGAAGAGGGGGGGGATCCCGACGGTATTTTGCGGCGCTTACTGGAGCGTTACCGCTTACACAATCCCCAACTTACCCTGCATCTGTTAGACCCCGACCTTAACCCCGCTGCGGCGGAACCCTATGGGGTTAAGGGGGTAGGGGTATTGGTCCTGCGTCACGGTGAGCGCTGGGAAAAAGTGGAGCAGCCCGATGAATCCGGCATTACCAATGCTCTGTTGCGGCTGGCCAAACCGCAGCGTAAACAGATTGGTTTTCTCGTGGGACATGGCGAACACGCACTGGCGGGGGCGGGCCGTATGGCCTATGGGCAATGGGCCAAACAGCTACGGGATGAAGGTTATGGGGTGCGCGAAGTGGCTTTGCACCAGCAGCCCCAGGTGCCTGATGATCTGGATTTGCTGGTGGTGGCGGGTCCTCAATCGGCCCTGTTTGAGGGGGAGTTGCAGCACCTTAAAGCATGGTTTGAGGATGGCGGTAAGCTGCTGTTGATGCTGGACCCAGGCCAGGATGACGGATTGCAAGCACTGCTTACCCCCTATGGTATTCGGTGGTTGCCGGGCATGGTGATTGATGTGGGGGCACAGGTGTTGGGGGCTAACCCCACCACGCCTTTGATCACGCAATTTCCCAAAGAGCATGATATTTTCAGGGGCATGGATCAGGTTCCGTTTTTGGTGACGGCGGGCGGCTTGGAACTGGTTCGCACAGCGGGTCCATGGCATCGGGAAAAACTGCTGGCGGGTGCCGAACAGGGCTGGTTGGAGCAAGATAATCACGTGCAGCGGCGCGGTGGTCGGGTGGCGTTTGATGCCGAGACCGACATCAAAGGTCCCATCACCATGGGGGTGGCGGTGCAAGAGGGCGCGCAGCGTTTGGTGGTGGTGACAGACTCTGATTTTGCAGCCGATGGGTTTAGCCGCTATGGGGCCAATCTGGATCTGGCCATGGGCATGGTGCGCTGGCTGGTGCAGGATGAGGCGCTGATCGCGCTGAAACCTAAGCCCATGGTGGATGCCGGATTGATGATGGATGAGGCCCAGGTGCAAGGGCTGTTTGTACTGTTTGTGCTGCTGCTACCCTTGCTACTGCTGTTGGTGGGGGGGCGAATCTGGTGGTTGCGACGCCATTTGTAGGGGGGAGATATGTTGCTGGGTTGGCGCTTTAATGCTCAACTGCTGCTGCTGGTGTTGCTGCTGGGAGCGCTGTTGTGGTGGCAGCGGCCACAGCCCCCGGTGGTGTTGCCCCAGCGAGCCTATCTTGACCCCAATCGGGTAGAGCAAATCCACTATCAAGATAGCCATGGTGTCGCCATTACCCTGCAACGCCAAGCCCATGCTTGGCAAGTACAGGCACATCCCGGCTGGTCGTTGGATCAAAAAGCGGTGGTGCAACTGCTAGAGCCTCTGAACCAGCGTTGGATAAAGCGGATGGCTGGGCCAGTGGAGCCAGGGGCTTTTGGTCTTGGCGAAACGGGGGCGCGCATTACCTATAAGGATGCCCAAGGGGCGCTCTTGTGGGGGATGCAGTTGGGTAAGCGTGGCACCACCCCAGCCACCCGCTATGTGGCCTTGGCCGATGGTTCGGTGGTGCTCATGGGGTTGGCGCCATTACAGCCCTTGCGCCAGACGGTGACGCAACTGCGGGACCGCCATCTGCTGCCAGGGTGGAGCCCCTTACGGTTGCGCCATATAACGCTGCATCAGCGTGGTCAAAGCTCGGTTCAACTGGTGCGTAAAGCGGGGGGATGGTGGGTAAAATTGGCGGATCTGCCGCTGCAACCGGCCCATGTAGGGCGTCTGCAACGCTGGTTGAGCCAGTTGATGAGCCTACAAGGGCAGCGCTTTGAGCCCTATACGCCGCAGGCTCCCCTGCCATGGCAACTGACCGTCGAGCATGCCGAGGGGCAGCGCTGGGTGGTGGGGTTGCAGCGTGAGGGGGCGCGATATGGGGTGTGGCGCCCCTGGGAGCCTCAGCAGATGATGTGGATTGATGCCGGGATGGAAGCGTTGCTGCATGAAGAGCCATTAGAGTGGCTATCGCGGGTGGCCTACGCCGAGCCGATCACAGAGATCGTTTTACACCACCCCAATGGCACGCGCTACCTAGGGCGTAAGAGGGCGCAGGGTTGGTCGCGTCCCTTATGGCAAGCTGTGGAGGATGCCTTGCAGCGGGAGGGGGCTGAACTTAGGCCCGCACCTGCCGCAGTTCCCGCCGCCGCGCCCAAGTCGCCATGGTTGTCCCTAGAGGTGCAGGGTGAGACCATACCTGTCTGGCAAGAGGGGTCGAGCTACTGGTTGGCAGCACCCCGGCGCGGGGTGTGGATCGCATTGACCCCGCTTCAGGCCGAGCAGTTGCAAGAGGCGGTTGGGCAACTGGCTAAGCCGAAATCGCGGTAGCCCGTTGCAGTCCCTGACTGGAGGGGCTAAATGAGGCGGTCATCAGGGGGGTGCTGGTTTCCCAGGCCACATCACAGCAGAGGATCATTTTTTTGCCTTGGCTGAAGAGGCTTTGGGAAAGGGTAAGGCACATGCGACCATCGGTTATTGAGAGGTAAGGACCCGAGAGCTGAATGGTGCCTTCATTGCATGCAGCGCGGCGAAAATAGGCTTTGCGAGACCAATCTGCCTGGGTAGCGTCGGAGACTGGGCTAAAACGGGTGAAGCGCTCTCGAAGCTCGGTTGGCGACTCAAGATTGGGGCCTTGTTGAATGCCGTTTTCATCCAGAATAAAACAGCGCAACACACTGCTATGGCTCAAGATAGCGTCAAAGGCTTCGGGCTGAGGGTTGTTTGCAAAACACTCAACCATTTGGGTGAACATCTCAAGTTGGGGATGAATGCGTTGCCACATGAGACGGGTTTCATCCATGGCATGGGAGCGAAACCGACGGCTCAGGCTGGCGAGATCACGGCACTGTTTTTGTAGAATGGTGCCTAGGTCGGTTTGGGGGCGGGCAAAGTGAAAGCCCTGTACAAAATCGGCCTCGGTGTCCATGGCGATCATGGCTTCTTCTTCAGTCTCAATCCCCTCCAACAAGACCAGACAGCCTGCGGTGTGCAGCAGCGAGACCAGACCGGGTAGCACGGTGCGGGCGCGGCTGTTGGTAACCGCATTGTGGATCATATTGCGATCCAGTTTGACAATATCCGGTTGCAAACGCCAGACCCGATCAAAGTTGGACTGACCTGCGCCAAAATCATCCAGGGCCACCAGACAGCCCATCTCACGGAAATAGGCCACTGCGTCCACTAACAGCGCTTCATCCTCAATGGCTTTTTCCAGAATTTCCACCACCACCCGGTTGGCGGGTACTTGGAAGAAGGCCAGCAAATCCCGCAGAAAATGGTTATCTCCCTGCATGCCCTGCAATACAACGGTTGGGTTAACATTAAGAAATAACCAGCTATTTTCAGGGTTTAAAGTTTTGAAATTGCCGACATGAGCCAAGCGACAGGCGCGGTCCAGCTGCATAATATCTTCTGGGTTGATGTTGCCAAAAAGCTGGTTGGGGGTGATCGCTCCTAGAGTGGTGTGATAGGGGCGGACCAAGGCTTCATACCCGACTGGGCGCTGGTGGGCTAGGCTGAAAATCGGTTGAAAGGCGGTCAGCAATTTATGTTGCTGCCACTGGCTGCGGATGGGAGAGTCTTGCCCTAAACCATAATGGATGGGAAAGTTTAACACGCTTTCTAACCGATCCATCGTCAAGAGCGTTCCTTTAGCCAGATTGCTGTGTTTGCCTGGAAGTGTGTTAACTTTGCAGCCGAATTTATAGTTATTAGTATGATATAAAAGATGGTTTTTAATGTTTAGCCATGCCATTGACCTTGCATCATGTGTCGATACAGGCAACCAGAATATCAAAAAGTATCACACTGTTTATGCGGATGAAAGATAAATAGATGGAATTAAAGGGGGGGGGTGTTGGGTTGCATAAAGGGGTGGATAAAAAACAGCCCCGCATAAGGGGGCTGTTAAGGAAGAGGTCCAGCTTTTGTAGCGGTGCGGCCCGGCACAAGCCACCGGGCCGCATTTTGGTACACTTAGATATTGTAGCCACGCTCGTCGTGTTCGGCGAGATCCAAGCCCATCTCTTCGGCTTCGTCATCCACACGCAGCCCCATGATCACATCCAGTACCTTGAGGATAATGAAGGTCGCAACCGCACAGTAGACGATGGTGTAGCCAACGCTGGTCGTTTGCACCGCAACCTGACTCATGATGGTCTTGCCTTCTGCTAAGCCAGAGCCGCCCAAGGAGGCATCGGCGAACACACCGGTCAGAATGGCGCCAACGATACCGGCGATACCATGCACACCAAAGGCGTCCAGCGAGTCATCGTAGCCCAGGGCGCGTTTGATGGAGGTGGCACCGATGAAGGCAAAGAAGCCAGCGGCCAGACCGATCAGGATGCCGCCCATGGGGCCAGCCGTACCAGAAGCAGGGGTGATGGCAACCAGGCCAGCAACCGCACCGGTGGCAATGCCCAGCACAGAGGGTTTGCCGTGTTTCATCCACTCCAGCGCCATCCACACGATAGCGGCGGTGGCGGCGGCCAGTTGGGTGACCAACATCGCCATGCCAGCAGTACCATCGGCAGCCAACTCAGAACCGGCGTTAAAGCCGAACCAACCCACCCACAACATGGCGGCACCGGTTACGGTCAGGCTCAGGTTGTGGGGGGGCATGGCGGTGGTGGGGTAGCCACGACGCTTACCCAGTACCAGGGCAGCAACCAAGCCAGCCACACCCGCATTGATGTGCACCACGGTACCACCCGCGAAATCGAGCACGCCATCTTCAGCCATGAAACCACCACCCCAGACCGCGTGGCAGATGGGCAGGTAGACGATGGTTCCCCATAGGGCCATGAAAACCAGCATGGAGGAGAACTTCATGCGCTCGGCAAAACCACCCACAATCAGCGCAGGGGTGATGATGAAGAAGGTCATCTGAAAGGTAACAAAGACCGAGGTGGGGATGGAGCCGCTTAGGGAGTCCGCCTTAACCGACTTTAAGAAAAAGTCGCCCATGCCACCAATGAATTGGTTGACGCCTGCATCCGCCGCGCTGGAGAAGGCCAGGGAGTAACCATAAATCGCCCACAAAATGGACATGACGCCAGCAATGGCGAAACACTGCATCAGCACCGACAGCACGTTTTTGGAACGCACCATGCCCGCATAGAACAGCGCCAGACCGGGCAGGGTCATGAACAAGACCAACGCGGTGGAGGTCAACATCCAAGCGGTGTTACCACTGTCTAAAGTATCTTCGGCCCAAGCGGTAGCGGGCAGAATGCTGCCCATAGCCAAAGCGGCGGCTGGCAGCAGGGTTCGTTTGATGGATTTCATCGAGTTGCTCCTCTTTCTCAAAACTTATAGCGCGCTGGGGCCAGATTCGCCGGTACGAATGCGTACAGCACTCTCCAGGTCATACACAAAGATTTTACCGTCACCAATTTTGGAGGTTTTGGCGCCTTTTTGAATCGCCTCGACGGCTTGCTCAAGGATGCTGTCATCCACGGCCAGCTCCACTTTGAGCTTGGGCAGGAAATCCACACGATACTCGGCACCACGATAGAGTTCGGTATGGCCCTTTTGGCGACCAAAACCGCGCACTTCGGAAACCGTGATACCGGAGATACCCACAGAGGTGAGTGCTTCCCGTACCTCATCCAACTTGAAGGGTTTAATAATGGCTACGATCCATTTCATGTTTGGCTCCTGCTTTTTTGCCTAGCTAAGCGCCGCTGGCGCTGTGGGGGCTTGTGAAGGGAGAAGCAATGACTCTCCCACTCCGTTCTGCCACCTTATAGGGCACGGGTCGTGCCATGTATAGTTAAATACATGAAAAACAACCAAAATATTCAAAGGTGTGGGCGTTTTTGTGGCGTTATATGCACAAAATATAAGCATTACGACTCAAGAAAAGGCGTCTATTTTTTTCAATGGTTAAAAAATATGCATAATGAATGGGGTAAACCAGGGCCAAGCCCCTGTTGGCGGTATGAAAATTTGGTATAGTGGCGGCGCGATTTTAAAAAGAATAATAAAAGCAATATATTATGTTTTTTTTAAGCGCTGGTTTTGGTTGGGCAGAAAAGACGCATGGGGGTTAGTGGCTGAGCATGTGCCCCGGGCGCGGGGCTAGATCGTACAAGGCGTGTTATGTATGGATCAAACAGTTTTATCAGGCGTGTGCTCTTGCGCTGAGGGTGCCTTGTAAGGGTGGCTGTTGCTTGGGTGTGCTGGTGTGGCAATGGTCGGTTTAGGGGGTCTCCAACCGGCGATGTGTTTAATGGAGTGAAGGGTCGCACTTGTAGAGCGGTATCCGCCGGTTTTGAATGCTCATCTCTGCATGGGGGGCATCCCTGGGTGAGCAGGGCAAACAGAGGCTTTTCAAGCCAGCTGCATAGGTGGTCGTGGGATTGAGGGAACGATGGCTGGTTCTTTAAATCTCACCTTTTGTTGTGTGCCCTTGGTTGGCGCAATGCAAAAGAGGTTTGGGTGAAACTTCCTCCATTGCTCAGGCAAAGCATGGTCTTTGCGGCGGGATAGCCTTATTCTAAGCCAGCGCCGTTCTCTTGCGGGTTGGTTAGGGGGTGGCGGTGGGTGGGGGGTTCAGGCCCCTGTTGGTTTGGTTTCGCAGCTTTGGAGTGTCACCATGAAGGGACCGTTATTCGGTACCATATGGTCTTTGGTATTAATGGGTCTGGCGGTTATGGCCGGTATTTGGGTTTCGGGCCATGCCCCCCAATTGATGACCGTGTTGCCACTGCCGGCCTTTTTGGCTGTGCCGCTGAGCAATCAGGCCGAAGCCCCTATCGTCATGACACTGTTGGGGGTGATCAGTGGTTTTTTATTCTTCTTTTTAGGGGGGTATGTCTGGCAAGCGGTGCTGGATGCGCTGAGGGTCAGTCTGGCCCATGGTGCGCTGGCGCGGGCGGTTAAGCGGGGCGAGTTTGCCCGGGGCGAGGCCGAGCCAGAGCTCTACAGTTGGTTCTATTACCCCCTGTTTACCCGCCTATGGCACGACTATACCGACTCCCTGCACCGCCAAATGGTGGAGGACGAGAGCGGTGTGACCACCACCCACTACCGCAGCACGGTACCCGCTGAGCTCTATTTTAACCAGACCAATCTGGTGGATACCCCCATGCGGGTGGAGTTTTTCCGCCATCTGCCGGGCATTCTTACCGGGGCGGGCATCGTCTCGACCTTTGCGGGCATTTTGTTGGGGCTGACTGACTTTAACCCCACAGTGGAAGCCAGTCAGGTCACGCTGCAACTAAAACATCTCTTCACCGGTGTTTCCACCGCCTTTGTGGCCTCTTTTATTGCCATTCTTACCGCCATCTCGGTCACCGTGGTGGAAAAACTGTTGCTGCATTGGCGCTATGCCCAGATCACCCGTTTGCAAGGGACCTTGGATGATCTTTTTCCTGGCGGGGTCGAGTCGGAATATCTGGCCGACATGGCTTGCCAGGGGGGGCGTGTCGGCGAGCCCGGTAAGCGGGATGATGGTGCGGCCCGTGCCCTGCACGCAGCCCTGGCCGAACCGGTGCGGCAGATGGCAGACGCCGCCCAGCAAGCGGCCCAGCAGCAGAGCTTGCAGCGGCAGAGTGTGGAGCGTTTGGCTGAGCTGGTGCAGGGTATGGCGGCGGAGATGCAAGGGGCCATGACCCGTTTTGAGGGGGTTAATCAGACCACCCAACAGCAGTTGCAGCGCTTGTTGGAATCCCCCCCAACTCAGGCGGTGGCTGCCGACGCCGCCATGGCCCAGGCCATGCGCGGTGGCTTAGAGGGCTTGGCCCAGCAGTTGGATGCCGGGCAACAGGCGCAGCTTGCCGCTCTGGCGCGTGGGCCTGAGCTGTTGGCGCAGATTGCACAGCGCTTGGAGCAGTTGATGCCCGCTACACCGCCGCCCGCCCAGGATGAGCTGGGTCGCTCGCTGGCCAAACAGGAGCAGCTACTACAGGGGGTAAAGAGCGCGCTGGTGGCTTTAAATGAGAGCCTGCTTAGCCTAAAACCCCATGTTGTGGCACCGGGAGAAAACAAGGGCGGTGGTCTTGATGATGCCGCTTTGGTCGAGGCCGCGCGCAGCTTACCGGTGATGGAGTCAGCACTGCAAGAGATTCGGCAAACGCTGGCGCAGCGCGTGTCGGAGCAGGGCTCTGGCCAGCAGCAGTTGTTGGCGGTATTGGCTCAGTTGGATGATAACCTCAATCGTGGTGCGGCTCAGCGGGAGGCGTTGTTGCTGGCACGCATGTCTCAGGAGCAGGGCTCTTTGTCCGAGTCGCTGCAAGAGATGCTGCAAACCGGGGTGCAGACCATGGAGCGCAGCGTGGTTACGCTGCTGGCCGATTTAGCCAAGCGAGAGCAGACCGAGCAGGCACATTTTCAAAGCTTGCAGGAGGGGCAAAACCAGTTGGAATCGCGCCTGGACCAATTGCGGGATCAGGATCTCTATCAAGGGCAGGAGTTGGAGGCGGTGCGGGATGCCCTAGAGGGGCAAGAAGAGACGTTGGAGCGTTTGTTGGGCTTGCACAATGATGCCGATGCCCGTTTGCAAGGGGTTGAGATCAATCAAGGGCAGCACCAAACCAGCTTAGATAATCTTTCTTCACTGCTGCACCGGCAGGAGAGCATGGTCTCTGAGGAGCTGGGCTTACTTAAAGAGCAGGCCGCGCAACGGGGCTTTTGGGAGACGATGCAGAGGGATCAACTGGCGTTGGCCAGCCGCTTAGACACCATGCATGCGGCACAAGATCGCACCGCCGATGCGCTGGGCGAGGCTTTGCAAGGGCAACAGCAGCAGTTGCTTACCCAACTGGAGGGGATGGAAGATCTCCGTCAATCCCAACAGGAGATGCGGGCGGCCCAGCAACAGGGTTTGCAGCGGGGCGATGTGATGCAGCAGTTGGTGGAGTCTATCCATCTACGGCATGCGGATCGGTTGGCGCGGCTGCAACGCAAACTGGCCAACCGGCTGCACCGTTTGGAACAGCAGTTGGTCAGTGCCAACAGTGAGGCGTTATTACAGGGTGGGCAGCAGCTTCAACAGTTGGGCGAGGCGGTGGATCGTCAAGTGGCCATGATGGCTCAACTACAGGCAGAGCAGATTCAAAAGGGCGATGCGCAACAGCAGAGTGCCCAGCGTTTGGAAGCGATGAATGAAGAGCAGCAGAGCCGCTTGCAGCAGGTGGTGGAACTGGTGCAGCAGGCTCAACAACAGGCTCGTGGCGAGGGGGAGGCCACTGAGCGACAGTTGCAGGGCATAGCCGCCCAGTTGCAGCAGGCGGCCAGCAACGAGCAACAGCGGCAAGGGGAACTGGGCAGTCAGTTGGATAGAGTTCAGGGGCAGTTGCAGGAGGCCGTGGCGCAGCTCCAGCAGGGTCAGCAGCAGCACCTTGAACAGCTTGCTGGGTTGGCCCAGCAGATCACGCAGGTGGCCGAACAGACGCAGCTGGGCGAAGAGAGCGTCGGGGCGCAGTTGCAGGGCATTGCCGAGCGCTTGAACCAAGCCGAACAGCAGGCGCAAAGCGTAGCGGAAGGGGTGGATCATCACCTAGAGCGCATTGCCCAGCAGCTCACCCAGTTGGAGAGCCGTAGCGAGGGCGCAGAGAGCGCTTTGGCAAGCCGCATGGAGCGGATCTCTACAGCCTTTGCCCAGTTGCGCGACCGGGTGGGTGAGCTGGCTCAGGAGCAGCAACGTTTGGCAGCGCTTGATAATTTGGATGGCAGCGTACAGGGCTTGCAGCAGGGGTTGGAGAGTCAGCAGTTGGTGCTGGCGGCTTTAGCGGGCGGTTTGGAGAATATTCAGGAGCACCAGCAAGAGCAGAGTGAGGGGTTGGTGAATCTGCACGAAGCGCTGGGTGGGGTGGTGGAGATCCAAACCGCCATGCGCGGTTATGGGGCGCAGTTGCAGGGGTTGGAGAGTCAGTTGACGCAGGTGTTGGAACAAGACCCGGCGGCCCAATTGGCCGGCTTGCGCAGTCTCTTGGAGGGACAACCTGCCATGTTGGATGTGCTTAAGGGGGGGCTGGATCGGGTGGTCGCCTATGTGGAGCAGCGCCAACATAACCAGAACAGTCAGAAGCTGGCTTTGGAAGAGGGGGTTGAAGGGCTGTTGGGTAATCTGCAAGATAACCTGAACCTACAAGGTGAGGTGTTGTTGCAGGTGCGGGAGCATCAAGCCGAGACCGCCAGTGAATATAAAAAGCTGCGTGAGTACCAAAAGAGCATTTCGGAAAATCTGGCCGGGGTGGCGGATGCCCAGCGGGAGAGTGCCGATGCCATGAATTTAACCCGCTCCGATGGCTTGGAGAGCCGCCGTTTTATGGAGTCGGTGATGGATGCGCAACAGGCGATTCGTACCCGCATGGGGGAGCTGGGGGATGTGCAGCGGCTTTTGCAAAATGCCCTAGGTGCGTTGGAGAGCACCCAGGATGAGGTGCGTCAAGCACTGCACAGCGCCAGCAGTGCCCATGATCAGAGCCAGACACGTATGGATGGTGTGGTGACAGAGTTGGCCCAGCGCTATGCCGAGGTGCAGCAGGCGCTGCAAGGGCAGCATGCGCTGACAGGGGTGGTGCAGGAGAGCTTGGGCGAGATGCGCGCCGAGCAGGGCATGATGCAGCGTGGCGTGATGGAGGCGATCAAGACCATGCGGAGCAGTCTGCCGGAGGATTTGCCGGAGGTGGTAGAGAGTCTGCGCAGCAGCGTTGGGCAGACCTTGCGGGAGAATATGCAGCAACTACAGCAGCGGGTTGAGGGCATTGGCAAAGGCATGGAGCGGGCGCAGAGTGCCATGGGGCTCTCCCTTAATGAGATCCGAGCGTTGTTGCAGCAGACCGGTGCCGAGCGGGATGCTCGTATGGCCGAGCGGCTAGAGAGCATGGGCGAGGCCAACCGCAACCGACATCAAGCCTTGATGAATACGCTAGAGGGGCTTTCTTTACGGTTGGTGCAGCGCAGCGACCAGATGCAAAACCGTTTGGAGAGCAGTACGAAGCAGATGCTTGAACAGCTGCAAGGGGGGAACGCGACCCCTCGTCCGGCGGACAGTGGGGTGGAGCAGGCGGTGTTGGAGCAGTTGGTCCAGCAGCAGGGTGAGAGCCAGCTACAAGCCATAACCGGGCTCAAGGCGCACCTGAGCGACCTGTTGCACGGTACCATGGGGCACTTTGCCGACGAGGTAGAGCAGCGGGTGGGGCAGATGTTACAGGGCTCTTTGGAGGGCCTGGATGAGGTGAGTGCGCTGTTGCAGAGCCAAGGTGGCGAGGCGTCTCAGTGGCAGCCGATCGCCCAACAATTGGATCTGTTAATCGAGCAGAGCCGGACGCAGAATGCCGCCCTGTTGGAGGCGGTCGCGGGCTTGCCTATGGCAGGTGCGGTTGGGGATGGGGTGGATGCCAGTGCCCTGGTGCCGTTGCTGCAAAAACGGATGGAAGAGAGCCTTAAAGGTACCCTGGGTGAGTTGGAGAAACTGTTGGAGGAGAGTACGGCCCAGAGCAATGCCCGTAGCGATCAACTGGCCCAGGCGATGGAGCAGTTGAGCCAACAGCGGGAGGCGGGCAGTACAGGGGCGGTGGCAGAACCGTCCAGCATGAGCCCACGGTTGGAGGCGTTGGTGGCCGATATGGATGGCCGCTTAACCCTGCTGCAAAAGCGTATGGCCGAAGAGCAGGCGGCCATGCAGCATACCTTGGAGGCGTGGGCTGAGCGTATTGTGCAGAGTAAAGAAGAAGAAAAGAGCCAGTTGGTGGACCGTATCGCCTCGATTGATGCTCAGAACGAGAGTCGCCATCAGGGGATGATGGGGGCGCTTAATGAGGTGAGTCGGGCCTTTAGTGGCGATATGGAGCAGATGCGGCGGGATATGGAAGAGAGCACCGATCAGGCGGCGGACAAGCTGGTGCAGCAGTTGCGCAAGGTGGTCCATGGTGCCAGCGAGGAGCAAGCGGTCTATATTGAGATGCTGGGTGAGCGCATGGATGCGCTACGTAAAAAGCTCGTCAAAAAATAAGGCGTTTCCATGTTTCCCAAACAGTGCATACGGTTACGGGTACCACCGGAACGGGCTAACAGCCTGCACCAGCATCCGTTGCTGGGCATGGCACAGGGGCAGGGGGGGATAAAAAAGCGGGTGTTGCGGTTTTATGATACCCCTCAATGGAGCCTACGGCAGGCGGGACTCGAACTGCTGGTGCATAACAAGGGGGCAGGCTGGCGGCAACGGTTGTTGCGGGTGACCGCGCGGGGCCGTTTGGGTTTGGAGAAGTGGCGGGGAGAGACTTTGGTACGCCATGATCTGGCCGGGGAGCGCTTGGAGCTGCTGCGCATGCTGCGGGATCCTGCGGCAGCAGCCAGCTTTGCCACGCTGGATGCAGGCACCCTTGGGCACCGTTTGACGGTGCGGGTGCAGCAACGGCAGTTGCGGCTGTCGCGGGGGGCGGGGCGGTCAGTGACGCTGCTGGAAGAGGCGGGGGAGATTGTGGATGCTGGGGGCACAACACCCTTTCATGATCTGGTGATTATGGCCGACGATGATGCCAGTGAGTTGGGTTATGAGATCGCCCTAAGCCTGTTGCACACCCTGCAAGGGGGGTTGCTGTTTGTGGCCGCCGAGGAGCGCAGCATGGCGCAAGCGTGGCCGCAACCGGTTACAGACGAGCCGGCTTGGCCGAGACTGCCGAGCATGCCCGCTGTGGATATGGCCGAAGCCTATTATCTATTAAATCATGCCCTATTACATGCCCTCTATGACGAGCTGCCGCAGATCCTGCATGGCCGCAGCGACAAGCCTTATGCGCGACAACGCAACGGGGTCGCGTTGCTGGAGGCCCTGGCTTTACTCAATCAATGGCTCCCTCCTTTGGCGCATGCCCAAGGGGTGGAGCTGTGGCAAAAATTGGTTGAGCAGTTACAGGATCGCGAGGGCTGGGGGCTGTTTTTGGAGGCTTTGTTAGAGCCCTATGCCGAGAATTTGGATGAATCCTTTACCACAGCACCTTGGTTGCACCGCAGCCAGCGCTATGGGCAGCAGGGTCAACAGCAGTTGGCGCAGCTCTGTCATGGGGTGGCGTTTGCGCAAGCTTTGCTGGGCTTGGGGTTATGGCTGGCGCGACGGGGTTGGCTGCGACGGCAGGATGAACAGCAGCCCATGGAGCCGCTTAACCACTGGCTGCGGCAGCGTTTAGAGGAGAATAGTGGGCCCATGTTGGCGGCGCTGCGGGCAGGCAAGGCCGATGGCTTACGGCGCAGTTGGCAGCAGTGGTTGTTGCTCAAGCTGTTTGGTGCCTTGTTTGAGCAAATTTCGGTGAGTAGCTCCCATGAGGTTGCCTTAGATCTTTCGCTTATGGAATACGGTATCTACCAGGAAGCGCTGGAGCGGGTTCTGCAAAGTGGGCGTTTTGTGCAGCAGGTGGCCCCTTTGGCCGAGCGCTTCAAACAGGTAGCGGTGGAGGCTGATGGGGCCACCCGTGCCGATTTTGAGGCGTGGTGGCAGAGGGTGCTACGCCAGCAGCAGGGGCTGTTTGCGCAATCCATGGCGGAGTTGGAGCTCTCGGCGGGCTTTTGGGTCGAGCATTGGGGAGAAGGCGTATGAGCTCCTCGCTCACACAGTGGATCGCGGAAAATCCGCCTCAACCCCTGCCGCGCACGCTGGTGCAGTTGCGGCATGCGCTGGATGATTTTACCCCGGACCTTATGGCGGTGGCGGGCCTGGTGGAGAGCGATGGCGCCTTGACCGGGATGGTTTTGCAGGCGAGCTCCAGCAGCGGGGTACGCCAGGGGGTTGTGCAGTTGGGGCTGACGGCGTTAGAAGGGCTGCTGGAGGATCTGTTTTTAGAGGTGCCCATGGTCAACCCCTATAGCCCGCTCTACCCTTTGGCGGCGCAGGCGCACCATCGGGGTTTATGTATGGCCTGTTGCGCTGAGTTGGTGGGGCGACTGGGGCGGGTGCCTGCGCGGCAACGCATCTCTGGGGAACTGGCCCATTGTGCTGGGCTGTTGCAAGGGATTGGGCGCATCACTTTACTGGGCCACCATGCAGAGTACCGTATGCAACTTAAACGGCATGGGGAGTGGACGCCCGCGCAGTGGTTGGCTTATGAGCAGGAGAGCTTCGGTTTTCAGCAGCAGCAGGTGGGGGCGGCGCTCTGCCGTCACTGGGGCTTGCCGGAAGCGGTGGTGGCGGTGGTGGCCAACCCGGATGGGGGGTTGAGTCTGCTCAAAGCGGGGCGCTCGGTGGCTTTTCGGCAAGGGGTGGTGATGCAGGCTATGGTTGGGTTGGTGACGGCTGCCCTGGCAGGCCCGTCAACACTGGAGCAGGTGTTGCCCTATCTGGCGGTGCTGGGGGTAGCGGAGCGGGATTGGCCAACGCTGTTGGCCGCCCTGCAACAGGTGCCTGCCCCCGCTTGGCATGATCGGCTGGGGGAGGGAGAGAGCGATCATGAATCTGCGTAAATTGCCCGAGAGAAAGCGGCTGGATGTGGGGGATAACCCCTTTTGGATCAGCTATGCCGATTTGATGACCGCCTTGGTGATGCTGTTTTTGGTGGTGATGAGTATCTCGATGATCGCGGTGGCCTCGCGGGATGAGGTGCGCCAAAACCAGCGCAAAGATGAGATCACCAAGGTGTTTGACGCCTTGGAGCAGAGTGCGGCACAGTCCAACCTGCCTCTGGTGATCAACCGTAAGGAGCAGACCCTCAGTTTTGGCAACAGCGCGCGCTTTGAGCTGGATAGTTTTTATCTTTCGGCTCAGGTACGTCAGCAGCTTAAAGATTTTGTGCCGATGTTGCTGAAGGTGCGCAAAAAGGGTGAGGGTAAATGGTTAAAACGGGTCCACATTGAGGGCTATACCGATGATATTGGAACCTATTTGTACAATGTGCGTTTGAGCATGAACCGTGCCCAGGCGGTGCTCTGTACCCTGATGGAGGCCGAGGTTAGTGAGGCGCAACGGCGTGAGTTGCAGCGCATGATTATCATTGATGGGGCGGCTTCCACCAGCATCCGTAGCAGCCGCGAAGAGAGCCGTCGGGTCGAGATCCGATTGGAATTTTTACGGCATGATGAGGTGCTAGCGGCGCAACCGGAGTGGGAGATGCCCTTGGGGCGCTGCCCCATCCCGCTGGAGCCGGAGGTTGGCGAGAAACCCAAGGTGTTGGATGAACCACTGCCACCCTTTCCCGGTACCACCAACCGCGAGGAGTAAACCGCGCGCCTAAGGTGGCTGCTTTGCGGTTGCTGCCGTTGCGGTAAGGGGGGCAGGGTTGGTGTATTGGGACGCGAGGCTCCTGTCATTGAGTCGCCGGTGATGGTAATTTCAAGATCACTATTTCGACTAAAATGGTATTATTTCAAAAAAACATTGAATTTATGTCGTAAAATTTCCGACAATAGAACTCTATTGAATGCAGTGGGTTGTTCTGGAAAGAGTGTGCTATGCTGGATCCCAGATAGGTAACCAGCGTGGGGTGCGCCCTGTCTGTACAGCTTGCCCCCCTGTGGTATGTGAAGGAGATCTTTTGTGTCCAGTGTTCGTTGTCCCGTCTGTGGTGGTCGCCCTGCGCGAATTTATAAATGCAACAGCTGCAACGAAGTACGTTGTGGTCAGGATAGCTGCACCGGTAGTTTGAGTGGCGTTAAGGGGTGGGCCAGTGCGGGCTCACAGTGCCGTAATTGCACCCATGGTCGCTATATGGCCATTAGCTTTTTTAGCTCTGATATGGAAACCATTTTGCGTGAGCATGCCCACACACGCAAAGTGCGGGACGGTCGCTAGCACCCGTTAATCGGGGAGCAACAGAGCTGTGTGGGACGAGACCGCGTATCGTTACCGATGGGCGGTCCTCTGTTTTTTGGGGTGTGCGCCGCGCTTGGATTTTACCTAGAACCGCTTTGAACCAATTGAGAAAACCATGGATAGCTGGCTGTTGCAGCAGGAACCCACGCTAAGAGTGGTGGCCTTCTTTTCGATTTTTCTGCTGATCGCCGTGTGGGAGTGGTGGCGTCCCCGGCGGGTGCCGCGCCATCCCCGCATGCAACGCTGGCCCGCCAATCTTGGACTGGTGCTCATCAATACCCTATTGGTGCGGCTGCTGTTTCCCATGGCGGCGGTGGTTTGGGCGGCCCAGGTGCAGCAGCAAGGGTGGGGACTCTTGCAAATGTGGTCCCTCCCCAGCCTATGGGCGCTGCTACTTGGGGTGGTGCTGTTGGATGGGGTTATCTATCTGCAACATGTATTGGTCCATGCACTGCCGCTGCTGTGGCGGCTGCACCAGGTTCATCACGCCGATCCTGACTACGATGTGACCACGGGTGCCCGCTTTCACCCTATAGAAATTTTACTCTCCATGGGTATTAAATTTGCGGCGATCCTCTGTTTGGCCCCGCCACCTGCGGCGGTTTTGCTGTTTGAGGTGATTCTTAATGGCATGGCGATGTTTAACCATGGCAACATCACGCTGCCTTTGGGGTTGGATCGGTTGCTCCGTTGGCTGGTGGTGACGCCAGATATGCACCGGGTTCACCACTCCACACTACCCTCCGAGGCGAACAGTAACTTTGGCTTTAACCTAAGCCTTTGGGATCGTCTGTTTGGCACCTATACGGCCCAGCCCAAACGGGGTCATGTGGCGATGGAGATTGGTATCACGACCCATCAAGGGCCGCACACCCGCTCGTTGCTGGGGATGTTAAGGCTGCCATGGCAGACGGCGCAGGATCGTTATGCGCTGACCCGTCGTTGGTCAGACCCCGATGCGTGAGCCTGCACCCGGGCTCTATGCCCGCATCTCGGCGGCACGGGAGCTGCTGGGGCTAAGCGAGCGGGCCTCGCTTGCGGATATTGAAACCCGCACCAAGGCCCTACTCAAACGTTGGCACCCAGACAAAAACCCCCCGGAAAAAGCAGCCCAGTGCCACAGCCAGACCAAGGCCATTTTAGAAGCCCACGCGTTAATTAAAAGCTATATTGCCCACTATCAATACGCATTTTCAAAACAGGAGGTCGAGCGTTATCTGCCCCCCGATGAGTGGTGGTTTAAACGTTTTGGCCCCGATGAGCACGACGTGTAGGGGAGCGTGTGATATGTAAAAGCGCTCCCACTTTATGGTCCCACGGTAAGGGGCTTCAGAAGTGTCTGGTAAGCGCGACAATACTCTGCTGTAAGGCTAAATTCTCCAGATGATACGCCTACGGTTTGGCGTTTTGGGGCGGTGCGTTTCTTCTTTTTTCGTCCACCAGCGTGGTTTGTGTTATGTCCTTGTCTCCTTCTGTTATGCAACTCCCCATCGAAGGCATGAGTTGTGCGGCCTGTTCCAGCCGCTTGCAGCGCCGTTTAGAGAGCATGCCGGGTGTGACCCAGGCCAGTGTTAATTTGGCGACAGCCTCAGCCCGGATTGAGGGCGTGGTCACCCTGGAAGGGTTGGAAAAGCTGGTTAAACAGACCGGATTTTCCGTGCCGCGCATCACCCAAACGTTTCAGTTAGAGGGGCTCTCCTGTGCCTCCTGTGTAACCAAAGTGGAGCAGGCGGTGGCCAAACTGTCCGGGGTGGAACGGGTGGCGGCAAACCTTGCCACGGGGGCGTTGTTGGTCACGTTGATTCCCGACTATGTGAGCCAGACAACCATTCAGCAGGCGGTGCAGGGGGTGGGTTATTCGCTGCTGGCCAGCCAAGAGGGCGAGGTCGAATCGCGTGCCCAAACCATGCAACAGCGGGAGATCCGCCAGTTGCAGCACCGCTTGGTGGTGGGGGCGCTATTGGTTTTGGTGAATATGGCGATGATGCACGGTTGGTTGCCAGGGGTAGCCACGCTGGATGAAGGGTGGCGCAACCTGTTGCAAGGGGTCTGCATGACACCGGTGGTGTTATGGTCGGGCTGGGGGTTTCACCGGGGGGCATGGCAGGTGCTCAAACATGGTAGCGCCAACATGAATACCCTGGTGAGTGTGGGCTCATTGAGCGCTTATGTGGCCTCTGTGGGCATCGCTCTGGTTCCCCAGTGGTGGAGCCAAGCCGGGCAGGGTGGGCACCTCTATTTTGATACCGCAGGCATGATTATTGTGCTGATTTTGATTGGTCGATGGTTGGAGGCCCGAGCCAAGGGGAAAACCGCAGGGGCCATTCAAGCCTTGCTGGCCCTGACCCCACAAACCGCCCTACGCGTGCAAGAGGATGGTGGTACCGAAACCATAGCCGCAGCGCAGGTGCGTGTGGGAGATCGGTTGCTGGTACATCCAGGTGCGGCGGTGCCCAGTGATGGGGTGGTGGAGGTGGGCGAACCCTATCTGCACGAGGCCATGCTCACCGGCGAGCCGCTACCCGTGCAAAAGGGGCTGGGGGATGAGGTGAGTGGGGGCACCCTAAATGGGGCGGTTCCCTTTACCATGCGTGCCAGCCGGGTGGGGGGAGATACCGCACTGGCACGGATTATTGCCATGGTGCGTCAAGCCCAGGGGGCTAAACCGCCCATTGCCCGGTTGGCCGACCGCATTGCCGGGGTGTTTGTGCCCATTATTTTGGCGTTGGCAACCCTGGTATTGCTGGTGTGGTGGCTGCTGTTGGGGGCCCCTTTTACCCATAGTCTCACCCATTTTATTGCGGTAATGATTGTGGCGTGCCCCTGTGCGTTGGGGTTGGCCACGCCGACCTCGGTGATGGTTGGCACGGGCCGGGCCGCGCGGTTGGGTATGTTGATGCGCGGTGGGGATGTGCTGGAGCGGGCCCAGCAGGTGAATGCGGTGATCTTTGATAAAACCGGCACGCTGACCTGTGGCACACCGGTATTGGTTAACCATCAGGGCGCGGCCGCTTTACTCGCCGGGGTTATGGCGGTGGAGGCCCAGTCGGAGCACCCCATTGCTCAGGCGTTGGTGAAGGGGCTGGGCGAGGCAGGGGTGGTGCCAGCCGCAGCCAGCAAGGTTAAATCGTTGACCGGTTATGGTATGCAGGGCCAAGTGGGAGAAGAGACGCTTTTATTGGGGCGGAGCATCCTTCTGGAACAGCGTGGGGTGGGGCTGGATCCCACCTTGATGGCGCAGGCTGCCATGTGGGCCGAGCAGGGACAGAGTGTGATTCACGTGGCTTGGCAGGGGCAGCATGCGGGTTTGCTGTCGGTGGCAGATGCCGTTAAAGCAGAGAGTGCGGCAGGGGTGGCGGCGCTCCAGGCGCGGGGCTGTGCGGTCTATATGGTGACGGGGGATAATGCCAAGGCCGCTCAGGTGGTGGCGGCCCAGTTGGGTATTGCGGCAAGCCATGTACGGGCCGATACCCTGCCGGATGGTAAAGCGCAGGTGGTGGCAGAGTTGCAGGGGCAGGGGTTGGTGGTGGCGATGGTGGGGGATGGTATTAATGATGCCCCTGCCTTGGCCAGGGCCGATGTGGGTATTGCTCTAGGCAGTGGCACCGATGTGGCGATGGAGAGCGCCGATATTATTCTCATGGGGGGGGATGTGCAAGGGGTGGCGCGCGCCATCGCTTTGTCGGCGGCGGTGCTGGTTAATATTCGGCAAAATCTGTTTTGGGCCTTTGGTTATAATGCGTTGCTCATCCCCATCGCCGCTGGGGTGTTGGTACCGTGGGGGGTGATGTTGGAGCCCGCATGGGCGGCGGCGGCCATGGGGCTGTCCAGTGTGACGGTGGTGAGCAACGCTCTGCGTTTGGGGCGTTTGCGGTTGTAGTCTCGCTGCGGATTGCGCCCCCCGCCGTCATAGGTAACAAGCCCGCCCCAGCAATGCGGCCCATGGTGCGCCTTTACGCGCAATATTTGGTGAGGATCAGTGGTCAAAAAATTGATCGGGAAATTCGGCGGCAGAACAGGGCTTACCAAAAAAATAGCCCTGGGCCAGTTGCACCCCTTTGCCCTCTAGATAGAGGCGTTGGGCTTCGGTTTCCACCCCTTCACCAATCAAAATGCGGTTAAGGCTGCGGCCCATGTTGATGATGGTGGTGACCAGCACCTCGGCCTCTTTATCATTAAGGGCATCGGGTACAAAGGTACGGTCAATTTTAACCCCACAAACCGGCAGATTGCGCAACACGCTTAATGAGGATGAGCCGGTGCCAAAGTCGTCCAGCCATAAGCGCACACCGATCTGTTTCAGGTGGTTAAGCATTGCCATCGCTTTGGGGGGGTCTTCGCCCAAAATGGTCTCGGTTACCTCAAGCACCAGCGCGTGGGGGGGCAGTTGGGTCTCGGCCAGGATAGAGGGGATTTTGTCGTCGGTGGAAAGCTCCCGGCAGCGGGTGCAGGTTAGGTTGACCGAGATAAAAAAATCTTTGGCCGTACCATATTGGCTGCGCCATTGGCAGGCTTGGGTACACGCCTCGCGCACGGCCCATTCGGTAATCTGTGCGATTAACCCCATCTCTTCGGCAATGGGTATAAACACCTCAGGCGAGACCGCCCCTAAGGTGGGGTGGTTCCAGCGCAACAGGGCTTCAGCCCCGGCGATTCGATTGGTATTAAGATCAACAATCGGTTGATAACAGAGCGCCAACTCTTGGTCTTCTACCGCACTGGAAAGCTCCCGCTCCAGGGCCATACGGGCCATCGCCTCGGCATGCATGTCGGGGGTATAAAAACGGTAGGCGTTGCGGCCTTGGGACTTGGCCCGGTACATGGCAGTATCGGCGTTTTTAAGCAGATCATCCAGGTTGTCCGCATCGTCGGGAAAAATGGTGACACCCACCGATCCTGAGATGGTAACTTCCTGACCCTCCAGGGTAAAAGGGGCGGCGAGTTGCTCTAAAATTTGCGCCGCCACCCGCTCAGCATGGGGACCACGGGCCATGTCGGGCAGGATAACCGTAAACTCATCCCCCCCCATGCGGGCCACGGTATCCGATTGGCGATGACAAGAGAGCAGCCGTTTGGAGGCCTCTCGCAGCAGATCGTCCCCCGCCGCATGACCCAGGGTGTCGTTGACCCACTTAAAGCGGTCTAGGTCAATAAACATCACCGCGACACGCACGTCGGTACGTTTGGCCCGTGCCAGCTCCAGCTTTAAACGGTCTAAAAACAGGCCACGGTTAGGCAGGCCGGTAAGGGCATCATAGTTGGCTTGATGGCGTATACGCTCTTCTTGACGTTTTTTCTCGCTAATATCCCGCAGCGTGGTGACCAGCAGCCGTTCATTACCCTGAAAGGGGATGGTCAATGCCTCGACATGCGTAAAGGGTTTGGCTTCGGGCAGCAGTTTGAGGTCGACCAATTTAACCCTGTCGGCCTCGTGGCTATGGTTGGCCCCGTTGTGTAACCAAGCTTCCCGGCAGGTGGGGTCAATGCGGAGTGAAAAGAGGCTTTGAGTTAGATCCGTGTGGATCTCTGTGCCCAGCATAATGCGGGCAATCTCATTGGCGTAGAGAATCATATCCTGCTCATGGATAATGATGCCATCGGCCAGATGGTGAAGAAGATGTTGACCATCAAATGAGAAGTCCATTTAAGACCGTCCCTCGTAAAAAAACAGATCTGCGCGCCTATAAACCTGAACAGTCCTGTATAAGGTGACCGGATCCTTTAGCCTAGCACAGCGGCGCCAAGCTTGTCGCAGTAAGGTTGCGCACGCAAGGCACAACCCCCCCTACGGAGCTCGTATAAAGTGAGACAAATTCCGGTGTTTATACAGTTTCTGTATAACCATTCAAACAACCAATGGTCACTTTAACACGGTTGGTCAAAATTTAGTAGTCATGCCCGTTGTACCCGGATGAATTTTCAGAATAAGCGTAAATGGTGTGAGGATTGCTTGTTGCGCTGTTGGGGTGGGCGATGCCGAGCTTAGGTGGGGTGTAACCCACCGGTGGCATCTCTCCTGTGCTCTGGATGTCGGGGAGCTACGCGTAACCCAGTGGCGCGCTGAGGGTGAGAGGTCCAGGCGTTGAGGGTTATCTCTTGTTGCCACCGTGGCGGCTTAGCTGCGAGAAAGTTGGGTTGACATGCTGCACCGTTTTAATGTTTGGGCAACCACCCCACAACCTCCGCTGTTGCCCCTGTCAGCGATGGCGGGTTGGGTGGCGCTGTTTATGGCGGTGGCAGGCTTTATTCCCTTGTGGGGGGGCTATTTTCTGGCGGTTTCGGCCTTGCTGTTGCCCTTGACGGCGGGGCCTAGCCGGTGGCTTGGTCTAGGGATCGCGCTGCTTAACCTCTTTAATCTGATGTTTTTTTCTAAGATATACCAAATGGCCGCAATCTCTGGTATGCACCAAGGGCGTTATGAAATGGTGGTGGTCTACGCCGGATTAATGGTGGCACAACTGCTGGGGCTGTTGGGTCTGTTTTTGCTCCAGCGCCGCATGCGGCAGTTGGGTATTTGGCCATAGCGCCCGGAATCACCGCCACCCCTGCGCAACGAACAGGGATGGCGGTTTAAACAAAGGTGGGGCTTAGGGATAAAAACGGTCGATAATCACCACATCCTCATAATCGAGCAAACCGCCACGGGGACGGGCTGGTTCTACCGCTTTGCCAATGGCTACAAACAGGGTGACAATATGATCATCGGGCAGATTAATTGCCTCGCCGACGGCATCAAAATCAAAACCATCCATGGGGCAGCTGTCATAACCCATGGCTTTGGCCGCGATCATTAAACTCTGCGCGGCAATCCCGCAAGAACGTAGGGCTTCATCCCGCTGCAAGGCCTCATTTTCCCGATAAAACCCATCAATGGCTTTCAATAAGGGCTGCTGCACCTGCTCTGGAGCATGGCTCCAGCAGCGTTCCGGGTAACGCTGCCACGCTTTGAGGTCAGCACACACCACCACCAAGAGAGAGGCATCCGTCACCTGGGCTTGGTTCCACGCAAGGGCCCGTAACTGTTGGCGCAGCGCGGGGTCCTTCACCAACACAAAGCGCCAGTGTTGCAGATTAAAGGCGGTGGGGGAGAGTTTGGCTAACTCTAAAAGACGCCGTTCTTCGGCTTCGCTCAAGGTGTGCTGGGGATCAAATAACTTGATCGAACGGCGGGTTTCTAAAGCGGTTAGGGCATCCATCAATTAATCTCTCCGTCATAAGGGGAAAATGGCACGCTCATGCGTTTTTGGCGCGTTTCATCAAGATGCTTCCGGTGCTGGTGTCCATCACAATTTTACGGCTCATCTCCCCACCTAAATCCTGGGCTGTAACCGGTATTTTAAATTGGCGTAACATATCCATGGCGACCTGTATGTTGCGCTCGCCCACGTTAAGCAGACCGCTCTGATGGTTCAATACTGCGGCACCACCAAACACCTTGGCTTGCATTTGGCGGCGGTCGCAACCCATGAGCAGGAGATTTTCTAACAACTTTTCGGTGGCGATGTTGCCAAATTTGGGCGAGGGCAGACCGTCACCATTCCACAAAGGCAGCTTAAAATGGTTCATGCCCCCTTCGCGGCGGCGTTGGTCCCATAGGCAAATGGCCACGCAGGAGCCCAGTACGGTGGTTATGCGATGCACGCCCGGCTTGGCATAGAGGGTGCCAGGCAGTAAAAAATGGGTGCCTATCTCGGAGCCCGCTACCATTAAAAAGCCTCGATCTGATCATCAAAAAAGAGATCACCATCCAGACTAAACCCCCCTTCTTGGCCGTTGTGTTCTAAAGAGCTTATCCATATTGAGACCTCGACGCCCCCTTGGGCTTGGTTTTTCACGGTGATCTCGCCGCCCAGTAAATCCAGCAACGCTTTACAGATAGAGAGACCCAAACCATGCCCCCGGTGGACCTTGGTGGTACCGGTGTCTAGCTGAGTAAAACGGTTAAAAATATCATGGAGAGAGGCTTCTGGGATCGTGGCTCCACTGTTGTAGAGCGTTAGTAGCGGTGCGTCCTGATCTTCGCTACCCAGGGTAAGAACAATTTCTCCGCCGGGTTGGTTAAACTCAATAGCATTGGAGAGTAGGTTGCTCAGAATAAGCCGAAATTTGGTGGTGTCCGTCACAAAGGGGCGGGGTTGGCTCAAACTTTCTGGCAGGGTGAGCTGGATCTGTTTGGCGCGCAAGAGGTGGTCAAAATTTTCCAGCACATCTCGAATAACATCGTTTAGGTCGGTGGTGACAGTCTCCACCAAGGTATCCCCCGCTTCGACCTCTGCCGCCGCAAAAATGTTGCGGAGCTGAAAGTCCAAGTCATAAGCATCATGAAAAATGGTTGCGCTCAAGCTCTTGAGCTGCTCGGGGTCCTGAATGCGACCCGTGCTCATGGCTTGGGCCATGCCCAAAATGGTGCTTAAGGGATTGTTGATCTCATTTTTCATGTGGGCGATAAAATGGCTTTTAAGTTCTTCAGAACTAGCAAGTTTTTTATTCACCTCCTCAAGCTTACGGGTAACCGTGCGCAGGTCGTAGAGCGCTTTTTTGTTGGCGTCAAACCGCTTTTTCAGGTCAGCAATCAGCTCATCATCGCTTAACATGGCACACCTTCCGGTTGGGGTATGGCCTTACCTAGGGTTCTACAGTAGCTTCGGTCATTGTACGGGTTGAAATGCTACAAAATCCAGCAGATGTTCCTTTGACGGAGAGAAAATGGGTGCGTTCTGGGCTTTGCACCGATCCACCCAGCGCTGGGTGCGGTTGCATGGGCAGGTTGGATGCCGTAGCCAAGGCCGTTTTACGCTTGCGTGGCTAACCTGCAACACCCAACGACAGAGGGCCTCGCTCCCGTGCCAAGCAAGAGAGATCAACCCTTGCTGTGCCAATGCCGTTAAGGGCGTGCCAAGGCCTCTTCTACTTGCATCCGCTGCGCTTTTCCAACCAAGGTCTCTACCAGGGTCAGGGCAAAATCCATGGCCGTGCCGGGACCTGTTGAGGTGATAATGTTACCATCGCACACCACGCCATGGATGGCGACAGTTTCGGCACCGTGCAGGGTGTCGAGCAGAGTGGGGTAACAGGTGGCCTTTTTCCCCGTCAACAGGCCCGCGTGGGCAAGGATGGTGGGGGCCGCACAGATGGCGGTGATAAACTTGCCCTCGGCATGCATGCGCTGTAGCAGGGTGTGCATGCGTGGATCTTCATCCAAATGGGTGGTGCCCGGTTGACCACCGGGTAGGGCGATGAGGTCAAAGGGCATATCCATAACCGCCTCCAGGGTAGTGTCTGGCACAATGACGCTGCCCCGGCTACAGCGGATCGGCCCCTCTACGGTGCCTGCCAGGGTGCAATCAATCTGCGCACGGCGCAAAATATTGACGATGGTGATGGCTTCCATCTCCTCACTACCCGGAGCAATGGGGATCAATACGCGAGGGGTCATGGCCGAACTCCTTTTGGTGGATTTTGTCGTCAAAAAAATCAACCCATTTGTTTTACAAGAGCTGTTCTAAATTTTGGTTGGGAAATCGGGTGCCATTCCCTAAGCAGGGAGTACCTTTTTAAAGGGTTTAACACTGACTTGGGCATAGACCCCCGCCGCAACATAGGGGTCAGCCGCCGCCCACGCTTGTGCTTGGCTGAGGGAATCAAACTGGGCAATCACCACACTGCCGGTAAACCCAGCCTCGCCAGGATCTTCACGGTCCACAGCGGGTAGTGGGCCGGCAACCAGTAAACGATCCTGGGCCTGTAACGCTTTGAGACGCTCAAGGTGGGCCGGGCGGGCGCTCTGCCGTAGGGATAGGCTGTTCTCGATATCTTGGGCAACGATGGCGTAGTACATAAAAGCTTTCCTGTGGATCGCGGTTAGGACGGTTGGTGCGCAGCCAACCACCGTCAAGGAGATGGCCTCTATTGTGCCCCATTTTAGCCGGTGGGAACAGGTAGGGTGTGGTCGAAGGGTTAGATCGACGTGGCTTGCTTGGGGTTTGCGTGAGCGTGGCGGAGGCGAAAAGAAATAAAATGCTTTATAAAAATGGTTTGAAATGGTAAAAAACAGCCTTAACGGTTGGTAGCGGCCAAGTTCTAAAAGGCAAAAAGAGTGGGTGCAGGTATGAAAATTTCAGAACAGGCCAAGCTCTTGTTGGAGCGTTGGGGGGGGAGCAGTCGTCGCTCCCTGCAAGGGGGGCATGCAAGCCTTTCGGCGACAGGGCGTATTTTGATGAACGGCGGGGCCCGTATCGATGGTGGGCGTGGATCGCTTATGGATCATACTCTTGAGCCTATGGTGGAGCTGGTGGAACAGGCGGTCTCCCACATGCTGCGCCATGGGGCCGAGGATGAAGCGCGGGCCTTGATTAACCGCTATGTGCTCCAAGAGCCCATCGCTCGTTCGGTCAAGGGGGTTGGGGTGGCCGATGAGCGGGGGTTCCGGTTGTTGCTCAACCGGGGTGAGTTTTTTGTGGCCGCTTGGGTGGCGGCGGGTGTGCAGCGTAAAAAAAGGGGATGTTAAAGTACAGCAGTATTTTAGCTATAAAACGGAAAAAAAGGATTATATCAACATTAATGGTAAAAAAATGCTTGACGCGGGATGGGCAGAGGATCTATGCTAACCTCTATAGGGTCGGAAAAACCGGTCGGGCAACGGTTTAATGGCGTTCATTGATAGATCATAGCGTGTGCAGCACATGGGTTGTTTAAAAAAGGTCTCTCCGGTTCAAGGAGGGGCCTTTTTTTATGGTTGGCATCGCCTAGAGCATGCAACAACACCCTGCGGCACCAGAGAGTGAGGCAATCAACATGGAAAAAAAAGAGTCCATTATGTTGGATGAAGAGGGTGTTGCTAAGCGTTGGCAGGAGGAGATCACATTGGCTCTGAAAGGGGGTGAAAAGTGGCGGGAGCAGGGTAGGGCGGTGACTGAGCGCTATCTAAATGAACGTCGTGGGGTGCAGGAGCGCAATGTTTCACGCACCAATATTTTGTGGAGCAATGTGGAAACCATTCGGCCCACCCTCTATAGCAATACGCCAAAACCCCAAGTGCATCGACGCTTTCGCGATGGTGATGCCATCGCCCGCAGTGCCTCGGAGATTGTCGAACGGCTGTTGCATGTGGCCTGTGACCGGATGGATCTGGATGAGGCGATGTGGCGGGTGGTGCAAGATTATCTATTGCCGGGGCGGGGAGTGGCCTGGGTGCAGTATCGACCCCAAATTGAGGGCAGCGAGCCGGGCCGTGATGGTGAACCGGTGCCGCTGATTACCGATGAGAGTGTGGAGGTGGTCCACCTGCACTGGACCGATTTTGTCCACGAACCTGCCCGTCATTGGAAAGAGGTCACTTGGGTGGCGCGGCGGGTCTATATGTCCAAAGAGGCGCTCATAGAACGGTTTGGGCAAAAAGGGGAGCAGGTGCCGTTGGCGTTTCTGCCCCAGGGCAAACGCAATGAGGCCTCGATGTTGGCGGCGCAAAACCGAGGGGCGGTGTGGGAGATCTGGGATCGTGCCAGTAGCAGTGTCTATTGGTTGGATGGTAGCGACAAAGGGATTTTACTGGATTGGGAGCCCGATCCCTTGGGCCTGGAGGGATTTTTTCCCTGTCCCCGGCCCCTGCTGGCGACCCGCAGTACCGATAGTATGATTCCCGTGCCCGACTATCTGCTCTACCAGGATCAAGCCATAGAATTGGATCAAATCACCGAGCGGCTAAGCCTGCTGACGCGGGCGGTGAAGGTCTCTGGTGTCTACAATGGTGAGTTGGGGGATCGCATCGGTTCGCTGTTGCAATCGACGGGCAACCAGTTGATCCCGGTGGATAACTGGGCGCTGTTTGGCGAACGGGGCGGGTTGCGGGGGCAGATAGAGTATCTGCCCCTGACCGATGTGGTGCAGGCCATTA
Organism: Magnetococcus marinus MC-1; assembly: GCF_000014865.1. Taxonomy (NCBI): domain Bacteria; kingdom Pseudomonadati; phylum Pseudomonadota; class Magnetococcia; order Magnetococcales; family Magnetococcaceae; genus Magnetococcus; species Magnetococcus marinus. The sequence goes on from NC_008576.1 coordinate 1,242,813, forward strand.
CCGTGCTCAGTTCGGTACGTGAGAGCATTAAGTCGGTGATCTATGAGATCACCGGAATTTCGGACATTGTGCGGGGTGTGAGTAAAGCCAGTGAGACGGCCACCGCCCAATCCATTAAATCCCAGTGGGGCGGGCGGCGTTTGCAGGAGCGACAAAGCCAAGTGCAGCGCTTTGTACGGGATCTGTTTCGTATGGTGGGGGAGATTATGGTGGAGCACTTTCAGCCCCAAACCATTGCAAAAATGGTGGGGGCAGAGGCCAATCGAGATGTGCCCATCGCCCAGGCTTTGCAGCTTTTGCAGAATGACGGGGTGCGTCTGTATGCCATTGATATACAGACCGACTCCACCCTTACCGGCGACCGTTTGGCCGAGAAGGGGGCGCGGTTGGAGGCCGTGCGCCACATTGGCATGATGTTTCAGCAATCCATCCCCATGCTGCAACAGGTGCCCCAATTGATGCCCGCCGTGGTGGAGCTGTTTAAGTTTGGCTTGCGCTCCTTTGATGATATTCGCGGTTTGGAGTCGGCCTTTGATGGCATGTTGGAGAAGCTCGAAGCTTCTCCAGCGCAACCCTTGCCCGCAGAGCAGAAGCTGGGCGTGGCCCAGGGGGGCGGCCAAGCTGGGCTGACGACGGCCATAGCCGCGCCCAGCGCAGTGGCAAGATTGCCCGCAGGGGGGGCTGCGCAGGGGAGGCAGGCAGACACGGGGCCGGGTGGTGCGGGGCAACTGCCGTCCGCTTTGGCCGGTCTGCCCCCTGGGTTGGCTCAGGCTCTGAGCCAGCTTTTACAAGGGATCTCCCCAGAGCAATCGGTGCGTTTGTTACGCACACTCCCCCCTGAATGGCTGAGGGCCGCTTTGCATGGGGGCGCATGATGCTGAGCGCTGCGTGTAGGGGGGGCTGTCTGGGCGCTTTTGGACTAGATAAACAATAGGTTTTGGTTAACCCGCCAGTGGCGGGTTTTTTTATGGCGGCGGCCAGGGCGCCGCCATGGGAGCGCACCCCTGGGATCGAGGGGGCGCGATGGGCAAGGCCAGATCATGGCCTTGCCTGGTGTCAATCAAGGGGCAAACAGAGGATGCCCCCATTAAACCCAATTGGAGTATGGACATGCAGAATTCAAACAGCCTTCGTCAAGAGATCATCAACAACCATAATGCCATCGCCGCCAAGTATGGTGAGGCCGCCTATCCGCCAGGTGGGCGTATGTCGGGTGGGGTTGCCCCGGCACCGCTGGTGCAGAGTGGGCAGGGGCCGCAAGGTTATGGGCAGGAGCTTGCTCAGGAGACCCTTATTCCCCCGGCATGGCAGCATTGGCAGGCGCTGTTTTTGCAGCTGCCCGAGCAGGCTCAGGCCATTATTATTGAACGAGAAATGACCCTTAGCGACTATGAAGAGCTGGATGAGTTGATGAAGCGGCAAGACGATCTGCTGCAAAGCTTGGGGAAAACCCGTGTCCAGGGCTTGCGGGAGCTGCTGGATATTCATGAAATGACCCGCACCGATCCCCATGGTTATATCCAGCACTTTGCCCGCCATGTGGGGTTGGATCTACAGGCCCTGGTACAAGGGCAGGCACACGGGCAGGCGCAGCAAGGGGTTTCGCCCGCCGCCCCCGCATATGCGGGTGAGCGGTCGCCACAGCTCGGGGGGGATGCCGCTGCGGCCTATGGGGTACAAGGGGCGGGTGTTGCACCGCTGCCGAACCCGGAGCATGCCATGGCTCGACAGGTGATGCAGCAGCTTGAGCAGATGGAAGCGCGTATGGCCTGGATGGAGCGTCGCGCCGATGCCCACAAATTGGAACGGCAGTGGGAGGCCTTTCGCGATGAAGTGGATGCCTCCGGCCAGCCCAAGCGTCCCTTTTGCACGTTGTTAGAGGGCGAGATGGCCCAGCAGCTCCAGCAGGGTAAGCCGTTTGATTTGCCAGCCCTGTATGCTGAAGCCCTGGCGAATCATCCCGAGTTGCAGATGCGTAGTGAGACGGTGGCGCAGCCGGTGCAAGAGTCGGAACAGCAGCGCCGGGCGCGGGCCGCAGCGCGGGCCAATAAGATGGTCAGTGGCTCTTTGGGTGCTGCCCAGGCAGAGGGTAGCGCGCAAAACCGCACCTTGCGTGAGGAGATTATCCACAACATGAAACGTTTGGGCTACATGTAAGGGCGGGGGAGATAACGTATGGGTAAATCAGCACCTGCCATGCCGGCGGCGCCGGATCCGGTGGCAACCGCCAATGCTCAAGCGGCGGCCAATAAAGAGGCGGTTAATGAATCCGCCAAGGTTAACCAGTTTCGTCAAGAGACCCCTTATGGGGTGTTGGATTGGAGCGGTGAGATCGGCACCCCCGACCGCACCATGAAGGTGACACTTTCTGAGGATGCCCAGCGGGCTTATGGGGATCAGCAGGCCATTGCCGCCAATTTGGCGCAGATTGCCATGGGCCGTATGGGGCAGATTGATGCGGGTCCCTTCTCCCTGGATGGGGTGGCTCAAGTGCCCAATGGCGCCAGCCTAGAGCAGGCGCGCAATCAGGCCATGCAGGAGTACTACGCCCATGGCAGCCAGTTTCTCGACAAACGTACGGCCAATGAGCAATCCAAGTTGCAAGATCGGTTGATCCAGCAAGGGGTGGGATTGGACTCCCGCGCCTACCGTCAAGCGATGCAGGATTTTCAGGAACAGAGCCATGAAGCCTATGCGGAGTTGGAGTCGCGGGCGCGTCTGGCGGGTTCGTCAGAGGCGAGCCAGCAGTACCAGTTAGGACGCCAAATGCGCAATGACGAGATCCAGGAAATGGTGTTCCAACGCACCCAGCCCATGAACGAGTTGTCGGCGATTTTGCAGGGTTCACCCGCCATCCAGGCGCCCAGTTTTGGTGCGCCCAGTCAATACAGTGTGGCCCCCGCTGATGTGATGGGGGCCATTCAAAATAACTACAATGCCCAGGTGTCGGCGGCGAACTCGGCACGGGCGGCCAATGCTGCGACCACAGGGGCGGTTATTGGCGGTTTGGGCGCCATTGGTGGGGCGTGGATCAGTTCCCGCCGCTTTAAACAGCACTTTGCCGATTTGGCCGCCGAGGATATGTTGGATGCGGTTAAGCGTCTGCCGGTGCAGGCGTGGCGGTATAATCCCGCCATGGTGCCGGATGATGACGCCGTGCATGTGGGGCCCTATGCCGAAGATTGGCAGCAGGTTACCGGGTTGGGGGATGGCGTAACCCTGAATATGTTGGATGTGGCAGGTCTGCTGCTGGGGGCGGTACAGGGGTTGATCGCCCAGGTGGAACAGTTGCAGGCAGCTCAGCAGGAGCATGGGTCATGATTGATATGAACAGCTTAAACAGTATGACCCGGGCCGTGATGGCACGCACGGATCTGCAAAAAGAGCCGGGTTTGAGTTCGCTCACGCAGGCGGTGCTCAAGTTCCGTCCCGAGCTGGTGCCGCGACAGGCCCAGCTCAGCCCGGTGGTGGAGACCGCTGTAAGCGGGGAGCATAGTCCGCTTATCAAGCAGCAGGCGCACCACGCCATCGGGGTCGAGGCGGAAGATGTGGCCCCCGCTGGTCGCGCCATGGCAGAGGGGATTCGTGCCTTTTCCCGAGGTATCGCACCGGGGGTGCGCGCCCTCAAAGAGCGCCTGGAGCAGCGGGATGTCGCCACACCCGCCCACACAGCAGATCCACGAACAGCAACCCCTAACGGGAGGGATGCCCCCTCTCCACCACCATCGGACCCTGCATGGGGCAGGGCGGATAAGCCGCATCGCTTTGTCTAAAGGGCGGAGGGTTGCGTCTTAACATCCATCACGGGGTGCTTAGGCATCGGGTTAAGTAAAACATAAGCTGGGCGGCGTGCATGGTCTGGGTGGGTGCTCTTCACGGGAGACCAACCCAACCGGGCACGCCGCCTTTTGCCAGGGGGAGGGCGGGAGGGGCCCTCACGTGCTCGCGCCGCGCAACCTGCCCTTGGGGGAGCGTACCCACAAGCCATTGTTGGCCGCTCCCGCCCCCTTTGCCGCCTCTCCCCTGGTCGCTTTCCAATGGCCCTTCAGCCCCCATGTGTTTTCTCTCTGGGTTGTGGCTTTGTTGCTGTGGTAACGTTAGGCGCTTGCATGGCGTATGGTACGGGCTGTCGCGGCTCATTTAAGTTGTCCCTCTTTGATATGGAATGACCATGAAGACCCATCTGCAACGGCTGGAAGCCGAGAGCATCCACATCATGCGTGAAGTGGTGGCGCAATTCCGTAAACCGGTGATGCTCTACTCCATCGGTAAAGATAGCAGTGTGATGTTGCATCTGGCGCTCAAGGCCTTCTATCCCGGCAAGCCCCCCTTTCCCCTGTTGCATGTGGACACCACCTGGAAATTTCGTGAGATGATCGTCTTTCGTGATCAGCGTGTCAAAGCGCTGGGGTTGGATCTGCGGGTACACATCAATCAAGAGGGCATCGCCCAAGGCATTACCCCCTTCAATCAAAGCGCCTCGATTTATACCGACATCATGAAGACCCAAAGCCTTAAACAGGCGCTGGAGCAAGGGGGCTTTGATGCCGCCTTTGGCGGCGCGCGACGGGATGAAGAGAAGAGCCGTGCCAAAGAGCGCATCTTCTCCTTCCGCACCCCCAACCATCGCTGGGACCCCAAAAATCAGCGCCCGGAGTTGTGGAATCTCTACAATGGCCGCATCGCCCCGGGTGAGAGCATCCGGGTTTTTCCCCTCTCCAACTGGACCGAACTGGATATTTGGCAATATATCCATCAAGAGCAGATCCCTGTGGTGCCGCTCTATTTTGCCCAACCGAGGCCGGTGGTGGTGCGTCATGGGGCGTTGATTATGGTGGATGATGGGCGTATGCCCTTGCTGCCGGGTGAAGAACCGTCGTTACGCTCGGTACGGTTTCGTACCCTAGGCTGTTATCCCCTGACGGGGGCTGTTGAGAGTACCACCACCGATGTGGCGGGCATCATCGGGGAGATGTTGGTTGCGCACCGTTCAGAACGGGAGGGTCGGGTGATTGATCATGATGGGGGGGCCTCCATGGAAGAGAAAAAACAGGAGGGGTATTTCTAATGGTGGATTTGCATACCCCTCCCGCGCACTTTGATATGCAGGCCTTTGTGGGTCAACAAAACCAAAAGGATCTGCTCCGTTTGCTCACTTGCGGCTCGGTGGATGATGGTAAATCCACCCTGCTGGGGCGTCTGCTCTACGACAGTAAACGGGTGATGGAAGATCAACTGACGGCGTTGGTGGCTGACTCCAGCCGCTTTGGCACCACCGGTGCGGGTGAGCTGGACTTGGCGCTGTTGGTGGATGGTCTGGCCGCCGAGCGGGAGCAGGGCATTACCATTGATGTGGCCTACCGTTTTTTATCCACCGAGCGGCGCACCTTTATTGTGGCGGATGCCCCGGGCCATGAGCAGTACACCCGCAACATGGCCACTGCCGCTTCCACCGCTGAGCTGGCGATTATCTTGGTGGATGCCAGCAAAGGCATTTTGACCCAGACCCGGCGGCACAGCTTTATTGTGGGGCTTATGGGCATTAAGTCGGTGGTGCTGGCGGTGAACAAAATGGATCTGGTGGGGTATCAGGAGGCCCCCTTTGTGGCCTTGGTGCAGGCTTATGAAGCGTTGGCGCAACGCTTGGGTATAACATCCCTACAGGCGATTCCACTGGCGGCCCTGACGGGTGAACATGTGGTGCAGCGGCAGGGTCATATGCCTTGGTATAGCGGGCCAACCCTGCTGGAGTATCTGGAGTCGGTGCCGGTGGAGCAAGAGGCCTCGCAGGCTCCTTTGCGTATGCCGGTGCAGTGGGTCAATCGCCCCCATGCCGATTTTCGTGGGTTTGCGGGCACCTTGGCCGCTGGAGAGGTGCGGCCTGGGGATGATGTGGTGGTTCTGCCCTCGGGCAAGTTGAGCCAAGTCTCTCGTATTGTGAGCATGGATGGCCCTCTGCAACAGGCGGTTGCAGGGGATGCGGTGACACTGGTGTTGGCCGATGCGCTGGATGTCTCACGGGGGGATGTGATTGCCCAAGCCAATGCCCGGCCTGAGGTGGCGGATCAGTTTGCCGCCCATCTGCTGTGGATGAGCGAGGCCGCCCTGCTGCCGGGCCGCGCCTATCTGTTAAGGATAGGTACAGCCCAAGTGACGGCCCAAGTGACCAAGATTAAACATAAAATCAATGTCAATACCGGGGAGCAAATGGCGGCGGCCCATCTTGAGTTAAACGATGTGGCGGTGTGCAATCTGGCCTTGGATCGGGCGGTGCCGTTTGAGCCCTATAAGGTAAACCGGTCGCTGGGGGGCTTTATTCTGGTGGACCGTATGAGTCATGCCACGGTAGGCTGTGGCATGGTGGATTTTGCACTGCGGCGGGCGGCCAATATCCATCAGCATGATATGAAGGTGGATCGCGCGGCGCGGGCGGCGGCCAATGGGCAGCGTCCATGTGTTTTGTGGTTCACTGGACTCTCCGGGTCGGGTAAATCCACGGTGGCCGATCTGGTGGAGCAAAAGCTCTACCGCATGCAGCGGCGCACCATGACCCTGGATGGCGATAATGTGCGCCACGGTTTAAACCGCGACCTGGGGTTTAAAGACGAAGATCGGGTGGAGAATATTCGGCGCATTGCCGAGGTGGCCAAATTAATGGTCGAGGCGGGTTTGATTGTCTGTGTCAGCTTTATTTCACCCTTTCGCAACGAGCGGCGCATGGCGCGGGAGTTAATGGGTGCCGGAGCCTTTTATGAGATCTTTGTGGATGCCTCGCTGGCGGTGTGTGAGCAGCGGGATCCCAAGGGGCTCTATAAAAAGGCGCGTCTGGGGGAGATCCCCAACTTTACTGGCATCAGCAGCCCTTATGAAGCCCCTCAGACGCCCGACCTGCATCTGGCCGCTGGCGATGAAACCCCGGAGCAGTTGGCCGATCAAGTGGTCCACTTTTTACAGCAGCAAGGGGTGATCTGAATAGGAGATGTGGCTGGGGAGATCAAAGCTGCGGGCAGGCAAGGGGGGGGAGCCATGGTGTTCCCCCTTTGTGCGTTTGGGGGGTCATGCGGCATGATTAAAAATTGTGCTGGATGAATGGTTTGTGCGCATGTGAGTTGGTGTTGTTGATTAAATGCTAGGCGGTATGATTGTAACAAATTTGTTATAATTAGATAATAATATTAAATAACATTAAGATAGACAATTTTTTAACAGTTTTTGGGCTGTTCGGTGTGGAAGGGCTGGGTTGCGTGGTAAAGTGTCCTATAACCTATAGATAAATAATGGATAAATCATTGTGTAGCCGCTTTTTTAAGCAGATTGAAAAGTAGGCACGCTCCCTGCTCTATGGGTTGGCAGAAACACTTTTACTCTGCGACGTAAGGAGCGAATGGATGAGTATGCGGTTTAAACATCTGCTGGGTGCGGGAGCCATTGCGGCAAGTTTACTGGGGGCTGGTTTGGCCCAAGCGGCGGAGACCATTAAGGTTGGTGTGTTGCACTCGTTATCGGGGACCATGGCGATCAGTGAAACCACGCTTAAAGACACGGTTTTAATGATGGTGGATGACCTGAACAAAAAGGGCGGTTTGTTGGGTAAAAAGGTTGAGGCGGTGGTGGTGGATCCCGCTTCCAACTGGCCCTTGTTTGCGGAAAAAACCCGTGAGTTGATTGAAAAAGAGAAGGTGGACGTTATCTTTGGTTGCTGGACCTCGGTAAGCCGCAAATCGGTTTTGCCGGTTATTGAAGAGCTCAATGGTCTGCTCTTCTACCCGGTGCAGTATGAGGGTGAAGAGAGCTCCCGCAATGTCTTCTATACCGGAGCGGCCCCCAACCAGCAGGCGATTCCTGCGGTGGATTATCTGCTCAGCGAAGAGGGCGGTGCCGCCAAGCGCATCGTGCTGCTGGGTACCGACTATGTCTACCCCCGCACCACCAACAAAATTTTACGCGCCTACCTGAACAGCAAGGGTATCTCCGACGCGGATATTATGGAGAACTACACCCCCTTTGGTCACTCCGACTGGCAAACCATTGTGGGCGATGTGAAAAAGTTCGCCTCGGCGGGTAAAAAGACCGCTGTGGTTTCCACCATCAATGGCGACGCCAACGTACCCTTTTACAAAGAGCTGGCCAACCAGGGCATCAAGGCGGAAGAGATCCCTGTGGTAGCCTTCTCGGTGGGTGAAGAGGAGCTCTCCGGTATTGACGCCAAGCCCCTGGTTGGTCACTTGGCCGCCTGGAACTACTTTATGAGCGTGAATAACGACACCAATGCCGCCTTTATCAAAAAGTGGCACGCCTTTATTAAAGACAGCAAGCGCGTCACCAATGATCCCATGGAGGCCACCTACATTGGCTTTAATATGTGGGTGCAAGCGGTGGAGCAGGCGGGTACCGCGAATGTGGATGCGGTGCGTCAAGCCATGTATGGCCAAAAGGTGCCTAACCTCACTGGCGGTATGGCAGTAATGAACAGCAACCACCACCTCTCCAAGCCGGTGCTGATCGGTGAAATTCAACCCGATGGTCAGTTTGAAACGGTTTGGAAAACCGAAGGTACCGTGGTGGGTGACGCATGGTCCGACTTTATTCCCCAGTCGGCCAAATTGACCGCCGATTGGACCTACCCCTGGGTTTGCGGTAACTGCGAAAAACCCAAATATTAAGTTTACCCCGCTGTTGATCCGGCGGACCCCCTCGGCGGGGTCCGCCACACCCCCTTTAGATGGATAGATCCACCATGCAACGATCCCTGAAATTTTTTCTGTGGTGTGCCTTGACGTGGGCGGTTTGCTTGACGGCACCCCTGGCGAAGGCAGCCAGCCAAGATGATCTGCAACGTCTGAATAATCGATCTTTTTCTGTTAAAATGCAGGCGATTAAAGAACTTGGTGCCAGTGGTGATCGGGCCTTAGTGCCCGCGCTGACCGCTTTGTTAGAGGGCAACCTCTATGGACGTAAAACCGATAACATGGTGGTGATCGGCCAAAAAAGCGGACAAGTTTATCTATTGATTGATCCATTAAGCGGTCAAGAGCTGGGGCAGGTGCAGGAGAGTGCGCTGGCCAAGATTGGCATCAACAACCGGCTGCGGCGGTTGATTCGGGGTGCCCTGGGGGGCTTGACCCTGCTGAGCAAAGATCCTGCCCTACGCTTACAGGCGGCCCAATCCATTTTTAATAGTCGGGATGTGGAGCTGCTGGAGAGCCTGCAACAGGCCATTGCCCGCGAAGAGGATGCCACCATTCTGGCTGCTATGCAGAAGGCCCAAGCGGTGATTGAGCTGTTTCATGGCGAGAGCTTGGAAAAACGCAAAGCAGCCGTGATTTTGCTGGAACAGGTGGGTGGGCAGGATGTGCGGGCGCTGCTCTCGCAACTGGTGCAGGAGCCGGATCTGCACAACAACCACGCGGAGCTGTATGGTGTGGTCAAGGCTGCGCTGGAGCGGGTTGAGGAGCGCTTAAGACTATGGAACATGGTGGGTAGCCTGTTCCAGGGCATCAGCCTGGGTTCGGTGTTGCTGTTGGCGGCGGTGGGGTTGGCCATCACCTTTGGGGTGATGGGGGTGATCAATATGGCCCATGGTGAGCTGGTTATGTTGGGGGCCTATACCACCTTTGTGGTACAGGATCTGTTTCGGGCCTATCTGCCGGATTGGTTGGATTGGTCGTTGCTGGTGGCGGTGCCCATGGCCTTTTTGGTCTCTGGTCTGTTTGGGGTGGCCATTGAACGGGGCATTATCCGCTTTTTGTATGGGCGCCCCCTGGAGACCCTGTTGGCGACCTGGGGCTTGAGTTTAATGCTGCAACAGTTGGTGCGCACCCTGTTTGGACCCACCAACCAAGAGGTCAGCAACCCTTCATGGATGAGTGGGGCGATTCAAACCAGTCAGGGCTTGGTGCTCACCTATAACCGTATCACCATCATTCTCTTTTCGCTGGCGGTGATCGGTTCCTTGGCGTTGGTGTTGCGCAAAACCTCGCTGGGTTTGCAGATGCGCGCGGTGACGCAAAACCGCCGCATGGCCGGCTCCATGGGCATCCGTACCGGCTGGGTGGACGCGCTAACCTTTGGTTTGGGGGCGGGTATTGCGGGCATCGCGGGGGTGGCGCTTAGTCAGGTGGACAATGTTTCACCCAACCTGGGGCAGAGCTACATTATTGATAGCTTTATGGTGGTGGTGTTTGGTGGGGTGGGCAACCTGTGGGGCACTCTGGTGGGGGCCTTTAGCTTGGGGGTGTTGAATAAATTTATGGAGCCCTTGGCAGGGGCGGTGCTGGGTAAAATTTTGGTGCTGGTCGGCATTATTCTGTTCATTCAAAAACGCCCCAGGGGATTGTTTGCCCTAAAAGGGCGGGCGGTGGAGGCATAAACCATGGGACCTATAAGCAAGCGCATCGGGTTTTTGTTGGGGGATCGTGGGGGGATGGCTCTGCTGGTGTTGGTATTGGGGGCGGCCATTGTGGTGCCCATCCTTAACCTGGCGGTGGCGCCAGAGAGCCCCTATCACATCCCCAACTATGTGGTCAGTTTAATGGGGAAATATCTAGCTTTTGCGCTGTTGGCGCTGTCGGCGGATCTGATCTGGGGCTATGCGGGCATTTTAAGTTTGGGGCATGGTGCTTTTTTTGCCCTGGGTGGCTATGCCATGGGCATGTACCTTATGCGGCAGATTGGGGATCGAGGGGTCTATGGCAACCCAGAGCTGCCGGATTTTATGGTCTTTCTCAACTGGCACGAGTTGCCCTGGTATTGGCACGGTTTTGAGTGGTTTGCCTTTGCCGCGCTGATGGTCCTGGTGGTGCCGGGGCTGTTGGCCTTGGTATTTGGTTGGTTTGCCTTTCGCAGCCGGGTTACGGGGGTCTATCTCTCCATCATTACCCAGGCGATGACCTATGCGCTGCTGCTGGCGTTTTTCCGGAATGATATGGGCTTTGGTGGCAACAATGGTTTGACCGACTTTAAAGATCTGCTGGGTTTTGACCTGCATGACGATACCACCCGTGCGGCGCTGTTTAGTGTCACGGCGCTCGCTTTGGCCCTGAGTTATGGGGTGTGCCGATACATCACCGCCTCCAAACTGGGGCGGGTGCTGTTGGCGGTGCGGGATGCCGAAAGCCGTACCCGTTTTATGGGGTATCGAGTCGAAAACTATAAACTGTTTGTGTTTGTGGTGGCGGCCATGATGGCCGGTTTGGCCGGGGCGTTGTATGTGCCCCAGGTGGGCATCATCAACCCTGGCGAGTTTTCGCCAGGGAACTCCATTGAGATTATTATCTGGGTAGCGGTCGGGGGGCGCGGCACCCTGTATGGGGCGGTGCTGGGGGCTGTTTTGGTCAACTATGGCAAAACCTACTTTACCGGTGCCCTGCCCGAGGCGTGGCTCTACATGTTAGGCGCTCTGTTTGTGGCGGTGACCCTGTTTATGCCCCAGGGGGTGGTGGGGTTGGTGGCCCAGTGGAAGAACCGGCTACGGGCTCGCAAAGCCCCGGCCCAGGGGGATCATCAGGTGGCGGAGGTGGGCCAATGAGCGTTTTTAACACCAGTCACCGGCCCGATAATCTTATCCTCTATCTGGATGCGGTCTCCGTGAGTTTTGATGGGTTTAAGGCGCTGAACGCCCTAAGCTTTTATGTGGGGCGGGGGGAGCTGCGCGCCATTATTGGACCCAATGGTGCGGGTAAAACCACCATGATGGATGTGGTCACCGGCAAAACCCGTCCCGATGTGGGCTCGGTGGTGTTTGGGGATCGGGTGGACCTAACCAAATTGGATGAGGCGGAGATTGCCAACCTAGGCATCGGGCGTAAATTTCAAAAACCCACGGTGTTTGAAAACCAGACGGTGTTTGAAAACCTGGAGCTGGCGTTGGCGGGGGATCGGAGTATTTGGGCCTCGCTCTTTTTCCGGCTCAATGGGGCGCAGCGGCAGCGTATTCAACAGGTGTTGGCGCTCATTCGTCTGCACGAGCGGCGGGATTGGTTGGCGGGCAATCTCTCCCACGGGCAGAAGCAGTGGTTGGAGATCGGCATGCTGTTGATGCAAGATCCCCAGCTATTGCTGGTGGATGAGCCTGCGGCGGGCATGACCGATGAAGAGACCATGCGCACGGCGCAGATGCTCAAAGAGATTGCCAAAGATCACTCGGTGGTGGTGGTTGAGCATGACATGGCGTTTGTAAAAAGCTTGCAGTGTCGGGTGACGGTGTTGCATGAAGGTTCGGTGTTGGCCGAAGGATCACTGGAGACGGTGCAGGCCAATGAACAGGTTATTGAGGTCTATCTGGGACGTTAAGCCATGTTGCAAGTGGAACAGGTTGATCTGTTTTATGGTGCCAGTCAGGCGCTAAAACAGGTAGGATTTCAGGCAGAGGTGGGCGAAGTCACCTGTGTCTTGGGGCGCAATGGGGTGGGTAAAAGCTCCTTGATGCGGGCGGTGGTGGGGCAACAGAGCATTCGCGCCGGGCGCATTGTCTGGGAGGGGCAGGATATCACGGGGCTCAGCCCGCCCGAGCGGGCGCGACGGGGCATCGCCTATGTGCCCCAAGGGCGCGAGGTGTTTCCGCTGCTGACGGTGGAGGAGAACCTGAAAACCGGTTTTGCTCCGCTGGCCAAAGCGCTGCGGCACATCCCCGATGAGCTGTTTGAGCTGTTCCCGGTATTGCGGGATATGCTGGGCCGTCGGGGTGGGGATCTCTCCGGTGGGCAGCAGCAGCAGTTGGCCATTGCGCGGGCATTGGTGACACGCCCCCGCCTGCTGGTGCTGGATGAACCCACAGAGGGGATTCAGCCCAGCATTATCAAGGATATTGAGCGGGTTATCCGGTTGTTGGCCAATCGGGGGGATATGGCCATTATTCTGGTGGAGCAATATTTTGAGTTTGCCCGCAATCTGGCCGACGCCTTTGTGGTCTTGGACCGGGGCGAGGTGGTGTTGGCAGGCCGGGGTGAGGGGATGAACGAAGATGAGGTCCGCAGCCACCTTACCGTATGAGAGCAACCCCAGTCAGGGGGTGCAGGGCTGTGTGCGGCTCTCTTTTGTGCAGCGCCATGGGCAGAGCCGCTTGGAGAGCCTCTACCACAGCGACCCCATGCGGGTGATCATTCCCCAAACGCCCCCCGGCGAGCCGGTGCATGGGGTGGTGGTGACCACTTCGGGTGGGCTGGTGGGGGGGGACCAGTTGGATATCGAGCTTATCGCCCGGCCCCATACCCAGCTGTTGGTGATGACCCAGGCGGCAGAGAAGGTCTACCGTTCGACGGGGGCCGATAGCACGGTGCAGATCGCCCTGCATGTGGAGGCGGGGGCCTTTTTGGAGTGGCTGCCCCAGGAGACCATCCTGTTTGACCAGGGGCGTTTGCGGCGCACCACCCAAGTCTATTTGGGGGAGAATGCCCGCCTGTTGGCTGGGGAGATGGTGCTGTTTGGGCGCAGCGCCCATGGGGAGCAGTTGCGCCAGGGGTTGTTACGGGATAGCTGGTTGGTGCATCGTGAGGGGGCGTTGGTGTGGGCCGACCTGCTCAAGCTGGAGGGGGATCTGCAACACCCTTTGCAGCATCCCGCCGCCTTGGCTGGGGCCAAGGGCTGCGCCACCCTGCTGTTGGCCGGGGAGGAGGCCGCCCAACTGTTAGAGCCCCTGCGGGGGTGGTTGGCAGAGGCCGGTATGGAGGGGCCATCGGTTAAGGTGGCGGCAGGGGTGGTGCATGGTCTGCTGGTGGTGCGCTGGTTGGGGTGGGATGCGCGGCTGTTGCGGCAAGGCTATGGTCAGATGTGGAGCTGGTTGCGGGGTCAGTTGGGGCGTCCTGCGCGGATGCCAAGATTATGGGATATCTAACCCACGGCTAAGATGAGAGAGGGGTAGGGGAGCGTCATGCATCTTTCACCAAGAGAGAAGGATAAGCTGCTGGTGGCGATGGCGGCAATGGTGGCCCGGCGGCGTTTGGAGCGGGGGGTCAAGTTAAATTATCCCGAATCCATTGCGCTGATTAGCGACTATGTGGTGGAGGGGGCACGGGATGGCCGCAGTGTGGCCGAGCTGATGCAAGCCGGGGCCACGGTGCTACGCCGGGAGCAGGTGATGGAGGGCATCGCTGAGATGATCCATGAGATCCAGGTCGAGGCGACCTTTCCCGATGGTACCAAGTTGGTGACGGTGCACAACCCCATTCGTTGAGGAGTAGCTTGATGATTCCAGGTGAACTTTTCCCTGCCCCAGGTGACATTATTCTCAATGCCGGGTGTGAGACCCTGACCCTAACGGTGGCCAATGGTGGCGACCGGCCCATACAGGTTGGTTCGCACTACCACTTTGCCGAGACCAACCCCGCCTTACAGTTTGACCGGCAGCGGGCCAGGGGCTACCGGCTGGATATTCCGGCGGGCACGGCGGTCCGTTTTGAGCCGGGGCAGGCGCGGGATGTTACCCTGGTGCCCTATGGTGGGCGGCGGCAGGTGGTGGGTTTTAATGGCTTGGTCAACGGCCAATTGGAGGACTAAACCGATGGCATATACCCTAGATCGCGGCAGCTATGCGGCCATGTTTGGACCGACGGTTGGCGACCGTGTGCGGTTGGCCGACACCGAGCTGATTATTGAGGTGGAGCAGGATTACACCACCTATGGTGAAGAGGTTAAATTTGGCGGCGGCAAGGTGATTCGTGATGGCATGGGGCAGTCCCAGCACAGCCGTCAGGAGGGGGCGGTGGATACGGTGATCACCAACGCCCTGATTGTGGATCACTGGGGGATTGTCAAAGCGGATGTGGGTATTAAGGATGGTCGTATCTGCGCCATTGGCAAAGCGGGCAACCCCGATGTGCAGCCCAATGTGGATATTATAATCGGCCCCGGTACCGAGGCCATTGCCGGGGAGGGGCGTATTCTCACCGCTGGGGGCATTGACGCCCATATTCACTGGATCTGCCCACAACAGATTGAGGATGCTTTGCATAGCGGCATTACCACCATGCTGGGGGGTGGCACGGGTCCGGCTGAGGGGACCAATGCCACCACCTGCACGCCGGGGCCGTGGCATATTGCGCGTATGCTCCAGGCGGCAGAGGGGTTGCCCATGAATATGGGCTTTTTTGGTAAGGGCAATGCCTCGCGCCCCCAGGGGTTGGAGGAGCAGTTACGGGCCGGGGCGTGTGGTCTGAAGTTGCATGAGGATTGGGGCACCACCCCCAGCGCCATTGATGTCTGTTTGAGTGTGGCGGAGAAGTGGGATGTGCAGGTGGCCATCCATACCGATACCTTGAACGAGTCGGGCTTTGTGGAGAACACCACGGCAGCCTTTAAGGGGCGCACCATCCACGCTTTTCATACCGAAGGGGCGGGGGGTGGCCATGCGCCGGATATTATTAAATTGTGTGGCGAGGCCAATGTGTTGCCCAGTTCCACCAATCCGACCCGTCCCTTTACCCGCAACACCCTTGATGAACACCTGGATATGCTTATGGTATGTCACCATTTGGATAGCCGGATTCCCGAAGATGTGGCCTTTGCCGAGAGCCGTATTCGCCGCGAGACCATAGCGGCGGAGGATATTTTGCACGATCTGGGGGCTTTTTCCATGATCGCCTCGGACAGTCAGGCCATGGGGCGGGTGGGGGAGGTGATTATCCGCACTTGGCAGACCGCCGATAAGATGAAACGCCAGCGGGGCGCCTTGCCGGAAGAGCGGGGGCAAAACGACAATCAGCGGGTTAAGCGCTACATTGCCAAATATACCATCAACCCCGCCATTACCCACGGTATTGCCCACTATGTGGGCTCGGTTGCGGTGGGTAAGTTGGCCGATTTGGTGTTGTGGAAACCGATGTTTTTTGGGGTTAAGCCTGATTTGGTCTTAAAGTGCGGCACCATTGCCTCGGCGGCGATGGGGGACCCCAACGCCTCCATCCCCACCCCGCAACCGGTACACTATCGCCCCATGTTTGGGGCCTTTGGTGGGGCCTTGACCCACAGCGCGGTCAACTTTGTCAGTCAGGCCGGGTTGGATGGGGAGATTGCCCAGCAGTTTGGGCTGCGTAAAACCCTGCTGCCGGTGGTGGGGTGTCGCACCATCGGCAAAGCCGATATGGTGCACAACAGCGCCACCCCCCACATGGAGGTGGATCCAGAAACCTATGAGGTGCGGGCCGATGGGCGGTTGTTAACCTGTGAACCGGCCACGGTATTGCCCTTGGCGCAACGCTATTTCCTGTTTTAAACAAGGGGTGGATCATGCGGCGAGCCATTGCGGTACAGGGCGCGGGCAGTTGGGCGCAAGCAGAGCGGGTGGGTTCGATTACACTGCCCTACGATCAGCGTTTTCGTCGGCGTATTCAGTGGCAGGATGATGCGGGCAGCCCCTTTTTACTGGATCTGTCGCGACCTGTGCTGCTGGGGCATGACGATGGCTTGCTGCTGGACGAAGGGGGGATCATCCAGGTAATTGCCGCCCAGGAGCCGGTGCTGGAGATTATCCCAAGGGATGCCCAAAATGCTGCCCGTCTGGCGTGGCATGTGGGCAACCGCCACACCCCCGCGCAAATCCTGGTGGGTGGGGTGATGCGCATTCATGAAGACCATGTGTTGATGGCGATGTTACAGGGTTTGGGGGCGACGGTACACCGAGTGATGGCCCCTTTTGCACCCGAGGGGGGAGCCTATGGTGGCGGTTCGGCTCAGCATGGGCATGACCATGGGGGCCAGAGTCACGAGCATGCCCACCCCCAAGCGCAAGACCCTCGCACGGCGGGACATGCACAGGCCGGCACCCAAGCGTCCGACCACAGCACTCATGGCCATAGCCATGACCACGACCCTGGGGGTGCGGTGCATGAGCACTGAGGCAGCCCTGCTCAAGCTACAAAGCTGGTTTTCCCCCAGTTTTCCCGTCGGGGGTTATACCTATTCCCACGGTTTGGAATATGGGGTGGAGTGCGGTTTGATCCACCATCGGGAGAGCCTGCAAACATGGCTGGAGGGGCTGTTGCAGTGGGGGGCGGGTCACGGGGAGGGGGTGCTCTTTCATGGGGCCTATGGTGCGGCGGTGCGGCAGGATTGGGCGGCCCTGCACGAGGTCACGGTGTGGGCTCAGGCGCTGCGCCCCACGGCGGAGTTGGCGTTGGAGAGCCGTGGTCAGGGGCGGGCCTTTTTGGTGGCGGTGCAGCAGGGGTGGCCTCATCCATGGGTGCAGCGGTGGGGTGACGGCTTGGCCGAGCATGCGCCCTATGGCGTGGTAACGGGATTGGCGTGTGCCGCCCATGGTGTGCCCGAAGCCATGGGCTTGAGCGCGTTATTGCATGGCATGGTGGCGGGTTGGATCTCTGCGGCGGTGCGTTTGATTCCGCTGGGTCAGCAGGCGGGGGTGTTGGTACAATCGGCGCTGGAGGGGGAGATTCAAACCCTGGTCCGCGCTCTGTTAAGCCAGCCTGCCAGCGCTTTTCAAGCAGAACTTGGGGGCTGTGCGTGGATGGCGGAGTGGTGCTCCCTTAAACATGAAACTCAATATACAAGGCTGTTTCGATCATGAGCAATCCCTTGCGGGTAGGGGTGGGCGGACCGGTGGGTTCGGGCAAAACGGCGCTGTTGGAGTGGCTCTGTCGCGAGATGCAGCAGCACTATTCGGTGGCAGCCATCACCAACGACATCTACACCAAGGAGGATCAACGCATCCTTACCGCCAGTGGGGCGTTGCCGGCGGAGCGCATTATGGGGGTGGAGACGGGGGGGTGTCCCCATACCGCGATTCGTGAGGATGCCTCTATGAATCTGGCAGCGGTGGAGGATATGCAGCTACGCTTTGCCGATTTGGAGCTGATTTTTATTGAGTCGGGGGGGGATAATCTGGCGGCCACCTTTTCGCCAGAGTTGGCTGATCTTACACTCTATGTGATTGATGTAGCCGCCGGAGAGAAGATACCCCGCAAGGGTGGCCCAGGCATTACCCGCTCCGATCTGCTGGTGATTAATAAAACCGATCTGGCCCCGCTGGTGGGGGCCGATTTGGCGGTGATGGAGCAAGACACCCTGCGTATGCGTGGGTCGCGCCCTTTTGTGTTTACCAACCTTAAACAGGGCGATGGGGTGGCGGCCATTATCCAGTTTTTGGTGGAAAAGGGCGGGCTCGGGGTGTGACGTTGGACCGCTAAGCCTGTTTGTGTTGCTTTGTGTCGTGGATGATCTTTCCCCTTCTGTTTTCATGTGCGATGGCCCACTGGTTGGTGCCATTCCCTCTGGCTTGGCTGGTCCGTTGCGGCGGCCACGGCATCCCTGCTGTTGCCCCGCTGCCCCGTCTCGTGGGTCTATTGTGACGCTTTACGCGGCTTACATGCGAATCCAGTTTATGCAACCTGCTAAAATGTGGTATAAAGCGAGGTTTTTAGCTTAAACATGGGATGACCTTAGGGGCATTCCACCTGCTGGGCTGGGGGTGGGGAGCCGGGGTGTGGCTGTTTTGTCCCCGTGTGTTAAGGCTAAAGCCCTGTTTTCATGCGCAGCAATGGAACGAACGCCGTGGAAGAGAATATACAAAGAACCTTTGAGGCCATTGGGGAGAAGCTTACCCTATTGCGTGGTCATTTAAACTATGAGCAGGGGAAAGAGCGTCTGAGCGAGCTGGAATCCCTGGCTCAAGATCCCAATCTATGGGGGGATTCTGAGCGTGCGCGCACCGTGATGACGGAGAAAAACCGTCTGGAAAAAACCATTGGTGAGTGGGATGCGCTCAATAGCGAATCCACCGATGCCCGTGATCTGCTGGAGATGGCCCAGGAGGAGGGCGATAGCGGCATGATCGCTGAGGTAACGGCGCAGGTGGCTGCCATTCTCAAACGGTTAGAGGGGCTGGAGCTGGCACGCATGCTCTCCGGCGAGGCCGACGCCAACAACTGCTTTATCGAGATCCATCCCGGTGCTGGGGGTACAGAGTCCCAGGATTGGGCCTCTATCCTGCTACGCATGTATCTGCGTTATTGCGAGAAATCCGGCTTTAAAACCGAAGAGGTTGACTATCTGGCCGGGGATGAGGCGGGCATTAAATCGGTCACCATCAAGGTTGAGGGTGACTACGCTTACGGCTATCTCAAGGTGGAAAGTGGGGTGCATCGCCTGGTGCGCATCAGCCCCTTTGACTCCTCGGCGCGGCGGCACACCTCGTTTACCTCGGTCAACGTCTATCCAGAAATTGATGACTCCATCGAGATTGAGATCCTCGATAAAGATCTGCGGGTGGATACCTTCCGTGCCTCTGGAGCGGGTGGGCAGCACGTCAATAAAACCGATTCGGCCATCCGTATTACCCACCAGCCCACCGGTATTGTGGTGCAGTGCCAATCGGGGCGCTCTCAGCACCGTAACCGGGATGAGGCGATGAAAATGCTACGGGCGCGGCTGTTTCAGTTAGAGATGGATAAACGGGCCGAGGCCGCCCAAGCGGTGGCCGACGCCAAGAGTGACATTGCTTGGGGGCACCAGATCCGCTCCTATGTGCTGGCCCCTTATCGGCTGGTTAAAGATCTACGTACCAGCTATGAAACCGGCAATACCGATGCGGTATTGGATGGCGAGTTGGATGGCTTTATTAAGGCGGCCCTCTCGCAACGCATTGTTGGGGATGACCATAGCGGTTAACCACAGGCACGCGGGCAGCGCGGAGTTGACGCCGCACGCTCCAACCTAACAGTTTGGCTTTCACTCGGCCCGTATGGGGGGGTGGGGTCTATTGCTATCTTGAAAGATGGAAACCAACACCATGTCCCAACAGGAAGAGAACCAGCAGATCGCCGCCCGTAAAGTTAAACTAGAAGCCCTGCGTGAAGCGGGGGTTAACCCCTATCCCAGCGGCTTTAAACCCGATATTGACCTCGCGAGTGTGAGTCGGGCCAACGGCAATGAGATGGATCCGGCTACCCTGGAGCGGGTGAGCGTCAAGGTGGCGGGGCGCATTATGCTGCTGCGCAACTTTGGCAAACTGACCTTTGCCACCTTGCAGGATGAGAGTGGTCGCCTACAGATTAGTGCTCAGCGGGATGTTGTGGGGGCCGAGCTCTACAGCACGGTTTTTCGCAAGATTGAGGTAGGGGATATTCTAGGGGTGGAGGGGCATCTGTTCCGTACCAAGGTGGGGGAGCTGACGGTGCAGGTGGAGCGCTTTGAGCTGCTCTCTAAGGCGGTGCGCCCCCTGCCAGAGAAGTTTCACGGCTTGGAGGATGTAGAGACCCGCTACCGCCAGCGCTATGTGGATCTGATTGTGAATACCGAGGTGCGGGAGATCTTTAAAACCCGCAGTCGAGTGATTAGCCGCATTCGCCAGTTTATGGAGCATCGGGGCTTTTTGGAGGTCGAAACCCCCATGATGCACCCCATTCCTGGTGGCGCGACGGCGCGTCCCTTTGTGACCCACCACAATGCCTTGGATACCGATCTCTATCTGCGCATTGCCCCTGAGCTCTACCTTAAACGGCTGATTGTGGGTGGCTTTGAGCGGGTGTTCGAGATTAACCGTAACTTCCGGAATGAGGGGCTTTCGCCCCGGCATAACCCAGAATTTACCATGATGGAGTTTTACCAAGCCTATACCGACTATCGGGAGTTGATGGATTTTACCGAGGCGCTGGTGCAGGATGTGGTGAAAGATGTCAATGAGGGTGAATTGACGGTGGCGTATCAGGGGCAAGAGCTGGATTTTAGCGGCCCATGGGCGCGGCTAACCCCGGCTGAGGCGATTGTGCGTTATATGGAGGCCGACGCCGCACGCATCACAGAGCGTGGTTATCTGGAGAGTCTGGCCGAATCGCTGGGCATTAAAGCCGAAACCAGTTGGGATGATGGCATGCTGCTGCTCACCATCTTTGAAGAGGGGGTGGAGCATAAGTTGATGGCTCCTACCTTTATTATAGACTACCCCATTTCGGTCTCGCCGCTCTCCCGCCGCAGTGATGACAATCCTGACATTGCGGAGCGGTTTGAGCTCTTTATTGCGGGTCGTGAAATCGCCAACGCCTTTTCCGAGCTCAATGACCCCGCCGATCAAGCCAGCCGCTTTCAAAAGCAGGTAGAGGCCAAAGATGCAGGTAATGAGGAGGCGATGCACTTTGACGCCGACTATATCCGCGCCTTGGAGTATGGCATGCCCCCCACCGGTGGTGAGGGCATCGGCATCGACCGTTTGGTGATGCTGTTAACCGATGCGGCCAATATTCGTGAAGTATTACTCTTCCCGCAGATGAAGCGGGAGGGGTGAGCCTAACTCCTGGGAGCAGCCATGTTCAGCAGCTTTGAGTGGCGGGTGGGGCTGCGCTATCTGCGGGCCAAACGCAGCCAGCGTTTTATTAGTGCCATTACCGCCCTATCGGTGGCGGGTATTGCCTTGGGGGTGGCGGCGCTGATTGTGGTGTTGGCCGTCATGACCGGCTTTCAGGGAGAGCTGCAACGGCAGATCCTGGGCGTGGTGAGCCATGTGGTGGTGCAGTCCTACGGCGGCAGCATGGAGGATGTCGAGGGCGTGCTGCGCAAGGTGCAGAGCCGTCCCAATGTAACCGGGGCGGCCCCTTTTGTGTTGGCCAACGCCCTTATTTACAACGGCGGGCAAGCCTATGGTATCGCCCTGCGTGGGGTTGATCCTGAACGGGAGAAGGGGGTTTCCAACCTGCACGTCAACATGGTGCGCGGGGATGTGGCCGCCATGGCCGGTTTTGGGGTGGTATTGGGGGAGTCTTTGGCCCGCAACTTGGGGGTTGGGCTCAATGACCGCATCACCCTCATGGTGCCCAAGGGCAATGTGACCCCCGCCGGTACGGTGCCCAGGGTTAAACGCTTTCGGGTGGCGGGGATCTTTGATTCGGGCATGCATGAGTATGACACCAATCTGGCCTATATCCATATTAACGACGCTCAAAAGCTGCTGCGCTTGGGAGAGAGTGTGACCGGTATTGAGGTTAAAACCCCCCACCCGGATCTGGCCATGGGGGTGCGGCAGGATTTGGAAAAACAGCTATCCGGCCACTTTTGGATACGCGACTGGATGCAGATGAACCGTAACTTTTTTAATGCCATCAAACTAGAGAAGGCCACCATGTTTGTGATCCTCTCGCTGGTGGTGTTGGTGGCGGCTTTTAATATCATCAGCTCGTTGATCATGGTGGTTATGGAGAAGGGTAAGGATATTGCGATCCTGAAAACCATGGGGGCCAGAAGTCACTCGATTATGGCGATTTTTTTAATCAACGGTGGCATCATTGGGGTGGGTGGAACGTTAGCCGGGTTGGCCTTGGGTTTGGTGCTGGCAGAAAATCTGGAGCGTACCATCGGTTGGATTGAACGCACCTTTGGTTTGCAAATTCTGCATGGTGATGTCTACTTTATCGACAAACTCCCGGCCCAGGTGCTGCCATCGGATCTGTTTTGGATTACCGTTATTTCGCTGAGCATTAGCCTGCTCTCGACCCTCTATCCTGCGTGGCGGGCTTCCCGCGTGGACCCGGTGGAGGCGCTGCGTTATGAATGATACCGCAACGCCCCTGCTGGAGGCTCATAACCTAACCCGGGGTTTTCAAACCGAGGGGGGCACCGTCGAGGTGCTCAAGGGGGTGGATCTCTCTCTGGCACGGGGGGATATGGTGGCACTGCTGGGCCAGTCAGGCGCGGGCAAGAGCACGCTTATTCAGATTCTTGGCACCCTGGATCGTCCCACCACCGGCAGCGTGCGGATGACGGGGGTCGACCTGTTTAAGCTCTCCCGCAGCCAATTGGCCCGTTGGCGCAATGAAAATATCGCCTTTGTCTACCAGCAGCACCGGCTGTTGCCCGAGTTCTCAGCATTGGAAAATGTGATGCTGCCCTTGCTGATCCGCCGCATGGGGCAGGCTCCCGCCAGCAAACAGGCCCAGCAGGTGTTGGAGCGGGTGGGGCTGGCCCATCGGCAGAGCCATCGCCCTGGTCAACTCTCCGGCGGGGAACAGCAGCGGGTCGCCATTGCGCGGGCCTTGGTGGGGGGGCCTAAGCTGCTGTTGGCCGATGAGCCCACCGGTAATCTGGATACCCATACGGCGGATGGTATTTTTGATCTGCTGCTGGCGCTCAATGCCGAGCAGCAACTTACC
Source organism: Magnetococcus marinus MC-1 (assembly GCF_000014865.1). Lineage (NCBI taxonomy): Bacteria > Pseudomonadati > Pseudomonadota > Magnetococcia > Magnetococcales > Magnetococcaceae > Magnetococcus > Magnetococcus marinus. Next base: position 1,265,897 of record NC_008576.1, read on the forward strand.
CAGTTGATTGTGACCCACAATCCCGATTTAGCCGCCCGCATGGGGCGCCGTGTGCGCATGCAGGATGGCCAGATTGTCGATGGGGACGCCCCCTAGGAGCGTATAATGTCACACCCTTCCCGGCAGGAGCGTGAACTGGCGCAGCGTTTTCAAACCCTGCGCATGGATTTCCTTGCGGAGATTCCGCCGCTCTGCCGCCATTTGGATCGCTTGGTGGCAGAACCCAGCGAAGGTAAGCGTCACCGCCGTTGGCACTGTGCCCAGTGGCATGCGCGTTTGCAGGGGGTGGTGGGCAGTTGTGCCACCTTTGAGTGCCGTGGCTTGCGGGATCTGGCGCAGGACGCGGGCAATCTTTTACAAAAATTGGCGCGTCAGGATGTCCCCCCACAGAGCAGCCAGCAGATGCGCCAGGAGTTGCGTGACCTGCTGGCTGCCTTGCAAGAGAGTGCCCAGCTTAAATTAAACGAGCCAGAGCTGGTCTTTCTGCCCAAGGAGTACAGCCTGTTTTTGCAGGAGGAGGTGCTCTCGCATACGGTGTTGGCCTTTTCCCATGATGCACGTTTGTTAGAGCAGTTGGGCCGCTCTTTAGCGAGTAAGGGCTACCGACTGGTGCCCATGCCCAGCTATCGCGCCATGCGGGATGAGGTGGTGCGCTCCTCCGCTGCCGCAGTGTTGGTGGATCTGGAGGCGATGTCGGCGGGGGTGGATGAGGGGGATATTCCCGGTTTACTCTGTCAAGAGCAGCCCATGCCCATGCCGCTGTTGGTATTGGGGGGCAGCGATAATATGGATCACCGTCTCTGTGCGGTGCGTTTGGGGAGTACCGCATTTCGGGCTCGCCCCATCGCTGCGGACGAGTTGGCGCGGCAGTTGATTGCCCATCACCAGCGTCATAACCACGCCCAGCGGGCGCGGGTGTTGATTATGGATGATAATGAACCCTTGGGGCGCTTTTATCAGATGTTGCTGGAGCTGGCGGAGATGGAGGTCGTCTATATCCGTGAGGCCGAGGAGCTGCTGCCTGCCATTCAGCGTTTTAAGCCCGAGGTGCTGTTGCTGGATCTCTATATGCCTGACGCCAATGGTTTGGAGATTGCGGCGGTGGTGCGGCAGAGCGATAGCAACGCGGATCTGCCGATTTTGCTGATGGTCGAAAATAATGCCGGGCGGCGCATACTGGACCAAACCAAGGAGAGCGAGAGCTTTTTGATCAAGCCGGTGCAGCCGGGTTTGATGGTGCGGGCGGTGATTGAACGGGTGCGGCAGCGCCGCCAGACGGTGGGCCGGGTGGAGTATATGCGCTCGGCGCTGCATGAGCTGGAACAGTTGCAGCTCGCGCTTAACCAACACGCCATTGTCAGTGTCACCGATCAAGATGGCAATATTACCTTCGTAAACCAAAAATTTTGTCAAACCAGTGGTTATACCCCCAATGAACTGATTGGCAACAACCACCGCATGCTGAAATCGGACCAGCACCCTGCCAGCTTTTATCAAGAGATGTGGGCGACCATTACCCAGGGGCAGACGTGGCACGGCCAGGTTAAAAACCGGCGTAAAAATGGGACCACCTATTGGGTTTCGGCCACCATTGTGCCCTTTTTGGATGGGGATGGTACGCCTCGGGAATATATTTCGGTACGCACCGACGTTACTGCCCAAAAGGCTGCCCAGGAGCGCTACCGCGCCTCGGAACAGCGTCTGCGGGCGATTTTGGATAACACCCATGAAGGGGTGGTGGTGATGGAGGCCAGCGGTCAGATTGAGATGCTCAATCCAGCGGCGGCCCGTATTTTTGGTTATACCTTGGCCGACATGCCGCAACCAACCATCCAGTGGTTATTGCCCGAGTTCCCTTTAACCGACATTTTAAATGATGCCCATCTCCACGAAGGGGGTGGGGCTGGCGATGTTAGCCACGCCAACCTTTATCGGGAGATGGCCGCCAACCGCTCGGACGGTTCGCGTATGTTGTTGGGGGTCTCCGTGAGCAGCTTTCATTTGGAAGAGAGCGCGGTGTGTGTGGCGGTGGTGCGGGATATTACCGCCCGTAAAATGGAGGAGATCGAGCTTAAACAGGCCAAAGAGGTCGCCGAGCGGGCCAGTGCGGCCAAGACCCGTTTTCTTTCCAGTATGAGCCATGAGTTGCGCACCCCCATGAACGCCATTCTGGGCTTTGCGCAGGTGATGCAGTCCGACCCCAACGAGCCCTTGAGTGAGTCCCAGCGAGAGTGTACCCGTGAAATTATTCAGGCGGGTGGGCATCTGCTGGAGCTGATTAACGATGTGTTGGATTTGGCCAAGATCGAGGAGAACCGTATCAGCCTTAAAATGGCTCCGGTGCATGTGCAAGAGGTGATTCGCGAGGCGGTGGCGTTGGTCACGCCCATGGCGAACCGCAAGGGTATTCGCCTCTATCATGGTATGGGCGAGGGCGTGTGTGAGCGGTGTGATGTGCAGGCAGATCGCACGCGGTTAAAGCAGATTTTGATCAATCTTGCCACCAACGGGGTAAAATACAACCGCGAAGGGGGCGAGGTGGAGATAAGCTGTCGTTTGGCAGAGGCGGGGCGTGCCCGCATTGAGGTGCGGGATACGGGCATTGGCATTGCCGCCTTAAAGCAGGGGGATATTTTTGAGCCGTTTCACCGTTTGGTGGAAGATGGCACCATTGAGGGGACCGGCATCGGTCTTTCCATCGTTAAGCGGTTGGTCGAAGCCATGGGGGGCACGTTGGGTTTGGAGAGTCAGGAGGGGCAAGGCAGCCGTTTTTGGTTCCAGCTACCCAACAGTGGGATCTGTTCTCCAACCAAGCCACACGCCTCGCTGGTGGAGCCTGTGTCGGTGCGCCAAGTGGTGCTCTATGTGGAAAGCAACCCGGTGGATCTGCAATTGATGTCGGTGTTGATGCGCCGTTATGAACATTTGCGTCTGGATGCGGTGCGTGATCTGGAGGTCGCTCAGGCGCAACTGCAACAAGGCGAGGTGGATCTGTTATTAATCAATATTGGTGGTGGGGTGGAGCGTTGTGCCCCGCTGTTTGCGTGGATGCAGCAAACGCCGCATCTTAAAGCACTGCCGGTGATTGCCATCAGCGCGGATGATGAGGTAGAGAGCGGGGTGCGGAATCTGCCCGGTTCACCCCGTTTTATGCAAAAGCCCCTGGATCTGGAGCCGTTGATTGCCCATATCGGGCTGCTGTTGGAGAAGCCGCAAGCGAGAGAGGCCTAGGTTATGCCTGATTTGGCAACCCTTATGCAAAATATCATCATTTGGGCCCCGGGGGTGTTGCTGGCGATCACCCTGCATGAGTGGGCCCACGGCTACGCAGCCAGCCGTTTTGGCGACCACACAGCCGCCATGATGGGGCGGTTAAGTCTTAACCCTTTGGTGCATATTGATCTTATCTGGACCATTGTGGTACCCATTGGGATACTGATTTTTTCTATGGTCACCATGGGTCAGCCCTTTGCGTTTGGCGGGGCCAAACCGGTGCCGGTTAATCCGCGCAATTTTAGGGGCTCTTTGCGGGTGGCTATGTTTTGGGTCGCCATTGCGGGGCCATTGATGAATCTGATTTTGGCGGTGGTGGCGGCGCTACTGTTGCACGGCGTGGGTTTTTTGCCCGAATTTTTTGCCACTCCAGTCGCCTTGATGTTGCTGGCCATGCTCAAGATGAACGTCATTTTGGCTGTGTTCAATCTGCTGCCCATGCCGCCTTTGGATGGCGGGCGCATTGCTGTGGCTGTGCTACCACATCCCTGGGATCGCTACTGGGCCGGTATGGAGCGCTGGGGGATTGTGATTGTCATGGGTTTGGCTTTCACCGGCCTGTTGGGGCAGATTTTGGGGCCCATGATGGCGATGGTGACCCACGCCGTGGCCAGCATGACCGGCTTGATCTAATACGAGGACGGGCGTTTAATCCGACCGGTGGCAAAGGACAGCATGGCGTAGCGGGGGGCTCGCGGTGGCGGTTCAGGATTTTTTCTCACCGCGTGGTGAGGGGTGTGAACGATTTTTTAAAGACGTGTTGTAAGGAGAGTTTTTGTGTCCCAATCCCATCTGCCAGTCGTGTTCAGCGGGGCCCAACCCACCGGTCAATTGACCTTGGGTAACTATCTGGGGGCGCTGCGCCAGTGGATCGCGCTCCAAGCCGACCACGACTGTATCTTTTGTGTGGTGGATCTGCACGCCCTGACGGTGCGGCAAGACCCCGAAGAGCTGGCCGACTCCATCTACAGTTTGGCGGCCCTCTATCTGGCCTGTGGGATTGATCCCAGCCAGAGCACCATTTTTGTGCAGAGCCATGTGCCGGCCCATTCCGAGCTGGCGTGGCTGCTCAATACCTATACCCAAATGGGTGAGCTGGAGCGCATGACCCAGTTTAAGGATAAGTCCCAGCGGCATAAAAATAATATTAATGCCGGTCTGTTCACCTATCCCGTATTGATGGCGGCGGATATTCTGCTGTATGGCACCCAACGGGTGCCGGTGGGCGAGGATCAAAAGCAGCACCTGGAGCTGTCGCGGGACATTGCCATGCGCTTTAATGGGCTCTATGGGGATGTGCTGGTGGTGCCAGAACCGATGATCCCTCGTGGCGGGGCACGGGTTAAGGATCTGCAAGAGCCCACCAAAAAAATGTCCAAGAGTGCGGAGTCGGATCTGGCGAAAGTGATGATGCTGGACGACTCTGCCCGCATCGTGAAAAAATTTAAAAAAGCGGTCACCGATAATGAGGCCACCATCCGCTTTGATGAGGTCAATCAGCCCGGTGTGGCCAATTTGCTGAATATCTATACCGCCTTGACCGGTATGAGCATGGAGGCGGCATTGGCCCACTTTGATCACCATATGTATGGTAAACTCAAAGTTGAGACCGCCGAGGCGGTGGTCGCGGTGTTGGAGCCTATCCGCACCCGCTATGCCGAGATTCGTGGCGACCGTGCCTATCTGCAAGAGGTGTTGGCGCAGGGGGCAGAGAAGGCCCGCGCCCGTGCCGAAGGGGTGATGCGTAAGGTGCAACAGGCGATCGGCCTGCCGTTGGATACCCACCGCTTTCGCTAGGGTGGGTGGTTGCTCTACGTTTGCATAAAAAATGAAGTTTTCGTTTCTGTTAGGGTGTTAGGAAACCATTATGAGCCAGGCTAAAAGCCGCCGTAAAAAACGTGTGGTCAGTTGCAGCACAGGGAGCTGTGCCACCAATACGGGGGGTCCCAAACGGAGCAGCGGTGGGGCTGTACACAAAGGTAAGGGCTCCACCACCGCCAAAAGCCGCAATGTTGCACCCCGCGCGGCGGGCACGGTGCGGGCGGCGGGCTCGCCGCGGGTGATTGGCGAAGCCCCACGACTGCAAAAATGGTTGGCCGAGCAGGGGCTCTGCTCCCGTCGTGAGGGCGAGGTGTGGATTCAAGAGGGGCGGGTTTCCATCAATGGCGAGGTGGTGACGGAGCTGGGGGTTAAGGTTGCCAAGCGTGACCGGGTAGCGGTGGATGGTCAATTGGTGACGCCTCAGCGTAGCCGCGATACCGCCATTATTCTGCACAAACCCAAGAGCATTATCTGCACCCGCAGCGATCCCCAGGGGCGTCGCACCATCTTTGACCTTATTGAAAATCACGGCAGTAGCCGGTTGATTACGGTGGGGCGTTTAGACATCAACTCCGAAGGCTTGATCATTCTGACCAGTGACGGCCAACTGGCCCATGGCTTGATGCACCCCTCGCGGGAGGTGCCACGCGTCTACCGAGTCAAGACCCATGGTATTTTGTTGGCGTCGCAGTTGGAGCAGATCCGTACCGTCGGGGTGCGGCTGGAAGATGGCCCCACCGGCCCCTTGGAGATCGTTTTGGACCGGGGGCGGGAGCAGGGCAATAACAGCTGGTATACCATCACCCTACGTGAAGGGCGTAACCGCGAGGTGCGGCGCATCTTTGACCATTTTGGGCTACAGGTGGCGCGTTTGCTGCGGGTGGGCTATGGCGGCATTTCATTGGGGAACTTGGAACCCGGCGCGTGGCGTCCGGTGACGGTGGATGAGTGGAACATGCTGCAAAAGATCTCTAAACGGCCAATCCCAGGGGAGAGCGCTCAGGCGATTCCAGAGCGGGGGGGCGGCCAGGACGATGAGGCATGAGCACGGCGGGGCAGGCATCTTGTTTGATGCAGGCCCGCAGTTGGCCCTTGCCAACCCTCTACAGCCATCTGTTGCAGCACTATGGGCCGCAACACTGGTGGCCCGCCCAGAGCCATTTTGAGATGATGTTGGGGGCGTTGCTGGTGCAAAATACCAGTTGGAGCGCCGCCCATGGGGCGGTGCGAGCGCTCCAGTTGGCCGCGCTGGATAGCCCCGCCGCCTTGCGCTCGGCACCCGATGAGTCGATTCACGAGCGGATTCAGGGTGCCGGATATTTTCGTCAAAAAACAAAAAAACTCAAAGCGTTGGCTCAGTTTATGGGCCAATATCAAGATAGCCCGCAACGGCTGTTTGAGCAGGAGGGGGCGGCCCTGCGCGCTACCCTGTTGACGGTGCATGGTATCGGCCCAGAGACGGCAGATTGCATCTGTTGTTACGAGGCCGGGCAGCCCTGGTTTGTGGTGGATCGTTACACCCAGCGGTTGTTTCAACGGTTGGGCTGGTTGGATCAGCCTTGGCCCTATGAGACCGTGCAGCAGGCGGTCCATGCGCTGCTGCCCCACAGTGCCCCTGTTTTGGGGGAATTTCATGCGTTAATTGTGCAACATAGCAAACAACACTGTAGCGCCAAACCCCAATGCCAGGGATGCCCCGTAACCCACTATTGTGCCTTTGTGGCCCGCTGAGATGACCTGTCATGAGCCCTGTTAGCCGTCCCCGTGTGCAGCAGTTGCCAGAAACCCTCGCCAACCAGATCGCCGCCGGTGAGGTGGTGGAGCGCCCCGCTTCGGTGATCAAAGAGCTGGTGGAGAACAGTATTGATGCCGGTGCCAGCCTGATTGAGGTTAAGGCTGAGCAGGGCGGCAAGCGGTTGATGCAGGTGGTGGATAATGGCCATGGTATGTCCGAGGATGAGGCCAGTTTGGCCTTGACCCGGCATGCGACCTCTAAAATTCATACCGCTGAGGATCTGTTTCGCATTGCCACCCTGGGTTTTCGGGGTGAGGCGCTGCCATCGGTGGGATCGGTGGCCCAGTTGGAGTTGGCTACCCGCATTGAAGAAAACGCCGATGGGGTGGCACTCACGGTTATGGGGGGGGCTCGGCAGGCGTCCAAGCGGTTGGCGATGCCGGTGGGGACGCGGGTAACGGTACGCAATCTCTTTTTTAATACTCCGGCGCGGTTAAAATTCCTCAAGGCAGATCGTACGGAAGCCAATCAAATTATGGAGTTGATGCAACGCTTTGCCATTGCCTACCCCCATGTTGGGTTTAAGCTGAGCCTCAATGGTAAGGAGGTGCAACACTATCGCGCGGTGGCCGACGAGAGCGCCTATGTGGAGCGTTTGGGGGCGGTGCTGGGGGCCGAGTTTATTCCCAACTGTATGGAGATTAACAGCGGCGATGCGCAGATGCGGGTGCGTGGTTGGGTGGGGCTGCCGACCCTTAATCGGGGCTCGGCCTCGGCGATGCATCTGTTTGTGAATGGCCGTTGGGTGCGGGATAAGGTGGTGACGGCGGCGGTGCGCGAGGCCTATCGGGATCTGATGCCCAGGGAGCGTTTTCCGTTGACCGCGCTGTTTGTGCAGGTGGACCCAGAAGAGGTGGATGTCAATGTGCATCCCGCCAAGGCCGAGGTACGTTTTCGCCATGGGCAGAGTGTCTATGGCCTGCTTAGACGCACCTTAGCCGAGGTGCTGCACGGTATGGGGGCGCGGTGTTATCAAGCCAGCGAAGCCCCATTGCAGAGTGCCGAGGAGCCACCGGAGTATGGCGCGGATTTGGGCAAGCAGCGGCTGGCGGAGCCTGTGCAGTTGCCGGCGGCGGTGAGCCAACCGGAGCGTTGGCGGCCCAGCTATCCGCCTGCGGGTGAAGGGGTGCCCCGTGCCGCAGCGGTGGCCAACTGGTCCCCTCAGCGGCAGGGGGCCTTGCCTTTGCAGAGCCGGGATAGCTACAGCCCCGCCCCGGGTCAACCCCGCCCGACAGCACCTCACCATGAGGCTGCTATGGATCATGGCCCCTTGGGGCAGGCGGTGGCCCAGTTGCACAATCTGTACATTGTGGCGCAGAGTGAGCAGGGCATGGTGTTAATTGACCAGCATGCAGCCCATGAGCGGATTGTCTATGAGCGCATGAAAGGGGCCTGGGCCCGTAAGGAGAAGGTCGAGACCCAGATGTTGTTGATGCCCGAGGTGCTGCAACTAAGCGAGGTGGAGGCCGAACGTATGAGCCATTGGCGCTCGACTTTGCAGCAGTTGGGGATTGCTGTGGAGCCCTTTGGGCAGAACGCCTTTGTCATTCGTGAGGTACCCGCCCTATTGGCGCGGGGCCAGATCGCACCGTTGGTGCGGGATGTGGTGGAGCAGTTGGAGCAGGTGGGTCAGGAGAGCGCTTTGAGCGAAGCCCAGGATGCGGTATTGGCCAGCATGGCCTGTCATGGTTCGGTGCGATCGGGGCGGGCGCTTACCCGTGAAGAGATGAACGCCCTGTTGCGGGAGATGGAGCGCACCCCCCACACGGGGCAGTGTAACCATGGTCGGCCTACCCATGTTCGGTTGAGTTTGGCGGATCTGGAGCGCCTGTTTGAGCGCCGTTAAGGAGAAGCGGGTAGGGGAGCCCAAGCGAGAAAAGCGGTGTTTGTAGAAAGGCCCTCCTGCGGGATAAAAAAACCGGCGATGCGTGGCTAAGTAGCGTGGTAGACGTTGCTACAGACGCAACGAGGTTGGTAACACCATCGCAGGTATACATATTCTTTATTATATATATGATTATCTGATTGCAAGTAGAGGCTGGCAATTAAAGGGGCATGGATAATAAAGATGGGGTTGTATTGGAAATCCTTCTTATATAAGCGTTTGCTGTTGTAGAAAAAGGAAGTTTTATTATGTTTATTCACGCCATTCATGAAATCAATGTCACGATATGTAGGAAATAGAACGTCATTATAGATTGCATGAATGTTAGCTATTGCTGTGAATGCATGTAGAGAATAAAAAAATATCCATATAAAATAAGTAGATATGACTATACATTGAAAAGTTAAAAGTGATGGGTAAAACTATCAATAAAATATAGAAAGCTTCTGGAAAAAAGCTTGGCAGTGGGTGGCGGAATGCAGTATGAATAATCAATCATCCATCGGATAAGTGCTGTGAATATCCATCAACAGATATACGTTTAAGTGAAATCTGTGCCTGGTAGCAGTGTGTTTTTTGGTTGGGTCGCACCATGGACGGCCCCTGAATCTATTGGCGTGGGGTGTTTGCGCACGGCCAATTTTGAGCATGAGGGAGAACGGTATGAGTGGAAAGACGGATAATACAGCTTACTGGCAGGCCAATGTGCGCCTGCTGTTGAGCCTTTTGGTGGTGTGGTTTGTTGTCTCCTATGGGTTTGGTATCCTGCTGGTGGATGTGTTGAACAACATCTCGCTTGGTGGTTATCCTCTGGGGTTCTGGTTTGCTCAACAAGGTGCCATCTACTCCTTCGTGATTCTGATTTTTGTCTATGTGGTCAGAATGAATGCTCTGGATAAAGAGCACGGCGTCTCTGAAGAGTGATCGAGAGGATTAAGACAATATGGAACTGCAACTGTTAATCTACCTGTTTGTTGGCCTGTCGTTTGCTCTGTATATCGGCATTGCGATTTGGTCTAAAGCCAGCTCCACCGGTGAGTTTTATGTCGCGGGTGGTGGTGTTCATCCCATCGCCAACGGCATGGCCACTGCGGCGGACTGGATGAGCGCGGCCTCCTTCATCTCCATGGCGGGCTTGATCGCCTTTATGGGCTATGAAGGGGGTATGTACCTTATGGGTTGGACCGGCGGCTATGTGCTGTTGGCCCTGCTGCTGGCCCCCTACCTGCGCAAGTTTGGTAAGTTTACGGTGCCCGAGTTCATTGGGGATCGTTACTACTCGTCAACCGCGCGGGTGGTGGCGGTGATCTGCCTTATCTTTATCTCCTTTACCTACGTGGCCGGCCAGATGCGCGGCGTGGGTATTGTCTTCTCCCGCTTTTTGGAGATGGACATTTTCTGGGGCATGGTGGTGGGTATGGGGATCGTCTTCTCCTACGCCGTGTTGGGGGGGATGAAGGGTGTTACCTACACCCAGGTAGCTCAGTATTGTGTGTTGATTGTGGCTTACACGGTACCGGCGGTGTTTATTGCCATCCAGTTCACCGGCAATCCTCTGCCGCAGATCGCTTTGGGTTCCGAGATGCTGGACGGTTCTGGCTATCTGCTGCAAACCTTGGACAAGGTTTTGGTGGATATCGGTATTTCTAGTTATACCGAACCCTTTAACAGCAAAGAGCGCATTGACGTGTTTGCCATCACCCTGGCGTTGATGGTGGGTACGGCGGGTCTGCCCCACGTGATTGTGCGCTTCTTCACCGTGCCTAAAGTGCGGGATGCGCGTAAATCAGCCGGTTGGGCCTTGATCTTTATTGCCCTGCTCTACACCACCGCGCCTGCGGTGGGTGCCCTCTCCATGATGAACCTGGTTAACACCGTTAATGGTAAAGATGGCACAGGCACCAAATATACCGAAATGCCCAACTGGTTTAAAACCTGGGAGACCTCGGGTCTGATCGCTTGGTATGACCACAATGGCGACGGTAAATTGCAGTATGCGGGTGGTAATGCCCTGGCTGGCAAGCCTGCCTTTAGTGACACCGCACGGGGTGCCCATGGTGAGCGTGTGGTCACCAACCCCAATCCCAAGCCTGTTCAAAAGGGCACCAAAAATTTCGCCAACGAGATCTATGTTGACCGCGACATTATGGTGCTGGCTAACCCAGAAATTGCGCAACTGCCCAACTGGGTCATCGCTTTGGTGGCAGCCGGTGGTATTGCTGCGGCACTCTCCACCGCTGCGGGTCTGTTACTGGTGATTTCGGCCAGTATCTCCCATGACTTGCTCAAGGGTACCTTTGCACCGGGTATCTCCGAGAAAAACGAACTATTGGCAGGTCGTATTGCCGCTGCGGTGGCGGTGTTGGTGGCTGGTTATTTGGGCTACCATCCTCCTGCTTTCGTGGCGCAGGTGGTGGCCTTTGCCTTCGGTTTGGCGGCATCATCCCTGTTCCCGGTCATCATTATGGGTATCTTTAGCACCCGTATGAACCGTGAAGGGGCGATTGCGGGTATGTTGGTGGGCCTGATGTTTACCATGGGCTACATCATCTACTTCAAGGGCATCTTCATTGATCCCATCGCCATTGCCAACACCAAAGAGTATTGGTTGTTTGGTATCTCTCCTGAGGGAATTGGCTCTGTGGGTATGTTGCTGAACTTTGCAACCGCCTTCACCATCTCCCGGATCACCAAGGCTCCGCCAGAGGCGATTCAACACATGGTCGAAGATATCCGCATTCCTAAGGGTGCGGGTTCGGCGACCCATCACTAAGCCCTCGCGCTGGTGGTGCATGAAGAAACCCCGCCCGCCTGGGCGGGGTTTTTTTATAAAACCCGTCATTTTTTTAGAGATGAGCATCGGTCTTGGCCTCTCAGCCCCTGGGCTTGCGGCACACCCCCTAATCAGGGGTGGGGGTGGGCAAAAAGCGCTGGGGATCTGCGCTTGAGGGCAAGCACCTCCTTTTTGACACCCTGTTTGGGGTGGGGTTAAACATTCAGCAAGGGCTGGCCTGTTATGGATATTGAGCTTTTACAAATCAGGGATTTTCTCACCCAACGTCACCCTTTTGATCAGTTGCCAAAAGAGGTGATGGATACCATTCCCAGTCAGCTAGAGATACGTTATGTACGCCGTAATACAGCGGTATTGACGCCAGGGAACCACAATAACTATCTGCACATTATACGCACCGGTGCGGTGGAGACACGGGATCCCAATAACCAACTGCTGGCACACCTGGATGAGGGGGATGTGTTTGGGGTGGGTTCGTTGATGAATGGGGGCAAGGTGCAAAACGCCAATGTGGCCACAGAAGATAGCCTGATCTACCTTATGCCCTTCGATCTATTTCGCCAGCTCTGTGACAACCATTCGCACTTTTCTTATTACTTTGACCCCATGGGGGCACAGCGTCTGCGCAGTGCCATTCAGGTGCGGGATTCTCATGAGGTGCAGAGCAAAACCCCCATTATTATCCAGGCGATCGAAGATGTGATGGCCCGCTCACCCATTACCGGTACGGCGCACATGAGCATTCGTGAAGCGGCGGCCAAAATGACGGAGATTCAGGTTTCGTCGCTGTTGATTGTGGATGAACAGGAACAGCTTATTGGCATTATTACCGACCGAGATTTGCGTAAACGGGTGATTGTGGCCGGGTTGGACACCGCTCGGCCAGTTGCCGATATTATGACGGCCAATCCTTCCACCATTGAAAGTGCGGCCTCGGTAAGTGAGGCGCAGTTGATGATGATGCGCACCCATATTCACCATATTCCTGTGACCAAAGCAGGTAAGTTGGTGGGCATGATTACCAATACCGATCTGGTGCGCAACCAGCCGGCCTCGGCGGTGCAGTTGATGGGTATTGTGCGCAAGGCGGAGGATGTGGAGGTGCTTGCGACGGCGTCGGAGCGCATTCCTAACATTTTGGTTAACCATATTGAAAGCGGTGTGGATAGCCATTTGATCGGTAAAATGATCACCTCTGTTACCGATGCGATCCATCGTCGTTTGTTGGAGTTGGCGCATCAAAAATTGGGGCCGTCGCCGGTCCCTTATGCTTGGATGGTGGGGGGCTCTCAGGCGCGTTACGAACAGACGGCGCATTCGGACCAGGATAATGCGTTGATTTTGTCCGATGATTATGTGGAAGCAGAGCATGGCGCCTATTTTGAACAACTGGCGATTTTCATGCGTGATGCGTTGGATCGCTGTGGTTACTATCTCTGCCCAGGGGATGTGATGGCCAGCAACCGTGAGTGGCGCCAGCCGGTATCAAAGTGGCTGCGCTACTTTAGCAAGTGGACCGAGGAGCCCGATCCCAAGGCTTTAATGTTAGCCAGTGTGTTTTTTGATATACGCTTTGTGGCCGGGCATGAGGCGCTGTTTACCCAAGTGCAGCAGCATATGTTGAGCAAGACCAGGGGCAATAATATCTTTTTGGCGTTCATGGCCTTTAACGCGCTTTCGCACACGCCGCCGTTGGGATTTTTCCGCAATTTTGTGCTGGTGCGGGATAAGGAGCACAAGGATACCTTTGATCTAAAACACACAGGGGTGGTGCCCATTGTGGATCTAGCCCGTGTTTACGCGCTGGATGCTGGGGTAACAGCGGTGGATACCATTGAACGGCTGAAGATGGCGATGGATGGCGGTGCAGTGAGCAAAGAGGGCTCTACGGACCTGATTGATGCCATGCGTTTTATTAACACGGTGCGTTTGCGGCATCAGGCAAAATTGATCAAGCAGGGCAAAAAGGCGGATAATTTTATGCCCCCTGAAGCGTTGACACAGTTTGACCGCAGCCATTTAAAAGACGCCTTTTCGGTGGTCAAGACCATGCAGGCTGCTTTGGGTCAACGCTTTCAGGTGGGGCGCTTCGGTTAAGTATCACAGGGTGCTGGGCCATGGGTGTGTTGCGCACAGTAGGGATTTTGGGCTGTGCGCAATGGGGTTAAAGGGCTGACTCAGAGTGTGGGGTGGGGGTAAGCGATGTTTTTTAAACGTGCCATTATGGAGTGGCGTCGCCAGCGGTTGTGGGCTGCTTCGCAACATGAGTTGGTGCGGGATTATCTATCGGTCCCCATTGTGGATGCCAAGACCGACTATCGGGATGTAAAATTTCTGGCGTTGGATCTGGAGACCACGGGGCTGGATCCTAACAAGAGTGAGATTTTGAGTGTCGGTTTTGTGCCGGTATACAATGGTCGTGTGGTGCTTAGCGGGTGTGCCCACTATTTGGTGCAGCCGGAGGGGGCCATTTCCCATGCATCGGCGGTGGTGCATGGCATTACCGACGATCATGCCGAGGCCTATGGTGAACCATTGTCTGTGGTGCTGCCCCGGGTGCTCAAGGCGTTGAAGGGGCATGTTTTACTGGCCCATCATTGTCCCATTGAGTTGAATTTTATACGCAAAGCCTGTCAAAGGCTTTATGGTGAGATGCCACTTATTCCCGCAGTGGATACTTTGGTGATCGAGCGGCAGATTATGGATCGTCGCAGCGGCACCTACGAGCCTGGCGCTCTGCGCCTGTTTACGGCGCGAACCCGCTATAATCTACCTCGCTATGCGGCCCACGATGCCTTAATGGATGCCATCGCCTGTGGTGAGCTCTTTTTGGCTCAAGCCGTTTATCAAGCGGGCAGAGGCACGCTCACCATGAACCGTCTCTTTAACCGTTAATGGTGCGTTTATTTACCTGTGTTTGCGGACGTGTCAATTGCGCCTAAACCACGTTGAGCGATCGCATGCGCGTTGTTGTCACACAAGCCATCCCCAGCAGCGGTTGGCAAGAGGGGTCGGTTTGTGGTCTAGATCAAAAATGCTTTCAAGCCGTAGGGGAAAGAGGTCGTCCTGCATGACACTTTTTCATCTTATCGCTTTATCGTTTGTCAGAGGGGCAGCATGGATTGAGTTTGTCTGAAATAACACGTTAACCGTATGTAGCATAGTTGCTTGTTGACAAGACTCTGTCTTTTTAATGTCCATAAATAGGGATGAATGCTTCAGATTAAAAAATATTTATTATTTAAATCCTCAGCGAGCCCCCCCTGACAAAAACCGCTTTGAAGAAGGGTTTGTTGTCAGGGGTCCATCCCTCCCCCGCACAAACGAAGAAAAAGGTGGGACTTGTTTGCGTGTCAAGATTTAGAAAAATAGGGAGTTTTATTCAAACACGTCACCCAACGTTTTTGCATCGAAAATGTTATCTCCCCAGTTCTCGATCTCTTCCACCTTTGCCGTCATGACTTTAGCAGAAATCCCTTCGGGTAATGGACCAAAACGGCGTGACAAAAGTCGGAGCAGCATGGATGCCGCCTCTTCCTGACGCCCCTTTTGAAGCCCTTCTTGAAGCCCTTCTTGACGTCCCTCTTGACGTCCCTCTTGACGTCCCTCTTGACGTCCCTCTTGAAGCCCTTTTTGCATACCTTGAGCTTG
Source organism: Magnetococcus marinus MC-1 (assembly GCF_000014865.1). Taxonomy (NCBI): domain Bacteria; kingdom Pseudomonadati; phylum Pseudomonadota; class Magnetococcia; order Magnetococcales; family Magnetococcaceae; genus Magnetococcus; species Magnetococcus marinus. The sequence continues at coordinate 1,281,116 of NC_008576.1, forward strand.
CCACTCTTTGGTCCATTCCAGCACAGTCTCGGCGAGCATCGCATCAACCTCCTGCAAATTGTTTAACTCTGGTATTGTCTGGCCCGGCACCTTTCTGGGCAACAGTACCCTGCCTAGCATCACGGTAAAAGCCCGCCTTAGGCTTAATTGTTCAGGGGCCTTTAACCATTCAATCAGACTTTTTAAAACCGCCCTTATATCCGTCGGCGATTGACTTTTTTCCAGGCGGAACAGGGCTGCAACAAGATTCTTCATTTCAGCTAGGGTAGCATCCTCATATCTCACTTCATCAATAAGCAAGTAGCGCATATGAGGCCGGAACCGCTCTAGGCCAGCCGGGACAGAAGCCACCATATCACTGACATCAATAGCCGCTGTCCAGTTTTTTTTGCCGTTATAAAGCACCATCGGTAAGACCGGTGGTAACAATGCCCCTCGTTTTACCTGACCAGATTTCACCAAATCTTGGTACAGCAGCATCACATAGGCGTTCATCCTAACCGCCATCATCCAGTCTACGGTTGATTGAAACTCAATCAATAGATAGAGGTACAGCCATTCATGACCCCAGCGCACACGCCAGATTACATCGTCCTCACGATTACGAAGATCATCTGTGATATAGCTGCCGCTCACCTTCTCAAGGCTGGCAAAATCCAGTTGTTCTACCCACTCATCTTCTACAAATCCCAACAGCAGATCACGCACCATATCCGCATGGCTGAAAAGCTGCTTATAGCTGCTGTCATGATCCCCCACGGATATCCCCTTCCATCTCTTATGCCTGAAACCCCTCTAATACTATCCGATTTACTGTGCGTCTTCACGGGATTCTTGACGTTCAAGGCTGCTCTAGCGTTATCTCAGAGCGCTTCAGGATTCTGGATTTTCAAAGAACACGCATTTTGCTGAGGCCCGATGGCTATGTGGGCAAAATCTGGGGTTTGCTACGACGCACACCTATCGACCGTAGCGGTGTCCCATTATTTTCCTGAAATCAACCCAGAGCGTCCAGCAAAATCGACTTTACCAATACTACTCTACGCTCACTTTTTGCGTGGTTCGGCTCTAAGGGCGATGCAGGCAGAGATTGAAAAAAGGCCAAGAGACTTGGGAAAAAGTTCAGATAGATCGGGCTAGGTGGGTGCCTGCGATTCTTACCGTCAGCACAACATCTATCACTGTTGGCGTGCGAATTCTATAAGTTTATGACTTTTTGTCCTGTTTAAGTTGTTGCATGATTGCTGTAAGATGTTGAATTGTAATATTATGTTTTATGGTGCTTTTAGGTAAAATTCAATTGCGTCAACGGCTTATCATGAATATACTAATGCAGCGTATTGGGGGTCTCCTTAGCCCGCTCCGGGCCATTTTTTAACGGTTAGGTGGTTTTAGTATGGCTTATTCTCACCGTAAAACACCTTTTCATATCAATATCTTATCGGTTCTATCCCTGCTGCTGCTGGGGGCGACCTGCTCCATTATTTGGTTCAATTATGATCGCAGCCACTTTGTGACCATCGAGTCAGCCTGGAGCTTGATGGAAGAGAAAAGCGAGAAAATTTTTGAGCGTATTCAAGGGGTTTATACCCCAATTATCGCCCTTACCGATGCCGCAGCAGCCAACCCCGCACTCAAAAGTGACCTGCACCTATTAGAAGCACACCCCTCGCAAGCCTATCTCATTGCCACCCTGCGGGCCAGCCGAGATATCTATGCCGTGCTGGTGGGCTTTGATAATGGCGATTTTCATGAAGCAGCCAATCTGGAGCCCTATCCCCACTTGCGGGAAAAGTTGGGGGCTCCCGCCAAGACGGTTTTTGGGATTAAACACATCGTGGCCGATGCCCAAGGTAAGCGCATGTCCTTGTGGTATTTTTTAGATGAGCAGGAACAACTCTTAGGGCAGAGTGAACCTCAACCCGACAGTTATGATCCCCGTCAGCGTCCTTGGTATAAAAAGGCGCAGGAGTCCACGAAAACTGTAAAATCTGACCTCTACATCTACTCTTTTTTGCAACAACCTGGGGTCACTTTTTCTCAGCGCTTTAACGGGGACGGGCGGGATGGGGTGGTGGGGATGGATGTAACCCTCTCCTCGATCTCACGCTTTTTGCGTCAGCAGAGCATTACCCAGGCCGGGGAGGTGTTTACGTTTAATGCCGAAGGCGCTTTGACCGCCTACCCCGATGCCAATAAGGCCATGGTCTCTAAGTTGGACCCAGTGAGCGGCCAAACCAAACTACAGCCCGCCCAGCTTAGTGACCTTAATAACCCCTTGATTGAGGCGGTGCATCGGCAATTTAAAAGCCGCTTTACGGGTCATGGGCCAATGAACAGCCACACCTTCATGGTGACGGTGGGTGGAGTACAGCATCTGGGCACACTCTCACCAGTGGCCAGTCGCTTTGGTAATGGCGAGTATCTGGCTCTTACTGCACCTTTGAAGCACTTTGTGGAACCCATTGAAGAGGTCTTACACCAAAGTTTGCTCATCTCTTTAGCCATTGTATTGGCCATGTTGCCCCTGAGCTACTGGATTGCCCTGCGCATTGCCCGTTCCATCAAAGCCCTCACCGAAGAGGCCAAACGCATTGGCCGCTTCGAACTGGATGGGCCGGTGCATGTGGTCTCCAATATTGATGAAATTCATACGCTGGCCACAGCCATTGGTGCCATGAAGGCGACCCTGAACACCTTTGGTCGCTATGCCCCCAAGGCGCTGGTCCGGCAGTTGATGGCCAACCATGCCGAGGTTGCATTGGGCGGAAAACGCCAACCCCTAACCTTGATGTTTACCGATGTCAAAGAGTTCACCAATATGGCCGAGGGTATGCCACCCGAGGCGTTAATGCGCAAGGTGTCGGCCTATTTTGAAGTGCTGGGGGGCGCGGTGCTGGCCCAAGAGGGCACCATCGACAAGTTTATCGGGGATGCCTTGATGGCCTTTTGGAATGCTCCCAATGAGGTGGCCGACCATACCTTTAAAGGGTGTTTGGCGGCGCTGGAGAGCAAACACCGCATGCAGGAGCTCAACCAGACGTGGCAAACCCAAGGTCAGGCCATTATGGTGACCCGCTTTGGCCTGCATGCCGATGATATGGTGGTGGGTAATGTGGGTTCATCGGACCGTATGGACTACACGGTAATGGGGGCTGCGGTTAACTTGACCGCCCGTTTGGAGGGGCTGAATAAATATTATGGTACGACCATTTTGGTGAGCGAGTCCGTTAAAATCGCCTGTCAAGAGCGTATCTTGGTGCGCTCCGTGGATCGGGTTATGGCGAAAGGGACCTCTATTCCCGTTAAGGTCTATGAGCTGCTGGGTTTGGTGGGGGAAGGCCCCGACTATTTACAGGTCAGTGCGGCGCAAATCGAGCGTTGCCAACGTTGGGAGATTGCCAAAGCGCGCTATTTGGAGCAGGACTGGAAAGGTGCCATCGAGCAGTTTAGTGCGCTGGCCGCAGAAGATAGCACGGATGAGTTGGCTCAGATTTATATTAAGCGCTGTGGGCAATATACCCAGGAACCCCCACCTGTTGCGTGGGATGGCGTGTGTCATTTTAGCACGAAATAGCCCACGCCGTTTGCAACCGCAGCCGTCACGGTGAGGTTATGGGAGGAGAGCCCTTCTGGATGGGCCAATGGGGGTGATGCTTCCGGGAGCCCTCGGGTACGGGGCTCTAGGCACACCATAGCATGGTGTGCCCTGTAGGTGGCTCTTTTCGTTCTACTGAATAGGGGTCGTTTGCGGGTCGTTGGTGGTGGGGCTTGCGGGTCGCTCAGGCGGGTTTGCTAAAGTGCAGCAGATACTCCTGGTTGCCCTTGGGGCCTTTGATGGGTGAGGGGGTGTGTCCCACCACTCGGCAGCCCTGCGCGGTAAGCCAGTGAGCAATACGCGCCACACACTGCTGCTGCACAGCAAGATCCAGCACCACCCCACCGGTTGCCACGGCGGCACGGGGTGCCTCAAACTGGGGTTTAACCAGCACCACCCCCAGCCCCCCAGGCTTTAAGAGGCTCAGCGGGGCAGGCAGTGCTTTGCTCAGCGAGATAAAACTGACATCGGAAACCAAAATATCAATGGGCTCGGGGATCAATTGCGGGCTTAGTTCTCGTGCGTTGGTGCGCTCCAGATTAATCACTCGCGCATCCTGCACCAAGCGCCAAGCAAGCTGCCCATGGCCTACATCCACCGCATAGATCTTGGCGGCCCCCCGTTGCAGCAGCAGATCGGTAAAACCTCCGGTTGAGGCCCCTATGTCCAGCCCCACCATGCCTTGGGGATCAATCTGAAAAAGATCCAGCCCCGCCACCAATTTATCCCCCCCGCGCGAGGCCCATTGACGGCTTTTTGTGCTGTTTTTTAGGCGGATAGCGGCGCTCTCTGGGACGGCCTCCCCAGGTTTAAACATGGGGCGATCCTCGACCAATACTTGCCCGGTCATAATCAGGCCCAGAGCCTGGGCTGGGCTGTTGGCTAAGCCAAGCTGTATAAGCAGATGATCCAGGCGTTGTTTGGGGGCTTTGCGTGACATTGGGCAGGGCTATCGCGTTGTTTCAAATAACAGGTGTGTCATACGGCCAAGAAACAGATGCAGCAGCGCTTTGCTCCAGGCCCTCATCCGTGGCTGTGCGTTTAGGATGGGTCTTTCATTGGCCATGTAACCATTCTTTGAAATCACGATCATATCCAAGGCAAAGATTGGTTTTGCAGGGCAGAGGTGAAAGTGCTTTGTGCCCATTGGGCCGGAGGTCTGCCGGTGGTGCCAATGGCCCCCCCCTGCATAAAAGCCCCGCAGGGAATAAAAATGCCCAGGGGGTCAGCCCAGCAACTCTTTGAGCGTGGTGGCGATACCCACGGCATCTAAGCCGATTTCGCCACGCAGCTCCTTTTGGGTGCCGTGGGGAATGTAGCGGTCGGGAATGCCCATGCAGCGGATTTTTAAACCGCGATCCAGCGCACCCTGGTTACTCAGGGACTCCAACACGGCGCTGCCAAAACCACCCTGTACAGCATTCTCTTCCACCACCAGCACCACCCCGTGCATGGCCACCTCTTGCAGCAGCCGTTGATCCAGGGGTTTAACGAAGCGGGCATCGTAGACGGAAACCGAAATACCTTGCTGCTCTAGGATGGCGGCAGCCTCCAAAGCAGGGTGTACCGGTTGCCCCACCGCAAGAATGGCGGCATGCTCCCCCTTGCGTAGGGTGCGGCCCCGGCCAATTTCGAGTACGTGGGGCGGTTCTGGGGGGAGCCCTAGGGCGGTGCCACGGGGATAACGCAGGGCGACAGGTTTGTTAAGGGCCACTGCCGTGTGCAGCATATGGCGTAGCTCATTTTCATCCGCTGGGGCCATAATGGTCATGCCCGGCACAGTGCGCAGATAGGAGAGGTCGTAGGCCCCCGCATGGGTGGCCCCATCGGCCCCCACCAGACCGGCGCGGTCCAGGGCAAAGATCACCGGTAGATCTTGTAGAGCCACATCATGGATCAGTTGGTCATAAGCCCGCTGCATAAAGGTGGAGTAAATGGCCACCACCGGCAAAATGCCCTCGGTCGCCAGACCCGCAGCAAAGGTTACGGCGTGCTGTTCGGCGATGCCGACATCGTGAAAACGCTCCGGGAACCGTTTTTCAAACAGGTTAAGACCCGTGCCTTCACGCATGGCGGCGGTTATGGCGTGAATGTGGGGGTTCTGCTCCGCCAAGGCGCAGAGTTCTTGAGCAAACACTTTGGTATAGGAGGTGCCCCCGCTGCTGGACTGAATAATCCCGGTATCTTTATCAAAAGGGGCCACCCCGTGGTAGGTGCAGGGATGCTCTTCGGCGGGGGGAAAGCCCTTCCCCTTTTTGGTGATTACATGCAACAAAATGGGGCCACCCAATTTTTGCACATTGCGCAGGGTAGGCAGCAGGGCATCAAAATCGTGACCATTGATGGGGCCAAAATAGGTAAAGCCCAACTCCTCAAAGAGGGTGCCGGGCATGACCAAGCCTTTGACATGCTCCTCGGCCTTTTTAGCGGCGTCCCACATGGAGCGGGAGATGGTCTTTAAAACCTTGCCGGTGCCATCACGAAAAGCATTATAGGCCCCGCCGCTGAGCATGCGGTTAAGGTAGGAAGAGAGCGCCCCTACATTGGGGGAGATGGACATCTCATTGTCATTGAGCACCACCACCAGATCCAGATCATGGTTATCATGACCGGCATGGTTAAGCGCCTCAAAGGCCATGCCCGCGCCCATGGCACCATCGCCAATAACCGCTACCGCCTTACGCTGAATGCCATTGGCCTTGGCCGCGCGGGCCATGCCCATGGCCGCAGAGATGGAGGTGGATGAGTGACCGGTGCCAAAGGGGTCATAGGGGCTCTCGGAACGTTTGGTAAAGCCGCTCAAGCCGTGGCGTTGGCGAATGCTAGCCAATTGATCGCGGCGTCCGGTCAATACCTTATGGCCATAGGATTGGTGCCCTACATCCCAGACCAGGCGATCATCGGGGGTATTAAAGACGTAGTGCAGGGCAATGGTTAGCTCTACCACCCCGAGGCTGGCCCCCAGATGGCCCCCTGATTGTGAGACACACTCAATGATATGGTCGCGCATCTCTTGGGCCACTTGCGGCAGCTTAGCTTCGTTCAGCTGGCGCAACGCCTTGGGGGAGTCGATGGTAGAAAGCAGCGTGGTCATGGGCAGAATCTTTTAAGGCCGGTTAGGGCCGGGTAGAGTGATGACAAAATGCCCCCAGTCTTCGCACACGCACCGCCCGTGGTAGGCGGATGCTTGGAAATAGGCCAAGGGCTCGCAGCGGTTGAACCGTGCCGCCCTGCTTGGCCAAACCTGTTGACAGATCCCTTATTAATGGGTGCGGGCGATGACATACTGCGCCAGTGCGCGCAGAGGATCGGCTTGCGGGCCGAACTCGGTTAGGCAGCGGGTCGCCTCTTGCATAAGATTTTCAGCCGCCTCGCGGGCCTGGGCCAGCCCCATGAGTTTGGGGTAGGTGGCTTTATCCAAAGCGCGATCCACGCCGGTGGCTTTACCCAGGGTTTTGGTGTCTCCAACCTCATCGAGAATATCATCGGTGATTTGAAACGCCAGCCCCAACGCCTCGCCATAGCGTTTAAGGTGTTTAACTTGATCGGGGGTTCCCCCACCCAAGCGGGCACCGGCCAGACAGGCAACCCGGATGAGGGCGCCAGTTTTATGGATATGGATGTTTTGCAACTGCACCAGTTCCAAGGGGCGTTTCTCCCCCTGGATGTCCAGCATTTGCCCCCCCACCATACCATAGGTTCCCGCTGCCATCGCCAGTTCGCCAATCAGCTCTAGGCGTGCCTCGGGCAATACCCCTGTGACCGGCTTGGCGGCCAGCTCAAAGGCATGGGTAAGCAGGGCATCGCCAGCCAAAATGGCGGTGGCTTCACCATATTGCCGGTGACAGGTGGGGTGACCTCGGCGTAGATCGTCATTATCCATGGCCGGTAGGTCATCATGAATAAGGGAGTAGGTATGCACACACTCCATGGCGCAGGCAAAGTTCATTGCGCGCTCTAGGGCTCCCCCAACGGCTTCGCAGCAGGCTAGGGTTAGGATGGGTCGCAGCCGCTTACCGCCGATGAGCAGGCTATAGCGCATAGCCCCGGTCAAGGCTCTGGGCTCTCGGTCGGCGGCGGGTAGTAGCCGGTCAAGGGCGCTCTCGACCAAGTATTTACGATCCGCAAGGTAGGGTTTTAACTCCATGCGTTCAAGCCTCCTCATCACCGCTGGGGGTGGCGATTTTTTCGATGCGTTTTTCGGCGCTATCCAGGCGTTTTTGGCACAAGCGGGCCAATTTCATGCCCTCTTCATAGGCAGCCAGTGCCTCTTCTAGGGGCAGTTCGCCGCGCTCCAGTTCACCGACCAGCGCTTCCAACCGCTCAAGTGAGGCTTCAAAGCCCTGTTTTTTATCACTACTCATGACGATCCATCGGTTAAGGTGTTGTGACGCTTCGCCCAACCTGTAAAATAGCCCAAAATAGGCCACCCCCCCAAAAAAAGCAATGGTGGATAAGCTTTTGTAAGGTTACTTAGGGGCGTCCAAGCTGGGGCTGGCTGAGGGAGCGCGGGCCAGCTGGGCGCGTTGTCTCGGCGGTGAGGTAAGGGGCCGTGGTTTAGTTGGGGGTCGAACGAATCCCCGGTAGCAGCAGGGGGTCTACCCGTTGACCGCGCACCATGGTGCCCCAGTGTACATGGGGGCCTGTGACGCGCCCGGTCATGCCGATGGTCCCGATCTGCTGGCCACGGGCGACCATATCCCCCTCTTTAACCTGGATGCTGTCCATGTGGGCATAGAGACTGGTCATGCCATCACCATGGTGCAGTACCACGGTATTGCCGGTAAAAAAATAGTTATGACCGGTCAAAACCACCTCGGCTGGGGCAATTGCCCGCAGTGGTGTGCCTGTGGGGGCGGCAATATCCACCCCATTATGGGGGCGTCGAGGCTGTCCATTGAGAATGCGGCGGCTACCAAATACGCCGGAAAAACGCCCCTTGGTGGGCATGCTAAACCCCCCTAAGTAACCGGGAATCGCCCCTCGGCGGGTATAGGTCGCCTTGATGGCGTTGGTCTCTTGGCTGGCGCGGGCCAGATCTTTAGGATCCAGATCCACCTTTTTTTGGGGTAGCCCATCAATGCGTTCGGTCTTATAGCTGCGTGGGCCTACCTGAATGGTCTGTTGTAGCCGCTGTTGTGGCCCATAGGGTGGGGTAATCGTCACCTCTAGGGGCAGCGTGCCGGGCTGTTGCGCCATATCCAGGGCGACCAGCGCCATGCCATTGGGGCGGATGGGAAAGGGCTCCTGCCCCAAACGCCCCTTAAAGGTGCTGTTAGGGGGGAAATCCCGCACCGTGAGCAGTACCGCCGAGCCGGGGATGAGGGTGTCTGAAAGCTCCAAGCTGGCAGCCCACAGTGGGCTGGGCAGTAGCAGCATCAAGAGGATGAATAGGCGTCCATGCATGGCGCTTTTCCCACGTTGTGTTAAGGCTTGCGTTGGGTCACCCGTGCGGCCAGGGTGCCCTTGGCAAGGGTGATGGTTAGGGTGCTCTCCAGGGGGGCCGCTTGGGCATCCCGCAGCACGCTGCCTTGGTTATCCCGCACAATGGCATAGCCCCGCTCTAAAACCTGTAGGGGGGATAGCGCGATGAGCTGTAGCTGGGCACTATGCAGACGGCTTTGCCACTGGCGCAGTTGGTATAACATGGCTGTATGGGCGCGGTGTTGCTGCTGTTTTAGCTGTTGCCGTTGACGGGGTAAGCTCGGCCCGGTGGCCCAATGGTGCAGGGTGTTTGTGGCGCGCCGCAAACGCTGTTGTTGCTGGGGTAGAAGGCGTTCAAGCACCCCTTGCAGGCGCATTTGCAGTTCGTCACAGCGTAGACGGGCTTGGTCCAGTCGGCGGCTGGGGTGCAGAAGCCGTTGAGAGGCCTGTTGCACCCGGCGTTGCTGGTTATGTAGCTGCTGGTGCATGGCCCGTTGCAGCCGCAGGGCAAGGGCGGTGGTCTCCTGAGCGAGGGCCAGACGTTCTGGCATAATCAGCTCAGCGGCCTGGGAGGGGGTGGCGGCTCGCAGGTCAGCAGCCAGATCTGCCAGGGTGGTATCCACCTCATGCCCCACTGCGCTCACCACGGGGATGGCGCTGGCGGCGATGGCACGCACCACCTGTTCGCTGTTAAAGCAGGCCAGATCTTCGGCTGAGCCGCCGCCCCGGCCACAGATAATCACTTGGGCGCGGCCATCGGCGTTTAGGGCCCGCAGAGCCTGTACAATGGCCTGGGGGGCCTCGCTCCCCTGCACCTGACAGGGGGCCAGCAGCAGATGGAAATCGGGATTGCGACTCTCCAATACGCGGATGATATCTTGCAATGCGGCGCCACTCTCGGAGGTGGCAACGCCGATCACGTGGGGCAGATAGGGTAAGGGGCGTTTGCGTTGGGGGTCAAACAGCCCCTCCTGTTCCAGTTGGCGGTGCAGTTGCAGCAGCTTTTCCCGCTCGCTGCCTGCCCCTTTGGGGGTGAGCGCATCGACAATAATTTGGTACTCCCCGCGTGGGGCAAAGACGCTGATGCGTCCGGTAATCAGTACCTCTTCGCCCTCGCGGGGGTGATGGCTTAACCGTGCTTTACTGGCCCGCCATACCACCGCACGGATCTGCGCCTGCTCATCCACCAAATTGAAATAGAGATGGCCCGAGGCCGGTGCGCTGATGCGGGAGACCTCGCCCTGTACCCGCACAAAGGCAAAGCCCTCCTCCAGCAGATCGCGGATGGCGCTGTTTAGCTCAAAGACGCTGAGCACTTTTTTCCAGCTCGGGGTATCGTTGCTGTACATGGGTCCATGGGGGTTGCAGGGTTGATACCCCCTCTATGATGGACTGCCCGTTAAGGGGAATCAACCGTTGGTAAAATGGGTAAGCGCTGGTAAGGGGGTTTCACTTAGGCGGCGGCTTCGATAGAGTGGCTTGTTTATGGGGTGGTCAGTAGGGGTTTGGTCGCGCGACGGTGCTTGTGTGTGGTGGAGGGAGAGGTCGATGGATAATCTCTATGCAACGGCGCGGGAGGCCGCTTTAGCGGCCTACTATGCCCCAAACCCAGAGGATAAGATGGCGTTTACCCGGTATGCGGCGGCGCTGTGGTTGGCGTTACCTGCCGACACCGATTATGGACCCATGGCTCATGGGGGGGTAACGGAACCTGGGCGGCCTGTGGCACCCTGTTTGGTGCCGCCCAATAAGGTGCCGAAACGCAACCCTAACACAGAGCAGGGGCGGGCGATCCATATTCATGCTTTGACCCATATTGAATTTGTGGCCACCAATCTGGCTTGGGATGCGGTGTTGCGGTTTGGTGGTCTGCCCCATGGTTATTATCAGGATTGGGTGCAGGTGGCCTTGGAGGAGGCCGACCATTATGCGCGATTGCAGGCGCGATTGGGGCAATTTGGCTATGGTTATGGTGATTTTGCGGCCCACAATGGGCTGTGGGAGATGGCGCAACGTACAGCGGAAGATCCGTTGCAGCGCATGATGTTGGTGCCCCGCTATTTGGAGGCTCGCGCGCTGGAGGCGGTCCCCATCATGCGGCGTAAATTTTTAGAGGCTGGGGATCCGCAAACGGCGCAACTGCTTGCCGAGATTGGTGAAGAGGAGGTGGGCCATGTGGCGGCGGGCAGCCGCTGGTTTGCCCAGCTTTGTAGCCAGCGTGGGTTGGACCGACAGCGTGCCTTTTTGGATTTGTTGGAGGGAAAAGGGCGGTTTAAACCGGGCTCAAAGGGTGCCATTGACCGCACTTTGCGCAGTCGCGCCGGTTTTACCCCCTGGGAGTTGGATCAACTGGAGGGGGCACCCAGCACCTAACCCAGCGAGCCCCGCTGACGGGGGGTGCCCGGAACAGCGTCATTTGTTCAAGTTAGGCTGACTTTATTGAATGGTCATGTTATCCGTGACAAGGCCCAAAAACCCTTTTCCTGGCACCGGGAGAAGGGTCGTTCATATGGTAAAATCTCTTATCAATTTAAGGGTTAGATGGCTGTTCCCCTGTGTGCGCAAACAGGGGGTAATCCGTTCTATCTTGCATGCGGCCAAATGGCCTGGTTAATTGTTGTTCAGCCCAGACTGACACTGGGGGGTTTGAACCAACTGTTCCACGTAACCCGGCACCGCCGCGCGGCGGGCTTTTAGCTGCTGAATCTGCTCAATAAGCTGTTGGCACCACTGGGGGCCGTGCTCCTTCTGGAAGTTGCGTGCCCGCAGACGCGCTACCTCTTGCCGATAGAGGTTCTGACAGGCCGCCGAATGGATTTGGTCTTGAGAGAGTGCCGGACCCAAACCCTCTGAGTGGCTGTCGATGGACGGCTGTAAACAGTAATCCCGCAGGGCTGCCCCTCTAGGCTCCCCAGCTTGTGCCGTGGCCAAAACCAGCCCTCCTGCCCACAAGCTGCCCAACAATAGTATGGAGGATAAAAAAATTTTCATCATACACCACCTTGTGGAGCAGAAAGGCTCCCGCAATCAAGCAAAAATGCAACCCGTACCAATCTATGCACGCATACAATCATTTGTCGTTAATTAAAATATAACAAATAGGATGAATAAAAGCTAGTAATCTTAGCGAAAACCTGTTTTTTCCTGTTTGTCAGGCATTGTCATTAAAAGAGTGATTCTGTCACAATTAACAGGAACGCTCCGCCACGATGGCTTGGATCAACTGTTGGCAACCCTGTTGTGGGGTGCGGGGGTGTAGGGGGATGGTCGCCAGCAATTTGTCAATACGGGTGGAAATATCAATGGGCCAGGTTTCCGCGAGGCCAAGTTCATTGATAAGACAAGCTTTTACCTGCCAACTGGGCAGGGGGCCTAGCTGCTGTTCATAGCACTCTTGCAGATCCAGCAGCAGCTGGTAGCGGTCTACCGGGGTAGGGCCACAAAGGTGGTAAAGGCCCCGGTGCTGGCCCGCCATCAATTGCTGCATGCCCACCACCGCATCTTCCACATGGATGGGGTTAAAACGCTGGTCGGTGGCGCACATAATGGGCTGCTGCTGCTGCCAAGCCCGCACCCATGCTGACAACAAGGTTTTGTCCTGGGGGTTGCTGCTGTAGGTTTTTGAGAGCCGCACGGTGGTGTGTAAATGGGGAAGGTGCGCTTGGAGAAAAACCTCAACCTCGCGCTTCTGTTTGCCATAAGTCACAAGGGGGGTGGGGATGTGCTGCTCGTCATAGAGCCCCTGTTGCCCCCCAAACACCGCATCGCTGGAGGTAAACAGCAGGGGGATTTGATGCTTTTTGCACCAAAGGGCAATGGCCTTAGAGGCCTCGACATTAATGGCGTAGCTGCCTTGAGGGTCGTTGGCACAGGTGATCAAGCTGCTCACCGCCATTAACAGATAGATCTGTTCCACATGGCCGTAGAGATCCAAAAACTGGTCAGGATCAATGAGGGTCGGGTCAAAATGGATGCCGCCGTCAAAGGGAGTGTGGGCGTAGGTACCCAAACACTGCTCCGGGCCTAGCTGCCGCAGCAAATGTTGGCCGATAAAGCCCGATGCACCGATGATGAGAAAACGTGCCATAGCCATAAGTTCGCTTGCCAATAGGGATAAAGGTGCCTCCCTTTGCCTGCCTGCCAGGGAGGATGTTTATCTTATCGGTTTAATCCCTTGGAAAGATAAGAGCTATTGCGCAACTCTAACGGAACAATGCCTGCTTAGCCGTTGTTGCCGCTTATTCAAAAAAGATAAAATCCCAATCCCCTTGGTAGCCGCACTGTTGGTAGAGCCACGCCCACGCCTCGGGGGTAAAAAAGGATTCGCAAGTGAGTTGCCAATAGAGCAGGTTCACCTTCTCCCGATCATTGCGGTAGGACTCCACACAGATAAACTTGGCGGCCCCTTTGCCCACCCGCTCAATCTCACGTATGGCTTGATCCAACTCCGGTAAGGGTAGATTGTGCAAGGTGGTATTGGAAAACACCAGATCAAAGCTGTTGTCGGCAAAGGGCAACGCCTTAGCATGGCCCAGCATGATGGCCTGTTGCACCTCGGCTTTGGCGTGCTGCTTGGCGTAGCTGGAAATATCCAACCCCACCACCTCAATGCCCGGTACCGCCTGGGTCAACTCATAGAGTAAAAAACCCTTGCCGCAGCCCACATCCAACACCCGATCCCCCGCCTTTAAACCATAGTGGCTCGCCAACCGCTGCGCCAGTTTTAACCAGCGTCCATCGTAGTGGTAGCCCCCATAGCCAAATTGACGGGGGCCGTCCCAATACTCATACCCCCATTGACGGGCCACGCGGGTGCATTCGGCTTTATCATGCTCCATCACCCGTTGCAGATAGTTGCGCTGGGTGCGGTTGTGGTACTCCGAAAGAAAATCCAAACGGGCCATGAGGGGGCTCCTTACACAAACAGGGCGTGGTCAGGGTCTAGCTTGAGATACTCCAAAATAGCCAGATTTTTGCTGTGACTCACACAGTGGTGATTGCAGTTGGCCGAGGGGTCAAAGGCAAACATGCGCTGGCGGTTCTCCTCTGAAAACCAAAAATCCTTAAAGCGCCGCTCCTCAATCGAGCCCAGCAGGCCCAGGTCGGTATAGGCTTTGTCCTGACAGGTGTAAACCCGCTGATCGGCGCCAATCACGGTGAGAAACTGTAAAAAGGGACAGCTTGTATAAGGTTTGTGAAACCGCTCTTCTAGCTCATGATAGTGGTCGATCACCGCAAAACGCGCATCGGCAAGCTGCTGCGCCTGGGTAATCTGCGCGGTAACTTGGGGGTGTAAAGGACGGTGGTAGGCATTGTTATCGGCCCCGCTGTTAGAAATAACGGCGCCAGAGAGCTTAACATGGTTAACCCCAGCCTGTTTAAACAGCTTAACCGCCTCATAAAGATGGGCCGCATTATCTTTGGTGACAATAAAGCTAACGCCCAAGACACAGCGGCTATTGCGGGCCGCAAACCCGCGCATATTGTCCAACACTTGGTCAAAGGCGTCATCCTTAACCCCCCGCGCCTTTACATAACTGGGGCCGTCCCACGCATCAATGGAGATACGCACCCAAGTGCCATATTCCGCAAAGGCCTCCGCCACACGCCCCTTGAGGTTGGCCCCATTGGTGAGGGTCGCTACCCGTATGCCCCCCTTGGCCAGCTTCTCGACAATATCTGGCAAGGGTTTGTAAACCAGCGGTTCGCCGCCCCCGGAAAAAGTGACGGCACGCACCCCCATCTCCAGGCAATCTTCAGCGATCTCGTGCATTTTGGCTTCAGGAATGGCGTCTCGTTCCACCATGTTCTGCCCAAGTTGCAGGTGGCTTACCTTATAGGCGCAGTACCAGCAATCCTGATTGCACAGGTTGGTCGGCTTGATGCGTATATGCACCGGGGCTTCGACCCGCCGCTCTTGCAAAGCTTGTAGATGAGAGTGAAAGCGCAAAAATTTCAGGTGGCTGTAGAGTTGGGCCATGGTCTTTTGCCTTTATGCTCAGGTCGGTCGCCTGGGGTAAACAGGGCTCTGTGGGTGTGCGCGGGGGCTCGCCCCCTCGGGGCACTTAAACAAAGGCTTCTTTAATGGTGCGCTGAATATCCAACACATCCACCCCCGCTTGGGCAATCTGTTGATTTTGGCTGCCATAGCCGCTGCAAAAGGCATCGGCAAAGGCCAGAATACGTAGGCGTGGGCCGCCATCCAGCAGATCACGGGTCGCCAGCAGTTGGGCTACCGCACTGCCCAAACCGCCGATCTGGCTGTGCTCTTCCACCGTGACCACCAGCCGTTTACCTTGGGCTTCGCGCACAATGGCTGCTTCATCCAGCGGTTTTAGGGTGTGCATGTTGAGCACGCTGCACTCAATGCCCTCCTGGGCCAGCGCGTGGGCCGCCGTAAGCGCCCGCTGCACCATGATACCATAACTGATAATAAGCACATCCCGCCCATAGAGCAGGGGAATCGCCTTGCCTATGGTACAGGGCAGCTCCTCGCGGGAGACCACCGCATCCCCCCCTTTGGCCAAGCGAATATAGATGGGGCCGGGCCATGCCAAGGTCTGCCCCATGAGCCGCTGCATCTCGTCGGCATCACAAGGGGCCAGCACCGTCATGTTGGGCAGCGCCCGCATGAGGGCGACATCCTCCAAGGTGGTGTGGGTGGGGCCTAGCGGTGCATAGACCATGCCGCCGCCATTGCCAATCAGCCGCACCGGCAGCTTGTGCAGGGCCACATCTATGGCAATCTGTTCCAATGCACGGCGGGTTAAAAAGGTGGCAATGGTGTTGACGTAGGGCAGATAACCCTCCAGCGCCAAACCTGCGGCAACACCAATCAGATTCTGTTCGGCAATGCCCTCCATAAAAAACTGCCGGGGGCAGGCTTGGCGCATGGTCTCCAGCGTGCCTGCGCCTAAGTCCGAACCCATGAACAGCACCCGCGCATCCTGTTGCGCCAGGGCAAAAACTTCATCTAAACAGCGGCGTCGCATGGTTATGGTTTCCTGTTCGCAGGTTAGGCCAGCGCTTGGTAGAGGCTTTCCATTTCAGCGGGTTTGAGGGAGGATTTATGGTGCCAACTGGGGTTATCCTCGGCCTCGGGAATACCCTTGCCCTTTACCGTATGGGCAATCACCAGATTGGGCTGGTCCGGCGTGAGCTGGGTAAAGCAGTGTCGCAGTGCGCCCACATCGTGCCCATCCACCTCCTGCACGCCAAAACCGAAGGCGCGCCACTTATCCGCCAGCGGCTCCAACCCCTGCACCGCAGAGATGGGGCCGTAGGATTGCAACTTGTTATAGTCGATCACCGCCACCAGATTGTTGAGCTGGTGTTTGGCGGCAAACAGGGCGGCCTCCCATACCGAGCCCTCATTGATCTCACCATCCCCCATTAAGGCAAAGACCCGCCAGCTTGCCCCCTTTAACTTGGCGGCTAGGGCCATGCCCGCCGCCAGGGAGAGACCATGCCCCAAGGCCCCCGTGGAGGCTTCCACCCCAGGCAGAACATGCCGTTCTGGATGTCCCCCCAAGCGACTCTCCAGCTGGCAAAAGCGATCCAGCTCTGCAACGGGAAAAAACCCTTTGTCGGCCAGCAGGGCATAGAGGGCCAAACAGCCATGCCCCTTGGAGAGGATGCAACGGTCCCGATCTTGCCACAGGGGATTGTGGGGGTCGATATTGAGCACATCGTCGTAAAGCACCCGCAGCAGCTCCATCAGCGACATGGCAGAACCAGGGTGGCCACGACCTCCCTTGTCCAAGGCACGCAGTACCAGCCGCCGTAGATGACGGGCGCGGTCATCCAGCACAGGGGTGTCAAAGTGGGGGCGTTCAATGGCGGCGCGCATGGTCGCTTAGCTCTCCTGCTCGGGGGGGATGGCGGGATGATAGGTCAGGTGGCAGCCGGTTTTAAGGGTGTCGGCGTAGCGGTGCGCCATGGCCAATTGGGCCTCCAGACGCTGGGCGTTGGCCTGCCCAACTAAGGCCGGGGCCTGTTGGGCCGATGCAATAAACGGGTTGAGCACAATCAGACACCAGATTAACCCATAGAGCGGGTGCATGGTGGCAAATCGTTTGCGAATGTTGTGGTCGCCACTCTCTTCATAAAGTTTGACCGCATGCTCACAAAAGTGGCGGCGCAGCTCTCCGCGTAGGGCCATGGCGGGGTGCCAGAGGGTGTCCGAGGCCAGCTTAACCGGGTCATCCCAGCCAAAATATTCCAGATCCACAAACACAATGCGCCCATCGGGCTGGCGGATGGCATTGTGAAAACCAAAGTCTGAAAAACTCAGGGTGCGCAGGGCGCTGGGTAGGGGATCTTCACAGCTCCACTGCTCCTGAGCACGGGGCAGAAGCTCGTCGGCCAAGCTTTGCAAACGGCGTAAAAAATCATCCAGTCTGGGGTGCTGCTGGCGGGCGTCATCCAGGCGGCGCATGCGTTGGCGGATCTGCCTTCTGGCACCCTCCACATTAAACACCGCATCGGAGGCGGCCACCAGATTGGTGGCTGTGCTGCTGTGCCGCAGTTGATGCAGTTGGGCCATGCAGGCCAGCATCGCATCTATGGTGGCAATGTCGGCGCTCGATTGGCTAATGGGCTCGCCCTCTACCCAGGTAAGCAGCATGCCGTTGGCGGTTGGATCCATGCTCAACAGACGGGGAGAGGGAGAGGGGGGGTGTGCCGCTAAAAACCAGAGCGCGGCGGCCTCTCGCGCCATACGGCCACGCAGATCATTGACGGGGTAGCGTTTTAGGGCGAGCAAACCCTCTTCGGTCTTGACCTTAAACAGGTGGTTATTCCAGCCGCTCTCCCCGACCGGTTGCAGGGCCAAGGGGGGGCGGCCCAGCAGATGTTCCGCCAACTGCCAAGGGTCGTAATCGGCCTGGGCACCGTGCTGTGAGGGGGAGATGTGGGTCATAGCAAGGGGGTGTCCATAGGGGTCAAAGAGACCAAGGGGGCCGTCGCGGCCATAAGGGCTGTTTCTAGCGCAGCCCAACTTGTAAAATGTTGGTACGGGGCTGGGTCGTCACCGCCAGATTGGGGGGCCAAGAGCACCCCTTGGGTTGTGGCGGGAAAGCCCGGATGGGTCAAAACCTCATAAAGATCATCAATAAAAAAATCACACTCAAGCTGGGCAATGCGGGCAATTTTTTCATCTCGGGTGGCCTCAAAATAGACCTGTTGGGGGGTCAGCCCCGGCAGTGTAAAAAATTGGTGGCGTGTCAGCCATGTCAGTGCCCCCTGGCGCAGATCAATGCGCTGGGGATCCTGGCGGGCATATTGGCTCTTATGGCTTACGATCACCAGAGCAAACTGGTGTTGGCTAAACCGTTGCAACGCCAGCCACGCACCCGCTTTGGGCGGGGCCTGCTGCAAGCGGTGGGCGTAGACCTGGGCCTGGAGCCGTTGCCATGTTAATTCGCCCTGGGGTAGCTGGCGGATATGGTCGCGAATGGTGCCCTTATGCCACCCCTCGGCGGGACATTGAGCGGGCAACCAAGGCTGCGCCGCCTGTACAAACAGAGCGTCATAGCAGATAAGGGTGTTATCAAAATCAATGCCGATACGCATGCTATTTAAGCAGTGAAGTGGCAAATTTTAAGAGTGCCTCTGGGGTAACAAAGCTGCGGTTACAGACAATTTGCAGATCCAACGCCGCCGCCGTACTGCCCAAAAAGGCGCCTAGCTCGGTGGCGAGTCCCGCCCGGGCCGCCAGTGCCGCCAAGGTTAAAAAGGCATCTCCCGCCCCGATAATATCCACCACTTGGGTGGCCAGCGCCGGTATGCGCATGGCCTGATCCTGCTCAATATCCAACATCATTGCGCCATTGGTACCCATGGTAATGGACATCTGTTTGGCGTGTACCTGGTGGCCGATCTGCAAGGCGACCGTTTCCAACGGATCACGGCGGTTGTGCGCCGCCAACCGAACCTCTGGCTCATTGAGGGAGACAAAATCCGCACGCCGATAGCGGCTGATCACATGATAACCCCGGTTGCCACTGTTAATCTGGGTATTGACCGCCAGATAGGGGGCCGCGTCACACAGGGCGTCCACCATGGCTGGGCTGATAAAGCCGTTGCCGTAGTCGGGAACCACCACCAAATCATAATCTGGGGCGTGCTGGCGTATCCAGGCGCACAGCCCTTGATCGACCTCCTCTGTTAAAGGGGAGGGGTCGTAGTAGTAGATCTCAAACAGTTTGGCCGTCTCATCCACATAGCGGCGCTTAACCAGGGTTGGCGCCTCTTCATAGTGGAAAAAATGGGGGTGTACATTCTCCTGCAACTGCTGGCGCATAAAGGGTTCATGGGGACAGTTGGGGCCAATACCGGTAAGCAAAGCGACCTCTTTAACAAAACCAGAGAGGTGGTTGGCAATGGCGAGTGAGCCCCCCGCAAAGATCTCTTTATCATTATAACGGGTGGCAATAATATTACCCCCCTTACCGATGGTGCCCATGGGGGTGGTGTAGCAATATTCATCAATAATGGCCTCGCCTACCACCAGCACCTTCATGTCGGCAAAGGTGCGCACCGCATCAATCACCCGCTGTGGCGGCCAGCGCTTTTTAAACTGGTCTAAAAAATCTTTGGTGGCCGGGGGGAAGACATCCAGATAGTCATTAATTAATGAACTGGAGCTAAAGACAATCTCTTCGGTAAAAAAGATTTCGCCGCCATGGACTTCGACCGCGTGGCGTTCTAGGGCGATATTGCCGGTAATATCATCCTTGGCCTGTTTATAGTCCTGTCCTTTAACATAAACATTGGGGCGTACCTTGGTGATGGCGGGTACCGCCGTAAGGTCGTAATTAACCGCCACATAGTCCACATAGG
The DNA here is from genome assembly GCF_000014865.1 of Magnetococcus marinus MC-1. Lineage (NCBI taxonomy): Bacteria > Pseudomonadati > Pseudomonadota > Magnetococcia > Magnetococcales > Magnetococcaceae > Magnetococcus > Magnetococcus marinus. Next base: position 1,300,980 of record NC_008576.1, read on the forward strand.
TGAGCGAGGCTAACGATTCCGCACGCAGGTGCTCAGGAAATACCGGGCGGTTGGGGCCTTTGTTGACAAAACCGTCGGCGGTCAAAGTAACCACCAGCACGTCACCCTGCTCACGGGCCCGTTGCAGATGGCGCATGTGACCTGGATGCAGCAGATCAAAGGTGCCATGGCACTGCACAATGCGCTGCCCCTGCATGCGCAGGGTTTGGCACTGAGCCGCTAACTGATCAAGGGTTAACACTTTGAGTGAAGGTGCCATGTTCGCCTGTTTCAATCCATGCCGTCCGTTTAAAAGGTGGGCGTAACTAACGCTCTACGGTTGTTATCGGTTGATCAACGCTCAAGTTAAGCAAAAAATCGCGCCCCGTTGCCGGCCCCTGCTGCGGATGCCGAAAAACGGGGGTGTCGGTTCAAGGGGTGCCGAGATGCTTAAACCAGGAGGCGGTGGCTGTGGCAATCGAGGCGGGCTCCCATACCGGGGCATCACGCCAATCGTCAATACAAGCCAGCATATTGGCCACCCCCTGCTCAAAGCTAACCTGGGCTTGCCAGTTGAGCTTGGCGTGGATTTTACGGGTATCGGCAAAGGTGCAATCGGGCTCGCCTGGGCGTTTGGGAATATAGGTGATCTCGCCCCCCAGTAGCTCCACCAAGCGGTTGATGGTCTGGTGGCCGCCACTGCCCACATTAAAGGCTTCGCCTACCCACGTCGACTGGGCCGCCGCATAAAAGGCCGCACACACATCGGTTACATAGGTAAAGTCGCGGCTCTGTTGGCCATCCCCGACCACCGTATAGGGTTTGTTGTTTAAACGTTGCGCCAAGAAGACCCCAAAGACCGCACCATAGGCCCCGGTGGTACGGGAGCGCGGACCATAAACATTAAACATACGCAAGGAGAGGTTGGGCATTTTATAGACATTGGCCCAGTGTAGCACCAGCTCTTCACCCATATATTTGGTTAGGGCGTAGGGGTATTGGGGCTGAATGGGGCTCTCTTCCGGGGTGGGATAGAGCTCGGGAATGCCATAGGAGGAGGAAGAAGCCGCATAAACCAGCCGCTTGGCTTGGTTGCGGCGGGCAAACTCCAGCACATTGAGGGTGCCGTGCACATTGACCTCAAAATAGGTCGTGGGGTTCTCTACCGAGGGCACAATATCCGCCAGCCCCGCCAGATGAAAAACCCACTCCACCCCCTGAAACGGCGTTACCAGCGTTTCAGGATCGCGAATATCCCCTTCGTAGAGGGTAAACTTGGGGTGGTTGATGAGGTGCGCCACATTGGCCCGGCGTCCGGTGGAAAAATTATCCAAGGCGCGCACGGTGTGGCCCTGCTCAAGGAGCATTTCGCAGAGATGGCTACCGATAAAACCAGCACCACCTGTTACCAGAGCGATCATAAAGATTCCCTCGTGCCGTATAACGAGCCCCGCCAAAATAGCGTGTAGGTGAGTCTTGAATTCCTGTGCATAAACATCCCCCAAGAGTGCGTTCTTTAGGCGATATTGTCAAAGGTTGCCAGAGACCAATCTTCTATTTCATGTCCGTTTTTGGCGGTTTTTCCATGACTAGACAGGGTTTGCCAGTGGATTTATGCCCCACAGACTGTTTTTCACAGGGGGGGTGGGGCTGCTCTTCGAAGGGGCACGGGGATTGTTCGATGCACCTTGCACCCAGCGGGTGCGGTTTGTTAGAGAGGGGCGTTAAATAAAGTTAATGTGGGGCACCCCTTGCTCCAACTGATGCAGATAGCGGTTGACGGCATCCATGCGGCAGTTGCTGCGGCACTGGCTGATATCCAGCGACTCCCGCACATAGTGCCAACCAGCATGACGTTTTTCCCCTTCCCAAATGGTTTTAAAGTCATGCTCATTGAGGTTGCCATACTCAAAATGCTTATCCAACAAAAAGGCGCTACAGCCAGAGACGGTGCCATCGGCCATGACATAGGCCCATAGATAGGGGGTGGCTTTGCATTGGGTGTAGCGGTTTTCATCGCGATACTTTTGCATGGTCGCGCGGCGAAAAATAAGCTGAAACTGCGCACTGTTTAGCTCCGCCAAGGGGGCTTCCAGATCCATTAAAGCCTGGTAGTCGAGCCCAGCATAACGGCGGGTTTCGCTAAACATATGTTGGGAATAGGGCTTGACCACCAGATAGTCCAGCCCAATCTCATCCCGGCAGAGGCGCCCCAGTTGGGCCATTTCATGGGCATTTTCCGGCAGCAGCAGCGCTTGTGCCCCCAATGTAACCCCATATCCTCCCGCCCGTCTGGCCGCTACCATGGCCTTGAGGTTCTCCACCACCTTATTAAAATCCGCCGCTTTGGTCTGGTGGATCTGCGCATAGTTTTCCGCACTGCCCGCATTGATGGATGCCTTGATCCAGGAGAGGGTAGGCAGTGCTTTATCCAAAAAATCCATCGGCAACACGGTGGCGTTGGTGGTTAAGGCGGTGTCGATACCGGCGGCTTTGGTATCCAGCAAGATCTCGCTGATGCGCTTGTGTAAGAGGGGTTCCCCCTCCCCGGCGTACATGATGGATTTAATGCCCAACGCCCCCATTTGTGGCAGGCGGGCTTTCATCATATCGGCATCCAGCTTGTTGGCGCTGTTATAGCCAATATAGTCCACCGCGCAAAAGGTGCAGCGATGGTTGCACGCCCCCATGGGGGAGATCTCCATATAGATGGGGTAGATGGATTTGGCCGTTTCCCACTGGTTTTGACCGGTCAAGAGTTGCGCCACCCGTAGGGGGTGGTAGCTGAGTTTATGGCTGTCAATGCCGTAGCGGTCGGCCATGGGGGTTAGCCTTCCAACCGATCGGTGAGCTCTTTGGCCAAGCCGATATAGGTGGCTGGGGTCATCTCCATAAGGGCCTGTTTGGCGTGATCGGGGATCTCCAATTTGGCTACAAAGGCCTGCATAATCCCTTGGTCCACCCGTTGACCACGGGTAAGCTCCTTGAGTTTTTCATACGGCTGTTCAATACCATAGCGGCGCATGACGGTCTGAATGGGTTCCGCCAATACTTCCCAGTTGGCATCTAGGTCATCGAGCAGGCGCGATGCATTAGCCTCTAATTTGCCGATCCCCTTGAGTGCCGATTGCAGCGCCAGCAGGGTATAACCAAAGCCTACCCCCATGTTGCGTAACACGGTAGAGTCGGTCAGATCCCGTTGAAAACGGCTGATGGGCAGTTTGAGGGCCAGATGGTCCAACATGGCGTTGGCCATGCCCAGGTTGCCCTCGGCATTTTCAAAGTCGATGGGGTTAACCTTGTGGGGCATGGTGGAGGAGCCGATTTCACCGGCCACGGTGCGCTGTTTAAAGAATCCCCAAGAGATATAACCCCAGACATCCCGGCAAAAATCGATCAGGATGGTGTTAAAGCGAATCAGCGCATGGAACAGTTCGGCCATGCCATCATGGGGTTCAATTTGGGTGGTAAAGGGTTGCCATGTTAGGCCCAGGCTCTCCACAAAAGCTTGGGCGAAGCGGGGCCAGTCCACCTCGGGATAGGCACTGACATGGGCATTAAAATTCCCCACCGCACCGTTGATTTTGCCGGGGATTGCCACTTGGGCAAACTGGTTGCGGGCCCGTTTAAGGCGATCGGCCACGTTGGCCATCTCTTTACCCAAGGTGGTGGGCGAGGCGGGTTGACCATGGGTGCGCGACAGCATGGGCAGATCCCGATAGCGTTTGGCCAAGAGGGTCACGGCCTCCACCACGTGGTCCATCTGGGGCAGTAGCACCGCTTGCCGGGCACCTTGCAGCATCAAACCGTGAGAGAGGTTGTTGATATCTTCAGAGGTGCAGGCAAAATGGATAAACTCGCTAACCGAGGCGATCTCACTGGTGGCGACTGACTCTTTAAGGTAGTACTCAACCGCCTTGACATCATGGTTGGTGGTGGCCTCAATATCCTTAATGCGCTGGGCACCTGTTTCGTCGAAGGCATCGGCCAAGTGATCCAACTGGGCCATGGCGGCGGCGGAGAAGGGGGGAACCTCAGGAATGCCCGGCTCTTGAGAGAGGGCCTGTAACCAGCGAATCTCCACCAGCACACGGGCGTGTATTAAGCCAAATTCGGAAAAATGGGCGCGCAGGTCGGCGGTTTTGCTGCCGTAGCGGCCATCCAAGGGGGAGAGCGCGGTAAGGGCGGAGAGCTGCAAAGCCATGGGGGATACCTTTTTTGAGTGCATAAAAGCCAATAAACAGGGGGTGCGACCCCTCTTGCTACCTGTCGGCACGGTTCCTGCCCTGGTGGGTAGAGAGGCAACGGCAGCAAAAGCGTCATTTTAACCCGCTTTGGTGCGAGTTTCCACCATTGAGGTGGGGTAGGGAAGCGCTTTTGTTCCAACCTCTTAAAAAGAAGCCTCTGTTCATGGTCTGGGCTTGAGCGGAGGGTGCGCCCCAACCCATATAAAGGAAAAGCTGAATGAAAAGTGTGGCAAACGGCTTAAAGAGGTGGGGCATTTGGCCCATCTTAGGGCTATTCATGGGGCTGCTGTTGGTGGCTTGTTCGCAGCCCGCTGAAAAAAAGGGGGCGCCGCAGTGGGTGGCGGTGCCCGCAGCGCTAAAGGGCATCGCTTTGCAAGGGCCGCGTCCTGTGACCCAGTTTCAGTTGGTGGATGAGCAGGGGCAGCCTTTTGATCAGAGTCGCCTGTTGGGCAAGTGGTCGCTGATTTTTTTTGGTTACACCTACTGTCCAGATGTCTGCCCGACCTCGCTTACCCTGCTGGCGGAGATGTTTGAGCTTATGGGGGCGCAACAGCTGGCGGAGGCGTATCAGGGGCTTTTTATCAGTGTGGATCCGCAGCGGGATTCGGTGGAGTTGCTTAAAGAGTACACCGGCTATTTTCACTCGGCCATTATGGGGGTCACGGGCACGCCAGCGGCCATTGCAGGGGTGGCGGGGCAGATGGGCGCGTTGTATTATCGCGAGCCTGGGCGTTCGGATACCGATTATCTTATCTCCCACAGTGCGAAGTTGCATGTGGTTAATCCTGCTGGGCAGTTGGTGGCGCTGCTCCCGAGCGAACGCTCGCCTGAGGCGCTGGTTGAGCTGTTAAAAACACTTAAAACAATGAAAATAAAGGATGTTAAACCATGATCAAAGCAATGCTGCGGGTGGTGATGCTGCTGTTAAGTGGGGTTGGTGTGGCGCAGGCGCAAGCCCCGGCCAATGCCATGATGGTCTCTGATGGTTGGGTGCGGGAGATGCCTGCCAATATGCGCATGAGTGCGGCTTTTATGGTGTTGATGAACCACAGCATGGATGCGGTATCTTTGTTAAAAGCCAGTTCCCCGCAGTTTGAGCGGGTGGAGTTGCACCGTTCCATGCCGGTGGATGGGGTGATGCGTATGGTGGAGCAGTCGCGCATACCGGTACCGGCCCAGGGCAAGACCATTCTCAAGCCCGGCGATTGGCATGTGATGTTGATGATGGGTAAGGCCGCCCTGAAAGCGGGGGATACGGTGGATTTAACCTTAAGCTTTGATAATGGGCAGGAGCTAAGTTTGGTGGTGCCGGTGAAAAAGATGCCCAGCCACGCAGGCATGGTGCCCCCCAGCGCGGCGGGCCATGGCATGCTGCATCAGGGTCATGAGATGATGCAGCAGGGTCATAATATGATGGAGCAGGGGCAGCAGCAGATGATGGATCACAGCATGATGGGGCATCAAGGCATGCAACATGGGATGGAGCAGGCCGGTGAGGCCGCCAAGGGGTCTATGCCCGCCATGCAGTAATCTGTTGGGGTAAGCCGTGATAAAAAACCAGCCTACGGGCTGGTTTTTTTGTGGGCCAGTCAATCCACGGCAAAAGTGCTTGGATAACAAAATGGAACAAACAATCAAGCTCCTGCAAAAGCAAGAACTCTATCTCGATTCGTGTGGTTCACAACTTCGATCCCTGTATGTTTCAAGCAATCTACAGCTTTTTCAAAGGCAGCGTACCGTTTCTCATCCATTTGATCGGGGCCAGAGACTGAAAACAGGACTTTTTCAGGAAGTGTTTTGCGGCGACTGAGTTCGGTTAGGCGAAAAGCCCATGTTCCACCGTGATCAATAATTTTGCTTGGTTTAGATTGAGCCAGATGCAAAGGCTTGATTATTTTTACAGGGGTATCATGATCAACTTGAACAAATGGAAATGTGGCGTGATACTCAGCATCTCCAATAGGCATTTTGTGAAAGCGATCTCCAAGTTGCACCCGAGAAAGCCATTTTCGCATCCCTTTTTCAAGCACACACTCTTCATACTGTTTGGTGATAAAATTACGCTCTACATAAAAAGCAAAAAGATCATTTAGTTTTTGTTTTGGATCTTCTGTCAGTACGATTCTAGGTTCTGCATATCGAATGATGCCTTCACGTGGCCTGACAATCTCCCCAAACATTTCCCTCACGAAATCTGCCGTGACATTTTTTGTTCTACCATAAAAATCGTGGTCATTTAATAACCGTTGCACGCGCTCGAATTCACCTTTAAGTGCATGTAATGATGCACAGTAAATCTGTGGATCAAGTTCATCAAAAAAGTGAGTAATTCTGGCGTAACGACGGGTTTCCAGGTTAAAAGCGAAAAAGCGCTGATCTGGAGCTATCATAAGGATACCCACATTGGCAAACTCGCCAGTTTCTACAAAGGGCGCAAACCGTACAATAGTATATTGGCAGGCTATTTTTTCCATAGCGGGTCCCAAAAGTCATCTGATCGGCATTTTGACAAAATGTTGTGTGCCACAGATAGATCAAAGTTCACAGGGTCGGTATAGCTTTCATCGCGGAACTTCCAATCCTCTGGAATGGTGGCCACTATGACATTCCATTCCGCTAATGCCTTAGCGAGCTTCCGAGTGTACATATCCCTGAGGAAATTGTCACGAAAAACGAGCTTGCCACATTCTCTAAAGGCTTGATAATCCATGAATTTGCCTTGATCAAACCCGTCATCAAAGGCTAAATTATGATCAATAATGATAAGTTCTTTGGACGCCGATTTCCAAAGTTAAGTTAGGGTTCCCTCCGTATTGAGACAATGTTCTGTCCTCATTGCGGATCCACCAATCAAAAACAAAAATATCTTGTTGCACATGGTCGGGTACCTCTGTCATCGACTGGGCAGTGAGTTCCATTGCTTGTTGGTGGATTGATCCAAATGCTGGTCCGGTGCCCAGATCACGCCATTTACCCTCAGGAATGGATGAAATCAACGCTTCGGGGATGAGCACTGTCTCAAATGGGGCAATGGGCAAGCCTAGGGAAACCCCAAGATTTCCTGCAATCCATTCACACAGCAGTGATCGTTTACCGGCTCCGTGTCCCTTCACAAAATAGAGCTTATTATTATTACCACGGCAGATAAAAGGCCTTGTAACGCCTTGTTCTGATCGTTCAAGAACTTCGACTATTTCAGTAATCAATGTGTAGCCCTTGTAATCGTTTTTTGGAAAGAATTTGATTGGCGATCATCAACCTACTTTATCTCGCTAGACGGCGTTTTGATTTAGGGTTTGATTGGGTGACGTTGGAGGTGCGCGCCTCATATAGAGTATAGAGTAAGGGCGTGACGATAATAAAGTACGTCTTTTATCCCAATTTGCAACGCGCGATTCTCATTCAGCGGTTCCGCATCAAATGAGTTATCTTTAAGCATTAATATTTTTCAAATGGATAAGTCTATTTATTAAAGGTCTTTCCGTAACATGATGTAAAAAGGTGTTGCGGGTCGGCGCTGGCTGGGGCGGCGTGGGTATGGTGCGGTAAGAGCTCGGTTTGACCTGCTGTGTGGCTGGGCGTCGCAAGGGTTGGGGGCGAAAATACCCTCCCGTCAGCACGCTGCCGGGGCGCATCTGCCCTGTGGTGAACCTGCTGGCCACAGGCTGCACCCAAGGCCCGCTGGGGCTACCCAGGCACGCTGTTTTCAGGGTGCCCTCCAGCTGCGGCGTTAGGTTGCTGAAAAGGTGCGGCGACAGCACGCACGCTGCTTGCAGCGGGCATGGTTATGCTGTTAGAGTAGGGCGCATGGTGTTAGCGGTTTTCTATCGGTTTTTTTGGAGTCGGACCCCTCAAGGGGGATCGTTCCATAACCGGCCTTGCGTGGCAGCTCCCTCTCTTAAGGGGGTGCGTCATAAACCGCTCGGGGGAGAGCAAGCCTGCTCCCCAGCGGGTTTGCCCGTGATCCGGCACCACCCTTTGCGCGCTTTTGCTGGGCTCTTTCACAGCCTGTTCTCTGTGAAAGATCTCTCGCTATAATCAGGTTTTAAGGAGTCTAGCGGATGGTTCTGTGCACGTTTCGCCTGGGTGATGTGAGTATGGGCATCGATATCCGTATGGTGCAGGAGATCAAGCGCTGCTACGGGAGCACCCCCGTACCAGGCTCCCCCAACTATATTCGCGGCATGCTCAATAACCGGGGCCGGGTCACAACCCTCTACGATCTGCGTAACCGCCTCGGCTGGCTCGGGGGCAGTGAAGAAGAGTCCAGTGACCCCCGTAAAGAGTTCGCTATCATCCTGAAAACCCGTAGCCATGTGCGCCAAATCGACGAAGAACTGGCCCATACTACTGTGTTCTGGAACGATTCCGTCGCCCTGATCGTGGATCAGTTGGGCGGCGTGTTAGAGGTCTCTGGTCAACAATTGCGCCCCTCCCCAGCCAATATGGCGGGGATCTCCGCCCAATTTATCAGCGCGGTGGTGCAACAACAAAAAGATCTGCTGGTCATCCTGGATGTGCCCCACATTCTCGGCTTTGATCCCCAGGAAGAGATTAAAAAATTGGCCGAGGTCTAAACAGGGTCCGCTCACCAGAGAGACGGGGCGCCTGTTTGGCCCAACGACCCCCCGTAAGGTGCCCGGCGCTTGCTTGATGGCGTTAAACGAACTGCGGGAACGTAAAAGCGCTTTTGGGCCCAACCCTAAAGAGGGGGTCGTGCTTGCCCGTGACCTCTTCAGGCGTCTCTATGGTTGCATGGGGGAGGCTCTGTTGGTTAAGCGACCCCTTCTGCGTTACAAGGGATAAGCCCTGCGCGACTAAAGGGGGTGTTGGCCCCATTTATCGCTCCGCCATGGGGCGCTGCCAAAAGCCATGGCGGGTGAAAAGACCTGCTTTGGGCCTCTCCTGCCCGATTTTTCCCTGTTAAGCTTCGTCAAAAGCGCACTAAGCCAGCTTGTCAGCCCTGGGTTGATGGGCTGGTTTGGTGTATAATGCCGGTTTCAAAAACTGGCCCATTTGGATTCTGTGCCCTCTCCTGCATAGAGTACGCCGCAGGGTGAACAAAGGATGACCATGAGCGATACCACCCCCACCGCAGAACGGCTCCCAATCAATATTGAAGATGAAATGCAACGTTCCTACCTGGATTACGCCATGAGCGTAATCGTAGGACGCGCCCTGCCCGATGTGCGAGACGGCTTAAAGCCGGTCCATCGTCGGGTGCTCTTTGCCATGCGAGAGCTGGGTAACGAATGGAACCGCTCCTATAAAAAATCGGCCCGCGTGGTCGGTGACGTGATCGGTAAATATCACCCCCATGGTGACTCTGCCGTGTATGACACCATCGTACGCATGGCACAGGATTTCTCCATGCGCCACCTGCTGGTGGATGGTCAGGGCAACTTTGGCTCGGTGGATGGCGACTCCGCCGCCGCCATGCGTTATACCGAAGTGCGCATGACCCGGCTGGCTTCCGAGTTGCTGGCGGATATTGATAAAGAGACAGTCGCCTTTGGCCCCAACTACGATGGCTCACTTAAAGAGCCCGAAGTGCTGCCCGCCAAATATCCCAACCTGCTGGTCAATGGCTCATCGGGCATCGCGGTGGGCATGGCCACCAACATCCCCCCCCATAACCTGGGGGAGGTCATCGACGCGACCTGCGCCCTGATTGATGATCCCGAGTTAGACCCCCGCGCCTTAATGCAGTATATCCCCGGTCCAGACTTTCCTACCGGGGGCTCGATCCATGGCCAAGCGGGCATCGTGTCGGGCTATGAGACGGGGCGGGGCTCGGTGATCATCCGCGCTAAAACGGTCATTGAAACCCGTAAAGATGGCAAAGAGACCATCTTGGTGCATGAGTTGCCCTATCAGGTCAACAAGGCCAAGCTGGTGGAGCGCATCGCCGAACTGGTGCGCGAAAAAAAGGTGACGGGTATCTCCGACCTGCGGGATGAGTCCGACCGCGAAGGGATGCGGGTGGTGATCGAGATCAAACGGGATCACCAAGCGGATGTGGTGCTCAACCAACTCTTTAAACATACCGCCATGCAGAGCAGTTTTGGCATCAACGCCCTGGCGTTGGTGGATGGACGGCCTGTGACGTTGAGTTTAAAAGCCTTTTTGGTGGCCTTTCTCAAACACCGTCGCGAGGTGGTAACCCGACGCACCATATTTGAACTCAACAAGGCCCAAGCCCGTGCCCATATTTTGGAGGGTCTGGCGGTCGCTTTGGCCAATATTGACCGCATTATTGCCTTGATCCGCGCGGCAAAAACATCGGCAGAGGCCAAAGAGGGCTTGATGGCCGAACGGTGGGAGCGCGGCCCGGTGGAGGCGATGCTGGCCCGTGCCTTGGGTGAAAATGATGTGCGCTCCGCGCAGTTTGTGGAGGGGGGGTATACCCTTTCGGCGGATCAGGCCCAGGCGATTTTGGATATGCGTCTGCACCGCTTGACTGGCCTGGAGACAGAGAAGATCCATGAGGAGTTTGAAGAGATCTTAAAAGAGATCGCCTACCTTAAAGGGATTTTGGCCTCTGACGGTGTGTTGATGGATGTGATCCGCCAGGAGCTGTTGGAAATTAAAGAGCGCTATGCCAACCCACGCCGCACCCTGATTGTTGAGGCGGTAGGGGATTTCTCCATTGCCGACCTGATCCCGGAAGAGGAGATGGTGGTAACGGTCAGTCATGGCGGTTATATCAAGCGGCAGCCCAGCTTGGCTTATCAGGCGCAGCGCCGTGGTGGCAAGGGTAAGAGTGCCACTGGGGTTAAGGATGAGGATTTTGTGGAGCAGATGTTTGTGGCATCGACCCACGATACCATCTTCCTGTTTACCGATACGGGGCGGGTGTTTAAGCTTAAAGTGTATGAAATTCCTTCGGGCAGTCGTCTCTCGCGGGGTAAGGCTATCGTCAACCTGTTGCAGCTCGAAGAGGGCGAAAAGGTGCGTCAGATTGTGCCCATTCCCGTGGCCGAGGCCGAGTGGGGGAGCTGGGATCTGCTGTTTGCCACCCGTCGTGGTTTAATTAAAAAGACGGTGCTCTCCAACTACGCCAACATTCGCACCACCGGCATACGCGCCATTAATCTGTTGGAGATTGATGATCTCATTGGGGTAGCATTGCTGCCGAGCAGTGGGGATGCGGAGTTGCCTGAGGGGGACGAAGGGGTGGATGAAGAGCTGCCCGAGGATGAGAGCAGCGCGGATGCCGCGCCAGGGCGCATCATGCTGTTTGCCCAGGGTGGTAAGGCTGTGCGCTTTGCCGATGAGAAGGTGCGGCGGGTTGGACGTGTCTCCCAGGGGGTGCGTGGTATGCGCCTTAAAGGTGAGGATGGGGTGATTGCCTTAACCGTGATTGATGGTGAGGCGGTGGGGCAACTGCTGACCATTACCGAAAAGGGGTATGGCAAACGTAGTGACCTGAGCCAATATCCCACCAAGGGGCGGGGTACGCAGGGCGTGATCGGCATGGATGTGCGGGATAAGACCGGCAATGTGGTGAGTGCGCTGGTGGTGGATGAGCAAGATGAGGTGATGGTGATTACCGACCAGGGTACGGTACTGCGTACCAAGGTGGACTCCATTCGTGTTGCGGGTCGTGCCACCATGGGGGTGCGGGTGCTCAATGTGGCTGAGGGTGAGCGGGTGGTTTCGGTGGCGCGTCTGGCTGAGGCGGAAGAGGTGGACGCCTTTGATGAAGAGGGCGAACCCATAGCCCCCCTAACCGAGGGCGATGCGTTGGGTGAAGATGGTGTGGCGGACGATGGTGTGGCTGATGCGTCTGCATCCGAGGAAGAGGGAGCTTAACTGTGCTGGATATCAAACGCATTCGTACTGAAACCGATGCTGTTGAGGCAGCATTGCAACGTCGTGGTGGTGCGGTGGACCTAAACGCCTTTCGTGCGTTGGAGGGGCGTAAGCGCACCATTCAAACAGAGGTGGAGCAGTTGCAGTCCCAGCGCAACACGCTGTCTAAGGAGATTGGTCAGCGCAAGGCGGCCAGAGAGGATGCCAGCGATCTGTTTGAGCAGATGCAGCGTGTGGGGCCGCGTCTCAAAGAGCTAGAGAGCGTGTTGGCCGAGTTGGAAGGGCAGGTGGAGGCCATTATTGTGGCGCTGCCCAACACGCCCCACAGCTCGGTGCCCGATGGCCTGGGTGAGCAGGATAATGTCGAGGTACGGCGTTGGTCCCCCAGCGGGGGTGAGGGGGGTGATCCCCAGGTGCTGGGCTTTGAGGCGAAGAATCACTGGGAGATTGGTGAGGCGCTGGGGATTTTGGATTTTGAGGCTGGCGCGGCGGTAGCGGGTTCGCGTTTTACGGTCTTTAAGGGGGTGGGGGCACGGCTTTCGCGGGCCTTAGCCAACTATATGTTGGATTTGCACACCGGTTCCCATGGTTATCAAGAGATTTTGCCGCCGGTTTTGACCAATGCGGAGTGTCTGTTTGGTACGGGGCAGTTGCCCAAATTTGAAGAGGATCTGTTTCGCACCCGGGATGATGCCTATTATATGATTCCCACTGCCGAGGTGCCGGTTACAAACCTGGTGCGGGAGCAGATTTTGGAAGATAGCCAACTGCCCATGCGCATGACGGCGTGGACCAACTGTTTTCGTCGCGAGGCGGGTTCGGCGGGCAAGGATACGCGGGGTTTGATCCGGCAACACCAGTTTGACAAGGTAGAGTTGGTGCAGATTCGCCGCCCAGAGGAGAGCTATGCGGCGTTGGAGGAGTTGACCGGCCACGCGGAGCAGGTATTAAAGGGGCTGGGTTTACCGTTTCGCACGGTGGTGTTGTGTAGTGGGGATATGGGGTTTGGTGCCAGCAAGACCTATGATATTGAGGTGTGGCTGCCGGGGCAGGGTAAATATCGTGAGATCTCATCCTGTTCGAATACGGAGGATTTTCAAGCGCGGCGCATGAAAGCGCGTTTTCGGCGCGAGGCCAAGGGCAAGCCGGAGTTGGTGCACACCTTAAATGGTTCGGGTGTGGCGGTGGGTCGGGCGTTGGTAGCGGTTTTGGAGAACTACCAACAGGCCGATGGCCGTGTGGTGGTACCAGAGGTGTTGCGTCCTTATATGGGTGGGCTAGAGATCATTGGCTAGGTAGGGTGTGTTTGCAGGGAGCCTTGCCCATGGTGATGGCCCATCTGCGCTTATGTTGACCATGAGCGGTGGCACGGATGGTTGCCCATGGGTGACGGACAAGCTGGGGAACAGGTTTTTCCCTATTCAAACCGGGTGCGCTTAAACCTTGTTGGTCTCTCTTGGTGGGGTTTGGGGGTGTTGTGGGATGTATGGGGGAGATGTTCTAAAAATTGTGGAGATTATTGGGCAAAGGGGTTGCCAACCTAGCCCCCAATTGTGGTATATGTAGGTTCCGCAAAGGAAGGGTGGCAGAGCCCGGTTGAATGCACTGGTCTTGAAAACCAGCGACCCGCAAGGGTCCGTGGGTTCGAATCCCACCCCTTCCGCCATTATACAATTCAGGCCCGTTCATAACGGGCCTTTTTTGTGCCTAAATACAGGGTTTTGATAGGTTGCAGCGTCCGCACACGTCCGTTTCTGTTCGCATAAATCCGCTATTTTTTAGCGGGAATGCTGCATCACAGACCAGGGTGGTGTAAGCGGCTTTATAGGGCGGGGAAGTCGTGTCGACGGTTGATCGTAAGGGGCGGAGGCGATCATGGCGCAGGTGCTGCTCCGGTGTGGTGCTTAAGGATGGTTTGGGTAAAAACCAGCAATTCATCAAGATGTTGGGTGATGATGGCGACGGTAATGGGCAGTTGTAGCGTTTGGTAGTCATGTACGGCAATGTTGCGAAAGCCGACCATGCGTTTGAGCGAATCAGCCAGTTGGGTGGTGATCCAGCCAGCTTGGGCCAGCAACTCAAAAACATGGCGCGCCCCCTGGGGGATGCCTAGGCGTTCCCGGCGAATGAGGTGCTGCCCGGCGTCCAGAGCGGCTTCGCAGGCGCGTTGAATGTTGAGAATGGCGGCGTCTTGGCGGGTAAAATCCTGGGCGAAGGTCTCCGGGTTTTTGTTGTACTCTTCCCGAGCACGCGCCACGCAGCGCTCAATCGTGGCGGATTTATTAAGCAGCACATCATCAACCATGGATGGTTCCTTCTCGTTGAATCCTTTCCAGGAGTGGTGCGCGGGCTTCATCCAGGGCCGTTTTTTCGCTGAGAATAAAGCTCTCGTAGAGGGCAGGCTGATGATCCTTTTCCCAAATCCGCCGACCGGTGGTGATAATCTGGTATTGCATAACGGTGGTGGCGGCGCGTAGGTCCAGCAGATCCACCGGGTAGCCAACGCGCTCTGCCACCTTATCCCCCAGCTGCCATAGAGTTAACGGATCTGCTTTACCCGGCAGCAGCAGCGCCAAATCCAGATCGCTCTCTGGGTTGGCTGTACCACTGGCGTGGCTGCCGAACAGATAGAGTGCCATGAGTTCTGGCAGGCTCTGTTGCAGCAGTTGGGTTATCTCTGCGAGGGGTAATGGCATTGTCACAGGCCCGAGGGGTGCCAAAAGAGGTTCATACCGCTTTTAGTTGATCGTCGAGCCTATGATACACTTTTCATAGAGTGGTTGGAATTGGCTTTATGTGGCTGCTCTGTTGCACGTTGGGTAACTTCTCGCAGCCACGCTCAGCATAGGAGGGGCTTAATGAATAGCCTTCTTCACGCACTACCTGCTGCACCTTGGGGCGCTGAAGCATGCACGCTAGGTGGGCACGACACGCTGTGGGCATGGGCAACCCAATACGATCTGCCCAAAAAGTGACGTAAAACAGGGCTGCGTCGGCGATGCTAAAAGAACCAAAGAGATAGGGGCCCTGGGCCGCCAGCCGTTGCGCCAGAATCGCAAAACCCTGAGCCACCAGCTCACGCCCGGCTTGCTGAATCTGCGCATCACTGTTCTCTCCATGGTGATACTTCTCTGGGGTGAAAATGCGGGTAAAACCTTGACCATGCACCGTGGCCGTAATGTGGTTCACCACCTCCAATACCGCCGCTTGTTGAAAGGGATTTTCCGGTAGCAGCTTGGCTTTTGGATGGGTGGTCGCCAGCCACCAAGCAATGGCCGTAAAATCGGCCAATACCTGGGGGGGCTCTGGCGGCGTGTGGGCGGTGACGAGCACCGGGATGGTGCCCTTGGGATTAAGGGCAAGATAGGCCGCTGTCTGGTGCTCTCCCGCCGGTAGGTTTACAATGTGTGCCGCAAAAAGGAGATCTAACTCCTCTAATAAAATATGGATGCCGGTGGAGCACGAACCAGGGGTCATATAAAAGTGCATCATGGCTTGTTTTTCCTAAGAGGCCGGTGCCGATGGTAGATCCATGCCCCGAAAGATGGCGCAGTGGGCAAAGACCGCCAAGCTGGGTGACGTGCTGCGATGGGCACAATATTTCGCCACCAGTTTGGTTAAGCCTTTAATGTCTCGCCCGGTGGCTTGAGGATAACAATCCGCCAGCTGTTCCTGCATCGGCACCGAGAGGGGAAGGGCAAACTGCTCGGCCATGACCGACCAAATCTGTACCCGCTCCTGACGTGAAGGGGGCTGAAAGCGGATCATGGCGATACAGCGCGAGATAATCGCCTCGTCAATATCATGGCTTCGGTTGGTGGTTAAAAACAGCAGACCATTAAAATATTCCAATACCCGTAGAAAAACCCCCACCACGGCGTTCATGGTAAGGTTATCATCACGCCGCTTAATGTAGACATCGGCCTCGTCAATCAGCATGACCGCACCCCAACGTTGGGCACGAATTAAGACCTCTTTTAAGCTCTTTTCCATCTCTGCCACATTGAGCCCCAATTGACCGGAGTGCACCCGGTAAAGGGGGCGTCGAATGATCTCGGCGTAGACCTCTGCGGTCAAGGTCTTGCCCACCCCCGCAGGACCCGAGCAGAGCACCGTAGTGCCGCCAGATTTACCCTCTACAATATCTTCCATTAAGAGATCCATCTCAGCGGTGAGAATGTCGATTAAATCCACATGCTCGACTGGTAAAATGAGCTTTTCTTTAAGTTCAGGTTGGTAACAATAAAGGCTAAGATGATCCATGTGAACCCAAAGATGGTGATGAAGCTCAAGATGAAAAACAAACAGATAGGCATGCACTGGCAGCTGGGTAAAGAGGCTGGGGGGCATCTCTTCGGCCAGGGTTATTAATCGGTTGTCGATCTCACGAGGTAGGCCAGATTCGCGCTGAATACGCTTGAGTAGGGTGCTTAATATCGCCCCAGAGGACTCCAGGGTAAGATCCCGGTCGGTGAGGATGGATTCGTCATTAACCAAGCGGGCCGGTCTGTCGGTGGTGGAGAGCACCACCACATTTTTACGCGCATAGTCCGTATTGCGGTGGGTGGCGCTGGGGTCTTCGGCATAGAGGCCAATACCACGCCCGGAAAATTGTACGTTAAAACGGTTGCGCCAGTCGAAATATTGGCGGCTCTGTTGGTCGTAGAGCGCAACCAATGGGGGGCTCTCTTTTACAAATCCTCGGTCTGCTAAGAGCTCTGGTAGGGTGCGGTCGGGGATGTCCCGTTCGCTAAAGATCAGTTGTGGATGGGCAAGCTTGCCGCAACAGTTGGCTTTGAGCTCCACCACCAAACGGGCATTTTCATCGCCACCCGATGGGGTAAAGTCAATGCGTGTGACCAGATAGGGGCGTAGGGTCGCGGAGTTGTCCAATTTAAACAGCCAGCCCCGCTGGCTGCCCTGGCAAAGATAAGCCACCAAATCCGGGATAAGCTGTGGAAAGTGTTCGGCTTGATAGCGCTCTCCAGCACTGGCCTGTTGTAGGGCCTCAAGCAGCGCCACCCGCACCTCCGCGCCGCTCTCTTGCCCATAAAGGGCAATCAAGGTGCGCAGGTGAGCTGGCGCGAGATCTGTATAGGCAATGACCATGCGATGAGAGATGTTTAACTGCTCCAGGTAGCGTTGCAGCTCTGGATGCTTTTCAACCAGTGCGGTGGCGATGGGGCGGGCGAGCTCAAGCTTAGCCATGGGGGGCTCCAAACCGAAGGTTTAAGGTCTCTGCTGGGGGAGGTGACTGGCAAGGGGGCGGCAACCCCACTGGCGAGGCGTGGGGGCCGTCTCCAGATACCATGTAGGCGCTTTTAGCATGTTTTTTACGGGGGTATCCAGTCTTTTTAAACATAAAAACATATTTGAATATTATATGGTTATGGTTGATTCTAAAACAGTCATGAAATGGTCTTATTTTAGGCAGATTGCATTATTTTACAGCGCTGCGTGGGCGGTAAAGGGTCGTGTAGGTTAGCTTGGGGGTGCAGCGATCAGCAGGGGGATCGGTGGACGGTAGCTTTTGGGGCGCGATGGGGCGAGCTTAGCTCCCGTGAGTGCGCGGAGTGGGTCAATCTCGATGGTGGTTGGGTCAGATTGCTTTTTGTGTAGGTGATCGTTACTCTGGGCATAAACCAGCGGGGGAAGGGCGGTAGATGGGCTGTTTTTTGCGTGGCCAGGATGCAGAGCCTCTTCTGTGTGGTTGTCCCGCTGGGGGCAGGGGGTGTGCTCGGTGCGGGGCAATCCGCAGTCACAAAGGATGGAAAAAAAAGGTGTGCGGGGGGCTTGCAGAGTGTTCATCCCCTGCGGATGGGTGGTATCTCACCCCTGTGGCACGCAGTGTTGGGGGCGCGTGTTGGGGCATGAATCGTGGTGGATATGGCGGGTATGATGCAGATTTGGCGGTTGCTCAAACAAACCCTAGTGATTGGCGTAATTACCCTATTGCTCACCGTGCTGGTGGGCGAATTGGGGGTGCGTCTGTTGGTGGGGGCGCCCCTGATGGAGCGCATGCCCTTGGTCCGGGTGTTGCCAGATCCACAAACCGGTTTTCGGATGAAACCGAGCGATCTGCACTATACCTATCAGCATAAGGTGCAGTTAAACAGCCTGGGTTTGCGTGGGCCAGAGCTGGCTGATCCGGCTGCTGGGCGCTATCGGATATTGGCTTTGGGGGATTCGCACCTTTACGGGCAAGGCATTGCCGATGAGGCGTTGCTTACCACCCGCTTGCAAGAGGCGCTACAGGCGCGTTTTCCCCGCTGTCAGCCCGAGGTGGTGAATGCTGGGGTGCGAGCCTACAGCATTAACCAAGAATTTGCCCTATTACAGCGGTTGCAACCCCAGTTACAGCCCGATCATGTGCTGCTGTTTTTCTACCTGAACGATTTTGATGAGGTGAACATTGCGGCCCGCTACCGACGCTATAAGGGATTGGATTGGTATATGCCGGACCTTTCGGGAAAGCCCGAAGGGGAGCGTCTACAGCGTTGGCAACAGATGCAAGGGTTACGGCACAGTGCACTGTTGATGTGGTTGCACGATCTATGGCGGGGGCTGACGGTGGACCCTAACCATTTTGAACAAAAAATTCTGCGCGGGGCTACGGATAAAGAGAGTGAGCAGCGCCGCGCTATGGTGGTGAGCTATTTGGTCCAATTTAAACAGCTGGCTCAGCAGCAAGGATTTCGTTTTACCCTGGTCATTATTCCCGCTGCGGTGCAGATAACCCACACCTTTACCCCAGCGACTTACCAAGCTTTTCTAAAGGCTCAGGCCCAGCGGCTGGGTATTGCGGTGGTGGATCTGCTGCCAGCTTTTCAAGCCGACTATCAGCAGCGGGGCCAGCGACCTATACTGCCCTTTGATGGTCACTATAATGTTCGAGGCCAGCAGCTTATGGCTCAACAGGTGATGGCCTACCTACAGGAGCAGGCCCCCCCCTGCGCACAACCCTAAAAGCACATAATACGCATGCTCTTTTGCTTAGGTGGGGGGCGTGCCATGGTCAGAGAGTTGGCCATGGCCGCTCGCTTGTCAGGGGGGCGCACAACAGGTCAAGCGCGTAAGCGCTATCTCGCTTTGCCACGGGGGTGTGCCGCTGTCATCTTATAAGGGTGGCCGCAGGGGGGCTCCGCTTGTTCGCCTTTTGTTTTATGCGTGGCACGCACGGCCCCCTTCCGCCTTATCCCTCGGTCAGAATAGCCACACATTCACTTTGGCAGCACTCAGCTTTTATTGAAAATCGACTGTTTGGTGTCGATGGTCTTAAACTGAATGGAAGCTGCTTTGGCACGACACGGTTCACACAAAAAAGTGAGTTTCTGACTGTCGGTCTTGACCTTGAGACCGCACATGGTGCAGATGCGTTCATCCTTGTGTACTTTTTTTCTGTTCATGGTGTTCGCTCTTTAGCTCTGTCTGTTTGGTTACGCCAAATGGGCGGAATGATCGTCTATCGCCTATCTGCATGGTTTGTTGCCAGCTCCTTACCTGTCAGATAGGTTTGGAGTGGGCACCATGCATAACATAATAAAGAGCGTCAATATTTATGGAGTCAATGAGGTTTAGCATATCTTACAATGGGTGACATCAAGTTAACAGAAAGTTACAAGATGTCATTTTGGTTTACCTGTTTTTTTATTTTATCATGTATATCTTAGCGAGACCCGGTAAGCAACAAGAATTTTAGAGAGTTTTTGGCTTTTTTGCGATGAAAAGCGAGGGGTTTCAAGGAAGATTGCGTTTGACAAAGGATATTAAATATTTGTTCTGTTAAGGTTAGTTGTCTAAATAACGGAATTTGAACAGATATTTTTTGAGATTGTTAACATTCAATTTACACAGTTAACAAACTGTTAACTCTGTTAACATGGGTGTGGTTATTTTTTAAAAGCTTTTAGCAGGGTTGGTATTGGTCTGATCGCTGTGCGAGCAAAGCGCAAAAAAAAACGCACACCCCATGCTCACAGGGTGTGCGTGTAACTTATATGCAAGAGTGTATTAGGCCAATTTGTCGGCGGCCACCCAATAGTGCGGGTCTTTTTCCAGGTCAATTTCAACCAAGCCTCGGGCTTCTGCCAGTAGCTGCTGGCACTCTGGGCTTAAATGGCGCAGCTTGAGGCTTTTGCCCTCCTTGATATAGCGGCTGGCCAGGGTATCAATGGCCTCAATGGCGCTGTGGTCCATCACCCGTGAGCCGTAGAAGTCAATGACCACCTGTTCAGGGTCTTGGGCTGGGGTGATGCGCTCCAGCAGGGTGCTGGTGGAGGCGAAGAAAAGGGGGCCTTCCAATTCATAGATCTTACTGCCCGTGTCATCGACATAAGCGTGAATGCGGATCTGCCGGGCATGTTCCCAGGCAAACACCAGCGCCGAGACAATCACCCCAGTGATGACGGCTATGGCCAGATCGGTGGCCACGGTCATGCCGCTGACCAGGACCAGCACAAAGGCGTCGGCCTTGGGAATGCGCCCCATAATGCGAAAACTGGACCACTCAAAGGTGCCGATTACCACCATAAACATCACGCCGGTAAGGGCGGCAATGGGGATTAACTCAATAAGCGGGGCGGCAAACAGGATAAACATAAGCACCATAATGCCCGCCGTTATGCCCGACAGTCGGCCACGTCCCCCAGATTTAACATTGATCATGCTCTGGCCCACCATGGCACAGCCACCCATGCCACCAAAAAAACCGGTCACGACATTGGCGACGCCCTGGCCGACACACTCACGATTGCCGCGCCCACGGGTCTGGGTTAACTCATCAATCAGGCTCATGGTTAGCAGGGATTCAATCAAACCAATGGCGGCTAAAATCACCGAATAGGGTAAGATGATGCGCAAGGTCTCTAAATTAAGGGGCACCATGGGCAGATGAAATTGGGGTAGACCCCCAGCAATGGAGGCCATGTCGCCCACGGTGCGGCTCTCAATGCCCAGCAGAATGACCAGCAGGGAGGTTATAAGAATCGCGGCCAGTGCCGAAGGGATCGCCTTGGTCAATTTGGGCAGCAGGTAGATGATGCCCATGGTCAAGGCCACCAACCCCAGCATGCGCCACAATGGGGGACCACTGAGCCAGTGACTGACACCAGCTGCGTCGGCCACCTGAAAGCTTTTTAACTGAGCAAGAAAGATAACAATCGCCAAACCATTCACAAATCCCAGCATCACCGGATGGGGTACCATGCGAATAAATTTACCCAGACGTAGCCAACCCACCCCGATTTGCAGGATCCCCATAAGCACCACGGTGGCAAACAGATACTCAATACCATGGTCAAGCACCAAGGCCACCATCACCACCGCCAAGGCACCGGTAGCCCCGCTAATCATGCCGGGGCGGCCCCCTACAATGGCGGTGATCAAGCTGATCATAAAGGCGGAGTAGAGCCCCACCAGTGGCGCGACACCTGCCACAAAGGCAAAGGCTACCGCCTCGGGCACCAAAGCCAGTGCCACCGTTAAGCCGCTGAGTAGATCATTTTTGGTGCGGTTGCCGCTGCCGTTTTCCAATAAGCGGCGTAGCAGTGAGCGCCGTTCTGCGTCGGCATGCGCCAAAATTTGGCCGACCCGCTTTTGCGTGCCTGCATTGTGTTTTTTAAACCATTGGATCATCACAAAATACCTCGTTGCCTCTGTTCAGGCAGAGATGGCAGAGCTCTATTTCCACAGGGGTAGGGGTAGAGCAAGGTCAGCACAAGATGGAGCAACACAGGTAACAACCGAAGGGTGCTTAGCCGAACCAAAAGGGGCGGGTTGGAACCGTAAGAGTAGGGGCTGGATTCTAACCAGTAAGTCGCAGAGGTCAAGTTTTCTATTTTTGCCCAAGCCATTTTTTGGCGAAATGGTCTCCCATAACCTCGTTTGAGCGGGGGTAGGGGTGTGGTGTGGCTCGGTTAAACCCCTTACACGGAGGTATTTGTTGTGCGGGGTTAAGAAAAACAAAACGGGGGTACCCAATGGAGTACCCCCGTTGATGCATAGAGCCTTGCTTAGAACGGGTCGTTGCTGAGCTCTTCGACCGCCCAGGGCAGGCCAAATTGGTTGAGCCGCTCCATAAAGGGAGTGGGGTCGAATTGCTCCACATTGTAGACCCCGGCCTTTTTCCACAGGCCAGAGACCATAAGATCCGCACCAATCATGGCGGGCACGCCGGTGGTGTAAGAGACCGCTTGGGCGCCAACCTCGGTATAACATTCGGCATGGTCGCAGATGTTGAAAATGCGCACGGTCTTGGCTTGACCATCCTTGGTGCCATGAATATGGCAGCCAATGGAGGTCTTGCCTTGGTAGTTTTCCGCCAAAGAGCCGGGGTCAGGCAGCAGCGCTTTAAGAAACTGTAGGGGAACCACAGGGTGGCCCTCATACATAACTGGATCAATGCGGGTCATGCCCACATTTTCCAATACCCGCAGATGGGTGATATAGGCTTCGGAAAAGGTCATCCAGAAGCGAATGCGCTCCAGCCCCTCAATATTTTTGACCAGCGACTCCTGCTCTTCATGATAGATCAAATAACCCCGGCGCTCGCCTACACCAGGGAAGTCGATCATCTTGGATTCAGAGAGGGGAGGGATGGTTTTCCAGGTGCCTTTTTCCCAATAGCGCCCCGGTTGGGTGATCTCGCGAATATTGATCTCGGGGTTAAAGTTGGTAGCAAAGGCTTGGTGGTGGTCCCCCGCATTACAGTCAAAAATATCTACGGTGCGGATGGTGTCCAGCAGCTCTTTTTGTGCATGGGCACAAAAAATATTGGTTACGCCTGGGTCAAAACCGCAGCCGAGCAATGCCATAAGGCCCGCGTCGGCAAAGCGTTGGTGGTAGGCCCACTGCTCTTTATACTCAAAGCCAAAGGCGTCTGGGTGCTCATAGTTGGCGGTATCCAGGTAGTGGGTGCCAGTCTGCAAACAGGCCTCCATAATGGTGAGGTCCTGGTAGGGTAGGGCCACATTGATCACCAGAACCGGCTTGCTGCGTTGGATCAGTGCCACCAATTCAGGCACATTATCGGCGTCAACCTGTTCCACCACCACGGGTGCGCTATTAGGGGGTAGCTTTTCCGTAATCGCTTGGCAGCGGCTGGCGGTGCGACTGGCTAGGGTAATGTGGCTAAACACTTCTGGACGGCTGGCGCACTTGCGTACCACCACCGAGGCCACACCACCGCAGCCAATGATCATGATTCGACTCATATTAACAACTCCACTCAGAGGTTCCGTATGGGCAGATTGGGCAGTTGGAATAATGGTCTGGATTGGTGGTGAGATCAAGTGAATTGCATGTGATGATTGGATGGCGGTTTGGATTTATCGTCGCGGTTTCTACGAGAGATGGGTGAAAATAAGCGAAGAAAGCCCTAAGATAGGCGCTACTAGGTGTGGCAGGGTGAACGGCTGTGTTATACATGCGGTGTGCTTGCCCCCTGCACAACAGTGCTCTGTTTGCCCATTGCATAAGGATGACCCAGGCGATGACCAACACCCATGTTGAGGCCCATGTTGACTCCCTTGATGATGAAAGCTGGATCGAAGATCCCGTAACCACGGTACCCGCCGATAGTTGGATACGCGCCATTGATCTGGAGCAGGTCAAAACCCCTTGCCATATTTTAGATGGTGCGACCCTGACTAAAAACGGCGAGATTTTGGCCGATGTCGCCGCCCGCAGCGGCGCCACGCTGCTGTTGGCGCTCAAGGCGTTTGCGCAGCCGGAGTGCTTTAAATTTTTAAAGGGGCATCTGCATGGGGTGGCGGCCAGCTCGCTGCACGAGGCACGTTTGGGACAGGAGCACTTTGGGGGGGAATTGCACACCTATGCCCCCGCCTATCTGCCCGATGAGATGGACTATATCGCCCAGCATGCGACCCATATTGTGTTTAACTCGTTTAACCAATGGCGACGCTACAAGGGGCAGTTGCAGGGCAGTCAAGCCTCGGTGGGGATGCGCATCAATCCCGAACGTTCCACCCGTGGTGGCGATTTTGATAGCTGCGATCCCTGCCAGCCCGGCTCCCGCATGGGGGTACCCTTGGCGCTGTTTGAGGCCGATGCCATGGAGGGGATCGAGGGGTTGCACTTTCACACCCTCTGCATGCAGGGTCCCGCCGCGCTGGCCCGTACTCTGGAAGCGGTGGAGGCTCGCTTTGGTCATGTTTTCCATAAACTTAAATGGATCAACTTTGGCGGTGGGCATCTGATTACCCACCCCAACTATGATCGGGAACGGCTGATCCAGTTGATCAAGGATTTTCGTGCCAAGCATGGCTTGGCGGTAACGCTGGAGCCTGGGGCTGGGGTGGTTTTTAATACCGATGTGGTGGTGGCGCAGGTGCAAGATATTATTCACACCGCCACCCCCAATGTGATTTTGGATCTCTCCGCCGCCGCCCATGTGACCGATGTGTTGGATCTGGGCTGGCGTCCCACCATCTGGGGCGCTGGGCGTGAGGGGGAGTATGCCCACACCTACCGGCTGGGGGGGCACTCCTGCCTCTCTGGGGACTATTTTGGGCTCTACAGTTTTCCGGAGCCTCTACAGATTGGGCAAAAACTGGTGTTTCTGGATATGGCCCACTACACCCTGGTGAAAATGACCACCTTTAATGGTTTGGCCCTGCCTACCCTGCACATTCGTGACCTCTAAAGCGGCTCTCGTCGCCACGCCCTTCCGGGTTGTGGCCCCACCACCCGCTCGCTCGGCTGGCTGTGCCAAGGGCAGGAGAGCGTGTGTAATGCGTCACAGGGGGGTCGGCTGGGTGCCTGATTCTTTATGGAGCCTCTATGTTTAGCCCCCCCGATCTGCCCATTGTGGCCACTTTGCAACCGCTGCAAGCGGCCTTGCTGCGCCATCCCAATGTTATCCTTAGCGCCCCGCCGGGCTCCGGCAAAACCACGGTGGTGCCCTTGGCTCTGTTGGATGCCCCCTGGTTGGCCGGAGAGCGCATCCTTATGTTGGAACCTCGACGACTGGCGGCGCGGGCCGCTGCCAGCCGCATGGCCGAGCTGTTGCAGGAGCCGGTGGGGGAGCGGGTGGGCTATCAGATTCGCTTTGAGCGCAAGGTGGGGCCAAACACCCGCGTCGAGGTGGTGACAGAGGGCATGCTCACCCGCCGCCTACAGTCCGACCCCGCCTTGCAGGGGGTGGGGGCGATTCTGTTTGATGAGTTTCACGAACGCTCCTTGCAGGGTGATCTGGGGTTGGCGCTGGCGTTGGAGCTGCAACAGCTGCGTGACGACCTGCGCCTCTTGGTGATGTCGGCCACCCTGGAGAGCCAGCGCTTGGCCAAGCTGTTGGGGGATGCCCCCATTATAGAAGGGCATGGACGTAGTTACCCGGTGCAGGTGCGCTATGCCAGCCAACCCTATGCCCATGTGGTGGAGGGGGTGGTGCAGACCATTCGTCAGGCGTTGGCCCAGGAGCGGGGGGATCTGCTCGCCTTTTTGCCGGGGGCGGGGGAGATCCGCCGGGTGGAGGCCGCTTTGCGGTCAGGCTTGCCCGATGATGTGACCCTATTGCCGCTTTATGGCGAGTTGGGTATGCAGGCCCAAGATCGTGCCGTGCGCCCCTGGTTGGAGGGAGGACGGCGGGTGATCTTGGCAACGGATATTGCCGAGACCAGTCTGACCATTCCGGGCATTCGGGTGGTGGTGGATGGGGGGTTGTGTAAACGTCCGCGTTTTCATGCCAGCAGTGGTTTGACCCGGTTAGAGCGGCTGCGCATCTCCGATGCCTCGGCACAACAGCGGGCCGGACGGGCAGGGCGGCTGGAGCCGGGGGTCTGTTACCGTATTTGGCCAGAATCGCAACAGCGCATGCTGCAACCGGCGACCCCTGCGGAGATACGTGAGGCCGATCTGGCTCCGCTGCTGCTGGAGTTGGCCCTATGGGGGGTGGCAGATCCGACGCAAATGAGCTGGCTGGACCCCCCGCCGGAAGGGGCGGTAGCGCAGGGTTGGGCGCTGTTGGTGGCGCTGGGCGCGGTGGATGAAGCACGGCATATCACCCCCTTAGGGCGACAGATGGCCCAACTGCCGTTGCATCCGCGTTTGGCCCATATGGTGTGTATGGCCCCAGAGCCCGCAGCCCAGGCCATGGCCTGTGATGTGGCGGCGCTGCTCAGTGAACGAGATCCTCTGAAAGGAGGGGCGCGCCAGGTGGATCTGCACCTGCGTTGGCAAAGTGTGGCGCAGTTTCGGCGTCAGGGGAGCGCTGGGCCGGGGGTGGATGCGGCCAGCCTACAGCGGATTGTGCGGGGGGCGGACCAGCTACGCCATCTATTGGGGGTGAGCCGTCAGCAGGTGGCCCATGGTGATCTGGGGCTGCTGTTGGCGGCGGCCTACCCCGACCGGGTGGCGCAGTTGCGGCCAGGGCAGCGGGGGCGCTATCTGCTGGCGAGCGGGCGTGGGGTGCGGTTGGATGAGATGGACCCCTTGAGTGGTGAGCCGCTGCTGGTGGTGGCCGCGCTGGATGCCGGTGAAGCGGAGGGACGGGCCTATTTGGCGGTCTCTTTGGCGCAAGAGGCCTTCATGGCGCTTCAGCCGCCGGCGTGGCAGGCGCAGGTGGTGTGGTCTGACCAGCAGCAGCGGGTGGTGGCAGAGCGCCAGCGCTGTTTTGGCGCGTTGGTACTGGAGCGGCAACCCCTGCATGGCGAGGCCCCCGAGGCTGCGGTGTTGGCGGCCATGTTGGTGGGGGTGCGGCGCATGGGGCTGGCGGTGTTGCCCTGGACGCCAGCGGCCATGCAGTATCAAGCCAGGGTGCAGTTGATGGCGCGTCTTGAGTCGGGCTGGCCGTTGTTGGAAGAGGCTGTGCTGCTGGAACAGTTGGAGCAGTGGTTGGCCCCTTTTCTACGTGGGGTGAATCGGCGGGCACAGTTGGAGCGCCTGAATATGTTGGAGATTTTGCAAAGTCAATTAACGTGGTCCCAGCAGCAGAGCTTGGAACAGGCGCTACCGACGCACTATGAGGTGCCCAGCGGTTCCCGCATTAAATTGGATTATACGGCAGGGGCGCAGCCGGTATTGGCGGTGCGCATTCAAGAGCTGTTTGGTTTGGCCGAGAGCCCGTGTCTTGGCCAGGGGCGGGTGCCGGTTACGTTGCATCTGCTCAATCCTGCCCAGCGTCCGGTGCAAGTGACCAGCGATCTGCGCGGATTTTGGCAGACCACCTGGCCCCAGGTGCGCAAGGAGCTACGTGGACGCTATCCCAAACATCACTGGCCAGAAAACCCCTGGCAGGCCCAAGCCACCGCCCGCGCCAAACCCCGGAGTTAATCCATGCAACCCCTGTTTAACCACTATTTTGAGCCTTTAGCGGCGGTGGGCGCTGGCCCTGATGGGCGAAACTGTCTGGCCTATACGGCAGAGGAAGATCTGGCCCATGAGCGTTTTTGTGCCCAATTACGGGCGTTGGGGGTGGTGCCACAACAGGATGCCTGGGGCAACAGTTATGGGACCTGGGTTGGCACTGGGGATGAGGGGTGCGGGCCGCTCATCGCCATTGGTTCCCATCTGGATGGGGTGCCCAATGGTGGCCGCTACGATGGGGTGTTGGGGGTGGCGGCGGCTTTGGTGGTGCTGCATCGTCTGCAACAACAGGGGTGGCCGGGCCGCTTGCGGGTGATTGCGTGGCGGGGGGAGGAGTCGGCCCGCTTTCGTAGCTCCTGCCTAGGCAGCAAAGGGGCCAGTGGCCTGTTGACGGAGCCCATGGCCGCCCAGCGGTTGGATGCACAAGGGGTTTCGCTGCGACAGGCGGTGCAGGGGTGCCGGGGGCAGGCTCCATCGCCGGTGGCGGCGGGCATGGCGCTGTTGGAGCTGCATATTGAGCAGGGGCCGCTGCTGGCTCGCCTCGGGCGGCAGCAGCAGCGGCCCGTGGTGGGGGTGGTGAGCGCCATTGCGGGTTCCCGGCGGCAACGCTGGCAGTTGCCCAACATCGGGGTGGCGCGGCTGGCGGCGCTGCTGCTGGCGGTGCATGAGCGGGTGGCGACCCTGGATAGCCCCGAGCAACCATTAAGAGTCACCTTTACCCCGGTACAAGGTGCGCCCAACGTGGGGCGTGATCACACCCTGCTGCGCTGTCGGGATCCCCAGCAGGCGGCTCTGCTCGCCGCCGTGGGCAGTGGCACGGTCTGTGGGCCAAACGTACGCTTTCAAGGCCCCCATACCTTTCATAGTGGTGGCCAGCCCATGAACCAGCGGGAGGGGGTGGATCAGATCATTGTGGCGGCGCGGGCTGTGGTGGCATCGAGTCTGAACGAGGGGCTGCAATGGCCCGATTTTCAAGTGCAAGCGGGTTTTCACCTGCAACTGGACCTGCGGGCGGGGGACGCGGCCCGCATGACTGAGGCGTTGGCGCAGATGCTGCCCCTGGTGCAGGGGGTGGGGGGGCAGGTGGTGGAGTTGGGGGAGACCCCTGCCGATGCACTCTCTTCAAGCTGGGCCATGCAGATGCAAGAGGTTGCTCAACGGTTGGGCATTGCCGTGCTGCCGATGGTGAGTGGGGCGGGCCATGATGTGCAGGTGCCGCCCTTATCCCACAAAGGCTTGCTGTTTATTGCCAGCCAAGCCCAAGGCGTTAGCCACCACCATAGCGAGGCGGTGCAGATGGATGAGGTGGTTGCGGGACTAAGGCTTTTAGAAGCGGTGGTGGTGGCGCATGCTGCGCAGGGGGGAGCGTAGAACTGAGCCGCCGAACCCAACCGGGTTTAAAGGCCTATTGGTCAATAGGCTCACTTGCTAAAAAAAGCGGTGAGGTCAAAGGTGGGCTGTGCTTGGCTAGGGTCCCGGGGGGATTGAAATGGCAGGGCGCGGTAGCAAGGCGTTTGACTGCCCTGCCGCGGTTGTGCGTCAGGCAGGGCAGCTTACGCCTTGTTGCATGCTGGATTACAGACCTGGGCGATCTTCGGGGGTGAGCTCCAGAGAGTTGAGCAGGGTCTCTAATTCATGAACATGTCGCTTTTCATTCTCTTGCTGGGTTAGGCAAAACTGTTTGGTTGCTTCATCCAGGGTCTTGAGCGCGAGCTGCTGATACATCTTGACCGCCTCAAGCTCATGACCAAGGGCCAGTTGTAGCACGGTGCGCATATTTCCGGCTAAAAAAGCCTGTTCATCCTCCGTGTTAAAGGCGTAACGACCATTATCCTCTAGCCCGGCGGCATAGGCGGCTAAATCCACATCGCTCTCTTTTAAACAGCTGGCTTTGGCCGCCTGTCCCAGCAGCTCTTGGATATGCCCGCCCTCCATCTCGGCAAGTTGGAGAAAAAGCATGCGGGAGGCATCGTCACGGGTAACTTCAGCCGCCCGGCTATAAAAATTTACGGTCAGCGCCTCATGCCGGATCGCTGCTTTCCATAATTCTATAATATCATTCATGATCAGCCTCGAAGTTGCGGGTTGGGGTATGGCTTTTTAGCCCCCCTAACCCTATGGATCAAAATGGTTCCGTGCAGACCTTCATGCTATCTACTCTAGAAGGGTCTCGCCTGGATGAAAAGCTAAAACGTGAGGTGGGCGTGATCGATGGGATTTCTCACATGAATGAAACCTGCGGCGCACATTTTGCGCCGCATCCGTTAGGGGGTTGCTTGGTGTGCTCCACTATGGCGCTGGCGGGGCGAGCGGATTTAGCTGTTGGTGTATCATTCGTCCGGCCAGTAATAGCCCAAACAGGGCTGGTAGATAGCTGATGGTGCCATTGACTGCTCTGGGGCGTCCTTGTGTGACCGGTTCGGGCGGCAGCGGCGGGGCGGGGATTTCACTGGACCACGCGCAGATGACCCCATTGCGCACCCCTTCGCGCCGACAGCGCTGGCGTACTTTGCTGGCGAGGGGGCAGGTGTGGCTCTGCATAAGGTCACTAACCTGTACTTTGGTGGGGTCCAAGCGCCCCCCCGCGCCCATGGAGCTAAAGACGGGGATGCCCCGGTGGTAGCTCTCGACAATTAGCCCCACCTTGCAGTTTAGGGAGTCGATGGCATCCAGCACCACATGGGGTTTGGCTGTTTCTAACAAATCAGGGATCTGCTCGCGGGTGAGAAACTGGTCCAGGGGGTCTATTTGGCCGTGGGGATTAATCTGCTGCATGCGCTGCAACATCACCTGCATCTTTTTTTGGCCCACAGTAGCGTGGGTAGCATGCAGTTGCCGGTTGATGTTGGAGGCGGCGATGGTATCGTGTTCCACCAAGGTTAGGTGCCCAACACCCGCCCGGCAGAGGGCCTCGGCGGCATAGCTGCCAACGCCGCCCAGGCCACACACCAGCACATGCAACTGGGCCAATTTATCCATGCCCTCTTGGTGAATAAGGATCGCGGTACGTTCAAAAAATCCAGTTTCCATTTAGCATTCCAGGTTAAGGGCCACACGGGCGTTGCGGCTGGTAAGGGCGACCATCTGCGCCAGGGAAACCCCGCGCAGATCTGCCAATTTTTGCGCCACCACCGGGAGTAGGGCAGGCTCATTAATCTTGCCTTTGTGGGGGTGTGGCGGTAGATCTGGGGCATCGGTTTCCAACACGAGGGCGGTGTCATCCACACTGCGTGCAAGGGTTTGCAAGCGTCGTGAGTGGGGCCGGGTGAGCATGCCGCCAAAGCCGAGTTTAAAGCCTAACCGGCCATAACGGGTGGCCTGATCCAGGCTACCATTAAAGGCATGCACAATGCCGCCCCAGGGAAATTTGAGCTGGTTAAGCATCTGTAACATGGGTTCGTGAGCCTTGCGCACATGCAGCAACAGCGGGCTTTGCCGTTGCTGGGCCAGCCGTAACTGTTGCCGTAAGAGGTGCTGCTGGGCTGCGTGGGTGGTGGCGGGTAGGGTATAGTCCAGGCCAATTTCACCCATCAACGGGGGTTGCAGCAGGCCTAACCAGTATTGCAGTTGGTCGATGGCATCCACCGGGTGTTGCGCCATAAAAAAGGGGTGTAGCCCCAGGGCTAGGGTTATGCCCGGCCTTTGTAACTTTTGCAATGCAGGAAAACCCGCCAAGCTCACACCGGGCACCACCCACTGGCTAACACCAGCGGCGCGGCTGCGGCTTAACACGGCCTCTAGACGCTGGTATAAATGGGGGTCGTCCAGGTGGCAGTGGGTGTCGATCATGCCGGTTCTTTATGGAGGTTGGGTGCTGGCTTGGCCGTGGATTTTTATTAAGGTCTGTTTTGGGTGGCCGGGGATCGTGCCTGCTCTTCCCCAACACCCATGCCCCAAGTGTAACCGCAACACGCTTGCTGTTGCGAGGCCGACGCAAGGCCGAGGATCATAGCGCGGTATGTTCCGAGGTAATGGATGCGCTATGGCCAAGGTGCATCTCAATGCGGGTAAGCAAATAGATAATCTCTCTGCTCAAAACTTGCAGCTTGGCATAGGCATTATCCGCTGACTCGGAGCGGCCATGGCGCAGGGCACCAATAACCGCCCGTGAATAGTCATGAAACGACTTGTGCGACTCATTCAAGAGCTGAATTTCAGGGAGGTCGGCATGCATTTTAAGCCCAATGTCATGGATCCAAACCCCTAGATCGCAGTGGTCCAGTTGCGCCAAATCGGCTTGCCGGGCATGTCCATGAAAAGCGTTCTCCATTTCATCTTGTATCCACAGAACATGGAAGAGGCGGGCGTCGGAAACATTAAGGTGCAACTCTTTATGCAGTCTGTCATGGCTAGGCGGTGAAAAAATTTGCATAAGTCCTTGAAAAGCCGATCTTTGCGTTTTGGCTTCAACTTGCTGTTGCCGGTATTCCAGTTCCAGCAAGGTTAAGAGATATAAAATTTCACGGCTTTCTACGCGGAGCTGTTTTTTCTCTTTTTCAAACTCATCACGTTCGCCACGCTGTGCGGCCAGATAACACGCATCTACAGCGGTATGGAAGAGATGATGATGTTTTTGAATGCGGCTAAGGACAGGAAAATCTTGCAGCTTTTTTGCGCTTACCCGGTTAAGCCAATGGCCGAGCTCACATTGCTGAGACTTCGGCCAGTCTGGTACGGAGCCTATCATGGACTCAAACGGGCGATCTAAATGGCTTTCCCAGGTGATGTGGATCACTCTTGCTTGATGAAAATCAAGTTTATTCTGTTTGCTCATGGATCAATCCTGTCCCAAAAAGGTTCGAAAAAATTATAGGTGCAAATGTCTGGCTTGTCACTTATGAATCGGGGGTGCCCAGTGGGTAAGTAGGGCGACGCCATAAAGCAACACTTTCAGCATGGTGAAAAAAAGCCTACCATGGGGCGTCGTTTACTCGGTTAGGTAAAGGAGCGGATTGTGCTGTATAGCAGCCTGAAAGAGAGCATTCGTAAGCAGCGTGAGGATCTCACTGCACTGCTGGGGAACACCATGTATGATCTGGCTAAACAGTGCGCCAAAGATATGCCCGACCGGCAACGGTTGGAGCAGCGTTTAACCGCCTCAATACCCAATATCCCCTATTGCAAACATCTGTTTATTACCGACGCCCGCGCCCGCCAAATTATTGATAATATTACCCGTGAAGGGCATGATCCTCGGCATATGGCGCGGGACCGTTCCACCCGTCCCTATATGCAAAACATTGTGGGTACCACCGACTTTAAATTGTCCGAAGCCTACATCAGCCGCAATAACAATCGCCCCTCCTTGACGGCGGTGCAGGTGATCCGTGATCCAGAGGGTATGATCATCGGCTTTCTCGGTGCCGATTATGATCTGCGCGAGCTACCAGGAACCCAATCTCTGTACAAAGAAAATCATAGCTGGCGACAGATCAAGGGCGATCCGGCTATTCGTAGTGGTCTGTTTCAGCAGCATCGGGTGGAAAGCGCACTGGATCGGCGTATAGATGATGTGCTGGCATTGATGACCGAATTGATGAGCGAAAATGGGGTGTTTCATGGCAAACTGCACTTTTCCAGCAGTCGGGCTTCGTTGTGGTTGGTGGATGATCCCTACTCCTATCGCATTTTAAGTTTTGATGATCTTATTGATCCCGATGTCTGTCTGGCCTATCCTCACCAACCCTACACCCAGCGGGCGGTGGTTCCCAAAACGGCGATCCCTAAGGTGTTTGAGATGTTGAAAGAGCTGCGTTTTGCCGATGAGGTAATCTATCTGCGTAATGCATCCCTAAATATTTGCAATGGTTTGGTTGCACTCAATTTTTCTTGTGATGGCTCCCACTATATCGGTTGGGAGGAGTTTTTGACCAAGGGGTTGGATTTCTGGTTTGGTGGGGCTGAGTAGGGGCATCTATGTGGATTTTTCTTGAGGGTGGACGATTTCTTTCACTGGTAGCCGACCCCAACCACGGGGATATGCTACTGGTACGTGCCCGCTTGCCGGGTGATATTGAGGTGGATTTTCCCGACGCCAAGGTGCAGGAACACCCCCTGAACGAAGACGAACCAAGCGCCTATCGCTATACCGCCCAGGTTAGTCGTGGGGCGGTGCTTAAAGCCATTGCCCATGAGTTGGAAGATCTTCACTATAGCCGGTTTCAACAAAGCGTCTGCAATGCCAACCGAGTCTGGGCAACCCAACAGTGCGACGCGGTGATGCAACAAGCCCAAGAAACCGCCCGCAGCGGGGTGCAGCAACACTCCCTCTGTTACCCGCCTCATTTGCAGGAGTAGCCTCCTGTTCGGGGCTTATACCGTAACGGTGTGCATTGTCTCATGGAAAAGGGGCCAAAGATGAGCGAAGAATTATTAAAAAATCTACAGGGCATGACCCCCGCCAGCATCGTTAAGCTGGAGAAACTTAAAGGGGAGTTGGAGAGCCTGCATCAACTCATGCTCAATACCGAAGGTATGTCCCAGGATGAGATCGAGGGGCGTATTCGTCAGTTTCGTGATAAAGAACAGCAGGTTAAAGCGTTTCTCGCGGCGCTAGGCTTGCTGCCCTCTTGAGTGCGACCCCTTAACGGCGAGGCTAAGCAGGTCGTACACGGCTGAAGAAAGCATCGCCCTTAGGTGTAGAAGATTTCCACAAAAAAAGGCCCAACAGGGGTCTTGAAAAATTGACGTACACTGTGGTTGAACTCTCTAGAGTTGGCCTCAAACACTCCGTTTTGGCCCAGAATGGAGGGCGGGCTAAGATTGATCTCGCCATGCTCAACAGCCAACTCGGTCTGGATGCTCCCCGCCACCATATTGGCGACCTCGCCAAAACCGTCGTAGACCTCTTCGCCCATCTCTTCCAAGGTTTCACCCAATAGGGCCGAGGTCATCGCCATAGCGACATGTTCTGGGGCCGAGAGAAATAATCCACCTTGAACGGCCCCATTGAGTAAAATCAGCGCCGAAGTCTCCGCTTCAGGAGGGGCATAGTCACCATTGACATCCCGGACCAGGGTGGGACCTGCTGTGACATCCATGGATAAAAAGGTGATGGCAATATCACGTACACCGGTTTTAACGGCGGTAGAGATGTCACTTTCCATACTCATGTTATCTCATGTCCTGTCTGGCTAGTCGCAGGTGCAATGCACCACTGTCGGTGAGACAAGGTATAGAGCGGTCTGTTAACCAAAAAAACGGCATGCACGCAAAGCTTTAATCCACCTTGCCTGCTTACGGTAAACCCACTCTCTACCACCGCAATGTTCTACCCTTATGGGGTGCGATTCAAGTGAATAAATGCTATCCAAAAGGTGATAAACAATGGCTTAACCCGTGTGAAATGGGTATCTGTATGGAAAATTACAAGGTTTATTAAACTTTACCCATACAGAAGCGGTTGGCGTGTAAAATATCCGTACCGATCAAAGATATACGCCATGCAGGCTGATTTGGCAAGCTTGCCTCATATAAAGTGATTATTTCTTGCTCAGTTGGGAACTCATGGACTCAATAGATGTCTCTGTTGCATGCGTAACTGCGGAGGGGACCGTTCAAGCTAAAAGGAGTGGATCGTCGTGAAGTCTATGAAGTGGATGGGTGTGTTGGCTGCTTGTGTCCTGCTCAGCGGCTGTGGTGGCAGTAATGACTATTCACCCGCAGCGGGTACCAGCCCAGATAAAATCTATGCCGAAGCCTGCGCCGGCTGCCATGGGGATAAAGGTGCCGGTAAAATGGGCTTTTTGCTCAAAGTCGCCGGGAGTGACGCCGAGCCCGCCGCTATGGCCGCACACATCAAAGAGGGGGGGATGGTGATGCCCGCTTTCCCCAATATTGGCGATGCCGACCGTATGGCCATTGCCCTCTACCTGAAGAGCCTGTGACACTCTCCCTACTCGAAAGAGGGGGCTCATAGAGGGGGCCAAGTAACCGCTGCATGGGTAGGGATTCATGAAATATCCAGGCTAGCTATGGCAAGGCTGTCATGTAGTAAAGAGGCCCTCTTGCGGCAGGGAAAAAAAAAGGCCACCGGACAACTCCGGTGGCCTTTTTTGCAACCCTTATGGGGTCACTCAGACCTGTAACAACTGCATGGTAATGTCCGACTCCACCAGCAGGCTGGCGGTGCCGCTGGTGTAGCTATGATAGGTGGTTTGATCAATGACTTGATCCGCCCCCTGTGCCCAAGATGCGGCTGCGGTCTGCACCACATCATCACTATTACCGTGGATCAGTAATTGGTCCGTGGTGGAGGAGAGATCCAGCACATCTTGTACAGTGAGCTGCATGGTCACAGCCCCATCACCGGTGATGTCAATCGCCTCAATATCCGTCAGCACCGTTCCACTCAAACCCGAGAGATTTAAGAGATAATCCTCTTCAAACAGTACCAGGGTATCGGTACCAGCCCCACCATCAATGGTGCTGTCGGTGTCATCCCATACCAGGAAGTCATTGCCATCCTCGCCATGGAGAGCATCCATCCCGGCACCGCCTTCCAGGAAGTCATCTCCTGCATCACCAAAAAGGGTCTGATCCCCCGCTCCGCTGCTGAGCAGATCGTTCAAAGTGCTCCCGTACAGGGCTGTGCCGTCCAGATCTGCGTTGCCCAGAATGGAACCGGTAAACTCTGGAGTGACAAACACATTGAACATGGTGGCAACCGCATTGCCGTTGGTATCGTTAACCGTTACCGTAAAGGTGTCGGTGCCGACAAAGTCGGTATGGGGCGTGTACTTCCAGGCATAGGCATCGGGCAGATAGGCGGCCACACCATGCTCCGCTGGGCCGGTCAGGCTGGAACTCAGGCTATCGCCATCGGGGTCATAGGCCAGCATGCCGCTGGTTAAGCTGGTATTGGATTGGATGACAAAGTAGGTGTCATGTACCATGGGCGCATTGGTGATCGTGGTGGGCGTACCAAAGGCAGCCAACGAGTTGGCACCGGCCATATCCATAACCCCAGTCGCATTGGCCACGCTCATATCCCAATAGCCAACCAAGCCCGCTTCTTCGCCCGATAAGGTGTTGGACATGGATTGCGCAAGGGTGGCCTGATCCAAGGCGCTCTCCCACACCCGCACTTCATCAATCTGGCCGCTAAACAGGTCCTCCCCAAGATAGTCACTACCAATGGTCATGGTCGCACTGGCTGTGTTGGGGCTCGCCGTGATGACTGTGCCCACCGTTTGGCCGTTTACATACATTTGCGTGATACCCGTTTCACGCACCATCGCCACATGGTACCAGGTGTTAGCTTCTACCGTGAGCCCGCTGTGGTAAAGCGTGCCCGCACCGCTGCCCAGAGCCCCTTGCAGTGAATAGCTGCCGGCAGCATCCCAGTTGAGGAATAGACCAAATCCTGAAGCGACACCGTCGCCATTGCTGGTGATGATTTGATTGGTGTCGGTATCCTGACCATCCCACATAAACCACGATTCGATGGTAAAGTTATCCACTACCGCCGTGGCGGCAGTGTTGCTCTGGTAATATTGATCGAAACCATTCATGGCGACGGCGCTGCCCAGATGACCCAGGTAGAGCGGATCATTGCTATCTACCCCAGCGGTGGTGCCCAGTTGGGCATGGTTGCCGCTGTTGGAGTTTTCAAGCACGGTATTGCCCGCAACGATGTTAAAATCGTAGCTGGCCAACAGGTTGTCGTCGTTACTGCCCCAGGCTTGGTTATAGCTGTCGGCGATCTCCTGGGCGCTGCGTACATCGCCCCACACGCGCACAGTGTCCACCATCCCGCTAAAGCCATCCGCCGCGCCCGTCCACTCATCGTTGCCAATGAAAAGGTTCGACCCCGCGCTATCAACAAGGTCGGAGCTAAGCATGGCCGATGTACCAACCTGAGTACCATTGATATAGAGGGTTGCTTCGTTGGTGGTATCGTCAAAGCTGGCGGCAATGTGGTTCCAAGCGCCAACCATGTTGGGGTATGCGGTATTGTAGCCGGAAATATCAAACGATACCCCGGAGCCGTCGTGATACAGAGAGAGGGTCTGGTCACTGTCAAAGCCAAACCACATGACCTGATCCGCACCGAGTGTGGCCCCTTGAGCCATGACAACATCAACGGTGCCATCGGCGGATTGACGGTTAACCCAGGCTTCTAAGGTATAAGAGCGGTTGGCAACCGAAACCCCTTCAGCCACGATTTGATCATCCCCATCAAACTGCATGACCCCTTGGTGCGCCGCCGCATAGACCACAGGCGCACTACCGGTGGCGGTGCCGCTGCTTGAATTGAAGGTGATCTGGTGATTGACCAGCAGGCTCGCCGTACCGCTGGTGTAGCTATGGTAGATGGAACCCGCGACGGTCTGGTCCGCACCCTGGGTCCATGTCCCACCGGCTTGCAGGGTGTCGTCACTGTTGCCGTGCACCACCAACTGATCGCTGCTGGATGAGAGATCCAGTACATTTTGTTCGGTCAATAACAGGGTTACGGCACCGTCTCCTGTTATATCAATCTCTTCAATATTGTGTAGGGTGACACCACTTATACCGGCGAGGTCTAAGTTGTAGTTCTCCTCAAACAGTACCAGGGTATCGGTACCAGCCCCACCATCAATGGTGCTGTCGGTGTCATCCCATACCAGCCAGTCATTGCCCTCATCGCCATAGAGTGCATCAATCCCAGCACCGCCCTCCAGGAAGTCATCTCCTGCGCCACCAGTAAGGTATTGATCCCCCGCTCCGCTGCTGAGCAGATCGTTCAAAGTGGTCCCGTACAGGGCTGTGCCATCCAGATCTGCGTCACCCAGAATGGAACCAGTAAACTCTGGAGTAACAAACACATTGAACATGGTGGCAACGGCGTTGCCGTTGGTATCGTTAACCGTTACCGTAAAGGTGTCGGTGCCGACAAAGTCGGTATAGGGTGTGTATTTCCAGGTATAGGCATCGGGCAGATAGACCGCGACACCATGCTCCGCAGAGACGGTCAGGCTAGAGCTTAGGGTGTCACCGTCTGGATCATAGGCCATCATACCACTGGTTATGCTGGTATTGGATTGGGTGACATAGTAGGTGTCATGCACCATGGGCGCATTGGTGATCGTGGTGGGCGCACCAAAGGCGGCCAACGAGTTGGCACCGGCCATATCCATAACCCCAGTCGCATTGGCCACGCTCATATCCCAATAGCCAACCAAGCCCGCTTCTTCGCCCGATAGGGTGTTGGACATGGATTGCGCAAGGGTGGCCTGATCCAAGGCGCTCTCCCATACCCGCACTTCATCAATCTGACCGGAGAAGAGTTCGCCACCGGCATTGTCGCCGCCTATGGTCATAGCGGCACTGGGGGTGGCCGGACCAGCGGTGGTGCTGTTGCCCGCCGCTTGGCCGTTTACATACAACTGAGTTACGCCGCTATCACGTACCATGGCGACATGGTACCAGGTGTCGGCCTTGACCGTGACACCGCTGCTAAACGCCACGACCCCACCCATAAGCCCTTGGATGGAATAGCTGTTGGCAGCATCCGGTGTTAACAACATGCCGTAGCCCGTGGTTGAACTATCGCCGTTGTAAACGACCACTTGGTTGCTCCCCGTGTCGGTGCCATCCCACATAAACCACGACTCAAGGGTAAAGTTATCCACCGCCGTGGTGGCGGCCACGTTGCTCTGGTAATACTGGTTGGTACCATTCAAGGCGACGGTGCTGCCCAGATGACCCACGTAGCGCGGATCATTGCTCTCCACCCCAGCGGTGGTGCCCAGTTGGGCGTGGTTGCCGTTGTTGGAGCTATCGAAAACGGTATTGTCCGCAACGATGTTAAAATCGTAATTGGCCAACAGGTTCTCTTCATTGCTGCCCCATGCTTGGTTATAGCTCTCTGCGATCTCTTGGGCGGTGCGCACATCGCTCCATATGCGCACCTGATCCAATAGGCCATCCAGCCCGTCAATGCCAGCAGCCCATGTACTGTTACCGATGCTCATGTCTGGGTCAGCGGCATTGGTGAAGGCAAAGCCCAAAATGCCGCTCGCCTGCAAGACACCGTTGATATAGATGTTACCCTCCCCACTGGTCACATCATAACTGGCGGCGACGTGGTACCACTCTCCCACAAGATTGCTGGTACCCTCGAAGTTACTGATATCCGCACTGATCCGGCCCGTCGCCCCATGGCCCATGGTCAAATCATTATTGGGACCAAAGCCAAAGAACTGATATTGGCCATCCGTGGTAGTCGTCCCTTGGGTGAACAACATGTCCCAGTGTGAAGTGGATGTCGAGCGATTGACCCAGGCCTCTAGGGTGTAGGAGCTGTTGGCGATGTTGACCCCGGTTACGGTGAGGGTGTCCGCTTCTCCGGTGGAAAACTGCATGGCTCCTTGATGCGCCGCCGTATAGACTACAGGCGCACTGCCGGTGGTGCCGGTGCTGCCCGTTGTTATATCCACCGTGATGGTGTTGGCGATGGCGCTGTTGGTGGTGCCATCGTTCACATAGTAGCTGAAGCTGGTGTAGTTGCTGCCACTCTCGCCGCTATTGGGGGTGTAGTGCAGCAGCCCCGCATCCAGTTGTGCTTTGGTGACGATGCTACCCGCGAAAGCCTCTTCCGTACCCACGTCCAAGCTACCATTGGCGTTGATGTCCAACCACAGGGTGCCCAGGGTGGGCGGCGACAACAGCTCAACATGGTCCAGCATATCCCCATCGGCATCATAAAAGAGGACGGCGCTGCTGGTAATGGTCACATCACCATCCTGGGCCACGGTCAAAGTGCTGTCCGCCGCGGTGGGCAGATCGTTGCGGGATAGGATCTGCAAGGTCGCCATGTAGGCATCGCTATCCTGGCTGCCATCGTTGGCAATAATGCTCAAGGAGAGCTCCCGCCCTTGGCGGGTTGGTTCATAGCTGCTCTCAAAGGTGATGCTGTTGAGCAGGCTGGTATAGTTGGCCAAGGTATCGCTGCCGCTGAGGGTGAGGGTTCCGGTGGTATCATTCCAGGTGGCGGTGATGTTGGCCGTGCTGCTGGCCGCCAGTGACTCGTATCCGGCCATATAACCATTGAGGAGGATTGACACAGCGTTCAGATTGGCGCTGTCGCTGTCACTGAGGCTGAAGTTCAGCCCCAAAGCCTGAGCGCCGCTATCCTCCAGATAAGAGGCCAGCGCAGGGCTTGAAATGTTCTCAAACACACTGAGCTGGTCGCCCTTAATCTCCACAAAATCACGCAGACCATCGCCGGTGAGATCCAAGCGGGCGGGGAGCGTGTTCTCCTCCAATGTGGTGGGAACATAACTGAAGAAGCCGCTGCCATCGTTGGTCCAAATTTGCAGCGTGCCATCCACCCGCAGGGTGGCATCCATATCCCCATCGCCATCCAGGTCGTTGAGACGCACCTTGTCGCCGCTGCTGTTGGGGGCGAGCACGCTCGACACGGTGTCGCTAAAGAGAGGGATGACCGCAGACCCCGGTAAGGCGCTATTAAAGTAAACCCGTGCGGCATCGTCGGTAGCGTTGAGGGAAGTGGCCACAATATCCTGGAAACCATCGCCATTGAGATCGCGCACATCCACTTCACGCACCACCCCACCACTGAACAGGGTAATGCCCGTATCGGTAAAGAGACCTGCCTCATTGATGGAGATGTGTACGCCGTTTACATCATCAGCAAATACGGCATCCAGATCGCCGTCATTGTCCAGATCAGCCAAGATGGTGACATAGGTGTGATTGCTGCCATCAATGGTTTGACCGGCGTTGGTGTAGCTGCCATCCCAAATACCATTGCTATCGGCATCATCCCCCAACCAAAGCTGGTTGATGGCGTTTTTGTGAGAGACCATGATGTCCACAATACCATCGCCGTTCACATCCCCCGTATCGACCCGCCGCGCTAGATTGGTACCCACCAAATTAAGGTTGGTATCAGTAAAGGTGCCATCCCCATTGGAGAGATAGACCGTCACCACATTGCCGCCGTCGGCATAGTCTTGCACGATCAGGTCGGCGTCACCATCGCCGTCCAGATCCGCCAGTTGCGGGTCGCTGAAGTTACCATTAATCATCACCCCAGAAGCGCTGACAGGATCGGTAAAGCCACCCTGACCATCCCCGAGCAGAACCTGCGCTTGCAGGGTGTTAGTGGCCGTTATTTCATCGGTATAGGTGATGATGAGGTCATTATGGCCATCGCCATTGATGTCACCACCGGTCATCCAGTAACCGGTAGCAGCGTCAAGGGTAAGAGATGTAAGAGGTTCAACAAAACCCAATTGGGGCATGGTGTTGCTCAAGCTGATCACCGGTGCCGTGGTGGTGGTGCTGCCCGTTGTTACATCCACCGTGATGGTGTTGGCGATGGCGCTGTTGGTGGTGCCATCGTTCACATAGTAGCTGAAGCTGGTGTAGTTGCTGCCACTCTCGCCGCTATTGGGGGTGTAGTGCAGCAGCCCCGCATCCAGTTGTGCTTTGGTGACGATGCTACCCGCGAAAGCCTCTTCCGTACCCACGTCCAAGCTACCATTGGCGTTGATGTCCAACCACAAGGTGCCCAGGGTGGGCGGCGACAACAGCTCAACATGGTCCAGCATATCCCCATCGGCATCATAAAAGAGGACGGCGCTGCTGGTAATGGTCACATCACCATCTGGGGCGACCGTAAGGGTGTTATCCGCAGAGAAGGGTGCGGTGTTGGTGGGTATGGTGACGACACTGGTGAAAATATTGCTGGTGGCCGTTTGATCGGCGTTACCTTGTACACGAATCTCAATCTGTTTGACCGTGTAGGTGGGGGTGCCCTCATGATTATAGGTCAGGGTACGTAAGAGATCCTGATAGTTGGCAAGGGTATCTCTACCGCTCAGGCTTAACATGCCCGTCGTGCTGTCCCAATTTCCGGTAATGGTGCCATTACTGGTAAAGCTGAGTGTGTCACCGCTCTCATAGCCCATGTAAAACTGCACCAAGGCGCTGTCAACGGTGGTGCTATCCATATCCTCAATCTGGATATTGGCTGCAATGGCGGTACCGCTGCCTGTAAAGGTGGCTATGCTGCCGGTGGTGGTGGTGGTGCGTACGCCATCGGTAAGGGTTGCGGGTTCGGCTGTATCGCCCACCGTAGCATCCCCCAAGATCAAGGGGTGGGTGGCATCGCTGGAAAGGGTGGTGCCCGCACTTACCGTTTCAAAGGTGTAGTAGGCCATCAGATTGGTGGTGTCACTCACCGCACCATTGGCGCTGTTTTGAATCTCAGCGGCACTGCGTACATCGGACCAGATGCGCACATCGTCCAGTTTGCCATCAAAATCCTGGCCACTGCTGCTGGCCAAATAGTTGCCTATAACCAGTGTGCTACCACCCGCATAGCTATTACCGGCGGTGCTCTGTGCAACCTGGACCCCATCCACATAAAGGGTGCGCACAGGGGCACCGGCATTGTAATCATACACGGCGGCCACATGATACCACTGGTTGACCATGCCGACATTGTTGCTGTCAATATCTGCGGTATTAACGCTCAGGGTATCGCTGTCGATATTCCAACTCAGGTGCCCTGTGGCATCAAAACCCACCACGAAAGTACCGGTGCCCTCAAACCCTTGGCTGAAGATGGCATCACTGCTGTCACT
Organism: Magnetococcus marinus MC-1; assembly: GCF_000014865.1. NCBI lineage: Bacteria > Pseudomonadati > Pseudomonadota > Magnetococcia > Magnetococcales > Magnetococcaceae > Magnetococcus > Magnetococcus marinus. The sequence goes on from NC_008576.1 coordinate 1,343,941, forward strand.
GCTGTTGCGATAGACCCAGCCCTCCAAAGTAAAGGAGGTAGAAGGGGCCAAGGCAAGGGTGGCTGAGGCCATATCATCCACCCCGTCAAAACTGAGCACTTGACTGGGCTGAACGGCGCTAAGTGCCGGTGCATCATCCACTGGTGCAATGGCTAAGTTGACGGTGACGCTGCTGCTATCCCCCTCTGGTGAGCTGGCCTGCACCGTGATTTGACGGCCATAGCCTGGATTGTCATGGCTGCTGGCAAACTGCACGGTGATGAGCGCCGCTTGATACTCGGCCACCGTGGCCGTGCCTTGCAGGGTCATGGTGCCGCTGGTGCTATCCCAACTGCCGGTGATGTTGGCGGTATCGGTAAAGGTCAGGGTGTCATAACCCTGCATATAGTCATCACTGATGGTGAGCGTCATGCCGGTTACGGTATTACTATCTTCAACCAGGGTTATGCCTGCGACAGCGGGCATGGCCATGCTGTTTTCAGTATAGAGGTTTCCGCTAATGGCCGTATTGCTTAGCAGATTGACGCTGCCACCGTTGTTGGCTGCCATGTCATTGGCAACCACCATATCCACATCCCCATCACGGTCAAAATCACCAATGACCGCCCCTTCGCTACCTACCCCATAGAGTGGGCTGCTGTTGCTATAACTGCCGCTGCCATCGCCCCACATGATGTCCACATAATCGTTGCCACTGACGATAACATCCAGATAACCATCGTTATTGAGATCCCCGGTGCGCAGGGATTGCACCGCCGTGTTGGAGGCGCTGCGACTGGCGTAGTCATAATAATTAAAGCCACCATGGCCATCATTCAGCCACCCATACACAGCATTTTCGCTCTGTTGGCCGCTCGTCAGGCTGGTGCTGTTGAAGATCGCAAGCACATCATCCAGCCCATCCCCATTCAGATCGCCTACCGCCAGTTGCTGGAAAGTGAGCGCATAGTCTATGGATGAGCCCAATTTGTCACTGATCTCACCCCACTCCGTCAGGTTGGCGTTGCCGTCATTAAGCCACAAGACGGGGTCACGGCCATCGGTGGTGATCAGCAAGTCTTGATCACCATCCCCGTCGGCATCCAGATTAACCGCACCATTAAAGCTCTGACCTGCGGCAAAGCTGAGGGCGGTACCGAAATAATCATCCCCGTGGTCCGTCGCTGTCCCCGCATTATTATAGAGGTGCACAGCATTGCCAGAGGTGGCGTCCAAGGTGACGAGATCTTTGTAACCATCGCCGTTCAGATCAACCAGCAGCGCCTGTTCAATCACACCAATGGGGTTGCTCTGCGTTTGTACATTAAAGTAACCATCGCCAATCCCCATCAAGACAAGGGTGCCGGTGTCTGACACCGTGACCACATCCAATACGCCATCCCCATCCATATCCTCGACCAGTACTTGGTGGGTTGTGCCACTGGTAAAGGTTTGTGATGTTTCGCTAAAATGGCCATAGCCATCATTGAGCATAACCAGATCGCTGGCATTTAAGGTGCCCACAAACAGATCCAGGTCTCCATCGCCATCGAAATCCCCCTGGGCCAACAATTTGGCGTTCTGCGTGGCATCGCTGGCATTGCTGCTAAGGGTAAAACTCGGGTAACTGTTGACATTCAGGGTCAACAGGGGAGGATCATTGTTCAGTGCCATGCTGACGGTAATGTCCACGCCGCTACTGGCCGCTTGTTGATCATCCACAACCATGAGTGAAATTTGGCGATCGGTCGCGTCAGGGTCAATGCGGCTGTTGGCATAGGTGACGGAACGCAACAGGGCTTGGTACTCTGCCACGGATGCCGAACCACCCAGTTGCAGGGTGCCACTGGCATCATCCCAGTAACTATAGATGGAAGGGTTGCTGGCATTGAGTATGAGCTTATCCCCCGATGCCATCGTGTAGCCGGTGATGGAGAGCGTGGCACTGGTCAAGGTGCTGCTATCCACATCCACCACATTTAAGTCTGTCAAGATGGCGACCGGACCGTCCAGTTCGGTATAGGTAACGCTGGCTGTCGAGCCCCCCTGCACCGTAATCTCTGGATAATCGTTGCTGCCAACCACATTGACCTGGAAACTATGGATGGCACTGACCAGATTACCCTCTTCCGTGACCTGTACATCGACGCTACGCACCCGCTCGCTGGGGTTGTCACCCAAAACCTGCATGGTGATGCTGTTAAGTGCGCTGGTGTAGTTGGTTAAGGTGTCGGTGCCGCTCAGGCTGAGGGTGCCGGTGGCGCTGTCCCAACTTCCGGTAATGGTGGTGGTGTCCGTAAAGCTAAGGGTGTCTGACCCCATCTCATAGTTGCCAGCGATGGTAATGGTGGCACCGGTGAGGTTGCCGTTGTCGTCATCCATCAAGGTCATGCCCATGGTCAGGTTCTGCCAGCCCATGCCCTCATGGATGGTATTGCCCGCCACCGTGGAGTTGTTCAAGGAGATATAGATCCCGTTGGATCCGGAAAACTGAGGGTCAAGCTGTCCATAGATGGCATCCACAGAGCCATCATTATTGACATCGGCCAGCACCACATGATCGTTGCTGGCGTTGTTAAGGTATGAGCCCGAAGAGCTGAAAAGCCCTGTGCCATCGTTGAGGTAGAGCGCATCAGATTGGTAGCCGTTTTTCACGACTACCAGATCCAAATCACCATCCTGGTCCAGGTCAGCCAGAGCAATATCTTGCACATTGGTGCTGCTGTTCATGGTGGTGTTCTGGTCAATAAACAGACCCTGACCATTGTTCAGATAGACGCGGTAGCCAAACTGACTGTCGTAAGCGACCAGATCCAGATCTCCATCTCCATCCAAATCTCCCAAAGCGTTGGCGACAAAGCTGCTGTTGGCATAGCCTAGATTTTGCCCGTTATCGGTAAAAGTGGTGCCATCGGAGAGCAAAATTTCTAGGTTGCCATCGGTGCGGCTGAGCACCACATCGTCCAACAGATCGCCATTCACATCGCCCATGCTGACGCTCTTAGCCATGCCTGTGCCAAACACAAGGCCGCTATCGGTAAAGCTGCCGTCCCCGACCCCCAACCAAAGCTGGTCAGAGGTGTTGTCATTAACGACATAGAGGTCGATGTGGCCATCATGATTGATGTCGCCCATGGCGGCATCCACACTATTGCCATGGCCTAACGTGGCGTTATAGGCAAAGGTGCCATCCTGTTGGTTGAACCAAACCTGATTGGCCCCACCATTATCCTGATAGTTCAGGGCGTCCAGATAGCCATCGCCATTAAAATCGTGGAGCAAAACACCTTGGCTGTCGCCAATGTTGGTGAAAGCCAGAACGCTCTGATTGCCCTGGGTAAAGTGTCCGCTATGATCCCCCAACCAAACCAAGCCACTGCTGCCATCAATTAGGTCAATATCCCCATCATTGTCTAGGTCTCCTGCGGCCAGAGTGGAGGTGCCATTATTGGTGACCTGGATGGTGTTGCTGGAGAAGCTAAGGAAGCCCATCGTGCCGGTGGTGCTGATCACGGGGGCATCGTCCACCGTGCTAATGGTCACGGTGGAGGTAAAGCTGTTGCTGGCATTTTCTGCCGCGTCCTTCACCAACATGGTGATGGTGCGCGGTGTGGTATTGGGTGCGGTGGTGCTGTTGTCATAGGTTACACTACGCAACGCCGCTTGATAGTTGGCCACGGTATCGCTGCCAGAGAGGGTTAACCGACCAGTCGCACTGTCCCAACTGCTGCTAATGGTGGTGGTATCGTTAAAGGATAACCGATCCTGGTCCATGAGATAGTTGCCAGCAATCTGGATAACCGCTTGGCTAAGCAGCGTGTTGTCAATGTCGACAAGCTCCACACTGGGGGCGATAATCACAGCCCCCACCGCTTCATCATAAGCGGCGGTAGCGGTGGTGACCGTTTGGGTGCGTGTGCCATCTGCAACGGCCAGGGGATCTTTAGCATCCCCCGTCGGGGTGGTATCACCCATTTGCAGCATGTGGCCATTGGTACCGTAACTTACCCCATTGGCAATCTGTTCAAAATCAAAGTACGTCGTCAGATTGGTGGTCTCTGTGATAACCCCATTGGCACTCTCTGCGATCTCCTGAGCGGTGCGAGCGTCCGACCAGATACGCACATCGTCCAGTTTTCCATCAAAATCTTGACCGCTACCACCAGCCAAATACGAGCCCAACACCAGCGTGTTACCACCAACGTAGCTTGGGCCGGTGGTGCTCTGTGCAACCTGTATCCCATCCACATAGAGGGTGCGAACAGGGCTGCCGCCCATATCGTCATACACGGCGGCCACATGGTACCACTGGTTGAGCATGCCGACGTTGTTGCTGTCAATATCTGCTGTATTGACGCTCAGGGTATCGCTGTCGATATTCCAGTTGAGCTGTCCCGAGGCGTCAAAACCTACCGAGAAGGTTCCCGTGCCCTCAACCCCTTGGCTGAAGATGGTGTCATCGCTGCTGCCGCTGTTGCGGTAGACCCAGGCTTCCAGCGTAAAGGAGCTGCTTGGGGGCAAGCTAATGGCCGCAGAAGCCACATCGTCCACGCCGTCAAAGCTCAATACCTGGCTTGGCGCGACCGCGCTTAGTTGGCTGGGGTCGTTCACCTCAATAACGTTGACCTGCCCCGTATGGCTTACCGCACTGAAAGCGGTTGTGCCACCGTTTTGTGTGGCATCCACGCTGGTACCTGCCACACCATTATCGCTGGTATCCCAGCCACGGAAGGTAAAGGTGCTGCTGCCCGCATAGTCGGCATTGGGTATAAAACGGATAGAGTCGCTGCTCTCAAGCAACAGCGCTTGGCTCTCGCTCAAGCCATCAATCCCTTGCCAGGTTGCGCCATAATCCCAGCTATACTGCCACTGACCATGACTCTCATCCACAGAGGTAAGGGCGATACCTGACAGGGTGCCATCGACATCGTAGTAGATGTCGCTTAGTAAGTTGGAGACCATGGTGCCGTTCTGGGGTACCGTGGAATCTTCCTGTACGTCATCTATAACGGCATTGGCAACGCCGATCTGGTGGTTGAGGACATAAACCCCATTCATGCTGTCTAATACATACGCATGGTCATTGGTGACAACGACTTCAGCGCTGCTGCCACCGTTTAAGGTCCAGCTATCTACGGTGGTCATCTTGTGTGGATTGGACACACTCAGGTAGGTGACACTATTGCCGCTGCTGACGATGAGTACCTCATTGAGGTAGTCAACGCTATAAGCCATGGTGGGGAACGAGTTCATATAGGTTATGGCGTTGGGATCGCTCACATCCAGATGGGTCACACCGCTGGCACCCGCAGCCAGATAGAGGTCGCTGCCGTCGAGGGACAGATCCACGCTGTTGGAAAGGGCGTAGGTATCCATGGCCGAAGGCGAGAGCGGATCGGTTACATCAACAATTTCCAAGCCATGGCTGGTGGCCATATAGAGGGTATTGTTGTTGTAGAAAATTTTCTCCGGCGTGCCAAACAGCGGTAGAGATGCCATCTCGGTGATCTGTGCGGGATCGCTTAGATCCAGCACATACACCATGTTGTCAGCACCCAAATAGCCCACATGGCCATCCACCGTAATGGAACGGCTATAGGTGTTGTTACCTTCATCATACACACCAATAACAGAGGGCGCGGTGGGATTGCTGATGTTAATGGCAAGCAGATCCCCCTGGCTGATGTAAGCCGTTTGCCCAGACACGGCGATGCCGTTAGGCGCACCCATGGTGCTGCTGAAATCCACGCTGCCCAGCAAGGTGGGTGCGGTGGGCGATGAAACGTCCACGATCTTCAAATGGTTGTCGCTGGTGGCAATGTAGGCGGTATTGCCCACCACCACCATCTCAGCCCCATAGGAGAGGCTGTAAGAACCGACATCGGTGAGGGCTTCACTCAAGCCCATGGCCGGTAGCAGCTCTGGTGCGTCATTAACGGCGACGACTTGGATGGTCTGGGTAAAGTTGGTGGTGGCACCCTCGCTATCCATTAGGCTGACCATCACCGAACGGGGGCTGGTGGAGGGCGCCTCTGCGTTGTTTTCATAGGTGACAGCCTGCAAAATGGACTCTACTGCCGCATCGCTGGCGGCACTGTTAAAGGTGATGTTCCAAGTGCTGCCGGTCCAGGTGTAGCTACCCACCAACGTACCGCCGTAGCTGAGGTTGCCATCTTCGACCAAAACAGAGCCGTGTGAGGACAACAGCAGGGTCTCAAACTGGCTATCGTAGGGGGTGTAGCTGATGTTGAGCGTGCCACCATCCCAATTATCTTCCGTGTCGTCCACGGTAATGACCGGCATAACCGCAACAGAGCCGCCATTTTCGGTAAAGGTGACGCTGTCGGCGGGCTGCTCAAGCAGCAGGGTGCTGGCGCTTACCGTGGGGCTAAGGGACGGGGTCGCACCGCCATCGCCTAGGGTGAGGTAGAAGCCATTCCCCGAAACATCTGTCAGGCTGTTGCTGCCTGTGTAATCCGCCATGGTGTAGTTGGCGACCAGCCCAGCAGGGCTGCCCGAGAGCGTGCGTGAATAGTTATCCGCAATCTCTTCTGGCGTGCGGACATCGTTCCACAGGCGTATATCCCCCAAAGCGCCATCAAGGGGCGTGCCATTGCTCCATACCGCACTGCCCAATGCGAGGCTGCTGCCTACGGGCAGGCTTTCTCCCGTAAAAATATGTGTGGTGAGTTGAACGCCATTGAGGTAGAGCGCCATTTCACTGGTGGTGCTGTCAAAGCTGCCGGCCCAGTGGACCCAACTGCCCACCTCATCCAGCCCCAGGCCGGTAAAATCCACGATCCATGAATCGCTGCCCAGGGCGATTTCAAAGGTGTGTGGGTCGGCTCCGTAGCCGATGCTAAGATGATTTCCATTCCCATCGGTCATGAGCAAAATATCATGGGCGCTACCGGCGCTGGCCCGGTTAACCCAGAACTCCCAGGTAGCATCCGCCGTAACCATGCCCCCTACCGTCGAGTATGCCGCATCATCGGTGCCATCAAAAACAAGGCTGTTTTGTAGGGTCGGCAGGGTGCCTGGGTCCACGGTTGGGGCATCATTGGTACCGGTGAGGGTAAAGGGTACCTCGGTCGCGGTACTGGTGCCGCCTTGCTCATCGGTAATGCGGATGGAAAAGGCGTGACTACCGCTAACATCATTACCTGTAAAGGCGTAGGTGACGTTAGCCAGTGCCGTTTGATAATTGGCAATGGTATCGATGCCCGTCAGGGTTAGGGTGCCTGTGGCGGCGTCAAAAGAGCTGCTAATGGTGCCGGTATCGGTAAAGGCCAGCAGAGCTTCGCCGGGGGCATAACCACTGCTTACGGTGATGCTGGCACCACTCATATGGGTGTTGTCGCCATCACTTAGGGTTACAAGATTTCCCAGTGCCGTGGCGTTGGCATCCTCGGTAAAGTTCGGCGAAGAGACAAACACAACCTCCGGCGGACTGTTGACATCCACCACCGACAGGGTGGTGGTGACGATGTTGCTCTGGGTCCCTTGATCATCAAAGAGTGCGATAGAAACCGTGCGGTTGCCAACATTGGGGCTGGTGCTGCTGTTTTCATAGGTCACACTGCGCAGCGCCTCTTGATAGAGGGCGGTATCGGCTGTGCCACTGAGTGTGAGCGTGCCCGTGGTGGCGTTCCACGCCCCTGCAATGCCGTTTTGATCGGTAAAATTCAGGCTATCTTCGCCGACCTGATAATGACCGCTAATCTGCACCGTGGCAGAGTTCATCTGGGTGCTGTCAACATCCGTCAGGGAGAGGTTCGCGGCCACCTGTTGCGGGGCGCTGCCCTCAATGTAGGTCACCGAGGCTGGCAGGGAGCCTGCCTGCCCAAACACCACATAGCTTTCTCCTGCGCCTTGCATACCATTGGGGGAGGCGTAGTCGGCCCCAATAATCAGATCATCCACCCCATCGCCGTTGAGATCCCCCGCACCGGCAACCGAGAAGCCTGAATAGTCGTAAGCGTTGATGCCGTTTATGCTAAAACCGTTGTAGCCATTCAGATCAGCCAGACTAAAGCTGGCGCTAAAACCCCCCTGCTGCCCAAACACCACATAACTCTGCCCCGATGAGGTGCCGTTGGGGCTGGCATACTGGGCCCCAATAATCAGGTCATCTATGCCGTCGTGGTTAATGTCACCAGCGGCACTTACCGCTTTTCCAGAGGAATCCCCACTATTTAAGCCTTGGATAACAAAACCGTTGCTGCCATCCAGGGTAGAGAGATCCAAATTGGCAGCGAAGGGGGTGGTGCTGCCAAACACCACGTAGGTCTCACCCGCTGTTCCAGCGTTGGGTGCGCCGATGAGCAGATCGCTCAGCCCATCGCCATTAATATCCCCCGCGCTGCTTACGGTAAAGTCGGAGTTGTCCGTGGCAGAAACTTCATGGATGGCAAAACCATTGCTACCGTTGAGCTCCGCTAGGTCAAAACTGCTCGCAAAATTACCCGAGTGACCAAACACCACATAGCTTTGGCTCGCATGGGGCGTACCGGTGCCGGTCGTGATTGAGCCAATGATGAGATCATCAATGCCATCCCCGTTCACATCGCCCGCACCGCTTACGGTGCCGCCCATGCAATCCCCAACAGAGACGCCATTAATGACAAATCCGTTACTGCCGTCTAAGTCAGAAAGATTGAAGCTGCTGGCAAAACCGGTATCTTTGCCAAACACCACATAGCTCTCGCCGGCATAGTCCTGACCGTTTGCGGAAGCGTAGTCTGCACCAATAAGCAGGTCATCGATGCCATCGTTATTGATGTCACCCGCAGCGCTTACCGCGACCCCCGCATAGTCGTACATCTCTTGGCCATTGATGATAAAACCATTGCTGCCGTCTAGATCAGAGAGATTGAGATCGGCAGAAAAACCGTTGGTTTGGCCAAACACGACATAGCTTTGCCCTGCGTCAACAAGCCCATTGGCCGCCGCAAACTGGGCACCAATGATCAGGTCATCCACCCCATCGCCATTGATATCCCCCGCCTGGCTTACCACCTGTCCCGCTTTATCGCCCGCTTCGATGCCATGGATGGCAAAGCCGTTGCTGCCATCCAAGCTGGAGAGGCTTATGTTGGCATTAAAGCCGGTTTGGTTGCCAAACAGGACATAACTGACCCCACCATCCAAGCCGTTGCCGGAATCGGAAATGAACGCGCCGATGATGACATCGTCCACCCCATCACCGTTGACATCCCCGGCGGCACTTACACTGTGCCCTGTGAAATCATAGGGGTTGGTCCCGCTAAGTACAAAACCGTTGCTGCCGTCTAAGCTGGCGAGATTGAGGGTGTCTCCAGGCAGTGTAAGCTGCGGTGCATCGTTTACCGCGGTGATCTGGATCTGCTGTATGGACTCGGAGCTTGCAGCACCATAAGCGTCATAGGCGGTAAGTGCCACCGCGACCGTGCTGGTCGGGTTATCGGACAAGTTTTCGTAACCCACCATCAACAGCGCGTTGGTATAGGCATTGCCCGTGGCATTTTGGCTTAGGGTCAAGGTACCGTTAACATCATCCCAGCTGCCTAATATAACGCCGTTGCTGTCGGTAAAGCTTAACCGCTGCGCCCCTTGCACATAGCCCTGAATGCTCAAGACCACGGAGGAGATGTCACCGCCATCAGGGTCACTAATGGTTACCCCTGCAAAGGGGTAGGTGGTGGTGCCATCTTCTATATAGGTGCCCGGTGTGGCGGTGTAAACCTCTGGCGCGTCGTTGATGCCATACACCGTGAAGATGCCGTTGCCCACGCTCTCAAGGCCCGCACCGTCTGCCACCATATAGGTGAAGGCAAGGGGCATGGTTTCCCCTTCGGACAAGAATTGCAGCATGCTCGATGGGGTGAAACTCCAAACGCCATTGCCGATTTCCGCAACGGTGCCGTACATAGAATCCACCAGAGTGATGGAGGTAATGTCTAGGCTGTTTGCATCGGGGTCCGTGTCATTGACCAGCAGCGTGGATTCAACAAAAGTGATGCTGTTGTCTTCATAGGCCATGACGCTGTCGTCTTGGGTCAATGGGGCCTCATTGACGTCGGTAACACCAATGGTAAAGCTTTGCGTATAGGGGGCGCTGGAACCGGGTTCACGCACCTCGATGGTGACGCTCAAATTCGGCAGGGTCTCATGATCCAGCGTGGTACCACTTATCAGGTAGAGCTTGCCGTCAATCACGGAGAAGAGATCTGCGTGGGTGCCACCCACAATGGCATATTCGGGGATTAGGGCCGAGCTACCCGTCGCAGAGAGGCTGCCCACCAAGTATTCAGCTTGGGTGTCGGTATTTTCAGGCAGGGTGCTGTTATCCAGCGTTATGCCGGTATAGGCCGAACGGCTGCTCAGGGTGCTCTCAAAGTGGGCACGAGCCTCTTCGGCGCTGCGCAAAATCAGCGGCATCTGACCGGGCTGAATGTTGGTCAAGAAGGTGCTGATATTTATGTCGTTGCTAAAGGCGTCGGGGCTCTGCTCAAAATTGATGTTAACCCCTGCGGTTTGATCATGGGCAGTCGCACTAATGGTAATACCATTGCTCGGATCACCATCTTCATCAATGGTCTGCAAAAAGCGCAGCATGTTGGTGACGGCATCCGTGGAAAGGCCATCCAAGCTATCAGGCGTCATCAGGCTACTGGCGTTGGCCGTACCTAGCACAAGATTGCCGATGGAGAAGGTGACGGTTTCGCCATCCCGATAATAGAACAGACCATTGGCATCGGTATTGCCGCTTTGGCTGCCGGAATTAAAGGTCAGGTTGCCAACCGCAGCATCCAAGAACTCACCATCGCGGATGATGGTCAGAGCAAACGCATCACTGACGCTCAAACCACTGCTGTCGGTTGCCGTAATGGCAATGGAGAGGGCATTGGCCCCTTCAGGGGTGATGCCGCTTAGGGTTAAGGTCTGCGCATCAAAACTCAACCACGTGGGCAGGGAAGAACCATCGGAGAGCGTGGCGCTAAAGGTTAGGCTGTCTCCACTGTCTAGATCGGCAAATTGGTCGCTGCCAAAGGTATAGCTAAAGGCTAGGTTTTCGGTGGCATCTGCATCGGCCAACGCCATGGCGACAATGGGGGACTCATTAACATCCATCACGTTGATGGTCACGCTCTGCGTGCCGGATTGACCGGCACTATCCATAACCATGACATCCAGGGTATAGCTGTTGATGCTCTCATAGTCTAAGACCATATCTGGTTTTAGATAGAGGGTATCTCCAGCAAAATCAAACAGACCAAAACCGCTGCCGCCTGTTACCACAAAGCTGTGGCTATCCACAACATCCTGATCTATGGCGCTGAACACACCAACGGTTCTGCTTGCAGCAACAGGCCCCGCATCACCGCTTTCGTCGATGCTGGCGTTGGAGAAAGTGACCCCTGTTGGGGCATCGTTGCCATCGACCAGGGAGAAGCTGAAGGCTTGGCTATAGGTCAGACTTGGGCTGCCACTATCGGTTGCTGTCACCGTAATAGTGAGAGTGGGCTGGGTTTCAAAGTCCAACATCGCGCCTGCGGCCAGATAAAGCGCACCATCCAGGATTTCAAACAGCGCCGCATCACTACCCGACAGGGTCAGGGTGTGGGTATCGGCGATATCTGGATCACTCACCGTAAAAGCGCCTAAGGCATAGGGGGTGCTGGTATCAACGCTTTCGGCGACTGCCTGCGTACCCGTATAGTCAATGGCGGTGGGATAGTCGTTAATGCCCACCACTTGAATGTTCAATGTGGCGACGTTGGAGTAAGCCTCGCCATCATAAACCGACCACTGGAAGCTGGTAGTGCCCGACCAGTTAGTTGCAGGGGTAAATTGTAAATCCCCAATATTGGCCAACGGTACAATTTCATTACCGGTGATGGCGTCTAAGGCCATACCCATATAGGAGATGGTGCCGTTGCTGGGCAGGGATTCTAACCGAATGGATACAGGGGTGGTACCATCATCATCATGCACCAGCGCCGTGATATCATCGGCATTGAGTGCATACGAATTGTTTTCAAACAGTTGCAACGTGTAGTCAGAGGCAATAGGCGCGTCGTTGCTATTGAGAATCGCAAGCTGGAAGTTGCCAGAGACACTCAACCCTTGCGGATCGGTGGCGGTGACTTTAAGGGCCATCGAGCCCACATGCGCATTGAGTGGGGTGCCACTAAAGGTGGCGGTGTTGGTGTCAAAGCTTATCCAACTGGGCAGGGCGCTACCATCCAACAGGGTTGCGCTATAGACCAAGGTATCGCTATTGGCATCGGTAAAGAAGCTGGCGACCGAGAATGTGGCGGTTTGATCCTCGGTCACGGCGTCCACACTGATGGTGCTCACCAAGGTGGGTGCCACATTGGCTTGGGCGATGGCTAAGGTAAAGGTGTCATCGGTGGATGCCCCGTTGGTATCGGTCGCGGTGACGCGAATGGAGAGGGCGCCCGTGTCACTGGAGGTAGGGGTGCCGCTAAAGGTGTGACTGGTGGCATCAAAACTGAGCCAACTGGGCAGAGCCGTCCCATCGGTCAGGGCGGCGCTCCAGGTGATGCTGTCGCCCAAGTCCACATCTACAAAGGTGCTGCTGCTCAACTCTTTGCTGTAGCTTTGGCCGGTCAACAGGGTTTCATCCGCCCCCTGCGCCAACAGGGAGAGATTAACCACCGGCGCATCATTCACATTTTCCGTGGTTAGGGTAAAGATGTCAGAGACCTTTTTGCCCCCCTGATCGGTGGCGGTGACCTTGATGGAAATCTGCCCCACATTAGCGTTGCTGGGGGTACCACTCAAGCTTAAGGTGCTGCTGTCAAACACCAACCAACTGGGCAGGGCACTGCCATCCAAGAGGGTCGCTTTATAGGTCAGCGAATCCCCAAGATCGTTGTCGGTAAAGCTGCCCTGGGCAATGCTGTAAGTAAAGCTGCTATCTTCCGTTGCGATTTGATCCACCAGTGGGGTGGTTAAGAGAGGGGCTGTATTGGCATCCCGTACCACAATGGCAAGGGTATCGCTTACCGTGCTGCCACTGCTGTCGGTGACGGTAACCGTGACCGACAAAGTACCAATATCAGCCAGTGCAGGTACCCCACCAAAGGTGCCATCCACGCTATTAAAGGCCAGCCAACTGGGCAGTGGGTCGCCATTGGCCAAGGTGGCGCTATAGGTTAAAACATCCCCCAAATCCACATCGGCAAAGGTGCTAGCAGGTACCGCGAACTCAAAACCACGGTTGGTATAGGCAACCTGATCGGACATCTCCTGAGCCAGGGTTGGGGCGTCATTGGTGTTGGTAATGGTCAGGCTAAAGGCATCTACCGCAGTTAATCCCGAAGGATCGGTGGCTGTCACTTTAATGCCAACAATGCCCACGTTTTCATTGAGTGGGGTGCCTGTGAAGGCGCCCGTATTGCTGTCAAACTGTAGCCAACTTGGTAGCGAACTGCCATCCAACAGGGTCGCGGTGTAGGTTAGGCTATCCTGATTGGCATCGCTAAAGGCGTTGCTGGGTATGGTATAGCTAAAGCTGCTGTCTTCCGTGGCAACTTGGCTGCTCAGCCCTTGGTCAATAACCGGGGCCTCATTGGCGGCATTGACCGTAAGGGTGAAACTCTGCTGCGCGGTGGCATTTTGAAGATCGGTGGCGGTAACGACAATGGTCAATTCACCGGCGTCACCGGTTGCTGGAGAGCCGGTAAAACTGCCGGTCGCGCTGTCAAAATAGAGCCAATCAGGTAAGGGATCGCCACTCGCCAACTCAGCGCTCAAAGTGAGGGTATCCCCACTATCCACGTCGGTAAAGGCCGTGGCAGGAATGGCATATTCAAACACGCTGTTGGTCTGCGTAGTTGTCCCCTGTAGGGTGGTCCCGACTTCTGGGGCATCGTTGGTATTGGCGACAATCAACACAAAGGTGTTGGCCGCTCTTGAGCCCGAAGGATCGGTGGCAACCACCTTGATCAGCAACTGCCCAACATGGTCGTTGCTGGGGGTGCCGGTGAAGATGCCGTTGTTAAAGGTGAGCCAACTGGGCAGCGCCGAACCGTTACTGAGGGTGGCGCTGTAGGTCAGGGTATCGCCATCGGCATCACTAAAAGTGTTGCTGGGGATGGTAAAGCTGTAGCTGCTATCTTCGGTCGCGGTACGGTCCGCTGTTGTCACCGCAGTATTGAGCATAATGCTATTGAGCACCACCGGCGCGGTGTTGGGGTCCACCGCTGTAATGACAAAAATGTCCGACGCCGTAGTGCCATGACCATCGCTGGCGGTTACCCGTATGTTGATGGCGCCTAGGTCGGACGCTCCAGGAACACCGGTGAACAGTGCCGTTTTGCTATCAAAAGAGAGCCAACTGGGCAGAGCGGAGCCATCCACCTGGGTGGCCGTGTAGGTTAAGGTGTCGGAGAGATCCGCATCCGTAAAACTGCCGCTGGGCAGCGCAAATTGGAAACCTACATTTTTCTGCGCCAACTGGTCCACAATGGGGGTCACCAGGGTGGGGGCATCGTTGACGTTGTTAACGGTTACGGTAAACAGATCGGAAACACTTAAACCGCCTGTGTCTGTCGCGGTAAGCTTAACCTGAAAACTCCCTTCATCCCCATCGCTGGAGGTACCGCTAAAGGTGCGGGTATCCGCATCAAAAGTTAACCAACTGGGCAGTGCCGCGCCGCTCTGTGTGGTGGCCGAATAGGTCAGTGTATTGCCCTCGGCATCCATAAAGGCGCTGCTGCTCACTTGCAAGAAAAAGGGCTGATCTTCCGTCGCTGTTTGATCCGCAATGGCCGCCGCTACATAGGGCTTGGTGTTTAAGGCATTGACGACCAAATTAAATGTGGTTGTGGCGGTAGCGTGGCTGTCGTCGGTGGCGGTAATGGTAATGGCGTAACTGCCCGCATGGCTGTTACTGGGGGTGCCATAAAAGCGCAGCAGGTCGGCGTCAAAAGTAAGCCATGATGCACCGCTGGCTAACGAGGTCCCATTGCTCAAAGCGGCACTAAGGGTCAAGTGATCCCCAGCGTCCACATCGGTAAACAGGCTAGAAGAGAGCTTTAACGCATAGTTGCTGCCAGCGGTAATGGTCTGGCTGGCAACCGTGCCGGCCGTGACTGGTGCATCATTGGTGTTATTAACGGTCATGCGGAAGGTATCTACCGCTTTTTCGCCCGCGCCATCAGTGGCGGTTACTTTGACCGAAAAACTCCCCACATTGCTGTTGGTGGGGGTGCCGCTAAAGGTGCCGGTCTCGGCATCAAAGCTTAACCAACTGGGCAGAGCCGAGCCGTTTAATAGGGTGGCCGAAAGGGTAAGTGTATCGGTACCGGCGGTCACATCACTATCGGTAAAAGTGTCACTGGCCAAAGTATAACTGAAGGTGGCATCCTCAGAGGCTACCTGATCGGCAATGGCGTTAGCCAATTCTGGCGCGTGGTTGACCGCCTCCACCGCGATGGCAAAAATATCACTGGCGGTGGCACCGCTCTTATCGGTGGCAGTTATCTTGATGGAGACCGAAGTATCGCTCTCGCTGCTGCTGGGGCTGCCGTACAGGGTGCGGGTAGCGGCATCAAAACTAAGCCAACTCGGCAGAGCTTCACCGGTGCTCAAGGTCGCGCTATAGGTGAGAAGGTCGCCCTTATCCACATCGGTAAACGCGCTGGCTGAATAGACAACCTGAAAAGTTTCCCCTTCATAAACCGTACGATCAGACTGACCGTTAACCAAGGTTGGGGCATCGTTCACATTGGTGATCGAAAGGGTCAAAATATCGGTGGCCTTGAGCCCCGCCGCATCGGTGGCCTGTACGGAAACATAGACATTGCCTACCTGGGCGTTGGTGGGGGTGCCCGTAAAGGTACGGGTTGCCGCATCAAAGCTCAGCCAACTGGGTAGCGCACCCCCCCCTACCGCCGTGGCGCTATAGGTTAGGGTATCACTGGCATTGGCATCGCTAAAGGTGGTGCTGGCGATTTTATAATTGAAGGCACTATCTTCGGTAAGCGTCTGGGTACCCAGACGGTTGACCAAAACAGGTGCTACATTGGGATCGGAGACCGTCAGAACAAACAGATCCGACGCCGACGCCCCCGACGTATCGGTGGCGGTAATCACAAGGTTATAGGTGCCCGCGTTGGCGCTGGCAGGTACCCCGCTCAGCAAGCCTGTCTGGCTGTCAAAACTCAGCCAACTGGGCATGGCGGCGCCCGAGGCGCGGCTGATGCTATAGGTTAGGCTATCGCCGCTGTCGACATCGGTAAAGTGGCTGCCTGCCAAATTTAACTGTAAGGCTTTGCCTGTGGAGATCGCCACATCGGCAAAGGCGGTTACCAGGGTTGGCGCATCGTTGACATTACTGACCGTAAGGTCAAAGGTCTCCACCGCACTGGCACCGCTGGCGTCGGTGGCGGTCACTTTAAGGCTCAGCACCCCCACATTGCTGTTGGTTGGCGTGCCGGAGAGGGTGTTAGATTCGCTATCAAAGTTCAACCACGACGCGCCTTGGGCCAGGGACGTGCCATCTTGTAAGGTCACGGTCAGGGTCAGGTCGTCCCCATCGGCATCGGTAAAGGTGTCGGTGGGAATGAGTAGTGTTAATGCGCTATCTTCCAGGGTAGTCTGATTGCCAATCTCGCTGGCCAATACCTGCGCGTGGTTGGCACTAATGACCTCCAACTGGAAAAAGTCGGTGGCGGTGGCACCACTGCGGTCGGTGGCCGTGACTTTGACGGTGAGGATGCCCACATCGGTGGCGCTCGGGCTGCCTTGGAAGAGACGACTGGCGGCATCAAAGCTGATCCATAGACCGTTTAGGGTCTCGCCATTGGCGAGGGTGGCACTGTAGGTGATGCTGTCCCCAAGGTCTACATCGGTAAAGGAGCCCTTGGCCAACTGGAAGGTGAACGGTGTTCCCACATCGGCCCGCTGATCGCTGATGGCGGTAATCAGGGTTGGTGCATCATTAACGTTGCCCACCTCAATTTTAAAGATGTCAGAGGTGGTGAGATTGCCGCTATCGGTGGCCGTGACCTTAACGGTTAAAGTGCCCACATCGCTGTTGGTGGGGGTGCCGCTAAAGCTGCGGGTGGCGCTGTCAAAAGTGAGCCAACTGGGTAAAGCGGTACCATCGGCACGGGTCGCGGTATAGGTCAGGGTGTCGTCGCTATCCACATCGCTAAAGGTCGAGCTGCTGAACTGCTGGCTAAAGCGGCTATCCTCGGTAGCGGTTTGATCGGCAATATTGGCGGCCACCGTGGGGGCATGGTTAACCTCCGTCACATCCACTGCAAAACTGGTGGAAACCTTGGCCCCAACGCTATCTGTCGCGGTTACCTTGAGCACCAAGTGGTTCACATCGGAGCTGCCGGGCGTACCCGAAAAGGTGCGGGAGTCGGCATCAAAGGTCAACCAACTGGGCAGAGCGGTGCCGTCCGCCTGGGTGGCGCTGTAGGTCAGCGTGTCACCAACATCCAGATCCCCAAACAGCCCCGCATCAAACGCATAGAGAAAACTCTCACTGGTATTGGTGGTCAGATCGCTCAGACTACCCACCACATAGGGGGTGTCATTGCTGTTGGCAACCGTTAAACCAAAAAAGTCACTGGCTTTTTCGCCATAGATGTCGGTAGCCGTCACCTTAATGCTGAGGTTGCCAACATCCTCGTTGGTGGGGGTGCCACTAAAGGTTTTTGAATCGGCATCAAAGCTTATCCAACTGGGTAAGCTGCTGCCATCCACCAGGGTGGCGGTATAGGTTAGGGTGTTGCCGTCGGCATCGCTAAAGGTTGTTGTGGGCAGCGTGAACTCAAAGGGCGAGTCCTCAGTGGCCGTACGTAGTTCGCTGCCGGTGGCGCTTTCAATGGTGTTGGCCACGACCGGCGCGTGATTGGCGGTGGCCACGTCAAGGGTAAACAGATCCGATACCGATGCGGTGCCGTCACTGGCCGTTACCTTAATGGTATAGCTGCCTGCGCTGCTTGGGGTGCCGCTAAAGGTGCCTGTATCCGCATCAAACAGCAGCCAACTGGGCAGCGCACTGGTGCCGGTCGCCGTGACCTGTAGGGCGCTGTAGCTTAAAACATCGTTAAGGTCGGCGTCACTAAAGCTGCCGCTGGCTAAGGTGTATTCAAAGCGTACATTGGTATCCACCTGTTGATCCAGCAGGGCAATATCCAGGGTGGGGGTGTCGTTGGTCTCCACAACGGTTAGGTTGTAGACAACCGATGCGCTGGCTCCACTGGTATCGGTGGCGGTAATTTTAATACCCGTAACGCCGGCATCCCCATCGCTGGGGGTGCCACTGAGCAGGCCGCTGTTGCTATCAAAGCTCAACCAACTCGGTAAGGTACCGGTTGCGTTGAGTGCGGATACGGCGTAACTCAGGGTATCGGCATCGGCATCGGTAAAGATATTGGCCGTACCCACCAGCAAGGAGTAAGTTTCATCCTCAAGCACGGTGGTGTCGCTAAGAGCTGTGGTACTGGCAACCGGGGCGGCATTGGTGGTGCCAATGGTCAGCGCAAAACTGCTGCTGGACGTGGCGTTGCCGCTATCGGTGGCTGTGACGCGAACAATCAACAGACCCGTGTCGGTGCTGCTGGGCGTGCCGGTAAAGGTGCCGGTTGAGGCATCAAACACCAACCAACTGGGTAGCGCCGAACCATCGGGCTGGCTGGCACTCAGGGTGAGGGTATCTCCGACATCGGCATCGGTAAACGCACCGGTAGGCACGCTGTAGGAGAAGGGGCTGTTTTCTGTTGCACTTTGGGCGCTAAACAGCTCTGCCGAAACCGGGCTATCATTAATATCTGCCACCGTAAAGCTAAAGGCTGCCGAGCCGCTCAAACCGCTGCTGTCGGTGGCCGTGACTTTTAAACTAACCGAACCCACATCACCACTACCGGGTTGACCGCTAAAGGTGCGTGTATCAGCATCAAAGGTCAGCCAACTGGGCAGAGCTGAACCGTCAATGGCGCTGGCGCTGTAGGTGAGGGTGCCCCCTTCATCATCGGTAAAGGTGGTGCTGGCAAAACGGAAACTAAAACGGCTGCCCTGGGTGGCCGAAATGCTATCAAAAGCCCCTTGGTTGGCGATGTAAGGGGCCGTGTTGGTGCCGGTTACGGTGATGTTAAACACCTCGGAAACCGTCTCACCCGCCAAGTCTGTGGCGGTAAGAATAACCCCGGTAAGACCCACGTTGCTGGTGCCAGGATTGCCGGTAAAAGTGCCGGTATCGGCGTCAAAACTCAACCAACTGGAAGAGAGCGCGCTGCCATCGGCCAAGGTGGCAGAGAGGGTGAGGCTATCCCCCGCATCCACATCGGTAAAGGTGCCGCTGGCCAAAGCAAAGGTAAAGGTGCTGCCACTGGCGACAATTTGATCCTCAATGGCAATGGAGAGCTCTGGGGTATCGTTGTAGTTGACCACTTCCAATGTGGCAATTTTGCTGCCCAACGTGGTGCCTGCGCTATCTTTAGCAACCAATTTAAGCGCAATACTGCCCACATCGTCATTGGTGGGGGTGCCCGTGAAGGTAAAGCTTTGGGTGTCAAAATTAATCCAGCTTGGCAAAGCGCTACCATCAATCTGGGTGACGCTCATGGTGGTGGCGCTGCTGTCGCTGGTGATGTCACTCATCGCCACGCTGTAGGAGAAACTTAGATCTTCAACCGCCACCGGGTTGCCCTCGGTGGTGGTGAAAATGCCGTAGTTGTTACCGGTGTCCAGCCCGCTCAGGGTGCCGGAAAAGTGTTCCCAGGCGGCATCACTGCTCACGCTTAGGCTGCTGCTGCCGGTGACGTTGGTCAGATAGGCCGCCAAGGTGGTGTCGATGGCAAAATCGCTGACGCTCTGATCAAAATTGAGGGTGACGCCACTGGCAGCGGTAATGGCCGAACTGCTGATGGTAATGCCGTTTTCAGCATTGCTGTCTTCGTCCAACGTTTGCAAAAAGCGCAACATGTTGGTCACGGTGTCGAGATCGCCATTGCTGACAAAATCCAACGGGGTAATAATGCTGCTGGCGGTGACCGTACCTAGGATAATGTCACCGATGGAGAAGGTGACCGTATCCCCCGCGCTGTAGTTGAAATCACCACTGCTGCCGGTGGTGTAGAGGGTTTGATCGCCACTTACCTGATAGCTGATGCCGATAACCTCGCTATCCACAAAGGCACCGGTATAGGTTTCCGACACCAAAATTTGGAAGGTGTTGGAAACCGTGCCGCCATTGCCATCGCTGGCGGTTAACTTGACAAAGGTGGCCCCAATATCACCACTGCCTGGGGTGCCGCTAAAGGTGCCGGTATCAGCATCAAAGCTCAGCCATGTGGGCAGGGAGCCGCCACTGCTATTGGTGGCGCTCAGGGTTAGGCTGTCGCCATCCTCATCGGTAAACAGGTTGCTGGCCAACTGGTAGCTGAAGACCGTGTTTTGCACAATCTCCTGATTGGTTGCTGCCTGATTAACCACCGGAGCATCGTTGACGTTGCTCACGCTAATGGTAAAGGTCTGAGATGCCGTGGCCCCCGAAGGGTCGGTGGCGGTAATCACAATATCGGTGGAGCCCACATAGGCATTGGTGGGGGTACCGGTGAGCAGTCCGGTATCGGCATCAAAGGTCAGCCAACTGGGTAGGGCCGCCCCAGATAAGCCCGAGGCGGTTAAGACCAAGCTATCGCCATCGGCATCGGTAAAGGCGCTGGCGGCAATTTGGGTGGAAAATTTGCTGTCTTCAGTGGCGGCTTGATCGCCCAGGATGGTGCTGCCGACAACGGGGGCATTGTTGGGGGCCTGCACGGTAATATTAAAGCTGTCGTAGGCCGTGGCCCCGCTGCTGTCTGTTACCGTAACCTTAACCCCAAAGACCCCCACATCGCTGCTGCTGGCCAAGCCGGTAAAGGTGCGCGTGTCGGCATCGAAAGAGAGCCAACTCGGTAGCGAACCGCCTGCCAAAGCACTGACCGAATAGCTCAGGCTATCGCCGCTATCCACATCGGTAAAACCAGAGGCGCTCAAGGTGAGGTTGTAAGCGCTGCCATAGTCCACCAACTGGTCGGCAATATCGACGTTTTTAGTGGGGGCGTCGTTGGTATTGCTCACCGTCACGCTAAATGAGGTGGAGGCTTGTGCACCATCCGGGTCTGTGGCGGTCACTTTAAACTGGTAGCTGCCCACATGATCATTGCTGGGTGTACCCACGAAGGTGCGGGTTGCGCCATCAAAGCTCACCCAACTGGGTAGCGATGAACCGTCCAGTAGGGTCGCGCTGTAGGTTAGAGTGTCACCATCGGCATCGGTAAAGGTGCTGCTGTTTACCTGATAGCTGAATGCGCTGTCTTCATTGACGCTCTGATTACTCAGTGTACCGGCTGTTACAGGGGTGTTGTTAGGGGCTTTGACCGTTAGGCTAAAGGCGTCAGAAACCGTGCTACCACTGCTGTCGGTGGCGGTAACACGCACATTGATGGTGCCTGCATCACTGCTGCTGGCGGTGCCAGAAAAAGATTGACTGGCACTGTCAAAGGTTAGCCATGTGGGCAGATCGGCCCCACTGGCCAAAGAGGCGCTGTAGGTTAAACTATCCCCTGTATCCACATCGGTAAAGCTGCTGCTCTCCATGGTGTATTGGAAAGCGCTATCGTAAGCGGTGGTTTGATCCTCCAAGCTAACACTGACCACCGGCGCGTCATTAACATTGGCCACCGTTAAGGTAAAGGCGTCTGAAACCTCGTTGCCACGGCTATCGGTAGCCGTCACCTTGACGTTAAGGCTGCCCGTGTCGCTGTTGCTGGGGGTGCCGCTAAAGGTACGAGTATCCCCATCAAAGATCAGCCAACTGGGCAGTGCTCCGCCCCCCGCCAGGGTGGCGCTATAGGTTAGGGTGTCGCCATCGGGGTCACTAAAGGTTGTGCTGGCTAGGGTATAGCTGAAAATGGTCTCTTCCGTGGCGTTTTGATCCGCAATGGCGGTATTGAGGATCGGCGCATCGTTGGCTGTTAAGACCACAATATTAAAGCTGTCAGAGGCGGTGGCCCCAGAACCATCGGTGGCGGTCAATTTAAGAGACAACGTGCCTACGTCGCCCACCGCAGGGGTGCCGCTGAGGGTAAGATCCGTGGCATCAAAGGTGAGCCAACTGGGTAAATTGCTGCCATTGGCCAGAGTAAGGCTATAGGTCAGGCTATCTCCAGCATCGACATCGCTAAAAGCGCTGCTGCTTAACTGTAAGAAAAAGGCATCGCTCTGCTCCGCACTGGCATCGGCCACGGCACTTTGCAGGGTTGGGGCATCGTTGGTATTGGCAATCGCCAGAGAAAAAGTATCCGAGGCGGTGGCGCCCTTTTTATCGGTGGCGGTAACCACGACCTGAAGCGTGCCCACATCGCTATTTACCGGAGTGCCGAAAAAGGTGCGTGTGTCGGCATCAAAAGTCAGCCAACTCGGCAAAGCGGAGCCATCGACTTGCTGGGCAGAGTAGGTAAGCGTATCGCCTGCATCGCTGTCGTTAAAGCTGGTGCTAGGCACGCTGAACAGAAACACCTTGTCTTCCGTCGCGCTCTGGTCGTCCAGTGCATTGGCCAACGTGGGGGTGGTGTTGGGCGCTTCAGCGGTGATGGTAAAGACATCGGAAACCGATTTAATACCATCGCTGGCGGTGACCTTAAGGGCATAACTGCCCAGATCATTGCTGGTAGCGGTGCCATAGAGGGTGTGGGTGTCGCTGTTAAAGGAGAGCCACGCAGCCCCTGCGCTTAATGTCTGCCCATTGCTCAACTGAACACTGTAGGTCAGGGTGTCCCCGTCCACGTCGGTAAAGGCGGTGCCGGGAATGGTGTAGCTGAAATAACTGGACTGGGTTGCCGTCTGATCGACAATGGCATTGCTCAGGACCGGGCCATCGTTGGTGTTAATGACGGTAATGCTAAAAGTGTTGCTCACGCTGGCGCCACGGCTATCGGTGGCAATTACTTTAAGGTCAAGATTGCCCACATAGTCATTGGTGGGTGTGCCGGTAAAGGTGCGCGTGGTGGCGTCAAAACTCAACCAAGTGGGCAGCGTGGTGCCGCCGACCTGTTGCGCGGTATAGGTAAGGGTGTCGCCGTTGGCATCGGTAAAGCTGCTCAGCGCAAACTGGTAGCTAAAATAGGCATCCTCATTAACCGTTTGGTCCACTAAGGTAGCCGCGACAACGGGGGCGTCGTTTTGTGCGAGAATGTCCAGGAAAAACAGATCAGATACCGATTTGCTGCTACTGTCGGTTGCCGTGACCAACACCGCTAACTGACCCACATCGCCGCTGGTGGGGAAACCGCTAAAGGTTTGGGTATCCCCATCAAAGCTTAACCAACTGGGTAAGGCGTCGCCGTTTAGCAATTTGGCCGTGTAAGTCAAACTGTCCCCAGCATCCACATCGGTAAAACTGCCCGTTGGAATAGTGTAACTGTAGCTGTTGAGGCTGCTGATGCTCTGGTCGCTGATCGCTTGAGCAATGGTCGGCGCATCATTGGTATTGTTGACGGTGAGGGTAAAGGTGTCGGAAACCGATTGCCCATAGGTGTCGGTGGCCGTAACCTTAACCCCAATGCCGCTGGACAAATCGTCATTGGTGGGGGTGCCGCTAAAGGTGCGGGTTGCCTCATCAAAATTGAGCCAACTGGGTAGGGCCGAGCCATCCAAAAGGGTGGCGGTATAGTTAAGGTCATAGTCCCAGCCATCGGTGTCACTAAAGGCGGTGCTGGGGATCTGAAACAGGTAATAGCTGTCCTCTGTGGCAACTAGGGAGGCCGCAGAGCTCTCCTCAATGGGTGTGCTTACCACCGGTGCGCTGTTTTCGGGCTGCACCACCATGAAAAAATAGGCCGTTTTAGAGGCTCCCGAGGGGTCGGTGGCGGTAATCTGTACACCCAGCGCTGTGCGGGCGTAATCGGCGGTGGGGGTGCCGCCAAAGGTCGCCGTGACGCTATCAAACACCAACCATGTGGGCAGTGGATTGTTGCCAATTAAGCTGGCGCTGTAGGTCAGGGTGTCGCCATCTGGATCGCTAAACACCTGCGAAGCATCCACCGACAGCACGCTGTTGACAAACACCTGTTGGCTGTTGATGCCGTTGCTGATAATGGGGGCATCGTTGGTGTTGTCCACCGTCAGGGTGTAGCTGCCCGAGGCCTTGTCACCCCGTGGGTCAGTAGCGGTCACCTTGACGCTGATGGTGCCAACATCCTCATTGAGCGGTGTGCCGCTAAAGGTACGGGTATCTTTATCAAAAACCAGCCAGCTGGGCAGTGCGCTGCCATCCAACAGGGTGGCACTGTAGGTCAATTTATCGCCATCGGCATCGGTAAAGGCCGCTGCGTCAATGGTGTAGCTAAAGGCGCTATCTTCCAATACGCCCGTTTGATCAAGCAAGGTGTCTGCCACATAAACGGGGGCGTTATTGGGGGGGGCGACCACAATTTGAAAGGTGTCGGTGGCGGTGGCACCGCTGCCATCGGTGGCGGTCACTTTAATGGTTAGGGTGCCTTGGTCGCTAAGCGCAGGTGTGCCGCTGAAGGTCTGTGTGGCACTGGTAAAGGTGAGCCAGCCCGGCAAAATCGCGCCCGAGGCCAGCGCGGCGGTATAGGTGATGTTATCCCCACTGTCCACATCACTAAAGCTGCCGCTGGGAATGGTGAACTCAAACGCGGTGGTGCCATCGGCATCCGCCGTTTTATCTTCCAGGTTGGTAATGAGTACCGGTGCATCGTTGACATTGCTGATGGTCAGGGTAAAGGTGTCACTTACCGAGGCGCTCTCTGGGTCGCTTACCGTGACTTTAACCAACAGGGTGCCCACCTGACTGTTGTCTGGTGTGCCGCTAAAGGTACGGGTGCTGCTGTTAAAACTCAACCAACTGGGCAGGGCTGAACCATCGCTTTGGGTGGCGCTGTAGGTGAGGGCGTCATTGTCGGCATCGGTAAACAGACCCGTTGGGATCTGGTAGACAAAGCTGGCATCTTCATTTACCCCTTGGTCGGGGATCGCAGAGGCGACAACAGGCACATTATTGGCCGCCTTCACGCTCATGGTAAATTGAGCAGAGGCGCTTAAACTGCCGTCGGATGCCGAAACAACAACGGTATGCACCGCTTCGTCCCCGCTGGCGGGTGTGCCAGTGAGGATGCCTGTGCCGCTATCAAAGCTCATCCAACTGGGTAGGTTTGCGCTGCCATTGATCGTCAGGCTATAGCTCAGGGTGTCGTTATCCACATCACTGAACAGGCTGCTGCCCAAATTCAACTCGGTGGGGGTGCCATCCAACGTGACAACCTGATCCCCCAAAGTGGTGATGAGCTGAGGGGCATCGTTGATGTTGTTGACCACCAACTGCATGTTGGTCGAAACCGATCCGTTATATTGGTCGGTGGCCGTGACAGACAGGGTTATGGTGCCCACATCACTATTGGTCGGGGTGCCGCTAAAGGTGCCAGCGCTGCTGAGTGTCAACCAATCGGGCAGGGCGGCACCGCCACTCAAGGTGGCGCTGTAGGTTAGGATAGCGTCGGCATCCAGATCCGCGAAAGCGTTGCTTGGTATGCTGTAGCTGAAGGCTGAGCCTTGATCGACGCTGCCATCGCTTACCCCTTGATCCACCACCGGTATGTTATTGGGATCGCGGGTGGTGATGGTCAAGGTTTTATAGGTGGCGGTACCCTCATCGTCCACCGCAACCGCACCACTAGCATCGTGTGCCGTTAGGTGAAGCGTGAAACTTTGAGCGCCCGAGAGACCATCCCCATAGGTCGGTTCTGTGACTAGAGTTTGCACACCATCCAGGTCCACAAAGCGAATCCAACTGGGTAGGGGATCGCCGTTTTCCAAAGTGGCCGTCCAGGTAAGGGTGTCGTTGCTGTCCACGTCGGTAAACAGTGCGCTGTTGAGGGCGATCTGAACCTGTTTGGCACCAATCTCTACCTCAAGGCTCTCTTCATTGGTCAGGGTATCCAGCTTGGTCTCATAGCTATCGTCGGCTGCCGCCTCATAGCTGGTGAAGACGGCAGCCCCTTCTGCGATGAGCGGGGCGTCGTTAACCGGGGTGACGCTTAAATCGAGGACCAGGGCATCCTGAACACCAGAGACACCAGAGACATAGAACTCAAAGCTGATTTGGCCGTTGTTGCCATCGGTATCATTGGGTTGGCCTGACAGGATCCAATAGCCTGACACTTCGCTTTGGTAGAGCTCAAAGCGGTCTGCGGCATCACCCTGCACCACCATCTCGATCTCAAGATCCTCGACATCGTTGCCATCGCCCAAATCAATATAGTCGCCGGCGTAGAAGCTGAATTGATAACCGCTATCCTCAATGATCTCCGGCATGGCCAACTGAATAAGCGCCGTGCCATCTTCGTCATAGAGCCACAACGGCGTATCGGTCGCGGGGGTGTAGGTGTCATAAAATTCGATGGTGTTGCCATCGTCGTCTTCGCCAAAATCGAGCAAGAAGTCCAGCAACTCTTGATCCAGATCCCCCAGCTCAAAATAGCCCGTGTCTTCCAGTTGCTCGGTAATGTCCAACAGGTCGGCCAACTGTTCGTCGGTTAGGCCCTCTTCACCCTCGGTGGGGATAAGCCCCTCTTCGCCTTCACCGGCCGCGTCGCCCTCTTTGCCCTCGTTTTGCCCATTTTTCGCCTCTTTGGGTAACTGGTCGGGCAGACTCTCTTGAAAACGTTGCAACAGTTGGGTTGGGGCACGGAAAACTGGCTCTGGGCGTGCGCCCAAGGTAACCGCCGTGGCTTGGCCCGGTTCGGTCAGGGAGACCACGCCATTGCCGAAGGGGTCTGAAATCTCCAAAATGCCCGCAAGATGGACCACGGTGGTTTGGCCCGATTCATTGACCTCGCCTTGCAGTTCGGAGCCTCGCACCGCAATCATAGCCGAGGGGGTGCGAATGGTGGTGTGGGCTTGCGCGTGCAATTTGCCGACACCGCCCGATTTGTAGCTGAAGAGCCCTCCTAGCACCGTGGCATTAAATTTGCCTTCGCCCGCTTCGGGATGGTAGATCAAGCTCTCCATGGCCGCTTGACCCTGTTCACCGATCTGAAAACTGCCGCCGTCAATGAGCTTGAGTTGGACCTGACCGGTGGTGGTACGAATGACATCCCCCGCATAGATAGGGTCGCCTTCGCCAACCAGACGCAGAGAGCCATCTGCACCTTTGACCACCACCTTGCCTGCCAATTGGGCAATGTTTGCCACCAGTTCCAAATCCACAGAGCCGCTTAGCGAAGGGTCGCTGAGCATGGCTGGCCCCGCCACCATCGACAAGGGACTGGGGGTGTTAGGCAAGAGCATCTGCACCATCTCTGGCAACAGGCTGGTGCCGCCGTTAAGGCTTTGCAGCACCGGTGTTTGTGGGGCGTCAAAATAGCCAGCAACCAGCAGGCGTTTACCATCGACCCCGGTGATCAGCAGGTCCGCGCCTTCCCGGGCAAAATCGCCTCGGGAGAGCAGGGAGGCATCCTGAATTTGGATGATGCCATCCACCGCAGCGGCGGCCGCTTGGGGGTATGCGTTGGTATCTTCAATATTGCGTTGCCACATAGTGGCGTCGACATGCTTGCTCATGGTTGGCTCGATCCTGGCAAAGCTGCGTGACAGCGAAAACTTTATTTTCAAAAGGTTATGCGCACTGTTTGGGTGTGTCTAACCCCGGGTTCAACGATCCCGATTATAAAATACCATACACTGAGTGGAAAATAGATGGTAAAAGTCGCGGTGATGCACCATGAAAAATATCCCTGGAACCCTTGTAGCGCCTAAGGATCAAAGGCTAGACGGGCATGTAAATATAAATCCAGTTTAGGGTGTCAGGGTTTGGCTAAGGAGGCACAGTATGCCCCAGCGGGTGGTTGGATTCGACATTTTTTGGGGGTGGAGATTAGACATGCGTTTCTTGTTGGGGGTCGTATTATCTCTATTGGTTGGCTGCACGGCACTGCCCCAGTATGAGCCGCGCCCCATGGAGCAACTGGTGGTGGTGCTGGAGAGTGGCAAGCGCGTGCCGTTGAGCGATCTATTGCCAAAACCCGTGATGGCTGCTGCGGCAACGTTGCCAGGGGATGGCGTGGGGCTTGATTCATTGGAAGAGAATCGAGACTCTCTGCGGCGTGCTTACGAAAAGGTGGGTTGGGGGAGTCTATTGACCCGTATGGATCTTGCCCGCGTCCCTTTTATTGAACGCTGCCTGCATTACGACCTGAATGGCGATTATTTGGTGGATCAATGGGAATTCCAACAAGCCTGGGTGGTGTGGGGGGCTGAGCTGGCCTTGGGGGAGAAATTGCCCCCCGGCGCGTTGCAGTGGCAGCACGATGGGGTGCAGACGCCACTGAACGGTTTGGCGCTCTCTAATTGGGATAGCCGACGTTTGCGCTACTGGCTAGAGATGTTAGGACAGCAGCAGCCCGCAGCCGAGGTGGCGCGGACCCTCGATGCGGTAAATCTACTGATAGAGTCCAGCAAACCCCGCTACGAATATGGCGATGACAGCCCCGTATCCTGAAGGTGCATCGCTGGTGCGGCTGCCCGCTTGTGCGGCAGTCGCGGGTAAAACGAGGCGAGAAATGCGCTGGCCAATGTGATTCACAACATAAAACACAAAGAAATACTGTAATAAATGAAATGAATGCTACGTATCTGAAATGTTGATTGGCCTATAAAGCCCTGTTTGGGGTATGCTTGGTTCATCTAGGGGTGTACCTGTGTCTGCTAAGATGCTTTAGCAGCGACGTTGATGACTGGGAAGGGTCGTTAATATGGGGTGTGCTCGCACGTGTTGCCAACACCTTGGATGGTGTAAAAGGGTGTAAACACCCGCTGGAGAGTCGCTATGTCACGTATGCCAACCATTACACCAACGGACCTGTTCAGTGCCCGGGTTCAGGCGGGAACGCTGCGTGATGATGTGGATCAGGTGGCGGTTTTGCCACAGTTGGATCTGTTGGCTGAGCGTATGAACCAACCTGTGGAACGGGTTGAAAAACGTGGTCTGCAAATCTGGCGTCCGTTGGAGGGGAAAAAGAGTCCACGGGGGCTCTATCTGCATGGTCCGGTGGGGCGGGGCAAATCCATGTTGATGCAGCTTTTATTCGACGCCGCAGCGGTCTCTGCCAAGCGTCGGGTGCATTTTCATCCGTTTATGGAAGAGTTGCACCAGCGCATGCACCGCTGCAATCCCCCGCGGGGCATTGATATGCTGGATTATATTGCCAGTGAGCTCTCCCAGGAGACCCGTCTGCTCTGTTTTGACGAATTTTTTGTCACCAATATCGGCGATGCCATGCTGCTGGGGCGCTTGCTGGAGTCGCTGTTCAAGTGCGGTGTAACCCTCTGTGCAACCAGTAATTGGGCGCCGGAAAATCTTTTTCAGGGTGGCTATAACCGGCTAAGTTTTATCCCTTTCTTAAAAATTTTACAGCAGAATGTGACCATTTTGGATTTGGCCCATGGGGTGGATTGGCGGCGCAATCCGCTGACCGATGGCAGCGAGGGCGAGCTCCAGACGTTTGATCAAATTTTTGAGAGCTGCACCGCCGAGCAGCCCACCCCACGGGTGATCCGGCTCAAAAAAGAGGAGATGACGGCGGTTGCTGCGGCCAATGGCTGTTACTGGTTTGATTTTGCGGAGCTCTGCCAGCGTAGCCTTGGGCGCACCGAATATTTGGATCTGTGCAGCAAGGCTCAGGTGGTACTGCTGTCGGATATCCCTGTGCTTACCGAAGAACTCTCCGACCCCGCCTTGCGCATGGTGGTGTTGATCGACCTGCTGTATGAACACGGCATCCCGATGCGTATTGACGCGGCCGCCCCGGTGGATGAACTCTGTACCGGAGGGCCAGTCTCCTTTACCTATCAGCGTACGGCCTCGCGGTTGTATGAGTTGATGCGTAAACCTTTGCCCGAGGTGGCGGCTTAACCCTGCGTTGGGGGCGGTGCGTCCTACCAGAGGGGTCGTTTAATCGGTCCGCTTTTCAGGATGGCGCGAAACTGTGTCATGGCCTCATCCTTAGATAGGCCAACCTGCATGCGGGGATCGTAGAGGGCGCGCAGCAGAAAGCTATCCTGTAAGCTGGGCTGGCTCATGCTGCACTGGTTATTAAAGATGGAGGGGCGCACCGCATCGCTATCATTGGGTAGTCCCATGACCTGATTGAGCTCTTCTAAAATACAGTTATCCACACCACGATCTGGGCCATTGCGATCAATGACCACATAGCCCCGTATAATCTCCGAACGGCTATTTTTGGCCGTAATAAAAAAACAGACACCATGTTTCACCAGGGTTTGCAGCAGTGGCTGGCTGACCCCCGGCAGTTTAAGATTGGCCATCTGGCTGCGCTCCACATAGAAGAGATGGAGACCGGCGGAGCCTTTTTCTTGGCCTTTAAGGTGTTTAAAGGCCAATCCCGTTAGATTAGAGATGCGGGTTAGGTGTACCTTGGTCCACTCAAGCTGCTCTTTTTTGGGGGTGCCATGGATGGCCAAGGTGACCGCGTGACCGCTGGGCCATTTGCTTAAACGCTGTGGGGCGGCCACCTCTTTATATTCCGACTGAAACACCACCTCTTCAAAAAAACGCTCCATTTGCGCTTGGCTGGCTGCCTGTAGCGGGTAGGGTAGCAGCAGTAGCCATAAAATAAAGAGGGCACGTAGATCCATCATGGGGGAGCTCCTGTCAAAATAGAGGTTGCACTTTATCATAGCGGCTCCTGATCCTGTGCGGGGATTTTTTTAGGCTGAAACCGCAATGAGCACGGAGCCCACGTGTTGGCCGCTGCCAAAAGCGTCTTATGTTTTTAATCTTTATAGAAAAAGTTTCAGGGGTTGCCCTGGGTTCGTGGAGGGTGCGCCCTTATGTCGCAAACGTGGTTAAATTGTCGCCAAGCCGTTACATCAGTGCCCCTAGTTTTTCGTAAGCAAGGGGTATAGTGTGCGGCTTACTAGGGAAGTTGAGCCCTGCGGTTGCGTTTCAACCGTTTTGTGGTGGTCACACCCAAGAATTTACTGAACCTGAATGCGGAGTGTGCCGAGCATGCATGACAATTTGGATGCCATTTTTAATCCCCAGTCTATTGCAGTGGTTGGGGCCAGCAACCGTCCCGGTAGTGTGGGGCACGCTATCTTTTCCAACCTGTTGGGTACCTTTCAAGGGGTGATCTACCCGGTCAATCCGCGTAACATGGCGGTGTTGGGGGTACGGGCCTACCCTTCAGTGGCTGAGCTGCCTGAAACGGTGGATTTGGTGGTGGTGGTGGTACCCACTGCCCAGGTTGCTGCGGTGGTGGATGAGGCCGGTCAACGTGGGGTACGCGGTGCCATTGTGATTACCGCAGGTTTTAAAGAGGTGGGCGGCGAAGGTCTGGAGCATGAAAACCACCTTAAAGCGGTGGTGGCTAAACATGGCATGGCCCTGGTGGGGCCCAACTGCCTGGGGGTGATTAATGCCCACAATTCGGTGCGCATGAATGCCAGCTTTGCCACCAAAAGCCCCAGTGCAGGCAACATCGCTTTTATCTCTCAATCGGGGGCGCTCTGTACGGCTGTATTGGATTATGCCATGGGGCGCAACATTGGCTTTTCCAAATTTATCAGCTTTGGCAACAAAGCCGATGTCACCGAGTGCGACCTGCTGGAGTATCTGAAAGATGATCCCGATACCGATGCCATCTTGATGTATCTGGAAGATGTGAGTGATGGTCGGCGCTTTATCGAAACCGCCCGTCGTGTGGCCTGGGAGAGCAAAAAACCGATGCTGGCGATTAAATCCGGCACCTCGGCTGAGGGTAAAAAGGCGGCGACTTCTCACACTGGGGCGTTGGCTGGCTCTGAAGCGGCCTATGATGCCATTTTCTTGCAGAGTGGCATTCAACGGGTCGAGACCATTAGTGAGCTGTTTGAATATGCGCAAGGCTTTAGCCAGCAGCCGCTACCGAAGGGTAACCGCATCGCCATTGTTACCAATGCCGGTGGTCCGGGCATTATGGCCACCGATGCACTGGAGCGGCACGGCTTGCAGTTGGCGACCCTCTCCGACGCCACCAAAAGCCGCTTGAAAGCCAAACTTCCCCCTACCGCCAACATCAACAATCCGGTGGATGTCATTGGGGACGCCCACCATGATCGCTATGAAGCGGCCCTGGATTTGGTGCTGGCCGATGAGGGTGTGGATGGGGTGGTGGTGATTTTGACCCCCCAAGCCATGACCGATGTGCTGGAAACCGCCCAGATTGTGCCCCGTGCCAGCAGCCGAGGTAAGCCGGTGTTGTGCGCCTTTATGGGGGTTATGGATGTGCAAGAAGGGGTGGCCTATCTGCGTAACCATGGTATCCCCAACTATGAGTTTCCTGAAGCCGCCGTGCGGGCCATGGCGGCCATGTCGCGCTTTAGTGAGCGGTTGCACTATCAACGTCGGCACGCAGCCCCGCAGTTTGATGTGGACTTGGGCAAAGTTCAGCAGTTGATCGAGGGTTTTCTGGGGGAGGCCGATAGCCGCCTGTTGCACCAAGCGGAAGCGGGGCAGATTATGGCCGCTTATGGTTTGCCGGTCTTGAAAAACGGTTTGGCAACCTCCCTGGAAGATCTGGAGCGGGTTTTGGATGAGGTGGGTCTGCCGGTTGCCATGAAAATCAGTTCGCCGGATATTGTGCATAAGAGCGATGCGGGCGGCGTGATGATTAAGCTTAAAACGCGGGAAGCCGCCCGCGAGGCGTTTACCACCATTGTCGCCAACGCCAAGGCGTATGATGCAAACGCCAGAATCACCGGGGTCTATGTTGAGCAGATGGCGAAAAAAGGGGTTGAGGTGATTTTGGGTTCATCCCGTGATCCTAAATTTGGCCCGCTGGTCATGTTCGGTTTAGGTGGGGTGATGGTCGAGGTGTTTAAGGATGTGACCTTCCGTCTGGCCCCTATGTGGGAGATTAGTGCAGAGCGCATGGTGCAAGAGGTCAAAGCCTATAAAATTTTACAAGGGGTGCGGGGCAACCCTGCGTCGGATGTCGAGTCTATTCGTGAGGCGATTTTGCGAGTGTCACAAATGCTCACGGATAATCCGCAGATTCAGGAGTTGGATATCAATCCCATGATCGTGCACGCCGAGGGTTTGGGGTCGGCGGTGGCGGATTGTCGTATGGTGATTGAGCGACGTCGTTAAACCGTTGCTATAAATCTTCTATAAAAGCCCGCTAAAGCAGCCTTTAGCGGGCTTTTATTTGGGTGATTAGGAACGATTCTTAATCGGCCCTATTGCTGCTGGTAAGCGGGCGGAAATTAAGGTAACGTGACCGGTAGAGGGGGTAGTGTCCCGTTTTGGTTGCTTTTGGCTGAATGGGCCAGCAGGGTGAGGGGGATACTATGGTCGTGGCATGCTTGTGAAGGTCGCTTTACATAGAAAGTAGGGTCTTAGCCCGTGATGTTTTCGTGGAAATGGGTTGTGGCAACCATCTTGGCACTGACGGTGTTGGTCAGTCTGTTGGTTGCGAGCCATTATTACTATCTGGAGCAGAGCAATCGCGATGCGTTGAGCCAGCGGGCGGGTTCGACGGTGCAACTCTTATCCATAGCGGCTCACCGTGCGGTGTTGTCGGAGGATCTGAATACCCTAAAAGATCTCGCACGACAGGCTTTTAAACAGCCGGATGTCAGTTACTTTACCATCCAGGATGCGGATGGACATTTTTTGCTGTTTCAGGGGCGTGATGGGATCACCCAGGAAAACTATAAAAAGCGTGCGGACATGGCCCACGCCGTCGCCATTATTAAAGAGAGCGGCTATATTTTTGCGATGGTCGAGTTGGGTCTTTCTCGTGCCCAGATGCAGCAGGTGGTCAACCGTGCCATGCTGTGGAGCTGGAGTGTCGGGGGGGGGCTGTGGCTATTGGGCTGCTGTGCCATTTTAGTGGTTGGTTGGCGGTTGGGTCGGGGGGAGTTGCGCTATCATGGGCTGTTTGCCAATCACACCGCCATTAAACTGCTGGTGGACCCTCAAAATGATTACCGAATCATTGATGCCAACGGGGCGGCAGAGCAATTTTACGGGTATAGTCGGCAGCAGCTCTGCGGTTTAAAAATAAGCCAAATCAATGTGCTGTCAGAGCTGGAAATTGTTCATGAAATGGCAAATGCCAGCCGGGAGGGGCGCGACTATTTTTTCTTTCGCCACCGGTTGGCCAACGGTGAAGAGCGTGAGGTGGAGGTGCACTCTGGCCCAGTATTGCTGGATGGCCGCACCATTCTTTACCAAATCGTACATGATGTAACCCAGCGGCGGCGCACAGAGCAGGAGCTGGAGCGGAGTCGTACGGAGCTGGAACTGGCTAATCGGCGTTTACATACGGTGTTGGACGGGCTGGAAGCCACGGTCTTTGTGGCAGACAGTCGCACCTTGCAGGTGCTCTATGTTAACCATGCCATGTGGGGTCTGGTGGGGGATGTGGTGGGGCAGAGTGTGACCCGGTTGTTTAGTCGCGGTGGAGAAGCGGCCCCCGTTGAATTTTGGCAGCCCCAACAGCTTTGGCCCAAGTTGGGGGAGCATGCTACCCGCGAATATCAACACCCCCTGGATGGTAAGTGGTATCTGGCCCATATTCATGGTGTTGAGTGGTGCGATGGACGGCTGGTGCGTCTGGAAATTGCCACCGATATTAGTCGTCTTAAAGAGTCCCAGCGGGCCATCCACCAAGCGATGGAGTTGGCCGAGGCATCCGATCAAGCCAAGGGTGTGTTGTTGGAGACGGTTAGTCATGCCTTTGTGCAGCCACTGCAACAGATTGTGCAGCTGTTGTCGGTCATTCGTGAAGATCCCCTCCTAAACCAACAGGGACACCGGGTGGTTGCCATGGAGCGGGTGGTCGCGCAGCTCAATGCGCGCATTCAGGATCTACACGCGCTCAGTCAATTACAGGGACAAAGTGCTGCGGGATTGGAGCGTGTGCCGTTTCGTTTTGGGCCGCTGCTCGAGCGGTTGCGAGGCTACGATTCTATGGTGGCTCTTGCAGAGAGGGGAGCACAGGTTGTTTTGGATTTGGATGATGCCGCCGCCGATCAGCGCTTTATGGGCGACCCTGGCCGCTATCTTCAGTTGTTGAGTGCTCTGTTACGGATCTACACCCTGGGGGATCCTAGCGGGCGTATTGTGCTACGGTTGCTCATTGCCCAAATGGAGGGGTTGGAGACGACTGTGCATTTGGAGGTTTTGCCAGAGCAGCAGGGTGTAACCAAAAAGTCGATGCTTTACAGACCTTTATTGCTCAATCCTCACGTTGTTGAGGGGGGTGAGCTGGCGTTGTTGTTGGTGGTGCGGTTGGCCGAGTGGTTGGGTGTTTCTGTGGATATTGCCCACGAGGGGGAGGGCTTGCCCGCTTTTCGGTTGCGGTTTCGATTGACGGTCGTGGAGCACGCCTCCTACCCTGAAAGCGTGGATGGGCCGCACCTTGTAAATGTTGCCACCACCTTCGTAGCGAGCGCTTTGCCTGAATATCCCGCAATGGGTGAGTTGCCCGCTGGGGTGGGTCATGCAGAGGTGATCAGCCATCTTGGGGTTGGCCATGGAGGGGGGCTTTACCAAAGGCCCTTAAAGCTGTTGCTGATTGAGGATGATCTGCCCAATCAACTCTCTATGCGTAAGCAATTGGAGGATCGTGGGCACCACGTGTTTCTCGCACAGACCGGGCCGGAGGGGCTGGCTTTGGCTCAAGTTGAAACATGGGATTTCGTGTTGGTGGCGCATCCCGTGGCTGGTATGAGCGGGCTGGAAGTGGTGCAGCAGTTGCGCCAAGCAGAGGGTGAGCAGGATGCAGAGTCGGTGCCTGTGGTGGTCATGTTGGTAGAGGTAACACGCCAAATGGTCGAGGCGTCTCATCAGGCCGGTGGAGACGAGGTGTTGGCAAAGCCCGTTAACACGGAACGGTTAACCGCCTTGATCCGGCGTTTTACAGGGACAAAAGAGCAGGCGCCAGAGATATCCGACCCTATGCAGGAACTTGAGATGACACAACAGCTAAATTATGCGCATTTGGATAATCTGTTGGCGGAGATGTCTCTTGAGGCATTTCAGAAGCTTTCGAGCCGTTTTGAGCAAAATGCCCTGGGCTATTTACAAAAAGCGGCGGAGGGGTTGCAAGCCAGGGATGAAACGGCGGTACATGTGGCGTTGCACACTTTGGCGGGTTCTGCGGCAAGCTTTGGCTTGGCCGAGTTGGCGGAGCGCATGCGTCATGCCAGCCACCAAACGGTCGAAGCGGATGGTGTTCGGTTAGAGAGTGAAATTTTACAAGCGCGGGCGGAACTCTCTATCGGTATGCAGGAACTAAGCGCTTATGTGGCGGCAAAACTGGGTGACCATGCAGAACCGCAATAAAGGGTGGATTGATGTTGGATAAGATAATTTTGGCCTAGGTAGAGTGTCATTCTAGGAGAATGGATGGAGCGCAGATTGTGAAATTAGAACGCGAGTTGTTACGTAAGATCGAGTTTTTTCAAAAATTTAATGATGATGAGTTGGATAAGCTGCTTTCAGAAGAGAGTTTTTTTTCTTTCTATCAAACCGATGAATTTATTATTCGGGAAGGTGACAGTAATAATTGTTGCCTGTTTGTGTTGATTGGGGGTGAGGCGCGCGTCACCAAGTTAGACGAGCTTGGGCAGGCTCAAGAGGTAGGAACCCTGCCCCAAGGGGCGATCTTTGGTGAGATGTCCTTTATAACGCGGCAAAAGCGTTTTAGCAGTGTGTTGGCGGCCACAGACTGTACCGTGCTTAAAGTTGACCCCCAGGCCCTGGAGAGTATGGACAGCAATATCCATATTCTCATCCAGCAAGAGCTGATTCGGTTGCTGGTGTTGCGTCTGGACCAATCCAACACCCGCCAAGCGCG
Organism: Magnetococcus marinus MC-1; assembly: GCF_000014865.1. Classification (NCBI taxonomy): domain Bacteria; kingdom Pseudomonadati; phylum Pseudomonadota; class Magnetococcia; order Magnetococcales; family Magnetococcaceae; genus Magnetococcus; species Magnetococcus marinus. The sequence continues at coordinate 1,380,822 of NC_008576.1, forward strand.
TAAGGATCTGGTCAATCAGGAGTTGGTCTCATCCATTCGCCAAATGCATAAACGGTTAGATGGGCCGGGTTTGTGATCCCTTGAAGCCAGTGATGTATGAAGGACCCCCTTTGACGATGGAAGGGGGTTTTTTTATGAAGGTGAACCGTCGATGGTAAAACAACTCAATCGCTGGGCCCAGAGTTGGGGTGGGTGGCGTTCGCCAGAGATGCTGCTACTGCTGTTTTCGGCGGCGTTGCCCTTGGCCTTTAGCACATGGCGGGCGCTGCTTAATAACTATGTGGTGGAGCAGGCGGGCTTTGACGGGGTAGAGATTGGTCTGCTCCAGAGCTTGCGTGAGGTGCCAGGGCTGTTCTCTTTCACCGCAATTTTTCTGTTGCTGGTTTTTCGTGAGCAGCGGGTGGCCTTGCTGATGTTGGCTATGACCGGGCTGGGAACCGCCATGACCCCTTGGTTTCACTCCCCAGAAGGGCTCTATTTTACCACCATTGTCATGTCGATGGGGTTTCACTATTTTGAAACCATGCGCCAATCCTTAACCTTGCAATGGATCGACCGCGAGCGCACCCCCATTTTACTGGGGCGGCTGGCGGCGGTGCGTGCTTTTGGGGCTTTGGTGGCCTTTGCCGGGCTCTATGTGGTGCTTACTCTGCTGCATTGGGACTATCCCCCTGCCTATATGTTGGGGGGTGGGTTGACCATGGCGTTGGCCCTAGTGGGTTGGTGGCTGTTTCCGCAGTTTCCAGAACGGGTTCAACAACACCGTAAACTGATTGTGCGCAAACGCTACCTGCTTTATTACCTGCTTACTTTTATGTCAGGGGCAAGGCGGCAAATCTTTGTGGTGTTTGCCGGATTTTTGATGGTGGAGCGCTTTCACTATGGTGCGGACCAACTCACCTTGCTGTTCTTAGTTAACTGCATCATCACCCTTTGGTTGGCACCATGGGTGGGACGTTGGGTAAGCCGCTACGGTGAACGTACCATGCTTGTATTGGAGTATGCCGGTCTGATTGGGGTGTTTGCCGCCTATGCCATGGTACAGAGCCATTGGGTGGCCGCAGGGCTCTATGTGCTGGACCATCTGTTTTTCTCCATGGCGTTGGCGTTGAAGAGCTATTTTCAAAAAATTGCCGATCCAGCGGATATTGCACCAACGGCAGGGATCTCCTTTACCATCAACCATATCGCGGCGGTGGTGTTACCCGCCCTGCTGGGGGTGGTGTGGATGGAGAGCCCTAGTATGGTGTTCTGGATAGGCGCGGCCATGGCCGCGCTCTCTTTGCTGCTGGCAACCCAGGTGCCGCGTCATGAGACAAGGGTGGCCGAGGCCGCCGGGGTGGCGTGAGAGGGGGCCAAGCCGATTAAGCGGCAAATTTTTGTGGATGGATGGGGTAGGGGTTTGGATCGAGCCAAATTCTGTGACTCTCCCCGCCATTGTGGAGGCCGTGCCAGCGCGCCGTTTCGGCAATCTCCTGGGTGATAAAAAACGTCGTGACCGCTTTTGTTAAGGGTTTGTTTCAGCCCTGCTGCCTCCCTCCACCGGCAAGCCGGCCAGCCGCCACTCTGGCAGGCCATCCTGCAACCGACGTGCCTTGATGCCCCGGGCACGAAGCCGAGCCACGGCATCGAAGGCCAACACGCACCACGGTCCCCGGCAGTAGGCCACCACCTCCTGACCGGCGGGCAGGAGGGCTAGGTTGGCCTCCAGATCCTTTAAAGGGATGTTGACCGCTCCAGGCAGGTGTCCTGCGGCATACTCCTCCTCGGGGCGCACATCCAGCACCGTGACCGAACCCTCCCGAGCCCGTTCCAACAATTCACGGGCGGGGATGGGATGCATGGTGTCGCGGCTGCTCAGGTAGAGGGTAATCAGTTTTTCTATATCGGCCAGATGATCTTCGGCCAACTCCCGCATCAGCGCAAGCAGTGCCACAACACGCCCGTCGGCCAACCGGTAATGGATACGCTGTCCCTCGCGGCGGGTCTCCACTAGGCCCGCTTGGCGCAGGATCTGAAGGTGCTGGGATGTGTTGGCCATCGACAGATGAGAGACCTGGGACAAGGCTTCCACGGAGCGCTCGCCCTGGGCCAGGAACTCCAATAACTCCAGGCGGTGACCGCTGGCCAGCGCCTTTCCGAGGCGGGCCAGTTGGTCAAAAATCTGTGTTTTGAACGGTTTGCCTGTCGCCATGGGAAATCCTTTAGAAGGTGATGACCCGGTCGCTGCTGACAACCCACTGGGCCAGAGCCGCCATAGTTGACTGCTCCGCGCCATCAAAATAGGGTTGATTTTTGTGAATGCCACAGCGCGTCATACAGGTCCCGCACACTTTAACCGCTACGCCTCTGGCAATCAACTTTTTGAGTAGAGCGACAACGTCCTGATCGTAACCTTCGGCAGGTTTGCAGGCATCCCGAGCCATATCCACAGCGTCATTCATGATAAAAATGCGTACCTCTTGCTCTGCATCCAGCAGGCTGGCGGCCAAACGTAAGCCATTCCAGGTGAGGTCGGATCCATTATAAGGCTCTTGATTGAAGAGGATTAGGATGGTCATGGTGAAAACTCCCGAAAAGTCAAAAGATCAATAGAACGATAGAATAAAATATCATATCGGCTGCTCGATGCTAAGCCAGAAGAAGGTGTGGCAAATTTGTGTTGTGTTTGGCGTATGTATAAATAAAATCTGCATATATCCCTAAAAAAATTCTAAATATTATACTATAATAAAATAAAAATTAAAAAATCAATTATTATAAGGTTTTACGCTGTGAATTTAGCGCCGCCACCATCACGCGCTGTTCAAAACGACACGCTAAACAACGCTATATGACTGTAAAGAAAGTTTTTTTTTCTTATCTGATGTTCTTATATGGAAAAGGCGGTTGACGCTGCCTCTGATTTCATATAATCAATAGAATAATTGAATATAAATCTTAAAGGAGACTGCCTTGGAAACTATTTTGCTGGAGCATGAGACGTTTATCCGTCTTGGGTTTTTCTTGGGGGTATTCGTCCTGGTTGCACTGTGGGAGTTATTGGCCCCACGGCGCACGTTGACGGTTCCCAAGGTTAGACGCTGGGGTGCTAACTTGGGCATTGTGGTCTTAAATACCCTGCTGTTGCGCCTGCTCTTTCCTATGGCCGCCGTAGGGCTGGCTATGGTCGGAGAGGAGAAGGGTTGGGGCCTGTTTAACATGTTCGAGACCCCGGCGTGGTTGGCCACCATCATCGCTGTAGCGGCGCTGGATTTCGCCATTTATCTGCAACATGTCATGGTGCATGCCGTACCCGTGCTGTGGCGGTTGCACCGCATGCATCACGCCGATCTGGATGATGACGTCACCACCGGTGCTCGTTTTCATCCCCTCGAAATTATCCTCTCCATGTTGATCAAGCTGGCGGTGGTGATGGTGCTCGGTCCCCCGGCCGTAGCGGTGCTGATCTTCGAGGTGTTGCTCAACGCCACAGCCATGTTCAACCACGGTAACATCCGCATCCCTGTGACAATCGACCGGCTCCTGCGCTGGATCGTGGTTACTCCCGACATGCACCGGGTTCATCATTCGGTCCACGCACCCTTAACCAATTCCAACTTTGGCTTCAATCTGCCCTGGTGGGACCGTCTGTTTGGCACCTATTGCGCCCAACCACCAGAAGGGCACATAGAGATGGCGTTGGGTTTGGATCATTTCCGCGATCCGCAGCAGGTCAACGGCTTGATGGGTATGTTGAAGCTGCCTTTTGCCCGCCACATCGGTGAGTACGCCATCAATCGGCGGTGGTGACGATGGAAACACCACATTTCCGTTTGAAGTTTATCGGCTTGATGGGGGTGCTCGCTTTGGTGGGGATCGGTGTTTGGCAGGGGCATTCCCTCGATCTGCCGCAGCTCATGCAGGGCATCGACAGCCTTGGTCCCTTGGCCTGGTTGGCTTTTATCGTCCTTTACGCCGTGGCCACGGTGGCGTTTCTGCCTGGATCACTGCTCACCCTGGTAGGTGGAGCGCTGTTTGGCCCAATATTGGGTACCTTGGTCAATCTGACCGGGGCCACCCTCGGCGCGGTGCTCGCTTTTTTGATAGCGCGTCACTTGGGCGCGGAGTGGGTGCGCAACCGGGCCGGATCACGGTTGGCTGCAATCCTGGATGGTGTGGCGGCGGAAGGGTGGCGGTTTGTCGCCCTAGTTCGGCTGGTCCCCCTGTTTCCTTTCAATGTGCTCAATTATGCCCTGGGGCTAACCCGCATTCCACTACTGCCCTATCTGCTCACCACCTGGATCGCCATGCTGCCCGGCGCGGCCGCCTACACCTGGCTGGGCTATCTGGGCCGAGAAGCGGCGGTGGGTGGTGAGGATCTCATCAAAAAAGGGCTGCTGGTCCTGGGGTTGTTGGTGGCGGTAGCTCTTCTTCCTGGGCTGCTGCTACGCTGGAAAGCGGCTCAGGGGCCGCGCTGGTCCATCGATGAGCTTTACCGCCAACAGACAACCGCTCAGGCCATGACCCTGCTGGATGTGCGCGATGCCAAGGATTTTCACGGCGAGTTTGGCCATATCCCTGGCTCACTTAATATCCCCCTGCCGGAATTGACGGCGCGTTTGCCAGAGCTCCGCGCCAGTGGCCACACCTTGGCCGTGGTCTGTCATACCGACAAACGATCGACCAAAGCGGTGCAACAGATGCGGCAGGCTGGGTTGGACAAGGTTATCCTGGTGCGTGGTGGCGTGCAGGCATGGAAGCGACGCAACTGGCCCCTGGAGCGGGGGTGATAGGAGCCCGCCCGCTATTCCCGCACAGCTAAATCTGAGGATTAAGGGAACCTGGAGGGTAAACTGGGTGTCCACGATAGCTGGTGGCCAAAATTGTTGGTCTGAAGCAAGGGATATGAACAGGAGACGAATCAATGAAACAGTTTAAGCTTTTGGGTGTGGCCATGTTGGTGTCAGGCATGCTGAGCGCGGGTATGGCCCAAGCGGCGGATGTGGATGCGGTGATCCAGCAACGTAAAGGGGTCATGGGTATCATTGGGGCGAACATGGGCTTTATGGGCTGTACCCTTAAGGGTGCGTGCGATGCAGGCCCTAAAGTGACCCTGAAACAGGCCCAAAGCTTGGCCTTTGCCGCTTCCATCTCGCTCGCGACCTTTGCCGAGAATGTGAAGGGTGCCTCTGTAAAGACGACCGCCAGTCCCAAAATTTGGGACGATTGGGCAAGCTATAAAAAGGGCATGCAGATTATGGAAGAGCGAGCACTGGATCTGGTTGACGCCGTTAAAAGTGGGGATAAAGGGAGCATGGGGGCGGCCATGAAAGGGTTGGGTGAAACCTGTAAAGGGTGTCACGACAACTACCGCGAGAAGTAAGTTTGGGCCAAGTTTTTTCAGCCCCGCCCCTTGGGCGGGGCTGTTTTCGTTGTGTGCCCGGCAGGGCACACGAACTTGGAGGTGCAACGCCTCTACCGGCCCGACAGGGGGAATGGTTAGCCGAACGGCAAGGGTGTTTACCGTGAGGTAAAATCTGAAGGAAACCGAAGGCAAAGCGCTGATCCGACGAACAGGAATCGCATACGAGGCGGTCATGCTGGATGAGGAGGCGACTATCTCTAAAGTCCGAAACCTGTACGGAGAGCATGGACGTATATGCGGCGGATATAAGCGTGAAGGTGCGTGTGCATTACCCGGGGAGATCTGTAGACCAGCCATGTGCTACCGGCATCGAGAGGTGCTGGGATGGGTGTGCAGAAGTCAGCCGAGGGCATAGTAGGGGTATCGACCACCCTGAAGGCCCGAACATGTTGAAGGTGGTGAGGCGTCTAAGTCTCGATGGAGGAAGCAGGTGCAGATGGCCGCACCGAGATGTGCGGAGCCACCGGGGAGAGCAGCAGACGGAATCCGACTGTGTACCCGGATGGTGCGCCAAACCCCACGGCGACGAGGGCAGAACCGAGCCAGGAGTACGGTTGTTTGTTGGAAGCAGTGGTCGAGAGGGAGAACATGAAGCGTGCGCTGCAACGTGTGAAGAGTAACCGAGGTTCAGCGGGCGTGGACAACATGACGCTGGCAGAGCTATCGGGGTATCTGAAGACGGAGTGGCCACAGATCAAAGAGGATCTGCTGGACGGCTAATACCAGCCGCAGCCGGTGCGCAAGGTAGAGATACCGAAGCCCGGTGGTAAAGGGGTGCGCCTATTGGGCATTCCAACGGTAGTGGATCGACTCATCCAGCAGGCGTTGAATCAGGTGATGCAGCCGATATTTGATAAGGATTTTTCAGAATCCAGCTACGGTTTCAGGGCAGGCCGCAATGCCCATGATACGGTGCGTCAAGCGCGGAATCATGTAGCCTCTGGCAAGCGCTGGACGGTGGATATGGATATGGATTTGGAGAAATTCTTTGATCGTGTCAACCACGACATTCTGATGTCGCGGATAGCGCGAAAGATCGGGGACGAACGGATATTGAAGTTGATACGGAGATACCTGGAGTCCGGGATGATGGCAGGGGGCGTTGTATCCCAACGCACTCAAGGTACACCACAGGGTGGCCCGCTATCGCCCCTGCTGTCCAACATACTGTTGGATGATCTGGACAAGAAACTTGAGGGTGACGGGCATGTTTTGCCGTTATGCGGATGACTGCAACATCTATGTTGGGTCGAAGCAGGCGGGGGAACGGGTGCTTGCCACCGTGAGCCGATACCTTGAGGAGGAACTCAAGCTCCAGGTGAACCAGGAGAAGAGCGCGGTGGACCGCCCGTGGAAGCGGACGTTTTTAGGGTACAGCATGACCTTTCACAAGACCCCAAGGCTGAAGGTAGCCCGTGGGCGTGTGAAGCGGTTCAAGGGCAAACTCAAAGAGTAGTTCCGTATGGGCAAAGGTCGCAATCTTCAAAGGTTCATAGAGCGTACCTGTCGTTTATTTCATCCAGCCGCCAATGGGCCTCGTTTGCGATCCCTGCGAGGCCGATTTCGCTGGACGATCAGGCAGAATTCCGGGAGAATCGGGGTGCGTAGTGACTTCGGCTGATGCTTAAAGCGCAGAATCCCCGACTTCGAGCACAGGCCATTGGTTCAGCGCCGAAGCGTAATCTTTGGAAATCTAGGAACGGGACAACGGATAGAGGGCAGGCTGCGATCCGTTTGTACCGGTGGTGCAGACCGCCTCTAAGCACTGGAAACGCGATGATGTTCCCCTCTCTCCATGTTGGGCCTTGATCGTGTAGCAGGGAGCGTGGCGTGCTATCCCAGGGGTAGGCCACACGGAATTGGCTGAATGAGCATGCCCACTTGAGCATTTTGCCGTGGTATGCATGTTCCCCACAAAGGCTTCTCCTGGCTTATTTTTTTGATCAGATCACGGAGTTTGCGAGGGCTCTTAGGCCTACCAGGACGTTTTCGCCGTGATCTCCATCTCCTGTTGCAGGGTAATCCTGGAAGTGAGCCATTCAGTGACGCGATGAATGAAATTGGCTACGATGCGAAGCATTGCTTGTCTTAGTGAAGAGTAAGGGATTATTCCGTTGGGCGATCACGATAGCAGCTACAAGCAGCTCTTCAGCCACGCAGAGATGGTGCGTGATCTGCTGTTGGGGTTTGTCCAGGAGGCGTGGGTCGAGCATCTCGATTTTACCAGCCTTGAGAAGGTGAGTGGCAGCTATATTACCGATGACCTGCGGGATCGTGAGGATGATGTCATCTGGCGGGTGCGCTGGGGCGAAGCGTGGCTCTACATTTTTGTGCTGATTGAGTTCCAATCGACGGTGGACTGGATGATGGCGGTCCGCATGAACGCCTACGTGATGCTATTGTATCAGGATTTGGTAAAATCCGGACAGGTGAAGCAGGGCGAGATGTTGCCCCCGGTGCTGCCCATGGTGCTTTACAATGGGAAGCCAATCTGGTCAGCGGCGACAGATGTGGCCGATCTTATTCGCCCGGTTCCTGGAGGGCTTGAGCGTTTTCGCCCGCATATGCGTTATCTGCTGATAGATGAAGTTCGCTATGAGGATGCGAAGCTGTTGGAGATGCAGAATCTGGCGGCGGCCTTATTCCGATTGGAGAAGAGCCAGTCACCAACGGATATCCGCGCTGTTTTGAGTAGTCTGATCGATTGGTTGAAAGCACCCGGTCAGTTGAGTTTGAGGCGAGCCTTCACCGTCATGCTGGGCAGGGTGTTGTTGCCCAGGAAAGCGTTAGGTCAGGTGATCCCGGAGTTAAACGATTTGCAGGAGGTAGATGCCATGCTTGCCGAGACCGTGCTGGAGTGGACCAAAGAGTGGGAAGCCCAGGGTATACAGAAAGGGCTTCAGAAAGGGCTTCAGAAAGGGCTTCAGAAAGGGCTTCAGAAAGGGCTTCAGAAAGGGCTTCAGAAAGGGCGTCAAGAGGGGGAGTCTTCACTTCTTTTGCGTTTGCTTCATCGTCGTTTTGGAGACATGCCTTCATGGGCTGAGTCAAAAGTAGCGAATGCGACCATTGACGAACTTGATACCTGGGGCGAGCAAATTTTTGATGCGGAGACGTTGGAAGACGTTTTCAAGTAGAGTCGGGATTCGTATTTTTTTCGGTCGATTGTGTTATGGTTATACCGCTAGGTGCGTGAAAAAGAGCTTGATGAGGCTCCTAGCGCATTAGGTTAAACGATGCCGACCCGCTTGATCGGGTTGTGGCGCTTCAAAGAACAGATCAAATGCGATGAAAGTTATAAATGCGCCCGTCCATTGCCAATGCAAGAGTAGATACTCCTTGAGTGCCCAGTAGGGCACCCTGCGTGGTATGTGTTGCTCATCGCGGTAGGGTAGGGGAACGGTTCTATGTTGAATTTTGCTCCACACGGCTAACTGTTTTTGCATGCCGAAATAATCCCTAGGTGGTTATAATAACCCGAAAGTTTTATTTATAAGTTTTTTTAAATCTCCCTTAAAAAAGATCAAAGCACACGTGTAGATCGCAACTGAGCGCGGTCAATCTCAGGCGTACAGCCAGGTATCTTGCTGAGTCCGAACATTTTTACAACCGAAGGTTTATGATGTCTGCAATGATTTTCCAGCAGGGGTACAAGAGTATGAATAAGCCATCCCGCTCCAAGCCATGGCTAAACGAGGCTCAAGCGCCAGATAAGGTTGAAATAAATGAAAACAATACCATGCCGTTAAATAGGATGGCGTGGGGCACATTTGTTTCGATGACTCTCATGGTTGTGTTGTTTGTAACGGGATGTAGCCCATCTACTTATAGTAAAGATGCGATAAAAACTGTAAATACAAATCGTTCCGAAGATTATTTTACCAAGGAAATGAACAATATAGACAAAGCGCAACTAAAAGAGAGACTAAAAGAAAGGTTAAAGGAGCGGCTGTCGGGCTACGACAGTGACCATTCCAACCTCTCTTCGCCCCAACGATACCCTGGTTCCTGTGACGTAGGCCCGTTCCTTTTGCGCAATCTGCATATGGAGCCCTTGACCATCAGTTACAATGATGTATCTCAAGTTTTAAGCACCTTGCGCGTGTTGGGTTATACGGTTATCAACCAAAATGATGCTAACGATGGTTCATCCGTCGTTGCCGGCACGTTTGACTGCAAAAAGTTGCCAGTCCTCGTCTCGCCGAAAACACTGGATGAGTCTCGCACCTCCTTTACCCAGGATGATTACGGTAGTGGCTCTAATACCACGCTAAACGGCGACCGCAGCTCCGCGCTACACCATCTTGATCAACCCAATGCCGGTGATCTAGATCGTGTCTTGGTCTTTTATCATCCAGACCAACGCCACGAGGTGGATCGTTTACAGAAAATTATTAAGGATAGCATCGACCATCCAGCCCCACAGGTCTACGTTGAGGGCATGGTTCTTGAGGTGAGCGATGAGGGGCTCAAAGAGTTAGGTGCGAGCCTTTCCAGCATAACGCGGGGTGGTGTTAACTCTCTTTCTTTAGGTGTTCTCTCGCCCGTTGCCGTTTCGGCTGGTGGGGGCAATGTGTTTTCCTTTACCCGTGACGGTACCAATGCGGCGGTCAATAACGCGCTGATTAAGATTAATGCGCTGGTCAGTAAAGGTGAGGCACAAATTCTTTCCCGCCCCAGCATTCTCACCATTAGTAACCGTCAAGCCACCATCCAGGTGGTGGATGTTGTGCAATATCCCGTGCTGCAAAACTCCACAGATGCGGTCGGGAACACCATTCTTTCATCCTACAGTTTTGAAGCCGTGCGTCCGGGCATTACCTTAAACCTACGACCAAGGGTGACGGCGAGTGGTCATGAGGTGAATTTAGAAATTGATGTTACCGTGGAGAGTTTGGTGACCGCTAATGATGGGGATGTCTACAACAACTCCGGCACACTTCTAGGTACCAAACCTGGTTCATCAAGCCGCAGGGTGCAAACCTTTGCCCGCATTCCTGATCGCATGCCGTTCATTATCGGTGGCTTAGTTTCGACCGACCGAGAGATGACCAGTAACCGCATACCGGTGGTGGGTGATCTGCTTGCAGATATTCCAATTCTTGGAGCTTTGGTTGGCTCAACGTTGCGCCAATATACCAAGCGCGAGGTGATTATCGTTTTGACCCCACATATTCTCCATGATGATGACGAGTCTATCGTTGCTACCAATGTGCCAAAAGATAGCGAGTTTTTTGATAGCCTGGATAGAACGCTGTTCCGTGATAACTACCGTCTGCGTTCAGAGGATATCTTTGATTTAAGATTCATTAAAGAAAATGCAGAGCTGAAAAAATACCAGAAAAAGGCGGCTCGTGCCGTGGCCGAACATCCACGTTTGGCACAAGTGGAGCCATTCTCAACCTTTTTAAACCAGCAAATTCCTGGTGGGGCGCCCATCATCAGTCGTATGATCTATGAGGTTGTCCGTAAAAGGGAAATTGATAAAAATATCGAATTGAAAAGTCTGATTGCTGTCCGCCATACTCCAGATGGTGATAATGGCCTAGACAAGCTTTATGAGCTATTTAAACAAGCGAACCAAGGGAACCAAGCGAATGGTCAGGCGAAAAGTTTGCAGATAACCTTTGAAAAACCAGCAGGGGACACTCTTCAGGGATTTGTGCATAGCAAAATTGTGTCTGAACCGCCAACGCTGTTACGCCAACGGTATGGCTTTGGCGAAAAAGCCTTTGATGACAAGGGCGGTTGGAAGCGTACCATCGTCATCAGTTCAGAAAAAGAGTTTGAGAACCTGCGGCGCACCGTGGCCGTTAAACATATTCAGGATATCAACGGTGGAGAAAGCCAACTCACACTAGAGCGCTTTCGCCGGGGTATGATGCTGGCGTTGCCGGTTTTGGAGTCAGGGCAGTTCCATGTCGTTGATGAGAAAACAGCCGAAATTTTCTCAAATATTAATAACTACTACCCAAATACCTTTGAAAAGTTAAAAGAAAATTACAAAGTGTTGGATCAAGCTTTGGAGATGTTACAGCCGACGCCTGTGGGCAGGAGCAAACGCTAAAGGGTGTGACAGGGGGGCTGCGACAAAGCTGAAACGGGCGCATGAAAAATCGGGAGATCGTTCAGTCAGCCACGTGCCTTTGTTGGCTTAACGGGGATGCAAAGGGCGCGTGCCCAACGATCTAAGCCGCGATCCGAGTTTTTGGAAGAGCCGCGTGGATTGCCAGCCTGGACCACCACAGAATAGGTGGTTTTATTTGCCCTTGGGTGGATTGGAATCGGTGCGATTGGTCATCCATTCATCTTAATGGCGATAGAGGATTGCCCTTGCATAATCTCCCCCTTAGGCGCCGATTCTGACGACCACCCACGCCATAGGCTGCTCTAGCGATGGCACTCCAAAGCCAATGAGTGGCTAGGGTCTGATTAAAGGGGGCATCTTATTTTTATAGAGGAGGGGCCAAGGCTATTTTCTAAAATCCCACACTTCTTTGTTGGACATCTGTCTGGTCAAGTTATCCACACGCTTGGCTAAGATCTTTGCAATGCCGCGCATCAAAATGATGCCGCCCTCTGGGTTTTGGCTACACCATGTGTGCAGCTCTGCCCCACGAATTTTAAGCACCAAACTCAACTCCGTACAGGTGACACGTGCGGTTCGTGGGATGTTTAACAACCAACTGATTTCGCCGTAGAGGTCGGTGTTAATGGGGTGCAGATCAAGATTTCGCGCATCTTGATGGTTGGATAACATGGCGTCAACGTCCGTCGATCCTTTTAGCACGATTAAAAGGTCACGGTTTTGATCATCCGTTTCAGTGTGCTGCTCAATTAATCGTTGTCCTGGTTCCACTCGAATAATTTCACAAAATTCTGCAATTTGCATTCTTGCGGATTCGGGCAGTAATTTAAAGAGTTCAATTCCTGAGAGCTTCTCGTATATGATTTGAAAAGACATCGTCTTGCACTTCCTGTTTATAGGTTGTTTACCTCGTAGAGAGGGCTCCATCTGCCTGTTTGTCCGGGTTCGGTTCAGTTCCATGCCAGCCTAACACCTTTCAATCTATCCTAACAGCATCAAACGGTGAGCCTAAGGTGCACGGTACGACATTTTTATTGTAAAAAACATCCACCGTTCGTTTAGAGAGCATAAATATCTTTCAACCAGAGGTTTTAAGCGCGTGGTTTATAACCGGATGGAACAGAAAGATAGACAAAAGTGTCCACAAAAACCCATTCATGCGGTTAGACGATGGCGAACAAAGGCGTGGCGAGAGCGCTGATGCGTATGATGTTCATAACAGATTCTTCTTGCCATAAAAGCGGATTAGAGAAGCGACCCCGGCTTATCTCGCCCGCTTTAAGCGCTCTGTTAACCCCGCTAAAACTATGAGAACATCACCCGGTAACGCGCCTCATCAAACAGGATGCGTTCCGTGAGCAAACGAGATATGGCGGCGCTCAGGTGCGCGGCGACAAGGGGATCTTCCTTGAGTAGGCGTTGGTAGTTTGCGTGAGAAAAATGGTGTACGATGCCGCTCTCCTCAACGATGGCCGCAGCAGAACGTGGCAGGGTGTGATACAATCCCATCTCTCCGACCAACGTTCCCTGCTCCAAAATCCGTACCTGTTTTGTCCACCCGTCGGGATGAGAAAAATAGATCGCGATTTTGCCTGACTCAATGATATAGAGCCCGTCTGTCACTTCTCCCTGCTCAAATAGGATATCCCCCGACTTTAAGGAGAGTTCTTTTAAATAGGGTAAAATGCGTGTGGCCATCTCGGTGGAGCCCATAATCCGCGTTAGCAGCGCTGTCCAGTCGGTGGGCTCATATGTGGAGCCGTCATACTCTTTTAAGAGTTGTTCTTCACACCATGCGACACCTTGGTCAAGGGCATTAAAACGACCGTTTTCTTCATTAAAATTCTTATCGACAAGCCCCATTTTTATAAAAAGTGAGACATGATTGTCGTTTAACCCTGTATATATCATTGTTATCCCTGTGGCTTTAGCTTGGGAAATGAAATTTTTTAGCCCCAGCGCCCCCGAGGTATCAATGTGATTGACATGGGCAAAATCCAGAATCAAAAATTGAGTTTGGTTATTATGGACCTCAACATGGGCATTGATCCTATCAAGTAATTTTTGTGAGGAGCCAAAAAAGAGAAAGCCGTTGAGGGTTAAAATATGGATCGCATGACCATGTTGGCGCAAAAAATCGCGACGCGCTTTCCCCCGCTCCACGTTGCTACAGTAGTGCTTGCCGGATATTTCATATTTGACCACGTCCACATGGCTATAGTTGATAACAAAGAGAAAAATAGCCATCACCAGCCCGACCGCAACGCCAGCTAAAAAGCCCGCAAAGGCCACAGCAACCGTAATAACCAGTACCAGCAGATAGTCACTAATCGGTAGCCTGCCCCAAGAGCGCCACAGCCACTCACGCAACAGAATAATGCCAATATATACCGGCATGCCGCCAAGCAGGGCGATGGGCAGGTAGGATAGGTTGCGCGCATCCACAAAAAAGACCATACCGCAGGTCAACGCGGCAATGACGCCGGTCCATTTGGAGGCCGCCCCCAACCGCCAAGCCAGAAAGGTATAGGGTGGCTGATGGGCCGAGGCTAAGCCGCCTACGGCAAAGCCAGCCAAACTGGCAAAACTGGCCGCTTTAAGTTCGCGGTTGAGGTCAAGCTCCGCTTTGGGAGCCACCAACTCCAAACTGGAAACGTTAAAAAGCAGGGAGATGCTGCCGATAACCAAGATGGTTAAAATGGGGTATATCTCAGTGGTAAGCAGGCCCCAGTTTACCAAAGAAAAATCGTGCAACGAAACCGGTGGCCAAAGGATATCAGGTTCCCGCACTTCCAGTAGCCATCCAATCGTCATGGCCTCGGTCATGGAGATATCAGCAAAGTAGAGTACGCCATGGACAAGGGCAATCAACGACACCATCAAGGCGGGTATGACCAAAAAGTGGCGGCTGTAGAGTTCAGACAAAAGGAGTAGTAGGGCAAAGGCGAGACCCGGTGCCCATAAAGTCAAGATCTCTGGGGCCAGCATGTTCGGCAAAAAGGTGAAGCTTAAAGGGTGGCCGGTCATCACCACAAAACCGCCCTGGAGTAACAGCCAGCCGGTGCTGGCCATAAAGCCGCCCATGACAGGGTGGGGGATGTTACGAATAACTTTGCCCAGCCCATAATGGCCCATAATCAGCAACGAGAGACCGCTTAACAGGGTGGTGATTAAAATGGCCGCTATCACGGTTGGCAGAACCTGCTCATCCAAGCCACGGCTGTAGAGGGTTGCCGCGATGGCACCGGTCATGAGGGGTAGAATCGCCGCAGTATTACTTTGTGGCGCAGCGATCACCCCCTTTAACGCACTGCCCAAGGCGACAACAATACCGCCAACTAAAAAGGCAACCAGTACCATCCCAATGGCAGTGGGCATGAATTGCTCCAACTGATTGGGAAAAATGAGGGCTGCTAGAGAGATGCCGTAGGTGATGTTAAGCAAGCCGATAAAAAATCCGACCACCAAGTTTTTCGACCATTGCTTTACAAACATTAGGTTTTCCTAATATAGTGTACGTTTAGGAATATACAGGATTTTTGTATCTTTTTTATGGTTTTCCCACCACGAAATGGTGAGACTGCTTTAGCGCCGCCTACCCATGGGGCACGATCTTCCCTTGTGCGAAACAAGCGACAAACTGAGCAGCCTTGTTCTTTAAAAAGGCCAGCACCCTTGATCGTTTTTTCCCGTAGCATCTGGCGGGCCATATTTTAAGGAATACGATAGCCTGAATATGCAGCATTGTCCCCCATTTCGCAGAATAATCTTTCCAGGTATGGTGCGTAGATGTTGTGGTTGCCAGAGAGCCTAAAGTTCAAGGGCCGGGCATGCGGGGATCTCTCCCCCTAAGAGGGTGGCGAAACCCAAACGCTCTGGGGAAAACCGTGGGGCGCCCAGAACCAAGGCTAACTCGGTGGCATGCAACGCTTTGGGTAAAGGCACTCTTAGTGTTGAGCGCTCTTGACGATGGATCGGCAGCCTAAGGGCTTAGCTTTAATCACATTGGCATGCGGCCCTGTTGTTATTTTTGCGACATGGTCATCTCTACCCCCGACTGCCCCTGCTGCAACCGCTTAACATGCCATTGGATCAGCGGGTCCGTGGGGTAACGGGTAAGCAAATCATCAAATGTTTTAGCTGCTTGGCTTTCCCCCTGCTGTAATTGCTGATAGGCTGCGAGATAGGCCTGCATCTGCGGTGAGTCATAAGACTCTTGGCTAAGGGGTTCAAAGACCTCTAAGGGCTGTGACTTGCCTTTTAGAATCAGTGCTCCTACCGGGCGGCCTATAAAGGTCGCATCTTGCATGACCGACGCCACGCTGATGCAGACCCGTGTACCCAGATGTTTATTAACACTCTCCAAGCGTGCAGCGGTATTGATGGGATCCCCCAAAGCGCGGTAGTCAAGCAGTTTGGATCCTCCAAAATTCCCCACAATGACCCGCCCCGTATGAACACCAATACGGGTGCAGCCCAGGGGAATGCCCTGGGCTTGCTGTTGCTGGCGGAACTGTTGAGCAAAGATGTCCATATCTCGGGCGCAGGCAATGGCCCGTGCCGCATGATCGGCTTGGGGTAGCGGGGTAGAAAACAGGACCGCCACGGCATCCCCCACAATACGGTCTAGGGTGCCTTCGTGTTGAAAGGCAATAGAGACCATGCCATCCAGGTAGCCGTTCAGCATCGCGACCAATGTGGGGGGCTTATACTGCTCCATCAGGCTGGTAAAGCCTTCTAGATCGGTCATAACAAAGGAGCACTCGCGCTCTTCGCCACCCAGTTTTAAGCTATCTTTATTCTCGACCAAATATTTAACCCGGTTGGGCGAGACATAACGCACAAAAGCATCTTTAACCCAACGTTCATCCTTGGCAAGCTGGAGGTATTGCGGGATCAATGTGGAGACAAACAGTAACAGCATGCATAAAATGGGATAAAGAGGATCAATAAAGATCTGTTGCTGGCTAAACAGGTGCCAGCAGTAGCTTGCAAAACCCACCATGGCGGCCACCACAAAAAGAATGGCCCACACTGGCCGGAAGCGAGCCAATAGGGTATAGAGCAGCAGCCAAAATAGAATAAATCCAGTCACGATTTTATCATCGAGCAAGGGGGGCTGTTGTAGATAGTTGCCTTCGATCAACTGTTCGGTCAACTGCACATGCACTTCAACCCCAGGCACCAGCTCCTTGAGTGGGGTGAAAATGGTATCTCCTAACCCTTTGGAGGTTGCCGCAATGAAGACCAAATGGTTGGCAATCAGCGCGGGTTCGACCTTTCCCTTGAGCAACTCAGCGGCAGAGATGTAGCGCGATGGATTTAAGGGGCGATAGTGCAAAAACACCTCACCCGCCGCTGTGATGGGACGCTCAATTGAGGCCAGTTTTAAACGGCGCAAGCCTGCGGGCCCCAGCGCGTCATCCTGCGCACTGGCGGTAACGGCAAGCTGATTAAGCCCTAAAAATAGGCGAATCGACTCCAACCCCAAAGTGGGGAAGGTGGCGCTTCCTATACGATAAAAGAGGGGTAGATGGCGCAAAATACCATCGGTATCCGCCGGCAATTCCAAAACCGCATTACCCTCAGCGGCCTGTTCCAGCAGGGGTAAATTGACCGTAGCAGCCTGGTAGTCGGGCAGCATGGTGCGTATATCGCCACCAAAGACAAACAACCCCCCTTTGGGCTGAGGTTGACCGCTGACGTCTTTGGCTAGCGTAGCTGGGCTAGCGGTGACAAAGCCTGTAACAACGGAGCTCTGGGCGATCTGTTGGGCAAAGATCTCATCATGATCTGGTAGCTTTGCAAGGGCCGTTTGCAGCGCAGATTGTCCAGGCCAGTTTTGCATCATCTGTTTTGGTGAGGTACGGTCGGGTTCAGCAAACAGCATGTCAAAGGCAATCGCCTGGGCACCCATGGCATTGAGTTGAGCGACAATCTCCGCAATGCGGGTGCGGGGCCAGGGCCACTGCCCGATGCTTTGCAAACTGGCATCATCAATGGCGATCACCCGCAGCGGAAGATGCTCTGGGTATACGCGGGGAGAGAGCTGCTGCAATTGATCAAAGCTCATCAACCGCAGCCGCTGACGGAGCGGTGGATCAACAATCTGTATAATAATCAATACCATTAATAACAGAAAGGAGATCCAAAATTTGGGCTGCAAAAAGATGGCCCTGATACGTTTCATGGTGGACTCCAAGCTTGGGTCAAATAACCATCATGCCAGTTAATGCGCGGTCATAGGCATGTTAAGGGGGTGGCGGTGGCGGTGGCGGTGGCGGTGGTAGTATCTTATGCAGGGGGTCTAAACCCATGCCTTGGGGAGGTGGTGGTGCGCCTGCGCCGCCCATACCGCCAGCGGCCATACCACCAAGGTTCATACCGCCAAGTGAGCCTGCCCCCATCATCCCCGATAGCTTAGGGGGGGGCTCGGCGCCAGGACCGCTACCGCCGGGACCATCGTTGCCCGGGCCACCGCTATTGGCCCCGGCAGTGCTGTCGTTTGCCCCGGCGCTCCCGGGTTGGCCTGCGTGCTCTGGCTCGCCATGATCATCTTGTGCGCCTTGTTGGTTAGAATCCCCTCTGCGCTGCATGGTGTTGTGTCCCTGGTTTAGGTTCAGTTTCATCGGGGTCATGCGGGGCATGGTACTGAAATTTTTCACGAGGGCGTTGCTGCCAGCATGAACCAGCAGCGTACCCGCCGCATTGCTTACATCCACCGCACCCTCACGCACGGACACATGCAACTCGGTACCAACGCTGGCCATATAGTCGGTACCCCGGACCCCCAGCATGGCCATAGCTGTATTGACGCGATAGTTTTTTTTGACCTTTTTCCCAATGCTACCTGTTAACGTATGGATAGCCCCTCCCAGCAAGCTAAAGTTCGCCCGATCAGTGGGGTTTTCTTGTCCGCTAAAGTGATAGTCATCTATGGCAAAGCGGCTGTTGCGATAGAGTGACAGTAACATGCCATCGCGAAAACGCAGTTGCACATAACCATCTTTAGCCGTGACCAAGGTCTGCCCGCTATAGATGGTGTCCCCTTTTTTCAAAGGCTGCATGGGCTGATCGGTTTGACTTACCTGCACCTCTCCCGTAACCAACAAGGCTGTCGCCGCTGATTGGGGTTCTGCCCATAGCGGTGGTTGCCACACCAACAGCAGAGCCAACAGCACCATAACATTCAATCCAAAAGTCTTAACTTGCGGTTTCATTAAAAACTCCATTGGATCGAAAAGTTGCCCTGATAACGTGCATAGGTATAAAGCGGTAGGTTAGAGCGATTGCTGCTGTAGCTAAAGAGTGGTAGTAGGGAAAAACCGTGACCAAGGGGGTGTTCAAACCACACTTGCAAGGTCGCTAATTGATCTTCCCGGCGTTGATAATAGATGGTCTCCACCGCATCATAATCACTGCGTTCGATGCTGAACAGCCCAGAGAGTTGGCTGGCCTTACCTATGGGCACTTCTCCACCCAGGCTAGCCCCTAAAATACGGTGACTTTGATCGTCATATTGATCCTCAAAAGACCACGCCTTGCCAATATTAAAATCGCCATACAGACTGGAAACCCGCTCGCCTTTACCGAAACGGTGACTGTAGGTCAAACCCACTAGGGCTTGGGCGGTCTCTTCATCCACATTATTGGGCAGGGTATAGTTTAGATACTGCACATAGCTGTTTAGCTTATCGCTGCTACCGAGGGTTCGTTCCCAATTGAGCTGGCCACCCCAATAATAGCGGTACAGATCTTCGGCCACCCAATAAAATTGGTTGAGCAACATACCAGCATACCGGTTATCCCCCTGTTTATAGAGGATGCCCAGTTGAGCATTGGTATAGGCGCTATCTAGATCATCACGGCGCTGATTATTCTGCTTGGCCACCTGTCCCCGAGCCATCAGCCAAGTCTGTTCGTTTAATTTCCAACTTCCTTGCAGACCAGCCGAATAAATCTGGCTCCAATCATGGAAATCAGCAGCATTCCCTAGCGTGTAAGAGGTTCCAAGCGCCGGTAAATAGAGGTCGGTCGCATCTGGCCCTGTGGAGACGTTGCTGTCCAAACCAACCGTGGCCGAGAGGTATCCGCTTAGCTCAAATATTTTCTGAGAGGGTTTAGGCTGTTGCATCAAGCTTACCGCCCGCTGCTGATCTTTAATGGAGAGTTGCTCCAGGGGGATGGGCTGAATTTGTGCCCGAGCTAACGCCGACTCACCGATCTGTTGATAGATCTCCGCCAGAGCCAAGCGTGCCCCGTGGTGATTGGCATCCACCATGATCACCCGCTCCAGCGCAAACTGTGCCTCGCTGTTTAAGCCCAATTTTTGATAGACCAGCCCCAACAGATAGTCATAATCAGGATTCCCCGCTTGTTGCACCATCAGTGGCTCTAACAGGATGCGTGCCTGCTGTGCGTGGCCATCTGCGAGTGCCTGCCGAGCCTGGGTAAGCATGGGCTCGGCGTCAGCGGCATGGGCTGCTCGTTCCCCCATAAATAACAGGCTCAGCAGGGCACAAACCAGCAGCGGGTGATACTTGAACATGGATTCTACCTTTATGCCTGAGCGGGGAAAATTTCCCCAAAAATCCGGTGGTGCCCTGCGTTGGCCGTTTCATAAGGGGGATGAGAATTCAGAGGTGATCAGAATGTCCGTGCGTCCTTTTGTTCTCTGTTTGACCTCATCCACGACCTCCTGGCATCTCTGTGTCGTGCGCTTCCCAGAACGAAAACTCAGCAGCAGACGGTGTTCCGGGTCTATCGCCGGGTGGTCCCCATTCTCCCCCTGATCCTCTTCGTTATGCTCACAGTGTACTTGCTTTTTAACACACAAAGCGCCATTTCTCATCCAGTTGCACTTCACGAGCCAAAGGAAGGTAGGCTAAAAGATGGTCCCACATCAAGTTGATGAGCCGCTGAATCTCACCTCTTGCTAGAATCATCCACTGAACCAGAGTGTTACGTGGGAGATCGATACCTGCTTGGGTCAGGATTGAGCTTGGTCGATAGAGAGGCAGGCCATCGGCATACTTGCTGACGATGACATGTACCAACATTGCTGCCGTGGCCAGTCATTTAGAACTCGGACGACAAGGGGCTGGGGCCGTTATTACGCCAGACTTACAGTGAGGGTAGCCATATTTGATCTGGATATGGCGGATGACTTCTACCTTGGAAACGTCCCTACCGCTGGGGAAACAGTATTGGCTTTGGCTGCGGCTACCGTGCCGTCCCGATGTAGATGCGTAACACATCCGGCTGTGACAAACACCAGCACGGTACAGGCAAGCTTCAATATGCCAACACGCATGCCCCTTTCTAACACCTCAATGTGAACCTTACGAAAGCCGAACCGAAGCGCGTCTACGCCCTCTGCCAAGGAAGCCAAGGCACCGAAAACCGGGGCAGACACCCCCTTGGTGCGGTACGAACAACACGACTTTCGACCGACCAGAGACCGTCTGCCCCGCTTCTCCATGGAGGATGGTCGTAGACCATGTCAACAACGGCTCCCCCGTCCTCTTAAGCGTTTGCTAACCCAGCATCAGTCAAGGCTACCAAAATGATAAAACCCCTGAGTGGTGCCCGTCGGTCCATCGGTGACGCCGACCAGGCATCTGGGTATCATGGGGAAGTTGGGAGTGAGGTAGTAGACATAGCTTGCCGTCTGGTTATTCAACGTTTTGATAGACGCATCAGTGTTGGGTGCCTCATTGCACAACCCCAGATTCGAAGAGGAGGTTCCCAGCGTACTCGGACCGGTATACTTGAAGTCTGCCAGAACCTTGTTGGCTGGCAGATCCGACTGGGTAAAGGTGCTGCCATTACCCAGAGTACTCATATCCTGAGACCAGTTGCCGTAGGCATTGGTGCTATCGGAAGGACTGGAGGCGGGTCGACTGGCGCTGGCATCGCTGGAGGAAATCACCGAATAGTTTGCATAAACCCCGCTCTGCACGACAACGGGATACCCATCCCGAGCGTACCCTACTACTGTAGCCGTACTGCTCAGACCTGTCCAAGGGTTGTTTTTCTTCATGGGGTCGCAGGTGATCAAGGCGTTTCCACCCACCGAAATACCACACGTGATCGAGTGATAATGATAGGCACCATTGGATTGGGAATGACCGTTGTGCGTATCAAAGCCCAAGCGCTTCATGGCGTAGGGGCTGCTGGGATTGCTGGGATCGGTCTGGAGGCGACCTTCCAACCGGAACGAACAGGTGTTGGAGGCGGACTTGGAGCCCTCGCAGTTGCTGGTCAGGGGATCGAAGGGGATCCCGTCGAGGGCAAAACCAAGACTGTCTGACAACCCCAAAGCGGTGTAGGTGGGAGAAGCGACCGTTCCTGCCAGGACGGGTTGCGACGGAACGTACCAAGTATAGGATACGCCTGCCGGTGTGTGCAGATAGGTGCCATCGGAGGGGAAGCCGGCACTGTAACCCGACCCGTAATAGGGAATGCCATCACTGGTGATCGTGTACACATTCATGGAGTTGCCATTGATGATCTTGGTCGTGGTGGTTGACGACAGCGTGCTTTTGGCATGGGCGCTGACACTCACCGTCATCCCAAGAAGGGCGGCTGCAAACAAAAATTTACCTGAGCATTTTTGCGACATACAGAACTCCCCAACCGGTTGTAAATAGGAAAAACAGAAAGAAACACCGATAATACCGAATTTAACCAAAGTTTTTGCAAATTGTCAATAGAGCCCAAGGGTTCCCACAGGGAAATCGCATTTGAATTTCTGAAGTCGTGATCTCGTCACTTGCTTAAAAGGCTGGGCAGGGCGCACTCTGATGATGGGGATCTTCTCATCTGAGGAGAAAGCTCATGGAAGAGTTCGCCTCGTTTTTCAAAGATTTAGAAGATCCGAGAACAGGCAATGCAAGCCGTCATAACTTGCTAGAAATCCTAGTTATTGCGCTTTGCGTAACTTTGTGTGTAGGACAAACAGCCGTAGATATGGTTGAGTTTGGGATGGCCAAAGAGTTGTTCTTACGCTTTTTTCTGCAATTAAAAATGGTATTCCAAGTCATGATACATTCAGCCGTATTTTTCGCCTGCTTGATCCGGAACAATTTCACTCTTGTTTTCTAACATTTATGGCACAATTTTCTGAAGCCTGCCATGGTGTGATAGCTGTTGATGGTAAAACCTTGCGACGGTTATATAATAAATAAAGTAATTAATCGCCTTTGCACATGGTCAGTGCGTGGGGTCATGAGCAGGGGCTTGTATTAGCCCAGATAGTTGTAGAAACCAAATCTAATGAGATCACAGCAATTCCTAAATTATTGGAGATGTTGACTCTCAAGGGAACCATCGTCACGGTAGATGCGCTGAATTGCCTACGTGCCATAGCCCAAACAATCGTCGATAAGGGGGGAGTGTCGGGCGGGTAAGACGTCGGATCTCTTTTAGGGTTGATAGAGCTGCTGCACCCGTGCAGGGAAAAAAAGCGTCCGGGTTGTGGTCCTGACGCTTTTAACAGTATATAATCAATCGTTTAAAGCGTCTTTTAGGTTTTTGCCCGCTTTAAATTTAACGGATTTAGAGGCGGCAATTTGGATCTCTGCACCGGTTTGCGGGTTGCGACCGGTACGTGCGGCACGCTCACCCACAGAAAATGTGCCAAAACCTGGCAACTGTACCGTGGCACCACCTGCTAGGGCATCTTGAATGGCCGCAAAGCTGGCTTTGATGGCTTTGTCTGCGTCGGCCTGGCTTAGGCCCGTTGCATCGGCGACAGTTTTCTTCATTTCAGTCAGATTCATTGATCACTCCATCGTGCATTTTTTAGTGTTTAGATCACAAGATTACAACGGCATACTCTACGTTTGCTTCCATTGGTGTAAAAGAGCTGGTGTGCTCTGGCGGGCTGTCAAATTTTGGTGGCATCACAGCCATCGGCCCATTTATACCCTTTGCCATAGCATAAAATCTACTTGGTTCACCATGGTTTTTTTCTCAACATCACCAATAAGTTGGGTGTGCAGCTATTCTTACCCTATGCTCCAGTGCCCCTATGGCTTAATTGTGCTGAGGTCGACCCCTTCGCCGAGCTTGAGCGGGCTTAGGTTCATTCTAATCCACAAGCTCTTCTTCGCATCCCGGGCTACCGGGAGGATTATTCATAAAGCAGCGCGGGTCTGCTCAAACCTAGCTCCCATATACTAAGTAAACAGGGCGCTAAATTTTCGGTAGAGTGGGGTTTGGCGCAGCGCATTAAACCAAGCCCGTTTTTTTAATCCATTCAGAAGAGGGGAGCGGTCTGCCCACGCCCAAATGGAAAAATCGACCACACCACGTGCCATTTTTAGATCAACCAGGTATCCATACCAACCCATATTAAGCCGCAGCCGGGCCAACGCCACAAAGGGTGCCAGCAACCTCTTTTTATAGCGTGACATGTAGCCAATTTGCTGCTCCATGCAGGCGAGCGCCACCAAAAAAGAGGCCTGTTGAGCCAAGGGTCGCATCTCCACCGGTACCCAGGGATAATCGACCGACTGATCTGTAAAGGCATCCTTATTGCCCGGATCAAGATAACGTTCGCTCCAAGCATCCAGCGTTGGAGGAATTTGGTAATCAAATTGGCTAATTACCTCTTCATAGAGCGCCCCACCAGGATAAACTCGGTAGTATTGGGGGCCAACCATGTAAAAATTTGTAGCCTGTTTGCGAATCCAGTTAATCAACTGCATGGTCGCGCGATAGTCTGCTGGGGTTTCTTGTGGAAAACCCATAATAAAGGAGCAGTTTATCTGTATCTCTGGCTGCTTGGCCAGCATGGTCACAGCGGTTTGAATGTTTTTGACCTTAATGCCTTTTTTGATGGCTTTTAAAATGGTGTCCGATCCCGATTCAAAGCCCATTTTCAAGCAGCTACAGCCAACCTCGGCCAAATCTTGCACCATCTCCTGGGTGATAAAATTGTCGCCAAAATCCGATGCCCGGCAACTCGCCCGCCATTTAAAGTGATAATTGCGCTCGCGGTAGAGTCGAATAAAATCGCGAATTCTCTGTTTATCATGAAAAAAAAGCTCATCGCGAAAATAGACTACCTTGCTATCATACTGGGCAATGAGGGCATCTAACTGCTCAAAAAGGGATTCAATGGAACGTCCTTGCCAACTTTTAGCGCTGGGCGACACATAGCAAAAGGTGCATCGAAAGGGACAGCCACGGCCTGCTAATACCTGGATGTACTTGCCAAAATAGTGGCGAACCCGAGGGTCCAATAGATCATAATCAATATCAAAAAAGGGCTCTATGGGCTGGGGCGGCGTGCGTACCACAGTGCCATCCGCTTGTTGGTAGCAGAGGCCGGGTATCTTGGCCGGGTCAATGCTCCCCGCAGCCGCCGCTTTGAGCAATGCGGCTGTGGTGGCTTCGCCATCGCCATAGGCAACATAGTCAATATTTTTATAACAGGCGCTCTGTTCTGGATAGAGATTGGCATGGGGGCCACCCAAGATAAGCGGTTTATCCGGGAAAAGCTGTTTGGCCATATCCGCCACTCTTTTAATAAAGGGGGCGTCCGACGAAAATGCACCAATGCCAATCACCCTGGCCTGGGCCATAAGATCGGGTAAAGTTTGATAGGCGGCATCGGCACCTTCAATACTGGCATCAAACAGATGAACATCCACCCCCTCTACCTTGCGCAGGTAGCTCCCCAGCGCAAGCACCCCCCAAGGGGTATTATTCTTGCGGTTTTTGTGATCGGGATTGATGAGTAGAATATCCATGTAAACCTCGGTACTCGGTTGGTCGCCGCGCTTCATCGGGCGGGGTTCGGTCGAGCGATTACCCAAGGCAACAGCCCTGCGTCATCTCCGCTGAATTAGAGTCCCTTTTCTTGAAAATGTTGCAAAATCAGTATTTATGCCAAAATTCAATGAGCTGTATGGGTGCATTAAAGGGGAGGGGGTGCCAATCTCGCAAGCCATTTTTGCATGGCGGGTGCAAGCAGACAAACATACACCCTTTTAAAACATGCCTCTATGGGCGGTGTAAGGGGCGGGAATAAAACCTTGCGGTCCGCCAACCGCGGGCACACCCATTGGCTCAGGCCAGAGCATGTATAAAACCCGCGCGTAGTCGGCCTGACAAGGGGGGGCTCCATACCCGTGTGCGGCAGCCTTGCTGAACAAGATTTGTCAGGTGGGTTCGGGTATGACGTTGGAAGTTTCTACCAACATCTGCAACCGTTTGAGGGCTCGTCCAGAATCAAGGGCTTGTTCCGCCATCTCTTTGCCCGTAGTCATGCTTTGGGCCATGCCACTGATATAGAGGGCAGCAGCCGCATTAAGCACCACCACATGGCGCTTGGCCCCTTGCTCTGTACCACTCAAAATGGCGCGGGTAATGGCGGCATTTTCCGAGGCTTCTCCCCCCTTGAGCTCGCTGATATTGGCTAAGGGCAGGCCAAAATCTTGAGGGTCTAGGGTGTAGTTGGTAACCTGCCCATCGCTTTTTAATTCAGAAACCTGGGTTGTGGTGGTGATGGTAATCTCATCTAGGCCATCATTGCCATGCACCACCATCGCCCGTGACGAGCCCAAACGGCCCAGTACCTGTGCCATCGGTTCGGTCCAGCGTCCATCAAACACCCCAATAAGTTGATAGGGGGCGCTGGCTGGGTTGGTTAGGGGGCCGAGTAGATTAAAGATGGTGCGAATCGCCAACTCTTTACGGGGGCCGATGGCGTGCTTCATGGC
Source organism: Magnetococcus marinus MC-1 (assembly GCF_000014865.1). Classification (NCBI taxonomy): domain Bacteria; kingdom Pseudomonadati; phylum Pseudomonadota; class Magnetococcia; order Magnetococcales; family Magnetococcaceae; genus Magnetococcus; species Magnetococcus marinus. Next base: position 1,407,046 of record NC_008576.1, read on the forward strand.
ACCATGATGTTTAACCGCAAACAGAAAACCCATTCCGCAGCGTTGCAAGCAGGTCTCCACCACGGCTGTGTCCGCTTCGATATTGACGCCAAGGGCCTTTAATACATCTGCCGAGCCGCTTTTAGAGGTAATCGAACGGTTGCCATGCTTGGCCACCGTCACGCCACAGGCCGCCACCACAAAGGCTACTGTGGTGGAGATATTGAAGGTGCCCAAGGCATCCCCGCCGGTGCCGCAGGTATCTACCACCGCACCGCTTGCTTTGACCTTGTGCGCCATTTCGCGCATGGCCTGGGCGGCACCGGCGATTTCGGCGATGGATTCACCCTTCATGCGTAGGGCGGTGATAAAGGCACCAATCTGGGCATCGGTACAGCGGCCGGACATGATGCTAAGCATCGCCTCGTAGGCCTCTGGTTGAGAGAGATCGTGGCCATCGACCACTCGGGCCAGTGCGGCTTGAATGGACATGCTTACTCCTTACATCTCTAAGAAATTGCGCAGCAGATCGTGGCCCTGCTGGGTTAAAATGGACTCTGGATGAAACTGCACACCCTCGATGGGCAGGGTTTTGTGGCGTAGCCCCATGATCAAACCATCCTCGGTCTCTGCACTGATTTCCAGGCACTCTGGCAGGCTCTCTCGTTCGACGATAAGGGAGTGATAGCGGGTGGTGGTCAGCGGGTTGGCGAGCCCCTTAAAAACACCGCGATTATCATGCAATACCTGGGAGGTTTTACCGTGCATCACGTAGGGTGCGCGGATTACTTTACCGCCAAAGGCTTGTCCCATGGCTTGGTGGCCCAGGCAGATGCCCAAAATCGGCACACGATCGGCAAAACAGAGGATGGTCTCCAGACTTACCCCGGCCTGACTGGGGGTGCAGGGGCCGGGCGAGATGCAGATGCGCGATGGATTGAGGGCCTCGATTTGTGACACGGTAATTTTGTCATTGCGGTGCACCACCACCTCGGCCCCTAATTCGCCGAAATATTGCACCACATTAAAGGTGAAGGAGTCGTAGTTGTCGATCATTAACAGCATGGTATTACTCCAACCCTTTTTGCACTTGTTCCACCGCGCGAAACATGGCGCGGCCCTTATTCATGGTCTCTTCATACTCTTTACTCGGCACGGAATCGGCGACAATACCGGCCCCAGCCTGAATGTAGAGGCGTCCATCTTTGAGGATCGCGGTACGGATGGTAATGGCCAGATCCATATACCCGTTATAGCCAAAATAGCCGACTGCCCCACCGTAAGGGCCACGGCGCGAGACCTCTAGCTCATCAATGATCTCCATTGCGCGAATTTTGGGGGCACCGCTAAGGGTGCCCGCGGGGAAGGTGGCGGCCACCACATCGTAGGCGTCCAGATCCTTACGCAAAACCCCTTCAACGTTAGAGACAATGTGCATAACGTGGGAGTAGCGTTCGATAATAAACTGTTCTGTGACCTTGACGGAGCCGATTTCGGCGATGCGGCCAATGTCGTTACGGCCCAGGTCTACCAGCATAATATGTTCGGCGCGTTCTTTGGGGTCGGCCAGCAATTCGGTTTCTAGCGCCAGATCTTCGGCTTCGTCTTTACCGCGCGGGCGGGTGCCGGCAATGGGTCGCACGGTGGCAATGCCTTTTTCTTGACGCACCAGAATTTCGGGGCTGGAGCCGACCAGGGAAAATTGTCCCATATTGAGTAAAAACAGATAGGGCGAGGGGTTGCTCATGCGCAATGCCCGGTAGAGAGCCAGCGGATCGTGGTTAAAGGGTACGGAGAGCCGTTGGGAGAGCACCACCTGCATAATATCACCGGCGAAGATATACTCTTTACCTTTGCGCACGGCCTCTTCAAAGGCTTCTCGGCTCATTTCGGAGGTAAAATCGGCCTCGGTCAAGGGGGTGTTGGTGCGGGTATCCGGCAGGGGCGGCATGGGTGCCCGCAGCAGAGCGATGAGCCGATTAATCTGTTCGCAGGCTTTATCGTAGCAGGCGCGGGGGTCGCTCTCGTCGGTTAGGTGGACGTTGACGACCACTTTGAGTTTGTTATAGAGGTTGTCAAACACCAACAGCTGGTCGCTGAGCATAAAGAGGGCGTCTGGGGTGCCTAGGGTGTCGGGGTTGTCATCGGGCAGGTGTTCGTAGTAGCGCACGGTATCGTAGCCCAGATAACCCACAGCGCCGCCAAAGCTGGGCAGGTTGTCGGTGGGTACGGGTTGGTAGGTTGCCATGATCTCTCGCAGGGCGAAGGTAGGGTTGTCGCTCTGGGTGGTGGTCACGGTACCGTTGTGCAGGTCGTGATAGGAGATTGTGTTGCCATTGACTTCGAACAGAGCTTTGGGTTGCGTGCCGATAAGGCTAAAGCGTCCCCACTTTTCGCCGCCCTGTACGGATTCCAGCAAAAAGCTGTATTGGCTTTGCGCGGCGATTTTCATGTAGGCGGTGACGGGGGTGTCGAGGTCGGCCATGATTTCCCGGTAGACGGGGATCAGGTTGCCTTGGGTCATGAGCGTTTGAAACGCTTCAAATGAGGGCTGAATCAATCTCGATTCTCCATGGGCGTTGGTGCCATGCAGTTAAACGGTAATGGGTCTTTGCAAGGGTAACAAAGTTCAAGCAATAAGCTAGCATGTTTGTAAGAAAAATCCAGGGTAGAGTGCAAGGGTTGAGCGGATGTTTGGGGTAGGGGGCGGGAGAGGGGTGGATTGGTGGGTAAAAGGGTGGGAAGGGGGTTTGATTAATGTGTTTGAAGATCGTTTAATCTTATAAAAAACAAAGAGATTATGTGTATTTGTAGAAAATTTTAGCGAGAGTCAAAAAAAACGGTTGACCGCATGTTAGAAACTGTCTAATATTCGGGCTCTCGGACGATATGGGGCCATAGCTCAGCTGGGAGAGCGCTTGAATGGCATTCAAGAGGTCGGCGGTTCGATCCCGCCTGGCTCCACCAAGATACTTTCAGGGAAGACTCTCTGACGAAAAACCGGCTCTTAAGCCGGTTTTTTTGTGCCAGGAATTTGGCAATGATTCCAAGGGTTAGGAGTGCGCCTTGCTGAATGGTGCCCTCTCTACCTTAAGGTCGGCCCCTCTCAATTTCTGCCGAATCTCTCTCAAATGGCCGCTTCTCTCAAAAACGTGAGGTCGGCGGCCACCCCGACCTCACACCCCGACCTCTCTCAATTTCTCTATCTGAAACTGCGTCTTACAAAAAATGCTCATTTTTGGCGGTTTGCGGTTTCCTTCGTGTAGCCAAAAGTAGGTAGGAATAAAAGCCGACCTCTGAAAAATCATCCAAAAACAGAGAGTTCTGAAGCTTTCAGAAAAAGAGCTGTGAGGTCGGGGGAGTGTCCGACCTCACTGTTTGGCCAGCCTCGGGCCTATCGTTGCAAAAGGACATGGGGGAAAGCATACTGGGTATATGATTCCCAATACTTGAGAAGTGAGGGCGTGCTGTGGGTGCAAAGAAATCGAAATTCACCTGGAGAGATATCAAGGCTGCTCTGCAGGGGCAAAACCATGAGGACCTGATTAAATTAGTTGGCGAGCTTTATTCATTAAATAAGGACAATAAACACTTTCTTGAGTCTAGGATTGATCAGACAGCGGGTAGGCTGGAGCCATACAAGCAGATCATAGATGATGCTGTATATCCTGATATTTACTCCAACCGACCAATTCAGATTGCAGTTGCTAAGAAGGCGATCAGCAACTACAAAAAATCCCGCCCTGATGATCTGTTGGGGCATCTGGAGTTGATGGTGTTTTTCGTCGAGCGGGCAAACAGCTACACAGTGGATTTCGGTGATATTAATGAAGGTTTTTACACATCAGTTGAGACCATGTTTGAAAAGGCGTCAGAACTGATAAAACAGGCAGATCCTAATGTTCACGATGAATATATCCCAAGGCTGGAACAAGTTGTGAATGATGCGCATGGTATTGGCTGGGGTTATTTTGATGGGCTAGCCAGTATGCTGAACGAGCTCTATGCAAGCGTAGACTGGGATGAAGATAAAATTCAATTTCATTGATAAGTCAACTGTATAGCAGTGTAAACCCCCACTTTTCCCGTTGTTCCGACCAGAGTAGTGGAATGCTTTCCCGCAGACTCTCCAAGCTGAATGTCTCTGGTACACGACCATCAAGAATCGCCTCAATTATATCTGGGGCCAGGATGGTGAGCCGTAGGACCCGAGCCATCATAGAGCGTTCTACGCCCTCACGTTCAGCAAGTTGGGCAATGGTCATGGTTTCGCTCTTATCCAGCATCTTCTGCCATTTCTGGGCCTTTTTCAGGGCGTTGAGCATGGGATCCTCGGAAGGATTGGTCATCTCCTGGCGGGCTTGCTCATGTTCTGGCAGGATTACCATGCGTTTGCCGCCCTGACGATGAAAACGCATGGGGATTTTGAAAATGATGGTTTTGCGGTCTTGGCTCAGTTTGCCCTTCATTGAATGACCTCCTCTGCCTTGGCTGCTGGGGATAGTTCCGCTACCAAACTGGTTATCCCGTCGACTCGGACCCTCACCTCCATGGATGTGGTAGTGAGAATGACATTTTCCACCAACAGGCTGAGCAGGCGGTTCTGTTCGATGGGGAAAAGCTCATCCCAGATGGGGTTGATCTTTTTCAACGCCATGGTGACATCCTGTTCTCGAATGTCAGAATCAGTATGTACAGCCTGCCGCCAGACTCGGGTGATGATCTCCGGTGTTTGAATGATCTGGCGAACCCTCTTGAATACCCCCTCATCAACCTGGGGGGCGGAAACAGAAGCCAGAGGGCAATCGGCATGGCTATTTTTGGAAGCGGTCATACAGAGGTAGTAGCGGTACTGGATGCCGTTCTTGCGGGTGTGGGTAGGCCGCATGGCGCGGTTGCAATGACCACAACGAATGATGCCCTTGAGTGGTGCCGGGCTCTGGTTGCGGCTGCTGTTGCTGCGACTGCGCTTGTTACTCTTCAGGATGCTCTGCACCTTGTCCCACAGATCTTGTTCAATAATGGGGGCATGTTCACCAGGGTAGACCTCCCCTCGGAAGGCCACTTCTCCCAGATAGACACAGTTATTGAGGATTTTATAGAGGGTGCCCTTATCGATGGGTTTCCCCCCTTTGACCCGACCATCAGCGAGTTGGCGTGTTTTTGAGGTGATGCCCTGCTCGGTCAACTCCTTAATCAGCAGCGTGGCAGATCCCATCTGGATGAATCGTTTAAAAACAAGGCGGACCTGCTGTGCTTCTTCAGCGTTGATGACCAGCTTACGATCCTGTGCGTCATAGCCCAACGGGGGGTGACCACCCATCCAGATGCCTCGTTTGCGGGATGCAGCGTATTTATCCCGAATCCGCTCGGCGGTGACTTCTCGTTCATACTGGGCAAAGGAGAGCAACATATTGAGGGTCAATCGCCCCATGGAATGTAAGCGCCCATTTATCCCCAGGGTTCAGTTTGATCTGAAGGTATGTCACGCTTTCTGAAATTCAAAATTTTAGGAGGCGAACATGGAAGACAAATCAATTGAGGCGTCTGTGCTGAGTGAGAAGCAGCGGTACTGGCTGGATCATTTACGCAGTTGTCGTTCTGAGGTCGGCACCATTAAGGAGTACGCTGAAGTCCATAAGCTGAGCCTTCCATCGTTGTATTTTTGGAAGCGCAAGCTGACGCAAATGGGTTTTCTGGAAGAGTCAGGATCAGGCAAGCGACGTTTTCAGCGATTGGAATTGAGTTCAAAGTCTTCAGCAGGGGTCTGCCGGATTCAGTTCCCAAATGGTATGACGGTGGAGTGGTCAGGGAATGGTGGCGAGAGCTTGCTCTCTGTCCTGCGATCTGTGGCAGCTGATGTGGCAACACTAAAACGGACAGTGTTTTACGCGGACTTGAACCACTCTATTTCGTACTGAGAAGGACTCATATAGCCGATGGATGAGTGCTTGCGCTTTCGGTTATAAAAGACCTCTATATATTCAAAGATGATCTGTTTAGCCTCATCGCGTGTCTTAAAGTCACAGGATGAAACCAGTTCAACTTTGAGAGTGTGGAAAAAGCTTTCTGCTGGTGCGTTGTCCCAACAGTTACCACGGCGACTCATACTCTGTGTATAGCCTCTTTCATCCAGATATTTTCTCAAGAGTTCAGATGCATATTGGCTACCACGATCACTATGAACAATCAGCCCGGCCTCTGGGCGGCGCTTGAAAAAGGCCATGCGTAAAGCGTCTGTTACCAGTTCTGCTTTCATAGGGTCTGCCATAGACCAACCGACAACAGCTCTGGAATAAAGGTCAATCCAAACAGCCAGATAAAGCCAACCTTCCTTGGTCGGAATATATGTGATGTCACCAACATAGGCGTTATCAGGGCGTTCCGTATCGAATTGACGATCAAGAAGGTTAGGCGCTATAGGCAGTGCGTGATTTGAATCTGTCGTTACAACCTTATAACGCTTCTGAGCTTTACAAACCAAGCCAAGCTTCCTCTTGATTCTGGAGACGCGTCGGCGACTCACTCGTACACCATGCTCATTTAACGCTTTGCGTATACGCCGTGTTCCATAGGTTGATCGACTCACCTTGAAAATCTCTGCTATCCACTCTTCAAGCAGTTGATTCTCTTCAGCCTTACTCGTACTGGTTCGATTAAGCCAGCCATAAAATCCACTACGAGAAACATCCAGAACACGGCATAAAGACTCGACAGAGTAGCTTTTGCTATGAGCTTGAATAAAGGCGTACCTCACGGAAGGGATCTCGCGAAGTACGCACACGCCTTTTTTAATATCGCCTGCTCCTCCTCAAGCTGAGCCAGCTTCTTTTTAAGGCGCTTATTTTCTTCTTTCACTTCTAATATTTCATCTTTATCTCTGGATGTTAGCTTCTCATGAGATCGCTTTCTCCAGTTGTAGATATTCTTAGCTGATATGCCAAACTCCTCAGCAATCACTGGTATGGGCTTGTCAGAGCTCTCTACCATTTTGAGCACCTGCTCTTTGAACTCTGGGGCAAAATTTTTAGGACTTCTTCTGCTCATTGGACACCTTTCTGAATGAGGTCTCATTTTCCCTCATTTTTTGTGTCCGTTAAAGTGTAGCCCCATCAGGCTGGGTATTCCGACGATTGGTGATCGTATCGCGCAAGCGGTTGTGAAACGATATCTGGAGCCATTGGTGGAGCCAAAATTCCATGAAGACTCCTATGGATATCGTCCCAATCGCTCAGCTTTGGATGCCGTTAGACAGGCCCGCCAGCGCTGTTGGCGGGATGACTGGGTGCTTGATCTGGATATCAGCAAGTTTTTCGATAAACTGGATCATGCATTGGTAATGCGTGCGGTGAAGCGGTTTACAGATTGTAAGTGGGTTCTGCTCTACATCGAGAGGTGGTTAAAAGCAGATGTTCAACTACAGGATGAGACCATCCTTCATCGGGAGATGGGAACCCCCCAGGGCGGTGTAATCAGCCCTCTGCTTGCAAACATTTTTCTGCATCTTGGTTTCGATCAGTGGATGAAGGAGAATTATCCTCACATTCATTTTGAGCGTTATGCCGATGATATTGTCGTGCATTGCCGTTCCTTGAAGCAGTTGCAGTGGATCAAGAAGAGGATTGAACAGCGCTTGAAGCTCTGCAAATTGTCTCTCAACGACAAAAAGACGCGAGTTGTCTATTGTAAAGATTCTCGTAGGTCAGGGGAGTGGACGTGTCAGAGCTTTGATTTTCTGGGCTATACCTTTCGTCCAAGGTCATCACGCAACCACCGTGGAGAGCTTTTTGTAAGCTTTAGTCCGGCAATCAGTCGGAAAGCTTCGAAATCTCTACGGCAGACCATTCGGCGGGAGTGGAAGCTCCAAGCGAGGAGCCAGCACTCTATTGAGGAACTGGCAAGACGTTTAAATCCAGTGATCACAGGTTGGATAAACTATTATGGCCGATTCTGTCGATCGGAGATGCACTCTGTATTGGACCGGATAAACACCGCTCTTGCCTTCTGGGCAATGCGTAAGTTCAAGAAACTCCGTGGGCACAAGACCCGAGCGCACAAGTGGCTCAAAGGGGTTGCCCAGAGAGAGCCATCTTTGTTTGCGCATTGGAAATATCAGGGCTGGATGACAAGAGCCGTATGAGCTGAGAGGTTCACGTACGGTTCTGTGAGAGGCTGAGGGTGAAATTCCCTCGGTCTACTCGACCACCAGCAGAAAGCTTTTTCCACACTCTCAAAGTTGAACTGGTTTCATCCTGTGACTTTAAGACACGCGATGAGGCTAAACAGATCATCTTTGAATATATAGAGGTCTTTTATAACCGAAAGCGCAAGCACTCATCCATCGGCTATATGAGTCCTTCTCAGTACGAAATAGAGTGGTTCAAGTCCGCGTAAAACACTGTCCGTTTTAGTGTTGCCACATCATACCTCACGGCTTGGTGGCAGGTGACAGTACCGTTGTCCCTGGAGCTTCACACATGTGATTGCTCACCATGCATGTCCAGGTAGGTTACCGATAGCAGAATATCGGGTTGAATCAATTGTCCTTTCCTGTTCAACTGTTTATACAACGACTTAAGGTCGCACCTTGCAGAAAAAGTCCGTCGCCACAATACTTTCTATGTGTGCCGCTATGAAGGTCATCCAATCCAGGGGAGGCTTTTTCTTTTCCTTCTCTGGGGTAGGGTGAATGCCGGCCTCGGAGAGAATGCGTTTGACCGTGGTGGCCCCGGCATAAAGGCCCAGTTTCTTGAGTTCACCGGCGATGCGTCGATAGCCCCACAAGATGTTCTCCTTGGCCATGCGGATGGCGGTGTCCCTCAACTCCTGGGTCAGGCGGGGGCGGCCAAGGGGCTTGAAGGGCTGGCCCTTGTTGGATTGGTTGAGCCATCGGCGGTAGGTTGCCGGTTTGACCACCTTCATGAGGTTGGCGACGTTGTGGTCGCAGGCCGCGCCAAGGCGGAGGAGTTCCGACTTCTCCTCTGGCGACGGCGCGATCCTCTGGGTCGGCACCCGAGCCTGGAGGATGCGGATCTGAGCTTTGAGCAACCGGATCTGGGCGTTATGCCGAGGGCTGAAAATTTGGGCCATCAGGACCCAAAGGAGGGAGAAGAACGAGTCCATCGACGTTGAAACCACCGCTGCGCTGTTTTGAAAAAATGGCTGCAAAGCCAAGGGAATGGCCAGCGCCTACATTTTGGAACGGCTCTCATGGAGGGCCGCCACGGACGGGGTATCCCCTGACCATCGGCGACCCGCAAGGGAAGCCCCATGACCCCGCTCAAGGCGTGGTCGGATCAGAATCGTGCTTTACGATCTTTTTCGCTGGGATCGAACCCCGGACCAAACCGTTCACCGGGCGGCTATTTTGAGAGCATTTCCGACCACGGCTGATTATACAGCAACGACAGCCATTTGCCCCGCCTTCCGAGTTTCCCCCGCCTGACCGAACGACTCCCAAACCTTATTGAAAAAGCACACGAAAATTTCCAAGAATTCTCGTTTCAGGGTTGGTACGGTCCAGTCAATTTTGTGCGCTGATGGGGGGTCAAATTTCAATGCCGATTGACAAGACCATGCCTTGCAGAGCTTCAGCACCCTGCTGGAGCAATTGGCCACCTTGACCCGTAACACTGTTCGTGCCCAATGGGAGCCCGCGACTGGTAAACCTTTTGAGATGCTTGCTAACATCACCCCCCTACAGCAGGAGGCCTTCCGGCTACTCAGCACCTCGCCTTAATGTGTCCAGTGACGCGCACCGTGTTCAAGTCAATTACAGCTTGACATCAATTCTTTACACGCTTTTTAAACAGAAAGTCCGGTCTGAAAAGGGGTGCCCTGCGGTTTGCTGGACGCTTACTGCGCAACAGCAGCCTCGCTTTTGGTCCAAAAGAGGTCGAATTCGCTGGACGGTCCGAGTGATTTCCGTGAGAATTAGTGCGTGAAGTAACGGTTGGCTGGTGCTTAAAGCGCTGATATTTCTATCACCGTTTAACTCTAAGTCACAGAGATGTGAAAAGATTCTGCTCAATTTTGGGTGTTGAAGTCACCTATGCATCGATCTGGCTGTGGGGCCTGCATTTTGTCGAAGCATAGCAAGCGGATCTCCACCAAGCAGGGTAGGGGGGGATGTCTGTTTGGTGCCTGAATTAAATCTTCATTAAGATCAAAGGGAAATAGCACGATATGCGGTGGGCAATGGATCAGGACGAAAAACGAATGGAGGGAAGCGTGGTGTATGGAGTGAAGGTGATGTGTATGGTGGTGATGGGGGTTGCATGGGCAGTCAGTGCTCAGGCGGCTGAGAGGGACGTGAAGATGCCTGCCCCAGATTGTTTTAAACACCCTGTGGAAGGGGCCGTGTGCAAAGAGCCCGCTGTTGGGATGGCGTTTGTGTGGGTGCCTGGGGGCCGTTTTCAGATGGGTTCCGATGATGGCCGTTCAAGCGAAAAGCCACTACACCAGGTCACCCTGGATGGATTTTGGTTGGGCAAATATGAAGTGACGCATGGTCAGTGGCGTGCTGTGATGGGTTTAAACTCGACCGATTCCAAGAAGGGGGATGATTATCCTGTAGAGGAAATTTCTTGGAACGATGCGCAGCAGTTCATCCTTAAAATGAACTCGAAGGGGCAGGGGGGGTTCCGGTTGCCCAGTGAGGCAGAGTGGGAGTATGCGTGTCGGAGTGGTGGAAAGAAGGAGAAATATTCTGGATCATCCAGTGCGGACTCTGTGGCGTGGTACAAAAGCAACTCTGGGGCTGAGACCCACCGCGTGGGGAGTAAGGCTGCCAATGGTCTTGGTCTGCATGACATGAGCGGGAATGTGTTGGAGTTGGTCCAGGATGTTTTCGGCAGCTACAGCAGTGGCTTACAGCACAATCCAATCTATGAGGGGAACGGTTCTTACCGCGTGAGTCGTGGTGGTTCCTGGTACTACAGTGCCAAGAATGTGCGTTGTGCCAGTCGCGACCGTGATGACCCAGGCGACAGGAGCAACAACCTCGGGCTGCGTCTCGCCAGGACGGCACAGTAGCACCGTTAGTGTTTATGGAGGGGTGTCCAAATGTGTGTCATAGCTTTTGGCTTGGAATGCATGCTGTGACACCCCTTTTGGCGAGCGGTTGTGACGGTTGTTTTAAGCCGCTTTCCGGTGCTTGATGCGGCAACACCAAAACAGACGTAACCGTTCAGAGACCCCGATATCAAGCGGCTACTGGAGCCGGTAACGGCGGTACGAGGTTTCCCTTTCTCCGTTCAGCAATCACCTCAGCAAGATAGTCCCAGGGAGACACGTTCCGCAATCGGCAAGTTTCGATGACGCTAGCCAGCACACCCAATACCCGACTCCCTTCTGCCGTACGAGTTCCGTGGCTGATCAGACGCGCAATGACCCAGTGGCGCAGAGCCCGCTCCGCATCGTTGTTGGTCAGCGGCAGCCCTGGAACTCTCACAGGTTGCCAGATAACATCCCAGTCATTGAGAAGCTCAACGGCAAGGCTGCGAACTTTCTCGGACGGGGGATAATCTCTGTACAATTCGCAGTATCCCTGGAATTCTTCCAAAATCGACTCGGCAGCTGGCGGATCCGATCCATCTTTGACCTCTTCGACCATGTATTCCAGGACCTCCAATACCCTGGAGCCGAATCGTTTGCTCTCTTTATCCAGGCTTGTCGACAACCCCTTGGCTTTTCGGATCAAGTGCGCCCAGCAGCGCAGCCGCCTGGAGAAAATCCGGTAGTTCATGAGTCCATCGCTCATTAGCCAGCCTGCATATTCCTCGGTCAGGATATCAAGGACCATTTGTCGAGTCCGGCGTCCCACGCAAAACAAGACCGTATTTGCCGTCGCGAAAACCCAGAGCCACAAAGCTTGACCTTTTTGCTTCCAAGGCGTTTCGTCTACATGAGCCAGAGCGGATGCACGAAGTTCGGCAATCAGTTCATCCTGAACAGGGGCGGCAGCCAGTCCGACTTCACGTATGCAATTGTCGATGGTCCCGACACTCAACTCCAGGCCGAACCAATCGATCAAAAACTCCTGAACCTTGGAGCGAGACAACCGCATCCGTTTTGCGAGCGCAACAATGAAAGCAGCCAACATGGGGCCGACAATACGCCATTCACTCAAACTGGTTGCGGTTTTGCGTCCTGCAATCTCAAGTCTATCCCCTGTGCCGGGACCGGTACATGAAATATGGCCGCATCTACAGGCAACTTCCCCAAAAAGGTGCTTGGTCCCCTCTAGCCTCAATCCAGGCTGATCCGGGGCACCCCTTATCAGATCGATGGTCACATAGCCGATTCGAGCTGTAAATCGAGCATCCAAGGGAAGGGCAGCATCGCAGGCAGCACACGTTTCCGCTCGATGAACCACGGTACTCCGAATCGGAATTATCTGCGTTCTGCCGAATCCCTTGGCCCCAACTGGCTTCCCAGCCCTGCCTTTCGGCTTCTTGCCTGAGGAATCCGACTTACCCTTTCCTGGAGCAGAGGGAGTAGAACTGCCGGATGGCCCTGGTGAATCATCTCCATCCGCATCATCGGTTCCCTTCTTCTCCACCGGCGAAACGTCCTCTTCATCCTCATCCGAAAGCGTTTCGTCTTGCTCAACTGGAATCCCAAGGTACGCCGAACGACTGCTGGGCGGCTGGGAGCTGTTGTCGGGTGTTCGGTTCAAACGCTCACGAGATTCCTTGAGATCCTCCAACATTTTCCGGCTGACGGCCAGTAACTCTGCAGACGATAGCGAGGAGAGATATTCCTCATCAATCTGGAGCAGGTCGTGATCTGAAAGCTTCATGGTTCGCGCACCACATCATCGCCGGTGAATGAATCCTCGCACACATGATAACACGGGTTTCCAGGAAGAGATTTTTGCGCTTCTGCGCCCCATTGGATCCAGCGCAAAAATTCGCTCGTACCCGGGGTGGGCGCCACAGCTGAAAACCCGCCAGAACTCTCCTCAAGGCTTTGATGGGCAAAACAGATCGGATCGCACTCTCCTTCTGAAATTTCACATTTTCGACGAAAATCGTGTCAAGGATATTCTTTGCCATGGTCAAACAAAATTGGCGCTATTCCCGGCAGTTGACTCCTTCTCAAACGGTGAACATCCTCACTGAACGAGGGGTCTCTGAACGGTTACAAACAGACAGTTTTTTGCGGACTTGAGCCACCCAGTTTCGTACGGAAAAGGGCTCATAGAGCCGGTTGAAGAGTGTTTTTGATTAAGGTTATAAAAGACCAAATATATTAATAAAGGTTAACTGTTTAGTCTCATCTCGCGTCTTAAAGTCACAGGAAGAAACCAACTCAACGTGGAGCGTGTGGAAAAAGCTTTCTGCTGGCGCGTTATGCCAACAGTTGCCACGACGACTCATACTTTGTGAACAATCCGCCCGGCCTCTGCACGGCGCTTGAAAACGGCCATGCGTAAAGCGTCAGTTACCCACTCTGCTTTCTTATGGTCTGCCATAGACCAACCCACAACAGCTTTTGAATAAAGATTAATCCAAACAGCTCGATAGAGCCAGCCTTCCTTGGTCGGGATATACGTGATATCAACAACATAGGCGTTATCAGGGCGTTCCATATTGAACGGACGATCAAGAAGGTTAGCAGCTATAGATTTCACGGCTATCTCTACTGGTTAGTTTCTTACTAGACCGTCGGTGCCAGTTATGAATATTCTTAGCGGATATGCCAAACTCCGTTGCAATCTCAGGTATGGATTTATCAGACTGCTCTACCATTCTTGAGCACCTGATCTTTAAATTCTTGGACGTAGGCTGTAGGGGCTTTTCTGCTCATGGGACACCTTTCTGTGTGAGGCCTCATTTTCCCTCATTTTTAGTGTCCGTTAAAATGTAGCCATATCACCACTGAGGTGTACCAAAATGTAGACACCCTTGCCGTGATTTACCCCTTGTCGGATGGAGTTATCTTCAGGTTGCTAAACGTTATTGATGATATTAACCGTGAGGGGCTTGGTATCGAGGTTGATCTATCACTACCGGCCGCGTGGCTTATTCGGACATTCGCACAGATCATCGAATGGCGGGGAAAGCCTTTGGTGATACGTTGCGACAGTCGTCATGAAGAGACCCGCGTAGCACTTATTGAATGGGCGTAGAGGAGAGGTGTTCAGATGAGTATCTTTAGCCTAGCAAGGCACGGCAGCATGCTTATAGTGAGAGGTATAAGCAAACGGTTCGCTACGCTTGGCTGTGCCCGTATCTGTTCACCTCTATCGAAGAGCTCCAGGAGCTGGCGCCATTATGATTATGGCGTTATAACCATGAAAGACCTAATATGGCCACGGGAGGTATAACGCCTCGCCAGAGATGAACCATGGTTGCTTAACTTTGCTTTTGAATGCCCCTAAAAAAGGGGGATTACCTCATCGCTTTACTAGAAAAATGCGTGTGCCCGTGGTTAGATGGGAAATCGCCGCCAAGCGTTTGCATTGGTTTTTTTGGGGAACGGATTTTATAAACATAAGGGAAAAACTTGAAATATCGTCCAGAAATTGATGGTTTAAGGGCTGTTGCAGTGGTGCCTGTGCTCCTGTTTCATGCTGGTTTAGAGGCGTTTAGCGGCGGTTATGTGGGCGTTGATGTTTTTTTTGTCATTAGTGGCTACCTCATTACATCCATTATCTTCAATGAAATACAGGCCGATAAATTTACACTCTTGAGCTTTTATGAACGCAGGGCTCGACGTATTTTGCCTGCACTGTTTTTTGTAATGATTATTTCGGTTCCCTTGGCATGGGCATGGTTAATGCCAAAATATCTTGAGGAGTTTTCTGATAGTTTGGTTGCTGTTTCAACTTTTTCATCCAATATTCTCTTTGGTCTTGAAAGTGGTTATTTTGATACAGAAGCAGAGCTTAAACCGTTTTTACACACGTGGAGTTTAGCCGTAGAAGAGCAGTATTATATACTCTTTCCACTGTTTATCATTTTAACCTGGCGGTTTGGTCAAAAAGTTTTATTTACCATTTTGGCTGTGTTATTCATCGTTTCCCTAATGGGTTCCCATTGGCTAATAGATTATCGGCCAACAGCGGCCTTTTTTCTTTTACCGACACGTGGTTGGGAAATTTTGCTCGGCGCACTCTGTGCTTTTTACCCCCTCAAAAACCCGACCAAGCCAACGTTTAACAACCATCAATTTTTGAGTCTGTTTGGTCTTGTATTAATCCTTTATGCGCTCTTTATGTTTGACAAGTCCACACCAATGCCGAGCTTAATAACGCTTATCCCTACGGTTGGTGCGGCACTCGTCATTCTGTTTGCTCAAGAGCAGACATGGGTAAAAACCGCTTTGAGTAGCCGGTTGTTTGTTGGTATTGGCATCGTATCCTACAGTACTTATCTTTGGCATCAGCCTATACTTGCATTTATACGGCATAAAAATAACAATTTATCGTTAAATTATTTGGAAGTTTGTTTGGCGCTAACCCTCACCTTTATGTTAGCATTTTTTTCATGGAAGTATATTGAGTTACCGGCCCGTAACGGAAGCTTGATCATTAGACGCCACTTTTTTTATATTGCCCTATTTTTCTCATTGTTTTTAATTGGAACTGGTCTTGTGGGACATACCTATCAGGGCTTTCCGGGTCGATTTGACAAGGTGTTGGAAGGGGATTTAGGACAAGAACCTTTCTTTACCTTAATGGATCAACAATTTGTTGATTGTCCCCAGCATGAGATTGCACAACATGCTGTCTACCATAAAGGTTACATGCGGTGCAAACAATCCCAAGAGGGCGAAGTGGATATCGTCTTGCTAGGGGATTCCCATGCTGAACACCTGTTTTTGGGGTTGGCAGAGGCTTTAAAAGGTAGAAATATTGCCTATTATATACAAAATATGGAGCCCTATCTTAGCAGTAAAGATTTTTCAGCCATTTTTTCTGAGCTATTACTTAACCATCGCAACCAAACCGTTCTTTTAACAATGCATTTTGTGGGCAGACTCAAAACCGTAGATACATCATTATACGATAATTTTTTGGCGGTTATTTCTGCTTTGGAAAAGAGCGGTAAACAGGTTGTCCTGCTCGGTGATGTGCCTCGTTTTAAAGTGAGGCCAGATATTTGTGTTTACCAAAATAAAAACACCAAAAACAGGTACGATTTATGTCAAATTAACCGCGCTGAAATAGAGGCTCAACGTGGCATTTTTCATCATGCTTTAAACAGGTTAAATAAGGAACACGGGGTCCGCTACGTTGATTTGTATCCCATTTTTTGTAAAGAAGGCCTATGCAGCATGTCAAAAGGGGGATACACCTTATACCGGGACGCCAATCATCTGAACATCTATGGCAGCCGCCAAGTAGGCGCTTATATTTTAAAACAAGTACCTGAGTTAATTTTGAAGCCGTGACTTTAATGGTGTCATGATCAGGATAACCATTTGAAACTATGCTGAAATATTGTTCAGCAAGAACCGTTAAGAAACGCAGCCAGGCGGTGAAATGGTCATCCATCCTAATAAAGGGGGGGAATGCCCTAACGGTCGCCCTGTTTTTTGGTGCCTAGGATAAAAAACTGCTTGCCTATTAGGGGCCAAATCCATGGTAAATGGAGATAGAGGCGAATGATCCAATGGAATTTCGGCAACCTCGTCTGTGTTGACCAAGGTAGAAACCTCGGGTATAGCGTAGTGACGCGGAAGCCATTTTTTGCAAAACCCTCTGCGCAAGAAAGGTGGGTTAGCGGCAGTTGGTGATCAAAATAGTCCCAATAGCGTGGACCTGAATAGCGCAAATTTGGCTGTAAGGCCATAAAAGTACCATCTACCCGTAAAACACGCCAAACCTCCTGGAGCACTTTATCCATAGCGGCTTTATCTGGCAGATGCTCAAAAAAATTGCTCGTAAAGACAACATCGAGAGAATCATCTGGTATCTCGTGCAGGGCTGTGGCACCCGTGTGGATAAATTGAATCTCTGGTGGAAGGTAATGTGCAGCATCGGCATTAAGATCAACAGCATACTTTTTTCCAGCTTTGATGTTGCGGCTAAAATGGCCATAACCGCAAGCCAGATCCAGCACCACATCCGTCGGTTTGACAAAACGCTGAAAAAAACTTTCACACAGCGTAGCCCAAAGCCCCTCATTAACCTTTAACTGCTGGGGGGAAAAACGGTATTGATAGAGTTCCTTAAGATTGTCCATCGAATTTCTCCCAAGCGCGTTTTAATCTCGAACGGTGCAAATTGGTTCAACAAGGGTTCGACTATGGGCTGTCTGGCTTTTTTACCCATACGCTATCCCCCCCACAGGTGATGTTGGTCCTCTGGTACTTGTGAAGGCTGCCAAGATCATACTGGTTCCGAACTTCCGGCGAAAGTAGAAGGGTCTTGAAATAGCCCTGTTCAATCAGTCCACCAATGCCGTTATGTTCAAATTTGTCTGGATTAAGGTGCCGACTCTCATAATAGGCCCACCACGGAATAAAACCTTCACCACTCAACCAGGGTAACGAAAGCCATTTCTGGATTTGCAAATACCGTGGCGCGTCATAGGGTTGTAAGCAGGCCATCGTCTTTGTTAAAAAACGATGCTCCTCTTGGATGTTGGTTTTACCCCGAAGGCCAAATAATACGAGCAACAACAGGAGAATAAATATTCCCCAAAAAACACGATACCCCCCAATAATGAGCGTGTGAAACTGTGGCGTCGTTGCATAAGCTTGAAACAGGGCTGCGGATGTCATGGTCAAAAATAGAGCCGAGGGGAAAAAATAATTATCGCTGGAAGCAGATTGCATGGACGCGATAAAACAGAGCACTGTGGATAGAACGGAGCCTGTGATTAACAACATTGGAAAAGGCATGTTGGAGCTTATCTTGCGTCCATAAAACCCGCGATTTATAGCCGCGAGTGCCAATAGCAACCCAAAAATACCGACAATCGGGAAATATTTAGCCGTATACAGGATCAGCACGTCAATGCCGTGACGAAAAGGGAAGAGTAAAATGCTCTGGTCTTCACTGAAAAAGACAGTGTGCATATAGCTCTGGCCACCAATCATAAAGGTGGTCGCCCACATGCTTATAGACAACAAACTTAGCATAAGCGCCAGTCGCCACTGACGATTCCACAAAAGATATAGTCCGATGGTCATCAGTATGGTTATGCTTACCTGCTTGAAAGACCAAGCTAAATAACAAAATAGTGCCGCTAAAAAAACCGCCTTAACGGGTTTTTTTTCAATATATTTCATAAACATAACAAGGGCTAAGCATTCCATCGCCGAAGCCCAAACATCGGGACGGGTGGTGAAGGACCAAAAACCGTGCAGAGGGCCTAGGAAAAGGAGGCAGGCCAATGAAAAGCTTAACCATTTTCCTGACGATTGATCTTGGGGTAATATCAGCCGAAGTCCGATGGTCAGGCTAGCTAGCCCCACCAAAGAGCCTATCATTGTAAAAAAACGGGTTATGGTGGAAAACCATGCCTCGTTCAGTCCCCAGACTTCCATGGCAAAATGAACAAAATTTCCATACGAATAGAAAAAAAGCCAGTTGAAAGGTGCCCTGTTAAAGGGGGCATCAAAAGGATTTCTAAACAAAGGGTCGCCATGATTGAGCTGCCAAATGGAGAGCACCGCATCATATTCAAAGCCGGTGGTCATACCCAATAAAGGGGTTCCAGAGAGCAAAATCGAATCGAAGCGAAGCAACCATAAGATCAAAACAAACGGTATGCCAAAAGCGGTAATCCAATTGATTTTATGCCAATAATGACGAGTCGTATCCATAGTGATTAAGGCCTCCAATCAAGCGCTTTAAGAAGAATCTCATTCCAATGGTGATGCGTGATTGCGCCAGTGTGGGCTAGGGTCTCACGGACGGCGTAAATCATTTGTATGGCGATGCGGGAAAGTTTATGGAACGCATTGGGCGTTGTTGTATGAACGGGGAAGAGGGCGGATCTTTTTCCCCTCGTTCCCGGTGTTAAAATCATCAAACAGGATCGCTTACTGGCATGCCAAGCGTTGTCTGCGCGTGCGTGCCTGACAGCAGAGCAAAGCCCCCATAGCTGGATGTGCATTACCGGAAAGAGATGAACATAACCTCGCTCAGGCGAAAAAACAGAAATGGCGCCCTTTGCCAACTTGTTTTTATCCTTCTATGACAGGGAGACCCTTACACCGGCCCCTTTTGCTGAGTAAGATCATGTTGATTTTTAAGGATTTAAAAAGATAATCTTTTATAGATAAACCAAGGGATCATTCTCAGAATCAGGGCAATCCAACGCCAATATCCTGGCCAAAAACGTATGCCTGAACGATTGGAAGGCAACATTTGTACCAGCTTAGCCAGTTGGTGAGGATCCTGAGGGGGGAGGAGGGTGCGTTGCGCGAAAGATTGGTTGGTTGCTAAATAGCCGACGTTAATCAGCCACACAGCGGGGCCTTGATCGTTTAACCCATGGGCAAGACTTTCAAAATAGCTGATCAAGGCTCGTTTGGCGGATGAATAGATGATGTTGCGCCCCCGTCCCCGTATGGAGGAAATACTGCCAAATGCCACAATTTTGGAACCGGGGGTTGATCGAAGGTGCGGTAGAAAATGGGAAATAAACATAGCAACTGAAGTAAAATTGACGCGCAGAATTTTTTCAAGCTGTTTGGGTTCGATCGTCAGAAGGTCGGCATCGTCGGTAAAACCAACGGGTAGTAGCACCCCTTTTAACGGGGGGAGCTCGGACAACCGTGCTTCAATGGCGGAAAAAGGCCAATCTCCATTAGAAAGATCTTGGGCAAAATAGCGTACTTGCACACCGAAACGTAACGACAGATCTGCAACCATCCGTTCACAATCGCGGGAATCGGATGAAATCAGCAGTAGCGGATGACCCTTTTGCGCATAGTGTTCAGCCAAGGCGCGACCAAGTCCAGCCGATGCGCCGACAATCATTTGTGTCATAGTCCCAACCTCTGCGACAGGGCGGACTGAAAACGCCGGGTCGGATCAATGTGGTGGATAACCTGCCTGAAAGGGGCGTAGCCAGGATAGGCCTTTTGCACCATTTCCATGCTGAGGCGATTATCTTTAAGAATATTGGGTAGTGCCAGATGTTCCAGGGCAAGGGCATCCAGCCTTTCAAAAAAAAGGCCATTAGAAGACGAAGGGATAAGATCCAACGTTACCGCTATGCCAGATTCAGCAAAACGGAGATACGAGGCAGGTGCTTCAAACCCTTTCATCGCCATAAGCATGATGGGAGCAGAGGTTGATTGAACAAGCCGTTCGAGAGCCGTCAGAAAGGATTCTGCCTTGTTCCAGGGAACAAGAAGCTGGATCTCTGTAAAGCCGGGCCTTCCATATAAGCGGTGATACCAAGGATTGGCAACGAATGGAAAGAGGGCTGCATAAAGAGATGTGATCCGCAGGTCAAGATGGCGTGTTTGGAGGGTATAATAGAGACCGTTGATGACCGAAGCTGACCATTGATTCCAAAGAGCAAAGGGCAACCGACAGCGTTGTTGCGCCGTTAATGGCTGAAAAAATTCCTCGGATTTAGAGGGTATTGGTAACTCTTCTCCCTTACGGCACCAAGAACCGCGATAAAAAACACCTCTACCCCACGGTTTGCGATGGTGTGATGCATCATGCCAAGCATAGGCAAAGTCGACCTCTTGGGCCGATTGCAGCAGAGCCAGCGATTCGAGAGCGGTTCTAACAACCACGGGCTGGATCTCAACCCTGTCCGAGATCACAGGGCTAAGCTGCAACGTGGCATCTATAATCAGGCCCGTCAACCCTAGGCCACCGCATGTTGCGTTGAACAGCTCAGCGTTCTCTTCAGGACTGGTACAAACGGTTTGACCATCTGCCAAACACAGGGTCAGCGCTCGTACGCATTGGCGAAAGGTGCCATCTTTTGCAGGGTTTTTCCCGTGCACATCACCGGCTATACAACCACCAATGGTAATGCCCGGATAACCAGGTTGTACTTTAAGGTATAGCCGTTTGGATATGGACCAGTGGAACAGTTTTTCCAAGGGCATGCCTGCTTCGACAGTGACCGTGCCCTTTTGTTTGTCGAAGGCTAAAAAACGATCAAACCGAACCATCTCCTGGCTAAGCGTGTTAGATCCAAAACTGGCCGGGACATAGGAGTATCCGCCACCACGGGGGATTCGCTGTCTCTGGGGATCAACGCTTTCCAACTGCACAAGTCGATCTGGTCGCTGATGTTGGCCCTCAATGGGGTCACACTGGGTATACGTGACAAACGGAGTTGATCTAACTTGCATGAATTTTGCTTGTTTCAACTTATTACGGGTTTGGAAGGCCGTAGAAACGCGCCTACGGGGGGAGATCGCGCTTTTTTGTTTTTTCGAGCGATTGGAAGTTCATGGTAATGCATGTCATGAATGAATGGAAGGAAAAGAGCCCGACTTCCCAGCCAATATAAAGGACCCTCCCTCTGGCGCTACCGCGCAGGGAGAGGGTGTTTGATGTTTACTCATATCCACCGAGATATTCTGTCGTGGTGAGCGGCCAAACAGAATGGTGGCGTTTTCAGTTATCCAAGAGTGGATTAATCGTTAGGCGATCAATGTAAGATGCGAGGGAGCGTTTCAACACCAGAGCTTCCATCTTTTCAAACATCCTGCATTGACTAAAGTTTTTCAGTCTAGAAGGGTCTTGCCCATGCCGTGCGAAGATGAAGGTATAAGCCTGTTTTTCCCCGTTTATAAAGATGAAGAGACCATCGAGCTGATGGCCCATAAAGCATTAGCCATGCTTGGAGAGTTGGAAAGACCCTATGAAATTATTATCGTAAACGATGGCTCACCCGACCGTTGCGGTGAGTTGGCCGATGCGCTCGCTATAAAATATCCTCAAATTCGGGTTATCCACCATCCGAAAAATTTGGGTTATGGTGCGGCTATTCGAACAGGATTAAAGGCAGCAAAACACAACTGGATCTGCATGGTCGATGGGGATGATCAATACGATGTGTTTGAGTTTTTACATCTATTGAAATTGATCAATCATTATGACCTGATCATCACCTTCCGCTATAAGAAAATTTACTCCGCGTGGCGTATTTTTATCTCTTGGGTCTACAATATCCTTTTACGTATTTTGTTTCGGACCCCGTTCCGCGATATTTCTACCGGCTTGCGCATTGTCAATCGAAGGATTCTTGAAGATGTGGAGTTAACATCCAACAGTCCGTTTATCGGGGCTGAATTGGCCATTAAGAGCATGTTGATGGGGTACCCTGTGGGGGAGGTCGGCATCCAGACCTTTCCCCGTAATTTTGGTGACGGGAGTGCTACCACGTGGGCCAATATCCTTGCCACGATCAGAGATATGGTTCGGGTTTATAAACATGTGTTTTCGCAAGATTATAAAACAAAATTTCGGCGGGAAATGGATTGATCTGTTGGTCATAACCGACCCCTAGTGGCCAAGGATTCCACCAACCGAACTTGGCATGTTCTGGACAGATAAAGGTGTGATATCCGCAGCCCTTGAAGATTACAGCGGTGCATACCCTTCAAGATCGTATAGGCCATGTCATTGTCGATAACAGGATGTGGATGGGCGGTTAGAAAGGCTCACCAACGTGCTTGTGGCATGGTTTTAAGGATGGTCATTGCCTTGGCACATGGTCTCCATGGGTTAGAGGTGCTGGGTAAGTCAGCAGAGCGCGCCATTTCTGTTTTTTTCTTGCCCAAAAAGCCTCCATACTCAATGAACGATGCCACATGGCTTTAATGCCGGATAGGTTACGCTGATTTTTCCAAGTCAGAGGTCAATGAGATGAGGGCACATCTGTGCCTAAAAAGTTTTAAGACTAAGAACTTTGCTGGCATCGTCCTGCCCTCAGGAAGGTATGCCGTATCATAACCGTGCAACTGGTTTTGGATGCCTCCTTGTGTCTCTACCTGATTCTACTTCCAAACATCATCTCCATGCTGTGCATGCGCTACGCGGCGTTGCGGCATTGAGCGTAGCATGGTTTCATTTTACCCATGGTAATGAAATTTTTGCAGCTTATGGCGGTTGGTTAGTCGCTCTTGGGAACCATGGTTGGGCGGGGGTTGAGATTTTTTTTGTTATCTCTGGCTTCATTGTGCCATTGAGTATGCATCGGGCTGGATATCATTGGCGCCACCTTTGGGCATTTATAGGGAAACGGTTGGCAAGAGTTGAGCCGCCTTATTTATTAAGTATTGTCTCTATTCTGATTCTTAATAGTCTCTCTTCCATGCATCCAGCTTTTAAAGGTTCTCCTTTTGTTTTAGACTGGGCACAAATTACCCCTCATTTTCTTTATTTAGTAGAAATTATGGATAAAGTTTGGCTCAATCCCGTTTATTGGTCTTTAGCCATCGAATTTCAATACTATCTTTATATTATGATTACCTTGCCTTTTATTCAAGGAAGGGGCTTGGGGTTATGGGTAACCCTTTTATTGCCATTGGTGTTGTCATATTGGGGTGGACATTTTTTGCCACAGTACTGGCATTTTTTTCTGTTTGGGCTTCTGGCTTTCCGTCGTTATAGTGGGCTGGCGAGTACCGTGGAAAATAGATGGTTCGTGGTACCACTCACCATCTATTGTT
The DNA here is from genome assembly GCF_000014865.1 of Magnetococcus marinus MC-1. Lineage (NCBI taxonomy): Bacteria > Pseudomonadati > Pseudomonadota > Magnetococcia > Magnetococcales > Magnetococcaceae > Magnetococcus > Magnetococcus marinus. The sequence goes on from NC_008576.1 coordinate 1,430,641, forward strand.
ATAGCGCGTCAGGTATTGCTTTGACGATTCTTGCCCTCAGCAGTTGGATTATTGTTCAACTTCCTTTTCCACGTATTAACTGGTTGGCCTTTTTAGGAACCATTTCCTACTCCCTTTATCTCTTACATGTACCCATTGGTGGGCGTGTGATCAATATTGCTATTCGTTTTGTGGATTCGGTTTGGGAGCAGTGGCTGGCCGTGTTTATTGCAACGGCGGCTAGTATCATGGCTTCATATGTCTTCTTTAGGGTCGTTGAATATCCCAGTCAGCTTTTGGCCGCCAAGATTCGTTACCGATAGCTCAGCATAACCCCTAAGTCCTACCGTGAGAGCCGCATCTTGCGTCAGGGTGCAGGCTTGGCTTTGCTCAATTGGGATTGAGGCTGCTCGATGTGCAGAGGCGTGTTTGCGCAGGGGAGAAATAAACGGTCTTTAGGTCATCGAGACCGAAAAATGGGATAACCCTGAACATTTGGCCAACATGTCAGCCTTTTTTCGGCGGGTCGGTTGCGTTGGATAATCTCGGCGCTGGCCATGCATCCCCCAATCCGCGCCCAATTTTAAACCGGATTATCTCAAGATTGATCGGGAACGGGTATTTGGTATTCATAACGATAACTTTTAAGGCGGTCATTATGGTGCAAAGCGTAAGCATCGCGCGGTTCTTGCTCACAAGATCCCGTGCAACCGCCTGGAAATCCTGAGGGGGTCGACCCATGGTACAGCATAGCCCTACGGTTATCGTCTGGTTTCGGCGGGATTTGCGTCTGAGTGATAACCCTGCGCTCCTGGCCGCTACGGCCATGGGGCAGGTACTGCCCGTTTATATTCATGAGAATAACCAGCAAGAGGGGGGCGGTGGGGCATGGCGCTGGGGGTTGCAGCAAGCGCTGGCCGCTTTGAATGCAGATCTCCAAGGCAAGCTGTGCTGTTATGTGGGCGATCCTGCCCGCTTACTGCCTGAGGTGGCCCATGCTGTGGGGGCAACCGGGGTCTATTGGAATCGCCTCTACACCCCTCAGGCGATCAAGCGCGACCGCGCCATCAAACAGAGCCTCATAGAGAGAGGGCTTCAGGTGAGGAGCTTTAATGGTTCTTTACTGTGGGAGCCTTGGCAGGTTTTAAAAGCCGATAAGACCCCCTATAAGGTATTTACCCCCTATTATCGTCGTGGTTGTCTGGTTCAGGATGTCCCACGTCAGCCCATGGATGCCCCCCCCACGGTGACATGGGCGACCCTGCCTGCTGCCGCGCCTGCACCCTCTATGCAAGCCCTGGATGCGCTGCTTTTGGGGGATGTATCGTGGCATAAAAAATGGCATGGGATCTGGTCCATGGGTGAAGAGGCTGCACAAACCCGTTTTGAGCACTTCTTAAGCCATGGCCTTGCTTGTTATGACCAAGGGCGCGATTTTCCCGGGCGTGATTGCACATCCCGACTCTCTACCGCACTACAATATGGGCTGCTTTCCCCCAACCAAGTTTGGTATGGCTTGGAACACGCCAAGGCAGATGAGCACTCTGTGGATAAATTTCGCAGTGAGCTGGCATGGCGCGAGTTTGCCTATTATCAACTCTTTCATTTTCCCTCGCTTCCCCATAAAAATTTTCAGCCGAAGTTTGATCATTTTCCATGGCTGGAGGATGAGGTGGCATTGGGGCGTTGGCAAACAGGGCAGACAGGCATACCCATCGTCGATGCTGGTATGCGTGAATTGTGGCAGACTGGGGTGATGCACAACCGAGTGCGCATGCTGGTTGGCTCTTTTTTAGTGAAAAATTTGTTGCTGGATTGGCGGGCTGGAGCCGCTTGGTTTAAGGATTGTCTGGTTGACTATGATCTTGCCATCAACAGTGCCAGTTGGCAGTGGGTTGCGGGATGTGGAGCCGATGCGGCACCCTATTTTCGTATTTTTAACCCCGTTACCCAGGGGGAGAAATTTGATCGTAATGGCACCTACACCCGACGCTTTGTGCCCGAGCTTGCCAACCTGCCGGATCAATACCTGTTTAAACCCTGGATGGCCCCAGCGTCGATCTTGCGCCAAGCAGGGGTTCGGCTTGGGCAGGATTATCCTGAGCCGCTGGTGGATTTAGCAGCGTCGAGGGCGCAAGCTTTAGCGGCGTTCCAAGCATTGAAAATTTGATGCTTGGAGGCGTTTTTGATGAGCTGTCCTGAAACCGACCGCCACGGCGCGATGGTTTTGGCAGAAAAATTAAGGGTGGCCATTGAGTGCCATGATTTCCCCTCGGTTGGTAAAAAAAACTAGCAGTTTTGGGGTGGCTATGCGTCATGCCCAGGAGAGTGCGATGAGCGTGCTCAAACGTGCGGACGAAGCCCTCTATAGCGCAAAAAATCAGGGCCGCAATCGTGTGGAAAGTTTTTGTTGGCCAACGGCCAAACCGCCTAACTGATGAGCGATTGAGCCCATTTTAGGTTGGAAATGGGGTGATGGTGGCCATAACCTGTCTCCATGTGGGGGCGGTTGAGTTGTCCAATGAGCATGATTGCGGTGGCTCTAGCCTACGAGTATAGAGTGCCGTGGCGCTCGCTTGTGGTGGTCTGCTTTAAGCGCAGAAGGTTTAACTGTGCAGTGGGGGGCTTATTGCTTGCGTCGTGCCACAGCGATAATGTGAGGGGAGCTCCAGCGGTTGCTGGTGAGGGGGAGTATTTTTTCGACCCCCCAACCCAACACCGTGGTGGCTTGGCAAAGACGTTTGACCAAGCGCCAGGGCCAACTCAAAACACCCGCACCAAAATTGACCACACCTAGGTGGATGACCATAAAGTGGTCGCACCACAGCAACTGCCACGGCTCAGGGGGGTGGGCCTGCTTGACCTGCTCAACTCCGAGGGGGATGTGCACCGCGTAAATCTCGGGATTGACCCATTTTTGCAGCAGGCCCGTAAGACCCTGCATATTGGGAATGATGGAGATCAGCAGGCCGCCGGGCTTGACATAACGTCTCAAACTTTCAATCACATGCGGGGTATCGGTAAAATGTTCAATGACCCCAAAAGTGATAACATAATCAAAACGACCCAGCAATTCAGGTGGTGGGTTGAACATATCCTGGCAAAAGATCTCTCCCGTCACGCCTTCCCGTTTTAAAATTTCGCGGCTTTGTTCACAACCGCTTTCCGAATAGTCCAGGCCGCAAATCGCCACACCAAACCGTTGGTGAAAATAGGGTAACCAAGCTGAGTTGCCGCAACCAATCTCTAACAGCTGCTGGTCAGGGGTTGCCCCTTCAAACAGTGGACGAAAAAATTGGTCCAGCATACGGACTTGATGGTTGCGAAGACCGGGTTTGTTTGGGTTTGCAACAGCCTGTAAAGATTTATGATCGTGCAGGGTGTTCCAATACCCTTTGCCAGCCTGGTCCATAGTGCACACTCTTATGTAAGCAATATCAGGGCGATTGAGCGCTCTTGGTGAAAGGCGGTTGCGATTGTGTGGTTTGAACATGCCTCGATTTGGGCAAAAAAGCAAGCGTGCTGGCCCGCGCTGAAGATGGGCAGGGGTAATGGAGGCACTCAGTTATGCCAGCCGCGCTCGGCAGATAGGATGAACGGGGTAGGGGTGGGGCTGTTGCGCATGTTGCTTGTTCATGAAAGGTTGAAAGGGAGGATGGTGCAAAAGTTCTTGTCAAATATACGGGCATTTAAATATAGTCGGAGCACGCGCCTTTAACGAGCCTGGGCTTTTGTTGTTTTGAAAAGGGTTGATTTTGCGTCTAAAAATATAACCATGTAGGTTGCTTGATAACCCATGATTGGGGCGTGTAGTGGTGGGGCAAGGGCCAAGGTAACGTTGGGGGGAAGTGTTCAACATGACAGATACCTGTAGTAAACCCGCTCGATTAGGCGATGAGACATCCGGTCTGGTGACGGTCCGTAAGATGGAGGTTGACAAGGGTACAACCGGATTATGGTCTATCCAGAACTGGCCCATTAAGATAAAGATTCCTTTTATTTCATTTCTTGGTGTGGCGCTCATTCTTGTGGTCACAGTGGCGTTTTTTCTCCCTTATGTAGAGAGCCGCGTAATAGAAAGCGAGCAAAAAGCCACCATGCAGACGGTGGATGTGGTCTTTGGTATTTTGGAGCATTTTAACCAACTTGAGCTAAATGGGGTGTATGGCCGGGACGAGGCGATTAGCCACGCTAGGCAGTTGATTAAACAGCTCCGTTATCGCCAGGGCGACTATTTTTGGTTGCTGGATGAGAGCAGCCAAATGGTGCTGCATCCCTTGCAACCCAATCTGGAAGGTAAGCACCTTGCGGATATAGAGAGTGCCAGTGACCGACTTTTTTATGAAGAGTCTCTCCATGTTGCCCTTAATCGGTCCAGCGGGTTTGTCGAGCATCAGCTTACCCAACCTGACGATGACACGGTCAAGATGACCCAATCTTATGTCAAACGGTTTAAGCCTTGGGGGTGGATTGTCGGCAGTGATATTGACCTTGCCGAAGTTGACCGTGTGGTCACCGGTTTACGTCTTATCACCCTGGCCATGGCCGCCTTTTTTGCCATTGTGACCATGCTGGTGGCTTACCTGATTGGTCAAGGGATTACCCATCGTTTAATCCGCGTGATTGCCGGGTTGAAAGATGTTGCCCAGGGCCGTGGCCATATCAACCAATCCCACTGTATGCCCATAACCTCAGCCGATGAAATTGGCACGCTCTCCTTTGAGTTTAATGTGTTGATGGACTCGATCAAGGATCTCGGCTGTTTTAGAAAATTGATTGAGGAGGATGAGACCTGCTCAGAGGTCTACTCGCGGCTGTGGGATGTGTTCACCGATATAGGTCTAAAGGATGCGGTGATCTATGAGGTGGATGAGTCGCACAATTTGATGAAAGCGGCCTACCCGCATCAATTGCAGGCGAGCGATCTGCACTGTAGCCCAGATATTTTGGATCAGTGCGGCCTGTGTAAAGCCAAACGCACCGGTCACACCATCTCCTCCTTGGCCTTTCACAAGGTCTGTAAACAGTTTTTGCACCTGGATGAGGCCATGGAGTATGTCTGCATACCCATGTCGGTGGGAGGGGGAATCATCGGTGTGGTGCAGTTTATCTTTGATGAGCGGATCAAAGTATTAGACCGTGATCTGCTTGCCAAGCAGGTTGATAAGGCGTCTCAATTTATTAAAGAGGCGCTACCGGTGATCGAATCCAAACGGTTAACCGCCACGCTGCGGGCCTCGACCCTGGTTGACCCGATGACCGGGCTGCATAATCGTCGTTTTCTGCAAGAGTGCGCCAATAATCTCTGTTCGGGCAGTCAGCGGCGGGGTAAAAAAATTGGCTTGCTTATGTGTGATCTAGACTTCTTTAAACAGGTCAATGATACCTATGGTCACGATGTGGGCGATAGTGTGCTTAAAATAACCTCCGAAATTTTGCAAAACTCCGTGCGTCAATCTGACCTGGTGGTGCGCTTTGGGGGGGAGGAGTTTATTATCATCTTGGTGGATATTGAATCGGATGAAGTGATGGGGCTGGCCGAAAAAATTCGTAAGCAAATTGAAGCGACCGAATTTCCCGTGCCGGGTAAACCCCCGCTTAAAAAGACCATCAGTATCGGTATTAGCGTCTACCCAGATGATGAAGATGGCTTTTGGAAAACCCTTAAATATGCGGATGTCGCCCTCTATAAAGCCAAAGAAAATGGCCGCAATCAATCGGTACGCTTTACCAAGGAGATGTGGGAGGGGCAAGAGTATTAAGGGGTAAGCGGGTGCCCATCGCACCACCACCGGCCCTCTGTTTTGGTGAGGGTGTGATGGGTTTTGCGGCTGCTTAAAAACCACTCTCGCGAATGACCACCGCAGCGATAAAGGTGCTGGCGCGCTGAAGTAGGCTTTCTTTGCCCCCTTCTAGGTGTATGACACCACGCACAACCCGGCTTGCAGGCCAACCCTTGGGCATCGTCTGGGGTTGCAGCTGAACCCGATAGTAGGATTGTTGGGTCTCAAGCTGGCTCTTATTATCTTCCCGTATGGCAATGGCCCCCCCATAGAGCGAGGCCAGATAGGGTTCTTCCAACTCCGGGGTTCTGGCCTTGGAAATTTCCACCAAAGTGGCGGGTAGGGTGGCCAATTCCGGCTGTTCGGGAATAAACGTTGCTTGCGTAGCGGCGTTAACCCGGTGTAGCTCATTTTCGTGCAGATAGCCCTTGATGCTTAGGGACGCCGGTTCTACCAAGTGTCCCAGAGGCTGTTTAAGATTGACCCATGCCCCCGCCCTTAGCCATTCGGGTACATCCAGCAGCACCCCGGCATGGGGGGCGTTGACCTGTAGCTTGCCCAACTCTTCGCGTAAACCCTGGATCAGGGCCAAACTCTCTTGAATTTGTTGATCGACCACCAGTCGGTTATTCCGTGTTTTGGGTTGGGCGTCGAAGGTGCTCTGTTTTTTTAACAGGGCCTGATAGTCCAACTGGGCGATGCGCAGTCGATAATCAAGATCGGGGTTTTTTAGGTCATACAGCGGCTGCCCCGCCGTTACACGCTGCCCCCAGGTGACATGCACGTGCTCAATTTGGGCCGATACCGGCGGGTAGATGACCGTCTGTTGCCCCAGTAGGGCGAGCCCAGGAATCTTAATGGCGTGTTGCCAGGGGATCACCAGCAGCAGAATCAACAGGGTTAGGACAGAAACAAAGAAAAAAATGTTTTTTGAAGGTTTTATTTTGTCTCTCATGGTGTACCAACTCCTTACCTCATGCACGATCGGTAAGAGAAGGAATACCACCACCTCCACCATCATTAAGATAATGCCCAAGAGTTTAAAAAACAGGTGGTAGACCACCAGCGCAATACCCAAAAACAGAAAAAAACGATAAATCCACGTAAAATAGGCATAAATAAGTATGATGCGGCGGGTTTTTGCCCGCATGTTGGGTTCTGGATCCTCCTGGGTAACGCCCAATAAAAACTGGCGCAGTTTCCACTTGGCTAAGGCAAAGGCGCGTGTTTGCAGGTTATCAATATCCAGGTAATCGGCCAGCAGATAGTAACCATCAAAGCGCATAAAGGGATTAAGATTAATCGAGAGGGTAATAATCCAGGAGATGGTCGCCAAGTAGAACATGGCACTTCTTAAGGGGCCATCGGCCAAAAAGCTCCAGGCTAGGGTGGCTAAAATCGCCAGGGTGAGTTCCGCTAAAATGCCACTGGCGCCGATGTGTAAACGGTGAAAACGATTTTGCAGCTTCCAACTCTCCGAGGTATCGGTGTAGAGCACCGGCCACATCACCAAAAAGGCCACCCCCATGGTGGGGATTTGTAAGCCATAATGTTTGGCGGTCAATGCATGGCCGGTCTCATGGATCGCTTTGCTGGTAAAGGTGGCCAAGACAAACAGGATAAAACCGCCGGTATCAAAAAAGTGCAAAAAGGTGTGGCTAAACTGATCCAACTGACGCGAAACTAAAAACAGCGAGAGCAGCGCAACCAGCAAAATTCCGCGGTTAAAAAGGGGATGGTATAAAAAACGTAACCCTTGATACAGTTGCGCCATGAGTTGATCAGGGTGAAGCAAGGGGATTCTAAAAAACAGATAGTTACGAACCAACCACGAAATGTTTTTGCGCTCTTTGTCGGCCTCCATTTGGGCAATGTGGCGCGCGCTGGCTGCATCAATCACCTCAACCAGCTGGTTGACCCTAAGGAACTTGAGCAGGGCCTCGCACTGTTCCTGGCTGACGGCCAACTGCTTTTCTTGGGCGAGGGCCTGTAGAATGGCCGCAAAATTACCCAGATGCCAGCGCCGTAGAATGGAAAACTCCAGCAGACCAATCCTGAAGAAGCGGTTGCGCAGGGGGTCGTGCAGCGTCCAAGTGGGATCGCCATTCTCTTGTAGAGTGCCTGGGTAGAGATCGAGATCCGCTCTTAACGGGGGGAGATCGTCCGCAATCTCTTTGGACTTTAGCGGCAGTTTCATCAACGGATCTCACTGTTTGGCCCATGCAGCGGCTGTGTAGACGGCTTATTGAAACCAATCCGTCCAAAAGGGCTTGTTGGCCTGGGCCACATAGTCACGGGGGTCAATATAGGGTAGTGCCTGGGTCTGTTGCGCGGATTGGCGCCTCAAACTGGGCGCCTGTTGGGGCGCGGCCTGGGGCGCGATGCCTCCCATTTGGGCGATACCAATCTGCCGGTTTAACTGATGCGCCAATTTTTGGCGCATGGGCTCCGCTTGGGCCAGGGAGGGAAATTGCCAGAGATAGAGCCCGTTCCATTGGGTGCCTTGCTGATCCTGATAGGCGGTGGCGTAGGGTTGATAGCCCTGTTTACGCAGCTGTTGCATCTGTTGCTCCAGCTGCTGGGGATTTTGATAAGCCCCTAAGTGCAGGGTGTAGTAGCTCGCTTGTTGTGGAATGGGCTGGGGGCGCTGGGCGAGCCCCCCTTGCATAGGGACCATCGGTTGTTGCTGCGGTGGTTGTGGGGCAGGCATGGGGCGTGTCCCTTGGGGGGGTAGGGCGGTGGCTGCTTGCGGGTAGATAATGGCATTGTCGGGCATCTGGTCATTACCGCCAGCCCACTCTAACCAGCTGCTTACTTGCTTCCACAAACCTGTTTTGGGCAGTTCCACGCCCTGATAGTGCTGGGCGGTAAAATGGGGTTGCCCCCCCATTTGTAGGCTACCATAACGCAAAGCCGCATGATGGGAAAGATGGCTGTGCATCTTATTAACTTCATAAAAAAGCTTGTTATTGGCTTGAGCCAGATTGGAATAAATTTGTTGGGTTAAGGTGGGTAAGGGGGCGTCGAGTTGAAAATTTTCAACGGGATCAATGCCGATGGCGGTGTAGAGCTTACCCAGCACATTTTGGTATTCGGAGTAAGAAATTAAACTGCGAACATATTCCGATACTTGGTTGGCTTCGCTAATAACCAGCTCCAAATCACTTTTGGCGCGGGTTTTTGACTCCAACGAAACATGGTTAAGAATGCGCGTGTTGACATTGTTCATGCGCAACGATAGGTCGTAGTTCTGCATGGAGAGCCGCACCCGCTGCTGGGCAATATGCACCTGGGTCATGATGGATACGGTCATGGCCAGACGGCGCAGCTCTTCTAGGTGGTTTTTGTCCTTTGCCAGCTTCATGGCCTCTTCGGCGCTAAACATCTGCACCAGGTTGCTGGAAAACTGCGACGCCAGGGTGTTCCAGGTGTCGTTGAGCAGCAGTTCATTGCTGCTCCAGTTAAAGCCACCAGCCAGTTCGATATTGGGGAACTTGCGCAGATAGGCAATCTGCATATCTTCGGCAGAGATTCTTAATTTATAATCCGCTTGGCGCAGCTCTGGGCGATTAAACAGGGCCATGCGTATCAGGTCGCGCCCCTGTAAAAAGAGGATCGGGTCCAATACCGGCATGGGCTCTGGGGGTAGAAACAGCTTATAGTCGGTGCCGGGTTTAAGGTTCATCAACGCCGCCAGTTGGGATTTGGCGTTCCACACCATATGGCGCATGCCGGCGACCTTGCGCTCCAGCTCCATCAGGGTACGTTGATACTCCAACGCTTTGACGGGGCTCTGCAAGCGGCGCTGTTCCAACTGTTGCGAGGCGGAAAGTGCCTTTTTAATGCGCCAATCCAACTGGTTTAGGCGTTCTTCTACCTTAGTGGCGGCCACTGCTTGCCAATAGGCATTGCGTACCTCTTCCACAATCTGTTGCACAATGCGGCGGCGGCTCTCCTGGGCGATCTGCTGGCGATCCTTGGCTTGGCGAATGCGCGCGTAGCTTACGCCGTAGTCCAACACATTCCACACCACCTGTAGGTTGGCGGTGACACTATCTTTGCTGTCCGAGCTAGAGGGTTGGCTGCTGATGGCTCCATCAATCGGATTGGCGCTATAACTGCCGGGCTCATTGTTGCGATGGGTTAGCCCATAGCTTGTGTTAACCTGAGGGAACAAGGCATATTTCGCATAATCTGCTTCACCAGCGGAGATGCTCTCCTCCATGAGGGCGACGCGCTTCTCTAGGTTTAACTTAATGGCACGGGCCATTGCTTCATAGAGGGTAATGGGTTGGTTGGTGCTGTTCCATTGTTGGTTGGCGGTGAGAATCTCCAAATCCGAGAGCATCCGGTTGGCCACATCGCCATCGCGAACCGGCTCATACTGGGTTGAGCACGCCGCAAGGGTCGCTGCGATGGATAAAAGCGCAACTTGCCATGCCTTTTTTGCCCTGGAACGGTGTCGTCTCTGTTGTGCGCTCACGGAACATTCCCCAAAAAAAGTCTGCGTGTTTAAATGGATAGCAATGAATTACGCAAACTGAAACATCTAAGCACCCTGCCAATACCTCATTCAATGGGTAGTCTTTGCAAATAATGCACCATCATTTCACTCCATAAAATTGAGCGGCGGTGTGCATTTTACTTATGCTCAGCCGCTCAAGTGCCGATGGAAAAACCAGAGGGCGCTATTTTTTTTCTACCCCCCCGAGGAATAATGAGTGGTTTAAAGTTTGTCCATTATGTTGCGCTGCTGCTGATCGGTCTGGTACCGGTTGGTGCCTATGGTGACTCTACGCAATTGGTTCGCGGTATGCTGATCGCGAAGCAAAAAGCGGTGCTCTCCAGCGGGTTAAGTGCCATTATCCTCGATGTTAATGTCCGTTTTGGGGGGCGTTTTCAGACGGGCCAAACCCTTGTGCAATACGACTGCAACACCTCTTATGCCATGCTTAAGAAGGCCAATGCCGAGTTGGCCGGGGCGCAAGCGAAGCATCAAAACAATCAACTGCAAAGCCAATATGGGTCAGTAGGTTCTCTTGAAATAAGCCTGAGCGCGGCAGATGTGGCGAAGTTTGAAGCCGAGAAAGAGCAGATAGAGATTGCGGTCAGCCGGTGCAATCTGCTGGCCCCGTTTTCAGGTCGCGTGGTCAAGCTACATGTGGATCCCCACCAGTTTATCCGCGAAGGCGAACCCTTGATGGAGGTGGTGAACGATAGCAGTTTGGAGGTGATGATGTATGTGCCTTCAGAGTGGTTACAATGGTTGACCCCGCGTCACTCCTTTACCTTAAATGTGACGGAGACCTTAAACAGCTATGGGGGCAAGATTGATGTGATCGGTGCCACCGTGGATGCCGCCAGTCGCACGGTTGAGCTACGTGGTGTGCTGGACCGTCCTGCTCGGGAGCTTATTCCGGGCATGTCGGGTTCGGTGAAGTTTTCAGCACACTAAATGAAGCGGCGGTTTTTTTGGGGGGGCATGCTTTGGCCTTTCTGCCATCGATTGGCAGGAATGTCTGCGGTCATGATGGGTGTGTAAACCGAGTGTTACCATAGCGGACTGAATATGGAGTGTTATGTTCTTATAACCGCATAACAGAGTTTGGTAATAAAGTAAAATGTATCCGTGGATTTTCCAAAAAGGAGAGATTTCGGTTTCTTAATTAAGAGGGGGGTAAAAAAGGTGGCTCAAGCGGTTGGGTGAATGGGGGTGGGGTGTTGGTTTGTTTGGTGAATATCGTGATATCCTTATGTTATTTATAGGTTTAATTTGCGTTGTGTGGGGAGCTTTGCGCAGGTGTATGGGCAGGGTTGTGTTATTAAATGACGGTGAAATTTTGATCAAATTCGTGTTTTTAAAGGGTTACAATAGAATATCGCGCATGGAACGGTTCGTATAATAACGACTGTCTCATTGCAATTATTCGGGATATGCGTCATTCTGATAAAGAGGTGCTTTGTTTGTGGTGTGCTCTGCCACACGACATTGTGGTGTGCTGAGCAGACGCAGCTTGTTTTTCCTGGTGGTTGGTTTTGTTAAAAATGGACCGTTATTTGTGGTTTGGGTGAAACTAACACCCTGCTGACGGTCCCACATACCCAGGCGTTTGGTGGTGGCGCGGAACCGGTTCGGTTTAAAATCGCGCAGCTAAAACCTGCTGAGTACGAGTTGGGCGATTGTATTAATTGATACTCACGATCTTGAGCAAATTGACGATGGAGATCATCCATGGCTACTGAGATGAAAAATCATACCAATCCCAAGCAAACCTTGCGCGCCTTGATGCTCGCCCTTGAGCCGAGGCTTATGTACGATGCGGCGGGTCTGGTTGCGGTTATGGATCTCTCCCAAGATATGGATGCCCATGACGCGCTGCTGGAAACAGCGGATGGTGCGGCGGTGGATCTGCCCACAGAGCGCCAAGTGGTGTTTGTGGATAGCCAAGTAGAGGGCTATGAGGCCATTGTGGATTCGGCTTCTCACTATGCCGATGTCTACCTGCTTGAGGGTGGGCAGGATGGTCTGGACCAGATCTCCTCGGTGCTCTCTTCCTACAGCAATCTCGATTCTGTACACATTATTTCCCACGGCGGCCCGGGTCAGTTGGAGCTGGGGGATACGACCATAGATAGCCAACAGTTGGCTGCCCGTGCCGATCAACTGTTGGGTTGGACCGATGCGCTCTCCAGCGACGCCGATATTCTGCTCTATGGTTGCGATGTCGCCCAGGGTGCCGAGGGTCTCCAATTTGTCAACCTGATGGGGCAGTTGACCGGGGCCGATGTGGCCGCTTCCGATGATGCGACCAGTTCGGATGCCGCCAGCGGTGATATGGATTTGGAGGTGCAGAGTGGCACCATTGAGAGCCGTACCCTCCAGGGGCTTAAGCTCTCAACCGTGCTGGCCACCAATAACCTGCCCATCGCCAACAATGATACCATGGTGGTGCAAGCCCAAGAGGGTGGAGCCACCATACAGACCACCGATGTGCGGCTTAATGATTCCGATGCCGATGGGGATACGCTCTATGTCACAGAGTACATTGGGGCTTCGGAGAGTGATGACGGCATTCTTACCAGCAAAGGCGGTTTAGTGACCTTTGTGGGGGAGGGTCAGTTTGAATATACCCCGCCAGCGGGTGATTTTTATGGGACGGATAGCTTTCAATATAAGGTGATGGATAGCCAGGGTGGTACCAGTGCCTCGTATGCCACGGTGACCATTGTGGTGGCCAATGTGGCGGATCTGCCCGAGGCCGACGACTATGATGCCCCCAGTGGCCAAGAGGGAAACAGCGTCACCATTAGCATTGCCGGTTCCTTAGAGGGTTTATTGAGCGATGCCGACACCCCCTATACCGATGGTGTTACCCAACTTATGGGCAGCGCACCGATCATTACCGGGGTGGTGGTCAACCAGCCTGCCGGTGGGGTGGGCACGGTTGCGCTCAACGGTGCAGGGGATGCGTTTGTCTTTACCCCCACAGCGGGCTGGAGTGGTACAACCTCGTTTGATTACCAAATTCAGGATGGTGATACCGGCCTGACCACCACCGGCACGGTAAACATTGTGCTTACCCCCAGCAATGCTGCGGCGCCTGTTATGGACAATAGCGGCGCCCCCTATGTGGATACCATCGCTGAGGACAATACCACCTCTGCCGGTACCAGCGTCAGCACCCTGTTGAGCCGCCTCGCGGCGGTGGTGACGGATGCCGATGACAACAGCTACTACACCACCGAGGTGGGTATTGCCGTGACCAGTGTGGATAATACCAATGGTAGCTGGGAGTATTCGGTGGATGCAGGGGTGACATGGCTGGATTTTGCGACCGATGGTGGTGTGGCTGCGGCGGGGGTGGCCGATGATACCAGCGCGGTGCTGTTGGACAGCAGCGCCTTGATCCGCTTTGTGCCTGATGCCGATTATAATACCGACGATATGGACAGCAGCACGGCTTTGGTTCCGGTTGACGGTTTGACCTTCCGCGCTTGGGACCAGAGCGACAACTTTGCCAGCGGTACCACGGCGGTAAATGTGTCGGTCAATGGTGGTACCACCGCCTACAGCACCGCAGCAGAGACGGCTCAGTTTAGTGTGAGTGCGGTCAATGATTTAGCAACCATTACCGTGGTAGAAGGCGAGGCTAGCCAGAGCTATATAGAGAACGATGTCGCCCTTCCCGACGGGGATGTGATCGCGGATGGTACGGTTGACGTAGCCCTTGCCATCGACAGCACCATCGTGAGCGCCTTTAGCGATGAGAGCAGCGATGAAGATACCCAGATGCAGCTCACCATCACCGCCAGCAATGGTACCCTGCAATTTGCCGACAGTGTCGCGGGTGCCGCCATTGACCTGAGTGATATTGATGGGGGTGGTGAGGCGGTTACCCTGGTCTTGGGTGCCAACACAGGGCACTCCTCAAAATTGATTATTGAGGGTGCGGAGTCGGATATCAACCGCCTGTTTGATGCGGCCAACACCAACTATTTGGCATGGTATCCCGCCCAGAATTTTGATGGTACCGCGACCATTACCTTTTCGCTCAGCGATGTGGTAAGCGGTTCTTCCAACTACGGTTCGGGTACCCAGCCAGCGGCTACGGCGGTGATAACCGCCACCACCACCGGCACCAATGATGCCCCCTCTTTTGTCAGTAATACCACCGATCCTGCGGCCATTTTAGAGGATACGGCGGATGCTGATAATGCTGGCATTAAGGTCTCTGCTTTGGTGGGTAGTGCCATCTATGACATGGATAGTGTGGCCGGTCAGGCTGAGGATGGGATTGCCATTACCGCCTCGACCCAGACAGCGGATGCCACGGGTAAATGGCAATATCGTCTCTCCGATAGCGATGCTTGGGTAGATCTTGGTGTGGTTGCCGAAGATAGTGCTACGCTGCTCAGTGCCGATGCCTCCGTGCGCTACCTTGGCGAAGCCGATGAGGCGGGCAGTGCGACCTTGACCATCAAGGCGTGGGATGGCTCAGCGGGTGCCAATGGGGATGCGGCGGTGGACACCACCGCAGGGAGTGCCTACAGCGCCACCACCAAAACCGTTACCCAGTCCATCACCGCGGTGAACGATGCCAGCACCTTCTCCTTAGGGGGCGGCGCCTTTACCAGTGACACGGTTGTCTATACAGAAGATGCCACGGTCACTTTTGATGGAGTGGATGCGGGTCTTCTCGTCATCGCCGATGTGGATGGGGATTATGATGGGGATAGTTCGGACAAAATCAGCGTAACCCTGCGTGTCACCAAGGGCACCCTGACCCTAGGTGACGCCGCAGCGGTTGCGGGTGAGGTGGGTGATGGTACCGACACCCTTACCGTCACCGACACCGCCGCCAACATCACGGCGGCATTGGATGGCTTGGTCTATACCCCCGAGGCGGATCTGGATACCGATGATACCCTGACCATCACTGTGGACGATGGCGGTACCACCACCAATGGTGGGGTTAAGGTGAGCAGTGCCACCATTCTCCTGGATGTCACGGCGGCCAACGACGCCCCCACACTTACGGAGGTCAACGCCCCTGCGGCCATTCTTGAAGATGTGACCAGTGGCAACAATCCTGGTTTTAGTGTGGCAAGCTTGTTGACCGGTCAGTTTGAGGATGTGGATAGCCAAAGCACCGGGCAGGGGATTGCCATTACCGGTGTGGGTGGTGCCAGTGGGGAGGGTAGTTGGTCCTATAAATTGAGCAGTCAAGCGACCACTTGGACCGATCTGCCGGCGGATTTGGCGGTGGATAGTGCGCTGTTGTTGAGTGATACAGCCATGTTGCGCTTTACCCCGGCGGCCAACGAGACCGATGCGGGCACCCTAAACATTGCTGCGTGGGATCAAAGTGACGGCGGCGATGCTGGTGAGCGGGCCGATCTTACCGTAACCGGTGGTGCGACCGCCTTTAGCGCGGTGCTGGCCGATGGTTTGGCGCAGGCGATTACAGCGGTTAATGATGCCCCCGCTATGAGCTATGATGGTGAGGCATTGACCGCCAGCAGCAGCTTAACCGGTCGCGAAGATACCGATGCTGGGGCGATTGTATTAAGCGGTGATACCGCCCCGTTGGCGGTGGAAAGTGTGGATGGTAGCGCCGAGAGTGTGACCGTCACCTTTAGGGTTGCCACCGGCACCCTCTCGCTGGACGATGCGTCCAAGGTGATCCTTACGGCCAATGGTTACGATTTTAATGCCACCGAGACCGAGCTGGTGCTCACCGGTACCATTGCGGATATTAATGATGCTTTGGATGAAGCCGATGCCCTTATCTACACCCCAGATGATGGGGAGACCAATCCGCTGGATGACACCCTGACCATCGTGGTCAATGATGGCGTGGCGGAGAGCACCCAGACTGTGGCGCTGCTCAATGTGCGTGAGAATGGGGCACCGACTCTGACCAAGAATGATAGCACCGCTGCGGATGTTGCCACCATTACGGTGGCCGAAGAGACCGCCTACCGTCTCGATGGTTCCGCGGCGGGTGTGCCCATTTTGGTGGTGGCCGATGAGGACGCCCCTGAGTTGATGGTTACCCTGAGCACCGCCAATGGGGGCACCTTTGCGCTGGACAGTGCCGATGGTTTGACCATTTTGAGTGGGGGTTCTGGTAGTGACTCGATGCAACTGCTGGGTTCTGCCGAGGACCTCAACAACGCCTTGGCGACCTTAACCTATACCGGGCCTACCGATTTGGTGGGGGTGGCGGCAGATACCATTACCATTGAGGTCGATGATCAGGATCTGACCGGTAGCCTGGAAGAGGGTGTGCAGGATAAAGAGGCTGGTTTTGCGCTGCCTTCAGAGAGCATCAGCGTGACTTTGACCAATGTGAATGATGCCCCGGTGGCCTACAGCTTCTCCACCCTTGTGGATGAGTCTACCGCCGATGCGCCAACCTCGGTCACGGTGGATCTGGATGCCGACCCAGATGCGGATACAAATCCCATCTATAAACAGGACGACCTGCGGACCCTCGCCAATGAGTCTGAGGATTTGTTGGAAGATACCGCCATTACCGATGCCGACGCTGGCGATACCCACACGGTCTATGTGTGGGATGCTACCGCCAATGCAGGTGAGGGTGATTGGAGTGATGCGGCGGGTCTGAGTGCAGCGGGTGGCACGGTTACTGTGGATAATGGGACCAACCAGATCACCTATACTCCGGAAGAGGGCTTCAGTGGCCGCGATACCATCCGCTACTATGTGGTGGACGCCGGCAGTGGTGAGTCCATGGAGAAGAGCATTCAGGTCAACGTGGTCAACACCGTGGATGACTCGCCGGAAGCCGTGGATGATAGGGTTACGGTCACAGAAGATACCCTTTCTGCACCCATTGATGTGCTGGCCAATGATACCGGCTTGGATGGTATGAACATCAATGAGGATTACGGTCGTTTGGTGACCATAACCACCCCGCCTGAGCATGGGACCGCGCTGGCCAATGCCAATGGCACCATTAGTTTTGTGCCCGAGGCGAACTTTGTTGGCACGGTAACCTTTAGTTACCAAGTACAAGAGAAAAACGCTGTGGGCGTGGGCACTGGGCAGCCCAGCGAAGCGACGGTTACGGTTGAGGTGATGGGGGTGAACGATGCCCCCGTGGTGGCCATGCCTCTGTACGCCCTAACCGCGATGGAAGATAGCGCCATCGCGGTGCCTGAGGTGATGATTGCCGATATGGACGATCCCACTGAGAGCACCACCCGTAACGTCAAGGTGGTGGTAAGCAGCAGCAACGGCATGCTTACGCTCAACAGTGCGGGGGTTAATATTACCTCAGGTGCCAACGGCAGTAGCAGCAGCCTGACCCTCTATGGAACCCTTGCCAAACTCAACGATGCTTTGGCGACCTTGCAGTATCAAGGCAAAGCGGGCTTCTTTGGCAACGACACGCTGACGGTGATGGTGGATGACCTAGGCAATAGCTCGGGCGAAGCTAACGGCAGCGCCGTATTGGCCCAGCGTTTGACCGCGAGCGGTCATGTGGATATTACCGTGACGCCGGTCAATGACGAGCCATCGGCGGCCCAGGATGTGGCAAAAACGGTGGTACAAAACACCCCGCTGACCTTTAATCCCTTACTCGATTATGTGGATCGTGTGGAGGGGGATAGCGTTAAAGTGGGTAACTTTACCCAGCCGCAGCATGGTGAATTGATCCTCAATAAAGATGGTACCTTTACCTACATTCCCGATATGGATGTTAAAGGGGTCGTGGATCACTTTACCTTTGATGTGGTGGACAGCGGTGGGGCGGAATCCCTGACCTCCACCACCGTGACCCTGAGCTTGGTGGCGGCCAACCAGGCCCCAGATGCGCCCGAGATCGTTAAGATGGTGGATGCTGGTGGCACTCTGTCGTTTACCGTGCTATCGGGCAGCGAGGGTGACGAGTTTACCGACTATGAAGGGGACACCATGTTTGTGGTGGCGTTTGACAACACCACCACCAATGGTGGCACGGTCAAACTGCTGCATCCGACCCAGGGTAAACTTCAGTACACGCCCCCAGCGGGCATGACCATTGGTGAAGATACCTTTAGCATTACGGTAGGGGATGTCAACGGTGGGCTTACGGAGACCACGGTGCGGGTGATCGTGGGGGCACGTAGCAACTATGAGCCCATCGCCGCGAGCGATCATGTCAGCATGGATGAGGATGGGGCACCGCTGGTGATTGATGTGCTGGCCAATGACTATGACCTGGATAGCGGCACCAATACCGGGCTTAAAATTGGTGCCTTTGACCAAACCACCACCAATGGCGGCAAGGTTGTGCTGCTGGAAGATGGCACCCTGAAATACACCCCCAAAGCCAATTTTAAGGGTGAAGATACCATTAAATACACCGTAACCGACAGCTTGGGTGCTTCGTCCAAGGTTGGCATGGTAACGGTCATGGTGAATTCGGTGAACGACGATCCGGTGGCCATGAACGATGCTATTTCCACCGCAGAGGATACCCCGGCCCTGATTGCCGCCCTTTCCAATGACCATGACTTTAATGACACCGGGGCTTACGGTGGCGAAGGGCTTGCCATTGCCTCGGTGGTGCAGCCTGAGCATGGCACCGTCAGCTATGATTCTTTTGGCCGCTTTACCTATACCCCCGATGCCGACTACAACGGTGAAGACAGCTTTGTCTATACCGTGGTGGATAGTGGTGGTAAGACCGCCATGGCGACGGTCACCATCAACGTGGCACCGGTTGGGGATAATCCGGTGGCTCGCGATGATATGGTGAACACCGTTGAAGATACCCAGGTTACCATCAATGTGTTGGCCAACGACTATGATGTCGAGAATAACGATACCCTGTTTGTGCCCGATTTTACCCAGGGTAGTCATGGTCAAGTGGTTTACATGAGCAATGGGGTGCTCAAGTATATTCCCCAGAGCAACTGGTCGGGTACAGACACCTTTAGCTATACCGTCATGGATGGCTTTGGGGGCATGAGCACGGCGATGGTTACGGTTAATGTGGCGGCGGCCCCGGATATTCCCGTGGTGGGTAATGACGCTTTGACCACCGCAGAGGATGTGCCCTTGCGCATCAACGTGGCATCGCAGTTGTTTGCCAATGATAAGGACAGTGATGGGGGCAAAAATACCCTCGCTTTGGTAAGCTTTACCAACCCTCCCGCCAGCACCGGCACGCTGATTGACAATGGCGATGGTACCTTGACCTTTACCCCCATGGGGGATTGGCATGGCACCACCAACTTTGCCTACACGGTCAAGGGCAGCGGTGGTTTGACCGCGAACGGTACCGTGACCATTACCGTAACCGCCAGAAACGACGCCCCCACCGTGACCCTGCCCGGTGCAAACCCCAGTGGTGACGAAGATACCCCCATCACCATTACCGGCATCTCGGTTGCGGATGTGGATGTGGCCGAAGGGAACGGTATGATGCAGGCGACCCTAACGGTAGGCAATGGTACCTTGACCATGCTCTCCACCGAGGGTTTGACCTTTATCAGTGGGGCAGATGGTAGTGGCAGTATGACCATTCAGGGCACCCGCACCAACCTGAACAGTGCCATTGGTACCATGACCTATTTGGGCAATGCCCACTATAATGGTCAGGATACCATCACCGTAACGGTAAACGATTTGGGCAACTATGGTTCCAGCGCCCAGAGTGTGAGCAAGAGCTTTTATGTCAATGTGGCCTCGGTGGTGGATGCGCCGATTGTCTCAGACGTTGCGGTAAACTCTGGGGTTGAGGATATCTCCTCGGTGGTGTTGACCGATCAAATGTTCTCGGGTGGTTTCCTCAATGTGGAGGGCACCGCTGGTCTGGCGCAGATTAAGATTACAGCGTTGCCTTCCGCGATGGCGGGCACGCTGATGTTGGGTGATGCCAACGTGGCGGTTGGCGATGTGGTGACCATTTCCCAGTTAGAGGCTGGACAGCTTAAATTTAAGCCCATGGCGAACTGGAACGGTTCTGTCGCTTTTGACTGGAACGGTACCCACGAAACGGGTCCGGCCCCCACGTGGTCCGATGAAGCCGCGACCTTTACCCTGCAAGTGGCCGCCGCCAATGATGCCCCAACCCTGAGCTTGCCCAACACCGTCACCACGGCAGAAGATAGCCCGGTTTCCATTACCGGTATTGCGGTGGCCGATGTGGATGGTGGCAATGTGACGGTGACGGTGCAGGTTGAAAACGGCGCCTTGACCCTGAACCCGCTGGCGGGTGTTACGGTGAGCGGCAGCGGTAGTGATACCATCACGGTGGTGGGTACCACCACCAATGTCAACACCGTGTTGGCTGGCCTGCGTTACCAAGGGGAGAGCTACTATAATGGTGCGGACACCCTAACCGTATCGGTCAATGATGGGGCGAATGGTGGTGGTGAAGCGTTGACGGTCAACGGTAGTGTCACCATTAATATTACCCCTGTGGCCAACGCTCCAGCGGCGGGTGCCGACAGCTTTAGCTTGAATGAAGATGGTTCGATTACGATCACCCAGGCGCAGATGCTGGCCAACGATGTCAATATTGAAGATCCCTCGGTAAGCCTGAGCATTACGGGTGTGTTTAGCCCTGCCAATGGGGCTTTGGTGAACAACAATGATGGCAGCTACACCTACACCCCGGCGGCCAATTTTAATGGGGTGGATAGCTTCTCTTACACCATTGACAATGGTGCGGGTGGGGCCAGTACTGGGTCAGTTATCCTTACGGTCAATGCGGTCAACGATGCGCCGACCCTGGATATTACCAATGTACCGACGCTATCGGTTAATGCGGGTGCAACCACCGGTATTGCTGGGCTCTCCTTGAACGATATTGATGTGGGTGAGACAGCGGGTGGCAAACTGTTGGTCACCATTAGCACCTCGGCGACCGATGGTCAGCTCAAGGTTGCCAATGCGCCGGCCTCGCTGCTGGTCACAGGTAGTGGCAGCAAGTCGCTGCAATTGACCGGATCGCTGTCGGATGTACAGTATGCCATTGGTAGCATTAGCTATACGGCGGGGCAGACTGCCGGTACCGACACCCTTACGGTCGCGGTTTCAGACCAGGGCAATACGGGGAGCACGGTGGGCAGCACCACGGCCACCTTGCAGGTGACGGTCAATGAGGTGAATCAAGACCCCGTTGGTACTGGGGATGTGGTTGTGGTGCCCCCAGCCGATGGTGGTTTGGATACGGATAATGGCTATACCATTCCGGATGTGCGCAGCAATGATACAGACCCCAACGGCGATAGCCTGTTTGTGGCGGGCTTTACACAACCGGTCAATGGCAGTGGCGAGGTGCGTTACCTGGGTAATGGCAGCTTCCAGTTTATTCCCGACAGCACCTTTAGCGGGTTTGACTGGTTTACCTACAAACTCAGTGATGGCAAGGGTGGTTTTAGTGATGCCATTATCTACATCACCGATGATGAGCTGAACGAAAATATCCCCGAGGATGCGGAGGTATTGAAGGATTATCAGGCTGAGTTGGAAAATGCCACGCCCAATACCATGGTGGCGCAACTGAGCCAGCCGGGTGATGAGCGCGCGGCCCCGGCAGAAAGCCAGCGTGCCGAGGCTCAACCCCGTGAAGAGTTGGCCCAGAGTGCCAAGCAAGTGCTGATGGCATGGGCCAATTTGCCAAGCCAAGAGGCGGCCAAACCGCTGGCGGTTAAGGGCGAGTCGGCTGCTGTGGAACAGAGCAGCCGCAAGGGCAATCTGAATGAGCAACTGGAGATGGCCGAGTTGGTGGAGCAGCCGCAGGATGCGCCACAAAACAACCTGTTAGCCCTGTTGGGTAGCCTAGATCAGCAGATCGGTTAACAAACGAACTGCGTGGGTTGATACGTAAAACAGACAAGCCTGTGGGGGAGACCTCACGGGCTTGTCTGTTTTAGGGGGTACTGCCTGTAACGGGGTGACACCCACAGAAAGCTTAACCTGGATATCTCATGAATCCCAGACGCTCTCGCTTGATCTTTGGATTTTAAAGAATTTTTTTTGCGCTTGAAGATATCAATAAGTATCTTGTGCGCGCTAAAAAATCCTTTAAAATACAAATCTCTACGCGATCATTGAAGGGATTTGTGAAATATCCGGCTTAATGTCCATCACCATTGTGCCGATACGAAAGGAAAGTTGCGTTATTCCCCCTGCCATGGAGAGTGTTATGTTTAAGCAACCCAAAACGGCCCGCATGCCAAGCCGCCTGAGTGCTCTGTCACTGTGTGGATTGGTGCTGCTGCTCTCTGGTTGCCAGGGTGATGGTTTAAACAGTATGGCGGGCTGGTCACCCGCGCCTGTCTATGATTATCCCATGCAAGGTTATCAAAATAGTGCCCCTGGGGCTTATGCGCCGTATGCCGGGGGCTCTTATGGGCAGCCGGTGATGGCGGTGGATGCCTATGGGCAACCGGTGATGGCGGTGGATGCCTATGGGCAACCGGTGATGGCGGTGGATGCCTATGGGCAACCGGTGATGGCGGTGCCCCAGGCACAACCGATGGGGGCCTATGGTCAACCGATGGGGGCCTCTCCCTATGGCCAGCCGATGATGGAACCCCAATATAGTCAGCCGGGGGTGATGCCGGGTTATCTGCAACCGGTGATGCCGGGTTATGCTCAGCCCGGGGCGAGTTTGGACAATGGGTTGCCCTCTGTGGCCTACAATCAGCCACTTTCCAGTTTTTTGACCAAACAGATGTTTGCCCAGCCACAACCGGTGGTGGCGTATGGAACGCCCCAACAGCAGAGTGCGCTTTCGGGGGTGCCGGTTTATACTCAGACGGCGCAGGTGCAGCCCAGTGCTTCCCTCATGCCATCGCCCATGTCAACCATGGTAAACCAGCTTTATCCTCAAGTTGGCCGTTCTACGGCGGTACCTGTCACCCGCGCTGCCCCAGCCATGGCACCGCAACCCCAGGCAGCCCTTGATCGCTTATCCACCAATCCATCGGTTGCGCAGCCTGCCAGCCCCGTAGCCACGTCTGGGCTCCCTCCCCAAGCACAGACGGAGCGCACCGAGTTGGCCTTTCCCACCCCCGCCACCATGGATAAAATTTTGCAACCTGAGCGGTTAAACCCATCTGGACAAACGGCGGTTCCAAGCCGTAGCAACCCCTTTTATGAGCCTTTGCCTGCTGCGGTGATGGAGCCCCGAGCCAGCAATCACACCCTGGATGATCCCTTGGATCCCGTGGTGGTCAGTCGATTGCAGGCGGCGGCTTTGCCGTCGGTAAGATAAGGTGAGCGCTGCTGCTGGGGATCGTCAGGTGACTAAGGAGCTACCGCCACTGCCGCCGACCATGGCCACACCGGCCCAAGATCGGCAGTTGCAGCTGTTAAAAAATCAAACCAACCGGCTCTCCCAACTGTTGTTGGTGGAGCAGCAGGCGCGGGATGCCCAGAGCATTCGTGAACTATTGATGGTGGCGGTCAATGTAACCAAGCAGATTATACCGTACCAAAGAGGCTTTGTTTGGCAAAAAGCGGGTAAAAAGAGTGTGCGGGTGGTGGCGGCTTCGGGGGTCTCTAAGCTTGATCGTCACGCGCCAATTATCTTGTGGCATGGGCGGGTGTTGCAAACGGTGTTGCGGGGCTACACTCCACCAAAGCGCCGTGGTGATGAGGTTCCTAAGGAGGGTGCCACCAACCCGGCGGTGTTGGAGGGGGCGGTGCTGGTGACGCAAGATCAGTTACCCGCCAATCTGGCGCAGGAGTGGGCGGCGTGGAACTGTGGTACGGGGTTGTGGATTCCCTGGTTGGATAAACAGGGGGCGATTGTGGCGGGGTTCTATTTTGACCGTCACGAGGGGTGGCGGCAGGAAGAGGTGGAGCTGCTCAAGCGCATAGGGGCGACCTTTTATTACAGTCTTAACCATTTGCAGTTACAAAAACAGCATCGAAAAAACCCGCTCCTTACCTTTTTGGGTGATTTAAGCCTCTATAAAAAATTGGCGCTGGTGGGGGCGGTGGGGCTCATGCTGCTGCCGGTGCGCCTGTCGGTTTTGGCCCCTTCTGAGGTGGTTGCTAAAACACCGTTTATGGTTAATGCGCCTATAGATGGGGTGGTTAAAGAGATTTTGGTGCAACCCAACCAGTTGGTGGAGCCGGGCACCCCCCTGTTTACCCTGGATGACACCACCATTCGCAATAACTATGAGGTCGCCCGGCAGGGTTTGGAGGTTGCCCGCGCCGAGCATAGCAAGGCCGCGCAACAAGCCTTTTGGGATGCGGAGAGCAAAGCGCAGTTAGAGTGGTTGACCGCACAAGTGGAAAAAAAGCGTGAAGAGATGGAGTATAATGCGGAACTGTTGCAGCGCATTCAGGTACGCGCTCAACGGGGGGGTATTGCCATTTTTTCCAATATCCATGATTGGGTGGGTAAGCCGGTGCAGGTGGGGGAGCGGGTGATGCAGCTGGCTGATGCTCAAGATGTGGCTCTAAAGAGCTGGATTTCCGTTTCAGACGCCATCAATTTAGAACCGGGGGCACAGGTGCGTCTGTTTTTAAACGTCGACCCTATCCATCCCCTAACGGCCCATTTGCAGCGTGCCAGTTATGAAGCAGTGCTCTCGCCCGAAGAGGTGCTCTCTTACCTCAGTTATGCCGACTTTACCCCTAGCCAATCCCCGCCGCGTATTGGTTTAAAAGGCACGGCCAAGGTGTATGGACAGCGGGTTACGCTGTTCTACTATATTTTTCGCCGTCCGCTCTCTTACTTTCGGCAACTGTTGGGCTTTTAAAGCGGCGCAAAGCTGCGCGGGGGCGATGTAGGTTTGGCGTGGCACCCTCTCCGGGCGGCGTGGTGGTGCGGTGGCGGGTTGTGATAGGCTGGATCACCCCATAAGCTGGCCCGCTGCATGTACCCCGACGGCCAGCACGGGTTTGCCCCGTGCCTATGCTGGTTAGGGCGTGGGTTAATCGCCTGACAAGGTGGGAACAGCATGTCCATTGCGCTTTTTTTATCGGCGGATTACGAACTCTATTTTTCGCGCAATCTGCTGCCCGAGCATGAGGTCTTGGTTGGCCCCACCCAGGCGCTGCTGCAAGCCTGCGAAGCGGTGGCGGCACCCCTTACCCTGTTTTGTGATGTGGCGATGCTGCACACCTATCGCCAGTGGGGTGAAGAGGCCTTTGTGCAAGGGGTCGAGGCACAGCTACGGGGAGCGGTGCAGCGGGGCCATGATGTGCAACTGCACCTGCACCCCCACTGGTTTCGTACCCAGCGGGGTGTGGATGGTCGCCTGCATTTTGCCCCAAAAGATTATCTGCTGGGCCGTTATGAAAGTGATGCCAGCCAACGCTTTGCCAGCATCCTAGCGATGATTAGCCAAGGCAAAGCCTATTTGGAATCCCTCTTAAAACCGGTGAATGCCCACTATGAATGCCTCGCCTTTCGGGGCGGTGGTTATGGTTTGCAACCCCACAGCGAGGAGATTTTAGGGGCATTGCAGCGCTGTGGCTTGGTGGTAGATTCCAGCGTGGTGCCGGGTTATCGACTGCACACTCAGGTTCACCAAGTGGACTTTACCAAGTTGGTGGGGCGGAGTAATCAGTGGTACGGTGCGGCATTGGGGTTGTCGGCCCCCTGTGGGGCGGGGCAGGGGCTGTTTGAGGTGCCCATTGGCAGCGCTGATCTTGCTCAGGTGGCGGATTGGAACCCTTGGCCAGAGTCCCTACAGCGGGTCTGGAGCATGCTGCGTTACGGTGGCCCGGCAGAGCCCCTGCGGGGGGAGCCGGTGGGGTGGGTGAGTAAGCCGCCGGTGGCCTTTTTACAACGGCCCAAACAGGCTTGGTGGGATTTTAATGCGGTGCGTAACAGCCGCTTTGCCAAGTTGGAGATGCAGCGTTACCCGCAACGTATGCAGGCCGTGCTCAAAGGGCATCTGGCGCGAGAGGCCCCCTATGAGGGGTGTCACTATCTCTCCATCAACAGCCACCCCAAGGGCATGCATGCCCCGCACCGGGCCGCGCTGCAAAGGTTTGTGCGGCAGCTTAAAGCGACCTATGGTGCGGATATTGATTTTCCCACCTTTGCGACCTTGGCCAAACAGTTACGCCAAGCTGGATAAGGTCGGCCAGCGGTCACGGGCGCGTTTGAGTGGCTGGTGTGTGCTGCGTCTGTTCTGTCATGAGGTGCCATGAATACCCAACCACCCCGTCATGTGCTGCAACTCTACCACGCCTGTTATCCGCAGATTCAGGGGGGGATTGATGCCATGCTCTACGCCCTGATCCAAGGTTTGCAGGCGCAGGTACGGGTCTCCTTGTGGAGTACCGCAGATTGGCAGGAGCAACGTAAACGGGTGCGTGAGGCCGAGGGGATTACCCTCATCCACTATTTTTTGCTCATGCCACCCTTGGGCAAGGGGTGGTCGCTCGGCACCCTTAAAGGTTGGTTGCATGGCTTGCTGCGCATGCCCTTTATCCTGTGGGATCTGCGTCAACACTGCCGCACGGAACGGGTCGATTTGATCCATCTGCACACCCTGCAAACCTATGGCTTTTACCTTTACCTCTTGCGTAAAATCGGCGGGCCTCCCTACATAATCACTCTGCATGGCACCGATGTGGCCCATTTTGAACGGTATAAAGGTTTGAAATTGTGGATTATAAAGCGGTTGTTACGTGGCGCGGAACAGCTCGTGACCGTGAGCCCCGCCATGCTGGAACCCGCACGGCAAGCCTTGGGGCGGCAGTTGCCCTTGCGGGCCATCCTCAATGGCTGTGCGCCGCCCATCGTGGCACCAGAGGCAGAGCAGCAGGCCCCGTTACTGCCGCCACTGCCCAAGCGCTTTGCCCTAATGGTGGGGTGGATTACCGCGTCTAAGGGGTTGGATCTGGCGGTGCGCTGCTGGCCGGAGATCTTAACCATAGATCCCGATTTTCATTTGGTGCATGTGGGCTCGGGTCAGCGGGATCTCCCCTTTGATGCCGCCATTCGCCATAGCGCAGAGCGCTTAGCCCCTGACCATATTCATTTTTTAGGGCCTATGCCCAGCCATCTATTGGCGCAGATCTATGCGCGGGCCACCCTGTTTTGCATGCCTTCCCATAACGAAGGGTTGCCCTATGCCCTGCTGGAGGCCGCCATGCTGGATCGTCCAGTGCTGCTCAGTCGCATCCCAGCTTTCGAACGGCTGTTGGAGGAGGGGCAGGAGGCGGTTTTTCATGGGGTAGAGGATGAGGCCAGCTTTGTGGCGGGCATGCGGCAGCTCTTGAGCCATCCCCAACAGAGCCAAGCCATGGGGCAACGTCTGGGTATAAAAATCCGGCAACAGTGTCAAGTGGCACATATGAGCCAAGCCTATCTGGACTGTTATAAGGATGTTTGGGCAAAGGTGGGGCGGTCGGGTTAAAAGGGTGGCCGCGGTGCGCTGGCCAGCATCGCCTCAACCTCGGCGGGATCAAATAAAAAACGCCCTTGCTGCTGTAGGGTCAAGGCCCGTTGGATAAAGGGGGCTGCTGACATGCGGCTCAAGCGCAGACCGTGCACATGCTGTTCCCATAAAATCTGCTCGCGGCGCAGGATGCGGGCCACCCGCTCAACCCGACGATAGGCCCCCCCCATGCGCAGTAAGGGCACCATGCAGGTGATGTTCTGCTCCGCTTGGACAACGATCTGCATGGGGTAGGGTTGGTCATAGTAGACTGCCCGCTGGAGCTCGGGCACCATGGTTTCTGGCACATGTAAAAGGGAGTAGCTCTCCAGTCCTACCCCAAGCCCCATCACCTCGCCTTGCTGCTGGGCCAGTTTTTGAAAGGGTGAGGTGGGGCCAAAGGGGTGGCCCTTATGGTGATCCGCCAGCAGGGCCTCGGCGTGTTGCCCCCAACCAACCATGGCATGGGTGGGGTGCCAAGAGCGTATGGCGGTGCGATCCCGGCGCAGCATCTCCGTCAGCAGTCCCGAGCGTGAGGGGGTACGGGCGGGGTTAAAGGGGGCCGCCTGTCGCGCATAGTCGGCCTGGGCACCCCGGAAGGGATACGCCGGCATAAGCAGGGTGCCCTGTGGCCCCAGTTTATCCTTGAGCAGTTGGATGAGGGTAAAGGGTTTGAGCTCTGGGACATGGGCCACCAATTGGTCCATGGAGCTATGCAGCAGGATGGTTTTACCCGCCGTGATGCCCAATTCGTCCAAGGCTGCTGCAAAGCGCGGCACACTCATGGTGGCTTGGTAACCACGGGCTTTGCGGGCAACAGCACGGATGGCCCTAAAAGGGAGCAGCAGGCGGCGTTCCAGGGGTTGCGGCAGATAGAGCAGCAGCAAACGGGGGGCAAACATGGGGACTAGGCACCCTCACCTTGCAGGGTTTGAATAAGATCGGCCAAACCGTTCATGCTATAAAAAGCGGTATGGTTAAAGTGCTCATCGGTAAACTGAACATCAAAATGGCCCTCCATCTCGGCAATGAGTTCGATAATGCCCATGGAGTCCAACAGGTTGTTTTGAAAATAGTCCAGTTCCAGCAGGGCTGCGGCATCACGCTGTTGTAAGGCGGGGTTGCGTTGGCAAAACCAGTGGATCAGCCACGTTTGGTAAGGGTTCATGCGCATCATTCCCAAGCTATTTTTGAGCCTCAATCAACTCCACCGGGTAGCCCGCTGGTGATCGTAAAAAGGCCACGTTAACACGCTGCTGGTTTACGCTCAATGTAATGATCGGGCTGGCCCCTGTGCCCCCATGCTTTTCTGCCGTTTGCAGATCCGCACTCAGGCGGTTGCTCAACAGGGCCAGACAGGGGAAACCATGATCATCCAAAAAACCACCCCCCCGGGTTGGGCCATCCACCAGTAACAGCCGCACCCGCCATGCGGGAATGGGGGGGGCTTTTTGCAGCAGCGACCAGCCGTCACCGCTCTGCTCCAGGCGAAAGCCCAATCCCGTTTGCCAAAAGTGTTGCTCCCTCTGTCGCTCTGGGGTGGTGAGGGCGACGGCCAACACTCCCGCCGCTTCCCCTTGTGGCAGCACCCATAAGGGGTGTTGAAAGGGGGCCCATAGGCCTAATTGGGGGGTGCCCCCCAAGGCCTGTTGCAGGGCTGTTGAAAGACGCGCTTCGGGTTGCCGAGGGAGGGCTTGCCACAAGGGGGGGATATGTCCAAATAGGGGTAAATAACCCTGCTTATGGGCCGTTGCTGCCTGCGAGGCCGGGGTGTAACCGGTATGCTCAAGGGCGGGGCCGCTGGCGGTATAGCGGGCAAAATGCAGGTCAAAGAGACCGTTTTGGGTACGGGTCCAGGTGGCGGCAACGGGTAGGGTGTCTTGACAACGAAACGCTACAGACCAGCCTTGTTGCTCCAAAGCCGGCGCCACATCCTCGGCCTGACCACCGTTCATGCTGATGTGGTCTGCCCCCAAAATCATCGTTGCAGGCCCTCATCCACCACCTCTTTAAAGCCAACATTGCTCAGCACCGATGGCAGCGCCAGCAGACGTTGACGCAACTGTCGCGGGTCGGGGGCGGGGCCGGTTATGACATTTTTGATGGATTGCAGCGCCAGCCAAATCCGCTCTTCTGACTCCCAACCAATAGAGATGCGGATAAAGCGATCCACATTCTCACCATAGGCGTAGCCCGGGACCACCGAGATGTGGTGATCCAACAGCAGTTGGGCGGCAAACGCAAAGGCGTTGCCTGGATAGTCGCCAAGGTGAACAAAATGGTAAAAGGTGGCGCTGCCCGCCATCTCATCCAAGCCCAACTCTTGTAACATGCCCTTAATGCGCTTGCGCCGGTGCATCACCGCCTCGACCTGGGGCAGGGCGCGATTGACCAATTTATCAAAATAATGGTTGCAGTAGTGCAACAGCGGGGTGCCCGTACAGGTGATCACATGTTGGTTAATGCGCAGCAGCGCGGCAATCAGGGGCTCTGGACCAATGGCATAACCAATGCGCCAGCCAGAAATGCCCAGATTTTTGGAGAGCGAATTAATGATGATCAAGTGGTTAAAGTCCGGTACCAGCTCACCCAATGAGACAAAGGGTTCGTCCAGCACAAAATCACTATAGACCTCATCCACCAACAGCCACGCACCCGCTTGGGCGCAGGTGGTGTGGATCCGTTGCAGCTCAGCGCGGTTGTAAACCCGCCCCGAGGGATTGTTGGGGTTGCACAGTACCACCATGCGGGTTTTGTCGGTAAACAGCGTGTCCAATTGCTCAACCGGCAGATCATAGGGAATAAACCGGGGCTTGGCATGTACCAGCTTGGCCTGTTCAGGATAGCTCAGCCAAGCGGGTTCCCAGATGAGCACATCATCACCGGGCTCAAGGGTGGCCAGCATCGCCATATAGATAAGCGATTTGGCACCAACGGAGATGATTAACTCCTGGTCAGGGTTCACCGTCACCCGGTAGCGGCTCTGGTAGTAGTGGGCCAACTTTTTACGCAGCGCTGGAATGCCTTGCGAGTCCGAGTAGTGGTTAATCTTCTCCAGATCCAACTGAGAAAAATCATCCATCTCCATTTCAAAAAAGGACTCCCCAAGGGAGAGCACCGTCACATCCTCACCCAGATGTTTGAGATCATAGATCATCTGGTTGATAAAGATGGAGAGTGCTTGATGCGCGTTTTGTACCGTTTGGCTTATTTGCATGGTGCTCTATCTCTTCATGAGCGAGGGGGTCAGGGTTGGTCGCCGGTAAACCCCGCTCTATCCGGCCAGTGGGAGTTTTTGGCCGATGTTATTAAAAAAACAGCCGCGCCTAATACTCAGATACCGAGAGTTTGCGCTTCTGAATTTTGCCGCTTTCGGTGCGGGGAAACGCTTCCACCACTTGAATGCGACAGGGCCACTTGTAGCGAACCAGACGCTCGGCCATCCACTGCCTAAAGTGGGCCTCGGGTGCTTCTGTCATGCTGCCATCGCAGCGGATAAACAGGTTATAGTCATCGCCATAGAGTTCAGACACGGTGGCAACCGCCACCGCTTCAAGCACCCCTGGGCAGGTGGTAGCCAAGGCTTCTATCTCCACCAAGCTGACAAAGTAACCCCCTTTTTTGATGAAATCACCGGTGCGCCCCCTTAAAACCAATTGGCCGTTGGCATCCAACAGGCCCAGGTCGTCGGTGTGCAGATAACCTTCATCATCGAGGGGGGAGCGAATTTCGCCATCTTGGCCCAGGTATCCCACAAAGGCGTAAGGGGTGCGCACCCGGATAGGTCGGGGCTGCTCGGCGGGGCCATGGTCCAATTTTAGGGTCACATAGGGCAGCACGCTGCCCACGCTGCCCAGCGAACGGAGTTGCGCTTGGCCCGGCTGCTCCGAGGTTAAGAAGGTGGTCTCTGAGAGACCATAATTTTCTAATAGTGGGATGCCAAAACAGGCCTCAAAACGCTGTTTTTCCTCTGGCGTAATGGCGGCGGTGCCCACAAAGGCATATTGGATGCCCGTTTGGCGGGGGGTGGTGCGCTCATCCTTACCGGGTCGGTAGAGGGCCAGCAGACCACGGGCCACGGTGGGGACCAGCCACAAAGCTTCGACCCCAAAGCGTTTTACATCGTGCCAAAAGGTCATTAAGGTGCGGCCACTAAAGGGGGGCGCCACCACAATAGAACCGCCATGGACCAAGGGGATTAAGCCCAGATTAAAAAGCCCCCCTAGGTAGGACATGGGCATAATATTAAAAAAGCGCATCCCCCCATGTAGGGCCGGATGTAGGGCAACAAACGCTTGGCCCGCCTGCCATAGGGTGTTGGCATCAATCACCAGCGCTTTGGGCTCCCCTTTGGTGCCACTGGTGTGCAAATAGAGACGGCTCCCCCCTTGTGGCTCCGCCTTAACAGAGCGCTGCTCGGTTTGTGCCCACTCAAACTGACCATCCAGCGCCACAAGTTGCAGCGTTACCCCAGCCTCGCGCACCGCCTGTTGCTGAGCCGGGCTGGAGAGTGTGGTTAATAAGCACACCTTGGCTTGCGTCACCTTTAACCAGTGGGCCAGCTCAATGGCGGTGCATTGGGGGGAGAGAGGGGCAAAATGACGGCCACTGTAGAGGGCGGCTAAAAACAGGCTCAACTGCTCCACACTGTTGGGTAGTAGGCTCACCACCACCTCGCCCGCGCCGATCTGCCAGCTCTCTAAGGTGGCCTGTAGGCGCTGGATCAGTATGGCCAAACCCTGGTAGCTGTGGCGCTGTTCGTGTACCGCGTCAATCAGGGCATGCCGCTGGGGGTAGTGTGCCACCAGTTGATTAAGATCGGCGCCAAAAACGCCGCCGCTGCTAACATTCGTGACCATAAACAACCTCTCCAGCCACCACCAACGGCACGCCGTCGATGGTCAAAGTGGGGCTATGCAGGACAAAATCTTGGTGAAACGGTATGGTGGTTAGACCGCCAATGGTGCTATTGGATCCAAAACCTAAATGAATCGAGCCATGGGCCCCTTCATCCATGAGCATATTACCCATCACCGAGGCAGCTGGATTCATGCCAATGCCCAGCTCGGCAAGGCGTCTGGCGTTTTCATCCCCTGGGCCAGCCAGCAGAGCCTCTAGCGCGGCCACCAAGGGAGCGGGTCCTTCGATATGGGTGATTAAACCCGCCTCTAAGGTCAGGGTGATGGGCTCGGTCAAGAGGCCGATCTCTGGACAGGGGATAGAGGCATCCACCACCACCACCCCATAGGCGCTCTGCTCCAGGGGGGGGATGTTGGCTTCAATATCCGGGGGGGAGCCCAGATCACCGGGATTGAGCAGTGCCCCAGGACAGGCATTGCCTACCCGGCCTGAGATGGAAAAGGTTAAGTCGCTCCCCGCCGCGCTGCTTAAATGAACGTGGTGCCCCTTGCTTAACTGCTGGGCAACATAGGCGACCTTGGGGGCCATGGCGACAAAATCGACCAGTAGGGCAGGGTGGCTCAACAGCGCCTCATGGTAATCGGGCAGGCTAAGATAACGGCCTCCAGCGTTGGTGCAGGCTTTGCGGGCCTCGGTGTGGGCCATGGAACGGCGGGTCAAGCCCACGCACAGGTCGGCTTGGGCCATCTGCGCAGCGACCTCTGCGGGGGGTTCTTGCCCAGCCATGCGAAAGGGGGCTAGGGTGTGCAGGGTGGCTTGAGCGCACCTGCCCTGGGCAGCGGCCAATAGGCGCTCACCGATCGCGTGGGTGTCGTGATCGCACACGATAACCAACTGGGCACGCTCCGTTAAGCGCCCACAATGAAACAGAAGATGTTCTTCAACGTGACGCTCCAAAGCCAATCCCTCATGCTGGTGAATGGGCCTCGCCCACAGAGTTTACAGAATACCCCGATCGCACAAAAATTGCCTAAGAATTTGTTTTCAGCCCCCTTGCCGGGGTGCCGCAACGCCGCTTGCCGCACGGGTTGCAACCCGCAGGCCGCAACCCGTGCAACGCACTTATAGCGAGGTGATAGCTGGGGTGAAACGGTCAATGCCCCCTTGCTGGCAGCTGTTCCCGGGCGGGGGCGTAGGGATCTCTTGGGCAGATATAAAATCGCGGAAAACCGTTTAGCGCTCTTGGGGTGCGTGTGGCGGCTTGGTGGCGGCCATGTCGGTTATGGCATCAATGGCGATTTGGCTCTGTTTTTTAACGGTCTGCATGGCACGGCGGCGGTTGACGCTGCTCTGCTGCACATGGATGGTGGCTATTTCAGACAAACGTTCCGAAGTCTGCTGCACCGCACGGGCACGGTGACGCAGAATCTGTAAGGGGTCGCTCTCCCCATGCCCTGCTTGAAACACCGCAAGAGCACCCTCGGTCATCACGTGGGCGGTGCCTATCTGCTGTGCCGTTACTTGGTTGACCATTTTGACCCACAGACGCTGCATCTGTAGGCCGGTTTCAAACATCGCTTGGCCCGCTTCACCCAGTTGGTAAACTTTGTCGACCACCCTCTCCATCTGTCCCGATCCCTCGCAATAGTCACAAGCGTAGAGCGCGACCGGGTTGAGCATGGGGTCCATAAGGGGGAGATCAGCATTGAGCATGCCGTCACCCTCACAACAGGGGCAGAGGGTGGTAACATGGCGCTCCCCCCAGTAGGCTTTTAGGGTGTCGTGCATGGCCTCATGCAAGGGCGAAAACCAGGGGTTGAACAGGCTAAACCAGGGGTGGTTCGGGGTGTCTGGCATGGGTTATGACCCTCTTATGACAAAGACGTGGGGGTTATCCTGTCGAGATACCATGCCGTAAGGTGATGCTTAGGTGCAAGTGGTTTTTTTGCGTTGCAGAATTTTAGCGGGGACGTGTGTCTCCTACACACAAAATCCAAGGTGATGGCGGGGTTTTTCCAGGGTCGCCCAACCATTGCGTATGATCACTTCATCACACGGTTTTAGGTCGTGGCCGCGCACGGTGACAACACCATAGCTGGTCTCCACATCCACCTGCCCATGGTGGACAGAGAGCACCTCGCCCGATACCGGCTCGGCTAGGGCGGCATTGAGGTTTTTAACCCCAGCGCACCATTTGGGTCCCTCTTGCATGTTGAACACCCTGCGGGTTGCCGATCATCGGTTGGCCTGCGGGTTGCCGTGGGACAATGGCAACCACAGAGACCATACGGGTTTGGGTGAAGCTCTCTTATGGGGGCAATAAGCTGACATTAGGCGTCCCACAAATCCCCCACTCTGCCCATCATAAGCCCCCTTTACCTGAGCTGCAATCATTTGATTATTGAATGTATACCAGCTTTTATAATGATGATGCCGCCTTTATAAATATATGAAATGCTATGCATAAATAGAGGAAGTCGCAAAGGGGAGCCATTTGTAGGGGAATGATTATTTTGCATTGCACAATTTTTCTGAACATGCTTCTATGAAGGTTCCTGATTAAAAAAGGTAGACTTTTCTGGCGAACAAAGCCCAACCCATTTGCGGGTGACGGAGCTTTGCTTGTGTCAGCGTGATAGGAGTGGGAAAAATGGAAGATGTGGTGATTGTTGCAGCCGGTCGTACGGCCATTGGTAAATTTTTGGGTAGCCTCAGCGGGCAAGAGGCTACCGTATTGGGTAGCGCGGTGATCAAAGGGGTGCTGGCTCGGGCAGGGGTGGCGGCTGAGTTGGTGGATGAAGTGATTTTAGGGCAGGTATTAACAGCGGGTGTGGGGCAAAACCCTGCACGTCAGGCTGCTCTGGGTGCTGGTCTTTCTATAGAGACACCCGCTATGACCATTAACAAGGTGTGTGGTTCGGGTCTAAAGGCGGTTGCTTTGGCCGCCCAAGCGATCAAGTGTGGTGATGCCCAAGTAATATTGGCCGGTGGGCAAGAGAATATGAGTGCCTCCACCCACGTGTTACCCAACTCCCGCCATGGTCAGAGCATGGGGGATTGGAAAGCGGTGGATACCATGATCAAGGATGGTTTGTGGGACGCCTTTAACGATTATCATATGGGCAACACCGCCGAAAATATCGCCGAACAGTATGGGTTTAGCCGTGAAGCGCAGGACGCCTTTGCCGCCGCTTCGCAGCAAAAGACCGAAGCAGCACAAAAGGATAACCGCTTTGCCGAAGAGATTATCCCCATCTCGATCCCACAGCGCAAAAAAGAGCCCATCATTTTTGATACCGATGAGTTCCCCCGGCATGGCACCACAGCCGAATCGTTGGCTGGCTTGCGCCCCGCCTTTAAAAAGGATGGTACGGTTACAGCGGGCAATGCGTCAGGCATCAATGATGGTGCGGCGGCGGTGTTGGTGATGTCCGCCAGCAAGGCCAAAGCGTTGGGCCTGAGCCCCATGGCTAAAGTGGTGGCCTATGCCAGCGCGGGGGTTGACCCCAAAGTGATGGGCACGGGACCCATACCCGCTGTGAGCAAGTGTCTGGAGAAGGCGGGTTGGAAGGTGAGTGATCTGGATTTGATTGAGGCGAACGAAGCGTTTGCCGCTCAGGCCATGTCGGTTAATAAGGATCTAGGTTTTGACCTGAGCAAGGTCAATGTCAATGGTGGGGCCATTGCCCTTGGCCACCCCATTGGTGCTTCTGGGGCGCGGGTGCTGGTGACACTGCTGCATGAAATGAAGCGTAGAGGTGCCCAAAAAGGTTTGGCAACCCTTTGTATTGGTGGTGGTATGGGTGTTGCCTTGGCGGTTGAAAGCCTTTAATGCGGTTGTGCCCACTTGCCCACCCAACCACCCCGTGAAGTGCCTCGTCGCGCGTGTATCGGGGGGTTGGGTTGAACCAACACAAGCAGATAAAGTGAAGTGTGAAGGAGTTTTTTTATGAAAGATCGCGTCGCGATGGTGTCTGGTGGTGCCGGTGGCATTGGTACCGAGATTGTGCGCAGCTTGCATGCCCAGGGTTACAAGGTGGCCTCCACCTGTACGGTGATGGAGTGCGCCCGCGTACAACAGTGGAAAAAAGAGCGTGAGCTTGAGCATGTGGAAGTGGTGATGGTAGAAGTGGATGTACGCAATTATGAATCCTGCCTCAAAGGGGTTGAAGAGGTTGAGAGCCGCCTTGGACCCATCGACGTATTGGTCAACAATGCGGGCATCACCAAAGATGGGGTGATGAAAAAGATGAGTCCCGAGCAGTGGCAGAGCGTGATTGATGTCAACCTGACCGGTACCTGGAACATGACCAAAGCGGTGTTGGATGGTATGTTGGAGCGCCAGTATGGGCGGATTATCAACATCTCATCGGTCAATGGTCAAAAGGGGCAGTTTGGGCAGGTTAACTATGCGGCGGCCAAGGCTGGCATGCATGGCATTACCATGTCATTGGCCCAAGAGGTGGCTCGTAAGGGGATCACCGTGAACACCGTCTCCCCTGGCTATATTGGCACCGATATGGTGATGGCCATTGATGAGGAGATTCGTAACAAAATCATTGCCACCATCCCGGTAGGCCGTTTGGGTAAGCCCGAAGAGATTGCCCGCCTTGTGACATTTTTGGCGGCAGAAGAGTCGGGCTTTATGACCGGGGCCGATTTTTCCATCAATGGGGGCATGTACACCCACTAAGAGATGCCCCGCAAAGGGATGTGGTCTGCAAAAGCCCAAAGGGGGGCGCTTGCGGCTCAGCCCATGGTCGAGGCTGATGAGGGCTTTAAGGGAGATCCCGCAGCGGTTTTGGGTTGCGGGATTTTTCTTATGGTTGGCCGCCAAGCTGCGCATGGGGTCCGTTTTTTTACCCGCTGGGAATCGATAACCGCTTGGGGATATGCATAAAGCGGTTGAGTTTTTAAGGGCGGCTAGCCCACAATGAGGCTCAAGGTCATGGGGTGGATGTGGGCTCTATGGCATCCTGGCTCTTCATTTAGGTGGTACTATGGATCAACCGCGCATTATTAAAAAATATCCCAATCGTCGCTTGTATGATACGGAAACTTCAGAATTTGTAACCCTGGAGGGGATTCATAAATTGGTGGTGGAGGGGATTGAGTTTAAGGTGATTGACTCCAAAAGCGGGGCCGATGTCACCCGTACCATCCTGCTACAGGTGATCGCCGATGAAGAAGAGAAGGGCGATCCCGTCTTCAGTACCGATTTTTTGACCATGATTATCCGTCTATATGGCGGGGCTATGCAATCCTTTACCGGGGATTTTCTGAAACAGAGCATTACCTTTTACCTGGATAACCAAAAGAGTTTTCTCGACCAAATCGCTGGCGGCAAACCCCAATCGAAACAAGACCCCTACGGCTTTATGGCGATGTTTAATAAAGCCGCCGAACAGAATATGCAGTTTTGGAACCAGTGGCAGTCCACCCTCTCTGGGGGTAAAAAAAAGGAGGATAAATAGACTCGGTTGCCACCTATGGAGGGACTTCTGCTTTGCACCCATGGGGCGCTTATGGCCGTTTATGGTTCGGAGTGGCGGAATATGTGAATCCCGACACCGGCAAGGGCTATGCGCCGCACCTATGCTAATCACCGCACCTGTTTTGCGCCACACGGTTTAAGCCTCTGGCAGGGGCTTGGCGGGTTTTATTTTGCACTGCAAAAAAAGCCTTGACGACCCCCCTAAATCTGCGTATTCTGCATTGCAACATGTTGCAGCGCAAAATACGTTGCATCCGCCCCCTCAAGGAGAACAGACCATGAATAACGATTTCGCTCAACAGTGGAACGAAGCGACCCAATCCTTTATGGAAAATATGAGCAGCTTTCAGAAAATCAACGAGAATGCTTTTCAAAAGCTGGCCCAACAGCAGATCTCGTTGGCCAATCTTTACATCAACAACAGCGTTTCGCAGGTGAAACTGCTGGGTGAAGTGAAAGATGCCCGTGAAGTGATCAACCGTCAGGCCGAGCTGGCCAAAGCCTTTGGTGATGAGATGGTCAAACACGCCAATGCCACGGTAAGTTTGATGAACGAGACCCGTGGTGAAGTGGTCTCCCTGGTGGAGAAAAATTTGGAAGCTGTGGTAAACGCGGCTAAAAAAGCGGATGCGTAAGCCTTTGCTTGCTTAAATCCGCTGATGCAATCATCGGGTTAGAGGGGCACAGGCGTAACAACGCCTAAGTTAGCCTCTGCGGTGGGGAAACATGTTGTTCGGTGTTCTGCGGGGTGTGCAGAATACCGAATTTCCCCCCCACGCGAGCAGATTTTAAGTGGGAGAGAGTGATGTCGGATAACGCGCAAGCTTTCAATGGTTGGATGCATGGCTGGTCTGAGATGCAGAAGCAAACTTGGGACACCTGGTCCAAGACGGCCTGGGATATGCTGAGCAAGGGAGGCACCCCCCAACAGGCGGCCAACCCCATGCGCTTTTGGCAGGAGAGCATGAAACCCTGGATGTCGATGATGGGTGGTGAGCCTGTGCAGCAGATGCCCTGGTTGGTGCAAGCGCTGAGTGGTCAATCCGACGCTTTTATGAAATTTTCTGAGCAGTTTACGCAAGCCTTTTCCAACCAGGCGGGCGCTACGAGTGGCCCCACGCAAGGTTGGGCGGCCCAGGTTGAGCAGGCCATTGCCAATCTTAAAAAAATGTTTGATCCCCAAGCCTTTCTGGGGGACACCCCATCGGCAGCCGCCATGTGGGGCATGCCGATGGAGGGGTTTCAGCAGTTTTTCAGCGCCTTGAATCTTAATCCCGCGGGTGGTTTGGGTGGCTTTAATGCGCAAGCCATGGGCACGCCGCAGCAGGCCATGCGTAGCCA
The DNA here is from genome assembly GCF_000014865.1 of Magnetococcus marinus MC-1. Lineage (NCBI taxonomy): Bacteria > Pseudomonadati > Pseudomonadota > Magnetococcia > Magnetococcales > Magnetococcaceae > Magnetococcus > Magnetococcus marinus. The sequence continues at coordinate 1,469,980 of NC_008576.1, forward strand.
GATCGAGAAATTTCTTAGCATGCCAGCCCTTGGGTATCATCGCGAAGCCCAAGAGCAGCAGCAACAGGGCGTGCGTTATTGGATGGAGTATCAGCAGGCGTTTTTCGACTATCTGGTGTTGATGTCTCAGGTGGGCAGCAAATCCCTGGATGAGTTGCGCAACCTACTGTTGGATGAGCCTGAAAAGCTAAATGTGAGCACCCTCAAGGCTCTTTATGATCTATGGGTTAAGTGTGCGGAAGAGGCCTATGGTGAAGTAACGGCCAGTGAAGAACATGCGCTCATCCATGCCAAGCTTATCAATGCCATGATGCAGCTCAAGCAGCACCAGCAACAGGTCAGTGCAGGGCTTTATAAGAGCCTTAACCTGCCCGACCGGCAAGAGCTGGAGCGTGCCCACATGGGGGTGCAGCAGCTCAAACGCAAAAGTTTTGAGCTGGCCGACCAGTTGGCTGATCTGCAAAAAGAGAATCAGCGTATGCAACAGCAGCTGTCGGAGCTTTCGACGTTGCGTGATCAAATGGACGCCATGGCCCTTGAGTTGGCGGCCCTCAAGGCGGCATCCGCTGGGGCTGTGGCAGCAACAGCCGCGCCTGGGGCCAAGCCCAAGCCAGCGGCGGTGGTAAAAAAAGCGACGACCAAGCGTAGCAGCAGCCAACAGGGAGAGTCGTAAGCCATGTTTCCCCTTCAACTTACCCCCCAATCCATTGCCCAGGAGTTGGCCGATTTTAATAAGAACTTGGCCGAGGGCTACAAAAATTTGGCCGAGTTAGGCCCCATTGAGGTTGGTACCAGCGATAAAGAGGTGGTCTACCGCGAAGATAAGATGGTGCTTTACCGCTTTACCCCCCAGGTAAAAAAGCCCCATGCGGTGCCCATGTTGATTGTCTATGCGCTGGTGAACCGCCCCTATATGACCGATCTGCAAGAGGATCGCTCCACCATCCGGGGTTTGCTGGAAGAGGGCATGGATGTCTACCTGATTGATTGGGGCTACCCCGATGCGGCTGACCGCTATCTGGGGTTGGAAGATTATGTCGATGGGTACATAAAACGTTCGGTCAACCATATCTGCCGCAGCCATGATCTGGATGCCATCAACCTGTTGGGCATTTGTCAGGGTGGGGCGTTTAGCCTCTGCTTTGCGGCGCTCTACCCGGAGAAGGTGAAAAATTTGGTCACGATGGTGACCCCGGTGGATTTTCAAACCCCAGACAACATGTTGTCCCTGTGGGCGCGCCATCTGGATGTAGATCTGCTGGTGGAAACCATGGGCAATGTGCCCGGTGAACTGCTTAACTTTACCTTTCTCTCCATGAAGCCATTCTCTTTAACCGGTCAAAAGTATCTGGATCTGGTTGAGATTATGCAGGACAAAACCAAGCTGTGTAATTTTATGCGCATGGAGAAGTGGATCTTTGATAGCCCGGATCAAGCGGGGGAGGCGTTCCGTCAGTTTATCAAGATGTTTTATCAGGAGAACGGCTTGGTCAACGGTACGGCGCAGATTGGTGGTAAGGAGGTTAAGCTGGAAAACATTACCATGCCGATCCTTAATATTTACGCCACCCTTGACCATTTGGTGCCCCCGGCGGCCTCCAAGGTGTTAAAGGGTCTGGTGGGGTCGACGGACTACACCGAGCTCCCTTTTAAGGGGGGGCATATTGGTATTTATGTATCCGGTCGGGCGCAGCGTGAAGTGCCCCCGTCCATAGCAAACTGGTTAAAGGCACGCTAACCCTCGCGGTGCCAACCCCCTTATGGGGGCAGCCTTGCTGAGAGGTGCACATCCCTGTCCCCCCAGGTGATGTCCCGCAGAGAGGTTGCCTCCATAATTGTTTGTATTAAAAGAGCCCCCAAGGTGTTCAACTGTGGGGGCTCTTTTTGCTTGCGCCGGGGTGGTTTGTGAGGTCGCGTTGGTGGGTGGTTACAGTTCCGCTTCCAGTGCCTGGGCATGGATGAGCAGGCGTTCCAGAAAGTGGTCAAAATCTGAAGTTTGCATGTCACCATTGACAAAGACCATGCGAATGGCCACCCCCTGCTGTAACAGGGAGTAGTTGACCAGCGAATCACCACTGCGCACCAAACGATCCCGCAAACGGACGGTAAAGGCGTCCAGATCCACGGTTTTGTCGGGCTGGTAGCGAAAGCAGAGTGTCACCGATTGGGGTTCGACCATCAACGTTAATTTGGGGTGGGCGAGAATGCAATCTTTGGCGTAGGCGGTTAGTTCGAACAGGTGATCTATGCGGGCGGCATAGCCCAGGTCTCCATAGTAGCGCCACGCCAGCCACAGTTTCATGGCATCGACCCGGCGACCGCAGGCGAGGGATTTGCGTCCCAGTTCAAACTGATCCACATCATAATCGTGTTCGTGGAAGAGGTAGTGGCCCCCTTCAGAGCCGCAGGCTTCGCGCAGCAGGCCGGGTTCGCGCACCAGAATGACCGAGCTGATGAGGGGGATGTTCATCATTTTATGGGCATCCCAGGTCAAGGAGTCGGCCAAGTGGCAGCCATCGAGGTGGTGGCGCCAGCGTTGGCTGAGCAGCACCGAGGCCCCGAAGGCGCCATCCACATGGAACCAGAGGCCGTGTTGACGGGCAATGGCGTGGAGCTGGGGGAGGGGGTCAAAGGCACCCAGCACGGTGGTGCCGGCGGTGGCGGCCACCATAAAGGGCTGTTTACCGGCGGCTTTGGCGTGGAGAATGGCGGCCTCTAGGGCGGCGGGTTGCATGCGGCCTTGGGGGTCGCTGGCGACTTTGACCAGATTATCCAAGCCCATGCCCAGCACCATCGCCCCGCGTTGAAAGGAGTAGTGGGCTTGATCCGAGACCAGACAGACCAAGGGTGGCGCGTTGCTGTTGCCCAGCTGTTTGATATGGGGGAAGCGCTGTTGGCGGGCGCAGAGCATGGCGATTAGGTTGGAGTTACTGCCCCCGGAGGAGAAGATGCCATCATGGTTAGTAAAGCCAGCCAATTTGCCCATTTTTTCGATGAGAAAGCGTTCCATCAAGGTAGCCAGGGGGGCGACCTCGTAGGTGTACATGGAGGTGTTGGTGAGGGCGGTAAAGACCTCGCCCAGAAAGGCCGGAAAGTTAAAGCCGGCGAAGAGTTGGTTACAAAACTGGGGGTGGCCGGTTTTGACGCTGTGTTGGAGATAGGCGTGCAGCAGGGGGATGAGCGCCTGATGATTGGCCAGACCCTGCTGCTGGATGGTCAGATCGAACTGCTCGGCCAGTTGTTGGGGTGGGAGAAAATCCACAATTCGAAGGGTACTGTTTTGGTTTTCCTGTAGAAAATCCAGAATCAGTTGCATGGCGGCATGTAAAGTTTTTTCCACAGGTTCGGGCTCCATAGCCGTCATAATCCTTTTGGGTTCGGCATGGGTGGAGCACGGGTTCGCCCAGATACCGCCGCAAGCTTCCGTGTTGGGGGAGCTTGTGGGGGCCACTCTTTGCGGGGGGGTGCTGTCACCAAAGCGCAGAGTGTAGCATATTCGGCGTTAAAATCTGAGGCTCGGTGTGATTTTTTTCAGGTTTTTGCTGTTTTTTTGGGTGGCCGTTTTTTTGCTGTTTTTCCCGCCCCTCTGCCCAGGGCAGGACGCGGGCAAGCCGGGCTGTGAGAGCCCATGAAAACCGCCTCTCTGCACCAGTGGCTTGAAAAGCTTTATCCTGTTGGTTGAGGTTGTGGTTGGTGGTAAAAAATAATAGAGATGAAAATAATATCTATTATAGTGCGATAAAAAAGGCTAGCATGAGCGCAACGGTCATCTGTACGAGAGAAAACAACACGATTTTAAGGTATGCGCTGGCTGTGTGCCCCGCAAAAGGTCACCGTTTTGGGTGGGTAATCCCTCATGAAATAGAGGGATTTCAGCCGTAGAATGGTCTCGTCATGTTTCTGGGGAAGTTTTGGGGCACGCCTAACCCAAAAATGAGGTGTGTGTTCCCGGAATTTACAAAGCGATTAGAACAGCAGACGGGACGGAAGCTTGGTAAGCAGAAACCGGGACCAAAGTCAAAAAAGAGTGTTGATCATGAATAAAGTGTATGTCCCCGGAATTCCAAAAAGAGTGTTGATCATGAATAAAGTGTATGTCCCCGGAATTTCCCATAGAATCTTAACTATTAGGTGGTGTTCATGCTGAGCGTTTTTAAAGATCTTGATTTCACAGGTAATAAGAAAGTTTTAGATGGCTTTATTGACTCTATTTCAGCGGTGAAAGTTGCCAAATGGGAAAGGTGGTATGAAGGCGAAAAAAGAATAGAAAGCATGGCCTTGTCAGATGATGATCGCTTTATTGTATTTAAGCGAACCTCACATAAAGGCATTCCGGATGTTTCTTTGTTCCTGACTTATCTAAAAGAACGACTAGTAGTAACTAATATAGTTCCTGAAGAAGGTGAGTTGACTAAAGCTCAGTATAATGAAATAATTGACGATTTTGTCAAGAGTGTTGTTTCTGAAAATATCGCATTTTTTGATGTCCTAATGACAGTTACAAAGGGGGAGTTACCGATAACTCATTGGCTTAGTCAAGACACAGCTGCCTTGCTAGATAGGTTTTCTAAGACGGCAAATAAATCAACGGGATCTTCTCATCCACTAGATTTACAAAGATGGAACAGCTTTATTATTGCAGCCCATCGTGAGAAGTCAAACCTTGATAGTACAACTCTAGAACGGTGGTTTGTGCAAGAGGAAGGCTGGGGAATAGATGCTGCTACGTCTCTAGCTATTGAGTATGAATTTGCGCGAGGTCTGTTAAGCTTATATGACCAGAGTGGATCTGATGACTGATACAGCCTCAGTTTCTCAATGTATCTTGTCAAAAAATGCACCTGTTTTGTTTTTTGATACCTGTAGCTTATTGGATTTGGTTAGAGACCCGACCAGAGAGTGCTTTAGTAGTGACCAGTATGAAACTGCTATAAGACTTTTACGGAAGGTTGATGGTGAGGAAGGTTATTTACATGTTGTGGTAAATAGTCAAGTTCATCATGAGCTAAATGATAATTTTTCATCTGTTTGTGAGGATTCAGAGAATAAACTTGATAAACTAAACAAAAAAATAGCTTTTCTCCAGAGAGTGTATGTTTCAATTGGAGCTACAGTAAGTCAAAACTTGTCCTTTTCTAAAAATGATTTTTCACAATATGGAAAAAATATTTATGATAGCTTTATAGGAAAATCTATCACATATAAAGAAGAAGATGATGTTGCAAAGAATAAAGCTTTCGATAGAAGTAGATTTTGTAAAGCGCCAGCAAAAAAGGGAAAGCAGGAGTTGAAAGATTGTATTGTGATTGAGTTATATCTTTTTCTTGCGCAACACTTGAGAAGTATTGGTTACAGTAATAGGATAGTGTTTATTTCATCAAATACAAAGGACTATGCATCTGATGTAAGGGGAGGGATTTTGCATCCAGAGCTTAAAGATGACTTTGATTCGGTAAAAATGGAGTATGCTTCAAACTATGGTCTCGCTGAAAGGATGTTGTTTCCACCGTGCTAGGTTTGTAAGTGAAAGTTAAGCTTTAGTTTTTTTCCATAGTTTTCTCTGCTGTGCCTCTCGCGGGAGTTCCGGGGACGGGTGCCTAATTAAGGGGTAAGGTTATGGCGCGGGTGTTGGTGCCGGGGTGGCGCATCTGTGCCGGCCTCGCCTCAAGGGCGCTGAAAATGGTTGAAAAGGTGGCGTAACAGTAGGTCGCTCATGCCCACCCTAAGTGGGGGGGAGGGCTGCGCCGACCATAGCTCTAACCCCTGGCTAAAGGTGCTGGTGCGAATATGCGCCCGGTTGCGGTCCAAAAAGCGACACAGCCGCTCAAAACGGCTCTGGTTGCCCCTATGGGGCACAAAACGGGGTCGCTCAGGATCACGCTGCATGGTGGAAAACTCGCTGGCATGGGTCAAAACCACCAACGGGCCGCTCTGCTGCATCACCCCCTGCCGCAACAACTTCCAAAATAAAAAAGCCGGCGTGCCCGTTACCGTCAACGCCTTATACCAACGCCGCCCACCCAAACCATGCACCGTATAGGTGGTGACCGGGACCTCCCGCAGCCCAAACATATCATGCAAACCATGCAGACGCCGCAAAGCAACATCCCCAGGGGCAAAAAAACCATAACCCTGGCACGAAGCCATGGGGATGCCCAGTTGCGCAACTACCCGATAAAGCGTCTCATCCACATGCAGGCTGCCCCCACGAAACGCCAGCGGCGCATAACCCATCACACGCTTAAAACAGGCCATGCCTTCTTCCAGCAACTGGATGGCCTGAACCTCGCCCAAACCATGCATGGCGTCCGAGGGGGTGCCCCCAGCCGTGAGCCGTTGCAACCAATCGCTATGGCGAAAAATCCGCCATGCCGGGTGTAGATGCAACTGCACATCATGACCCCGCGCCACAATCTCCTGCATCACCCCCTGCATGGGGGCATCGCCAAAATAGTGGCTCTGGAACATCTCACAAAAAAAGGTCCCCTTGAGCTGGTAACGCTCCAAGGTATCCAGAATAAAACCCAACCCGTGGGATACCCCTTCATCCACACGCTGCAACGACGCCACCCCCAAAGGGCGGTAGTGCTGGGGCTGGGTAAAACAGCCATTGATGGTAAACTCCACATCAACGGAGAGATTAAGATCAATCATGTGCAGCCTCGCCAACAAAAACGCTTGCGCATTTGCCTCCACAATTTATTCAGGGCCTGGCGGGTATCCACCCAAAAGGGCTTGGGATCATCCCAGGCAAAAATATAGTAACGCAAACGAGGGTCCAACACCCCCAGCACAAAGCCCATGAGTTCAGCCAATACCGAAAAACGCAAGCTGCGGTTCTGTATAAGCTCTGGATCTCCCACAATGCGTTGCAGCCGGTGTAGCGCGGGAATGGTGTATTGACAACGCAGCCCCGCCCGCTGTCGGCTGGGCGGCGGAGGCTGCCGCAACCCCTGCCACCAGTAGGTGGCAACCGCAAAATGGGCCCCCGCATAATAAGCCAACGGCTGACTGCCCCAAAAACGGCCATTGACCTCCATCAACCACGTTTGGCCGGTTTTTGGGTCAAAACGATACTCCACCATGGCCGCCCCCTGCCACTCAAGGGCTTGTAATAGGGCGATGGATTGCGCCAGTAAGGCCGGGTGCGCCTGCTGGGGTAGACTCTCGCAGAGGGTGGAAACACCCCCCTCCGGCGGCCACTCATGCAGCCGCTGGTGTTGAAAAGTCAGGGTGGCCTGCCCCTGGTGCATGTAGATCATCTGCCCCAAACCCACACCAGGGCAGTAACAGGAGACCTGGGGATAATGGCCCGTAGGGGTGTAGCGTGCTAACTGCTCAACCAGTGCCTGTGGCGTGTCAACATAGCGATATTTTTCTAAAGTAAGCTTGTGCGCACGTAGCCGTGGCAGCGCCGCTTGGGGGTCCGCCCATTTAAGAATAACCGGATAACCGGGCACCTGCGCCACCAAGTCGGCAATCTCATGGGGGTGGCTGATCTGCCAGCTCTGGGGGGTCTGTATGCCCAGCTTGCGTGCCACCAGCAGGGTTTGCTGCTTATCCAGCACCTGACTAAAGGGGTGGGGGGCGGGGATGAGGGGGCGAATGCCCTGTAATTGCTCACCATGCGCCTGTAACCAGAGAATATCCGGTTCTGAAACGGTCATCAGATAGGGGATTTGGTGCGTTTGGGCCAGCTGGTTGATTAAATCTAGTTGCGTGATCTGCTGGCTATCATGGTAGACCCCCAAATGCAGATAGCGACTGTGCAGCCCCACCCCGTGACGTTGACGGGCAATGGCGTAGACCTGGATACCAGCCTTGGCCAGCTCCCGCACCAGGGTTAAGCCGATGGGGGTATCCACCCCTAACAGCAGCACCCGGTGGGGTGTGGTCGGGGGGCTCACGCTTTGCCCTCCAGCCAGCGGCGCAGCATGCGTTTTAGCCCCTTGGGCAGCCGCACGCCCCGTTCTGTCAACCAGTGGTGGCAGTGGTGGGCCAGATCCATCACCCCAATGCGGAGCCTGGCGAGATGTTGCGCCATAGGCGGGCGCTTGAGCAGCGCTTGCCCGTTCAACATGGGCACTCCAGCCCCCTGTTTAAGTTGGCTGAGCACCCACGCAGGGGTTAACGGGCCTGGGGGGAGCTGCATGATGACCGGTTGCAGATCCCCCACCCGGTGCAGATCCAACGCGGCCAGGGGGACCACGTTGGGGCGCTGGGCCTGGATGGTTTGCCATAACTGCAAACTTTGTGGACGCACACCATGGCGGCCATCGTGGCGGCTATTCAGAATCTCCACCCCATCACACCACTGTTGCCACGGTGGGGCAGGGTTAAAACGGGCCTTGATGGGGTGGGTGAGTATGAGCATGGCCGCATGGGGGTGCAGCGATTGGGCGATCTGCGCATTGCTGGTAAAATCAATGGCGCAGGGGCTGATCCCCAAAAAGGCAATGGTAAAACAGTCCATCTCAATGCCGGGAATAAACAGAAACGCGGCGTCGGAGTGGTCGTGACACTGCTGGATAATGGCCTCCACCTTGGCTTGATCCAACCCCTCGATATGTTCGGTCATGCAGGCGAAGTGTAACCCTTCACCCAGCAGCAGGGTGCGCAGCTGGGCATAACTCAGGGTGCCATCAAAAGAGTGGTTGGAGTGGGCATGGACAATCCCCCGCAACGGTGTTGTGCGGGCGGCGGCTCTGCTGTTGGATGCTGCCTCCATTGCCTGCTCCTACCCCCCATGCCAGGATTTCATGCTTCTCACTGGGGTTAGGATAACACGATTTCTCCAACGGGCAGTAGCGGGTGGATTAGAAATTTTCTGTCATGGTGATCTCAATGGCGCGGTGGGCGCGGTCAAGCCAATGGTCAATCTCGGCCAGGGTGGCATGGTCGGGCAGTTCCGGCAGTTCAAACACCACCCCATGGTCATCCAACTGGGCTTGAATCATCTCAAAATGAAAATCCCGATACTCCGCCGTGGTGCGAAAACGGCGCTTGGCGCACACCTCCATCGCCTGCATGGCATCAAGCAGGGCCTCCCGCTCATCTGGGGTGAGGGGGCGTTCGGTCTCAATCAACTTTTTGTACTGGTCGCGGGCGGCATTCCATTTATATTGCCACATGGGGTCATAATCGGGCAGCAGCCGGGTAACAGGCTGGGCGTTCATGCCGGGTGATCCAGGGCGTGACGGGCTAGCGCGGCATCCATGGTGAGCAGGTGGGTCTCAAACCACTTGGGCAGATCGCTGCGCATAAAGGCCAAAATATCGGGCGCACCGCCCCGTTTGGCAAAGCGGGCCAGCATGGCGCACTGCCCCAACAGCCGTTGGTGCTCGCCCCGGTGTTCCTGGCTGGCCCCAAAACCGCAGCGCTGCATAAGGAGCTCCTCCTGGCTAAAGTGGTCGGTCAAAGCCTCCACCAAGCCGGGAAAGGCAAGCAATAGGGCACTATCGGGCTGGGGGGCCAGTTGGCTAAGCTCGGTCACAAAACTTTGGTGCTGGGCATCCATAAAATCAACCCCAAGCTCAATCATCCGCATGGCTGGGCTCCCTGGGGCTCATCTGGAGCAGACGTTGGGCGTCGCGCACAATGGGTTCATCAATAAAACCATAGTCGGGGTCCACAAAGCCGGTAACGCCTTGCTCACGCTGGGCGGCAAAGCGGCTGATAATCGCTTGGGCACGGGCTAAGGCGGCAGGGTCTGGGGCAAAACAGCGGTTAATCACCTCAGCCTGGGCCGGGGCGATGCACCCCTTGGCGGTGTAGCCCATGGCTTTAACCTTTTCGCACCAGCGCTCCAACTCGGCCAAATTGCGGTGATCCTGATAGACAAAGGAGACCGGCAAGAGGTCAATGCTGCGGCACTGAATGAGAAAATGGGCCAGAATATAGTCAATGGTGGGGTTGTCGGGTTTAAGCAGCGATTGGGGAATGCCCAAGTCGGCCATAAGATCCAGAATGCCCAGGTAGGCGGTGGTGACGCGGTTGTCGATCTTAAAGCGCTCCAGCATGTTCCACGCTGCGCGGGTTTCCACCGTAAAATGTAGCTCGACCGCTTCATCCATCATACCCAGGGCCATGTGCAGGGTCTCTTGATCCTCCACCTTGGGCAGACGGAAGGCGCGGGGCCGCAGATGGCTAAGGGCACGGAGATCTTTCATGCCGCCCCGCTCCATGGGGTTGATGCGAATCACCACCCGTTCTGCCACCACGGCGGGATCCATCGCCCCGAGGGTCTCGGCGACCAACTGTCGCGCGGCCTGCTTATCGCCCACCCCATCTTCTAGGTTGACCATGGCCCAATCCGCCACCAACTGGGGGATCTTCTCCAAATGGCGGGGTTTGTCCCCCGCGACCATCATAATGCTGCGTACGACGCTCATAACATACGGCTCCGTCTCTCCATCAAAAGCTTGCCCAGTTGGTTTTGCCCGTGGCCCCGTTTATCCTGTCCCCAGAATGGGTCAAAGGCGGTATAGTTGAGCAGCGGATAGGGGTGGGTGGCTTGTAAAAAATCATGAATCTGTTGGTGGGTATCAAATTTAGCATTCAGGGCCTGACGCATGACATCCAGCTTGATCGCATCCCAATCTGCCCGGATGGGGATGGAGCGATCCTTGCCCATAAGGGCGGCTGTCATGGGGCTGGGGCACGCATAAATACGCGCCCGCTGCTGGGGATCTGCAAACTTGGCGGCTTGAAAATAGTGCTCCACGGTGAACCATAATTTACCGTCCAACTCGAAAGGGTGGTCGGAAAAGTTGGAAAAGCAGCTATACCAAATGGGGGGCAGCAAGGCAACCATGGTAGGATCCAGTGGTATGGGAATAGGGTTTGCAAAACAGAGCAACAGAAAACGGGAAACACATTTCATGCCATGCGTTAAGTGATTGTTAAATTATGAATCATTTGGCAGTGTCTCAATGTGGCCCGACATTTTGTCTGAAAACCGACCACCATTGTTGCATGGCCGACAGGAGTTTGAAACATGGTAAACCCATGGGAGCTGTACGATCAACTGCTGGAACAGGCGCGTTTGGCGGCGGGTGAGGCGTTGGTGGCCGAGGTGATTATGGGGCCGGTATGGACGGTGGTGCGTACCGATGATGGGGGTATGGGGCTGGCCATGAGCCCCGCCACCGCCACCCGTACCCTGCCTTGGTCGGGTACGCTGCGCGGGCGCCCCATCGTTGAGCTGATTGAGTGGGTGAAATCCTGGAATTTTCATGAAGCTGCGGTGGGTATGGCAGCCCTCAATGCCGCGTTGGGTATCCCCATGGATTGGGCCAGGGAGGCAACCCCGTTGATGACCCCTGGTTCGGCCAATCTGGCGGTATTTGACCACTTTCGCCACCATCTGGTGGATAAAAAGGTGGTGGTGGTGGGGCGTTATCCCGGTTTGGAGCGCTTTACCGAAAATCACAACTGGCACGTGTTGGAGCGGGAGCCCAACGCCGCCGATCTGCCCGACACCGCCTGTGAATATGTGCTACCCCAGGCCGATTGGGTCTTTTTAACCGCGTCGGCCTTGGTGAATAAATCGTTGCCACGTCTGTTGACCCTTAGCCGTCATGCGGTGACGGTGCTTATGGGGCCGACCCTGCCGTGGTGGCGAGATTGGTGCCACTACGGGGTGGATTTTTTGGCCGGGGTGCGCATTGCCGATGATAAATCGGTGCGCCACACGGCGGCGGAAGGGGGCGGCGTGCGTATTTTTGAAAAGGGGGCTCGTTACCACTTGGTGGATGTGGGGCAGGGCGCTATGGCCACCCTCAAAGAGGAGATCGCCCAGCGCTATCAGCATCGAGACCAGTTAAAACAGGCGATGGAGCAGTGGTACGCTGGCCCTGGTCCCAAGGGGCGTTTTCCCCAATGGCAGGCTTTGCAGCAGATGGATAGCGAGCTCTCCGAGCTGGATCGGCGCTACAAACGGCAGTGGGATGCCCGCCATCTTAGTCATCCACCAGCGAGACACTCTTAACGTGGGCAAAGAGGGTTTTACCCGGGGCTAGGGCCATCTCCCGCCACGATTTTTTGGTAATACGGGCCAAAATGGCGGGGCCTGCCGGCCCGTCATGCCCCAACGTAATGCGCACGTTCATACGGGCCTCATCCATGGCTTGGGCGTCGGTGATGCGAACCGGAAAATGGTTGAGAATGCTTGACCCCTGCAAGGGGTGCAGTGAGAGGCTGACATGGGCCGCTAAAATACGCAGACGACACGCCTCGCGATCCTGTAGAGCGCCGGGCACATAGACCTCAAACCCCGGAAAAATCTCGATGCGGGTTAGGTGATCTTGCGCCTCATAGTGCAGCGGCTTGCCGCGCAGCACCACCCCTGCCACAGGATCTTTGGCAAAGGGCAGGTCGGGGTGGGTCAACAGGCTCTCTATGGGGCCTGCCAGCTTAACCTCGCCATGTTCCAGATAACACATGTGATCGGCCAGCCGCTCCACCTCGTCCAGGTCATGACTGACATAGAGGGTAGGGATCTCCAAGCGGTCATGCAGGGACTCCAGATAGGGTAAAATCTCCTGTTTGCTCAGGCGGTCCAGCGCCGCCAAGGGCTCATCCATCAGCAACAGACGCGGCTGGGTCAACAGTGCCCGCGCCATGCCCACCCGCTGCCGCTCGCCCCCCGATAGGCGAATGGGGGCGCGTTCCAGCAGAGGTTCTACCCCCAACAGCGCCACCACCTCATCAAAGGCAATCCACGCATGAGCCCCCTTGGCCCGTTTGACCGCAAAATCCAGGTTGCCCCGCACCGTCATATGGGGAAACAGGCTAGCCTCTTGAAACACATAACCAATGGGCCGCTTGTGGGTGGGTAAAAAGGTGTTGTCGTTTTGCCAACACTCCCCCAAAAAGTGCAACGCACCCACACGGCTACGGTGCAGCCCCGCCACACAGCGCAGCACGGTGGTTTTACCACTGCCCGAGTGACCAAACAGCGCCGTTACCCCGCGTCCCGGTGCAGTGAGCGCAACGTTGAGCTTAAATGCACCCAAATCATCTTGAAAACGGGCTTGAATCTCCCTCATCGCAGGCTTCTCCCCAACCGTTTTTCAAAGCTGGTCATGCTCCAGATCACCACAAAGGCAAACAGCAACATCCCCCCAGCCAGCAGATGGGCTTTGTCCCACTCCAGGGTCTCCACATAATCATAAATGGCCACCGACAGCACCTTGGTCTCGCCGGGAATATTGCCGCCAATCATCAACACTACCCCAAACTCCCCCACCGTGTGGGCAAAGCCCAAGACAGCCCCGGTTAAAAAGCCGGGACGTGCCAAGGGCAATACCACATGGATAAAACAGTCCCAGGGTGAGGCGCGTAGGGTGGCGGCGGCCTCCAGCGGGCGTTCGCCCATGGCCTCCATGGCATTGCGGATGGGTTGGACCACAAAGGGCAGCGAGTAGAGCGTGGAGCCCACCACCAGACCGGCAAAGGTAAAGGGTAGGGTGGTGCCAAACAGATGTTTAACCAGTTGCCCCAACAGACTATCCGGGCTCATCAATAGCAGCAGGTAAAAACCTAACACGGTGGGGGGGAGCACCAGGGGCAGGGCGATCACTGTGCCCACCAGCTCTTTCCAACGTGCTTTGCTTTGAGAGAGCCACCACGCAATAGGGGTGCCCACCAACATTAAAATGAGGGTGGTGATAAAAGCCAGTTTAAGGGTCAGTGAGATGGCATCCCACATGGCATGATTCCCAACAGAGGTTTAAGCCCGTAACGCCCAACCCAGCACCCTTGAGGGTGGCAAGGCAGACGAGAACCAAGTGGCATTGGGTGCCACCATCGCCCGCTGCGGCCGTTAAGGGTGCTGAATGGGTAAATGGGGCGTCGGAGCCGGTGCGAAAAGGTCGGATTATAGCGGAAAATATAAACCATAGCATGGGTTTTAAGTGGGGGCGGTCTCTCCTGAGACCGCCCCCTTCCATACGCGCCTGGACGGAGTGAGGGAGGGAAGCTGGCGCGTATGAAATTTCCGGCATAAAGGGGGGCCGCAGGCTAGGCTTGCGCCCCCTTCTTTTTTAGATTGGCAAACAGATCAAGCAGAAACATTTGGCAATGCTCGGCATTTTCAAAGTGCTCCACCGCCAAAGCTTCACCCTTTTTATAAGAGCGTGCCGAGGCCCGCAAAATCATGGAGAGCTGACGGTTAAAGGTCGAGGGTTGCGTAAGCAGCCGCACGGCGGCTTCAAACAGTACCTTTACCTCCAACCCATCGGCCCCCTCTGTAAGCAGGTTTTCGCCGTGTTGGCTCAGTAGCTCGTAATAATCGTTGATGGCTGGACGATCCATGATCCCTGTCCCACTCAAAGCCCGTTGGCTTTTTCAAATTCAAGGGCCTCTTTACACTGGGCGGCCAAGAGGGTGCCCAGTTCTGGCAGGCGGTCGTATTGGCTCCACAGCGTATCTTCCACAATGTCGTGGATCTCACCGGCGGTTTCACTGGCAACACGCTTGAGTTTGGCCAACTGCTTTTTTAAGGCTTTTTCATCGTCAGACATAGGGTCTACTCCTCAACTTCCATACTGGTGGGGTCGGCCTCGCGGGTGGCCAAGCCCATCTCAAACTGATCTTCATCCAGCGCCACTTCACCGGGCATAAGATCATCCAGATAGTCCTGATAGAGCTTTAGGCGATAGCGCTCCAAAATGGCGTCGGCATCCATCCCCGTGGTAAAGGTTTGCCCCTCCAGATCGTGCAACGCAAAGGAGGCCATGGCCTCCTTTTCGTTGGCACCGGGCCAAGGCTTGCCACCAATCTCCTCAAAGTGGCCCTCTTCATCCACACGCAACACCCAAAAATAGGCGGGCAAGCCAACATCGGCGGGGGTCTGCCCAACCCAACTCAGGCGTGCCAGGGTCTTGTCGTCAACCTGGTGAACTTTACTCCACCCCAGCGCCTTTTCAGGCTCATAGGTGAACTCCAGGCAGCCGGACATGGAGGTGGTAAAACGGTGGTAGGCATTGGCGGGTGCCGTGGTCTCTATCCGGCGTAGATAGCCCACAAACCGACCATTGCGAAACCCCAAGTGCAATGAGAGCTCGGGCATATCTGCCCGTACCGCTTGCTGGGGATCCGGCGCGGCCGGTTTGATGGGAATAATGCCTAGGCCGTTCATAGGGTTACGCCAGATTCTCCGGAAAAGCTTACCAGAATATCTTCATCGCGCACGATAAACTGGCAAGCCAACCGGTATTTGGGGGGAATATCACCCACTTCAGCCGCTTCGATCTCGGCTTTGCTGATTTTACCCAGAGAGACCAAAATTTCCTTCTCTTTGTCCGTCAGGTGATGGGCCTTTTGCTGTTTGCCGGGCTCTAACAATTTGACCTCACACACGCAGGATCCACACTCACCATCCTGACAATCAAAAGGAATTTTAATCCCCTCTTTTTGCGCCACCGCCAGCAGGGTGCCGTTATGGCCAGCCACCGCATAAACCGTCTTGTCGCGGGACATGGAAGGAGAGGTGAAGGTAATGTTAGCCATGTGTTTTCCTTTTCTATTTTGACGTTTGTCAAACGTTAGATGCTCAAGATTGGGCGGTTGGTAGCAGGCCCATCATCATTTTCTGGGTCTGGTTAAACTCATAATCGGGTTGGTTGTCCAACTCCGGCGCCATGACCAGCAGCTTCTCTGGGATATTAAAATAGCGCTCGCCAAAGTGGACCTGACAGACAATTTTGTCGGGGTTGCTGCTATTGACCTCCACCACCTCCCCAACCTGATCGGTGTCAACCAGGGTCTCCCCTTTGATCTCCAACGGCACTGCCAGCATAACCCGATCACGGGTCTCAAACAGGCTCTCTACCCAGGGCAGTTCGGCGTCTTGTAGCTCTTTTTCACGGCAACCGACAATCAAGTCATCGTCGATAAAGTGAATTTCGTAGATATTGTGCTCCTGCAAAAAAACCCCAGCCTGACGCACAAAACCCACGGTTCCCTTGCGCACCAGCACCTCGCCACTGCGTTTGCCAGGAAAGGTGCCATCGTTGCGGATGGACTTAATCAACCGTACCGCGCTGGCATTTTCAAACCGGTAGTTACCGGCAATCTCTTCATACTCTTGGTGTTGCATGGAGCAATCCTCCGTGGTTGGCGGGGGTTAGGGGGGCAGGCTCGGTTAAGAAGCGGTAAAAACTTTGCAGTTCCGCTTGCTCCGGGGAGCGCTTATAACGGGTGGCAAAGCCTTTGACGCTCTGCAAGAGTTGCCCAGCCAGCTCCTGGCTTATGGCAATCCCCATGCGTCCATAGGCGTCAATCACCCCTTGGCGTCCCGAATGCTTGCCCAACACCAACTCATGGTGCCGACCCAAAATGTCGGGATCGACCCCCTGGTAGTTGCGGCGATCTTTAAGCAGGCCATCCACATGGATGCCTGACTCATGGCGAAATACCGCACTGCCCACCACACTCTTTTGACACGAGAGTGGCCGGCCCGATGCGCTCTCCACAAACTGCGAAAGCACCTGTAGCTGGTCACACTGAATACCGGTATAACCGCCGTGTAGGGTCTGTAACGCCACCGCCACCTCTTCGAGGGGGGCATTGCCCGCCCGCTCACCCAGGCCGTTGACCGTGGTGTTGGCGTGGCTGGCCCCACCGCGAATGGCCGCTAGGGTGTTGGCCGTCGCCAGCCCCAGATCATCGTGGGCATGGATCTCTAACTCCAGATCCAAATTAGCCCGCAATGTTTTAAACCGCTCATAGGTGGTAAAGGGGTCCAAAATACCCAAGGTGTCGGCAAAGCGTAGCCGTTTTGCCCCCGCCTTTTGTGCGGTTTCGCCCATGCGCAGCAAAAAGTCGATCTCCGCCCGCGAGGCATCTTCACACCCCACACACACCTCAATCCCCATCTCTTGGCTAACCCGGGTGACTTGGTGTTGGATGGTGTTGAGTACCCAACGCCGATTGCGACCCAGTTTATGCCGGATCTGTTGATCCGAAGCCGAGGTGGAGAGATCCGCCATCGCCACCCCCAAACCCGGTAGGTGGCTGATGTCGGCATCATGCATGCGCAGCCATACCAACAGTCGCGCCCGCAAACCCAGTTGCGCGATGGCGCGGATATCCTGCCGCTCCTCTTCGCCCATAGCGGGTATACCCACCTCCAACTCGGGTACACCAGCACGATCCAGCAGGGTGGCGATCTTTAGCTTTTCTTCCAAGCTAAAGGCCACCCCCGCCGATTGTTCACCATCCCGCAGGGTGGTGTCGTCTAAAATGACGGTCGATTGATCCATAGTCTTCCCTCCCCAGGTTAGACCTCTCCTTATAGGAACATCATATTAAGCAGCGATCTCCAACGTAGCATGGCTGTGGCAATCCTTGGGGCAGACCCGCGAACAGGCGGCGCAACCGATGCAATCCTCTTTGTCGGCGATGGACATGACATAGACCACATCATCGTCAAAGCCATCCTCCTCCCAATCTTCACCACCCTCTTCCAGATCTTCAATCTCATCCCGCTCAACCAGTTCAAACACATCGCGGGGGCACACTTTGTAGCAGCGCCCACAACCGATGCAGTTTTTATGGTTGATGGATTCAATAAACTCCGGGGTCCACTCACTCCCCCCACGGGTGGTGCCGGTGAAAACAGCCATTGATTTGCTCCTTCTTTTCAAAATCTAAGCAACAGGGTGGGGGCTTACAGCCCCGCTACCTCTGGGTGTTTGCCAATTAGGGCTAGTGCAACACTGAGTAACTTGTCCCCTTCATCCTTCATTTTAGAGGGGGTCTCAAAGCCAAAGCGGTGAATATCCCGCACCACCCGTTCCAGTGCCACCAATTTGCCTACAATGATATGGACTGTGCCAAAACCCTCATGGGTGATGTTGATGGAGGGACGTGCCATCAAACCGCACTCTTTTTCAATCAACATCGCGATGGCATTATAAAAAGCCGCCACGCGGGAGATGGTGGAAGGATCAGGATCCCCAATCACAGGAATAAGCTTGCGGGCTTCTTTGCTGATGATAAAAGGAGCCATCAACTTTTGCGGTGTCTGTTTGTCTTGCACCCCATAGGTGTCTAGGGCGCGCATTTGCTTAACCATCTCTAGAAAAAAGTCCGACTGATACAGCTCTTCTTCACTCATGGTTTTCGTTCCTCGTGGCAAAGGCATTCAGGGGCGCGGGGATTACTCTTCCCAGCTCTCGTTCAACACTTCTTCAAAATCACAGGCTTCTTTATCCTGTTTACGTTTGACCCAGTTCATCCAGGGGGCTGGATCATGGGTCATTTTGTGCTGTATTTCGCTAATCAGCGTCTCGATGCGCATGCTCTCATCCAAGCGGATTGGGGTGGTACCCCCTGCAATCAACTGCCGCGCCGCTGAACCCCCCACCGCCATGCAGTAAACCGCTTGAATGCCGCTCAACGCATTAAGGCGGGCGGGCAGCTTGGCTTCGTTACCATCCATCTCTTCCGAAGCAAAGGCCACCACCTCCATCAATTTGGCCGTCTCTGGCGTGATGCGGTAGAGGGCCAACTTCAGGGCGGTACCAAAATGCTGATCGACCCGGTTTAAATCCGCCGTGGCAAAGGCGACACTTAGCCCTTCATGATTTTGCTGGTCCATGGTATCAACCACCCGCAACCGACGTGTCCGCAGCGCAGCCATGATGGTCCTTCTCCTGAGGTTGGTCGTTGGCTGGGGCATAGCGAGAGATGTAGGGCTTAAGCCCATGCGCCTCTTGATGCATCATCCGGTTAGCCAGATCAAACAGCGCCTGACGGCTGCCTGTATAGCCAATCCAGCAGCGGGATTGGCTGCCGATCTGGTCATATAAGGGATAACCCGCCCGTAAGATGGGACGCCCCAAACGTTGCGCCAGAGCGGCAACATGGCTGTTGCCAATAAACAGCTCTGCGTCCGCTTCACGCGCCAAGTCCTGCAAATCCTCAAGATCCCCAATCTTAATGGTCTCGTAGAGGCTCTTCTGCAGGTAGTCGGTGCCCACCGGGCTCACCACCGCCACCGGTTGCAAGCCATTCTCTTGAAAGAGCGGCAACCAGTTGCTCAAAAAGTCAGGGTCTCCCGCCAAAGCGAGCTTGCGCTGGTTTAGGAAAAAGTGAGTGTCCAGCATGGCATCCTGCAACTGGCGGCGTTGATGCCCAAAACGCTCGGGTACCGGTTGACCCGAAAGGTTCATTAATACCATCAACAGCCGATCCCACGCTTCAATGCCCATAAGGCTAGAAAAGCGATAATCTGCCAATCCACAGCGCTCTTGGATGAGGTCGGCACAGATATTCATAATATCGCCCACCACCAGGGTGGCGCAGGCATCACCGATGGTTTGAAAATCTTCTACCGTGGCACCACCCGTGGTGATGGGTGAAAAATCGTCCGGGGCCAAGTGCCCATCCAGTGAACGGGAGAGGTCGGGGAGCAAAACCGCTTTAAGACCAAAGCGCTCCACCGTATCCAGCAGCCGTTCCAGATCACCCGGGGTCAGGTGCGGCCCCACCAATAGGTTGATCCGTTTGGCGTCGCCCTTGGTGGCGGGCCGCTCGGGCAGCCATGCCTTGATAAAGCTGCCCACCGCATGGGCATAGCCGCTCTCCAGACACCCTTTAAAGTCCGCCGCATTAACCGCAATCACTTCCTTGTTGGCATGCTGGGGGTGGCTGTCGCGAAACTGCCGCACAACCCGGTGAATATCCGCACCCTGGCACTCGGTCAAGCCGGTGCTGATCAATCCCACCACCCGGGTTTTGGCCCCACCGCTTAAAACATCCAGCCCTTCGGTGATGCTCTCATCTCCCCCCATCACCGTGCTTACCTGATCCATGGCGGTGGTCTGTAGGGGGATGGGCTCGCGGAAATGGCGCACAAAAAACACCTTGGCAAAGGCCGTGCAACCCTGGGAGCCATGCAGCATGGGAATGGCATCCCGGATACCCATAAAGGCCAAGGCCGCCCCAACCGGCTGGCTGGCTTTGGCGGGCTCTACGGTGAGTGCCTTGTTGCGCTTAATCAGCTTAGCCATGGGTCACCTCCCAAGGGGCGCTGCTCTTAACATGGCTCCAGATGGGGCTCTCCATGGTAATGGTAAGCTGACGGGCCAGTTCAATCATGCCCTCGTAACCCGCATAGGCATATTCACGCTCCTGGTTGATGTCCAGAAAGGGCACCCGACCCTTGAGCGCGGTGTACATGTTGCGCCCCCCCGCAATGAGCACATCGGCCTTTTGCTGGGCCATGGTATCCAGCAAGAGGCGGGGCTTGCCCTCGTCCAGCATAATGGCCTCTTCCCCCATCAGCTCTTTGATGCGTGCTTTATCTTGCTCAGTGGATTTGCGGGTGCCGGTTGCCACCACCTGCATGCCGAGATCTTGTAAGGCCGAAACCACCGACCACGATTTAACCCCGCCGGTATAGAGCAGAGCGCGTTTGCCCTTTAATTTTTCCCGCCAAGGCTTCAGCGCAATGTCAATGCGTGCCTCTTCACGGGCAATCAGGGCCTCGGTGCGTTGGCTTAGATCGTCATCGTTGATGAGTTGGGCAAAACTGCGTAGGGCGTGGGACATATCCCGCACGCCGTAAAAGCTCCCCTCAAACCAGGGAATCTGGTAACGCTCTTCCAGCTTACGCGCCATGTTAATCAGGGCTTTGGAACAGACCAGCATGTTGGCCTCGCCCCGATGCATCACCTGCACCTCGCGGAAACGGGTATCCCCAGAAACGGTGGAGAGCACCCGCAACCCCAGCTCATCCAGCAGGGGGTGAACATGCCAAAACTCACCGGCGATATTGAACTCGCCAATCAAATTGACATTGTGCACCGTCATGCCTGCACGCTGGGCTTGGACCGGGATGGGGGTGGGTTCGGCGGTGCCGATCACATATTTAAGCAGCGCTTCACCAGCAATGCGGTTGCCCAGGTTTTTGGTGCCGTAAAAACCCGCAGAATCCACCGGCACCACCGGTACGCCATATTTGTTTTGGGCCGCTGCGCAGATCGCTTCCAGATCATCCCCAATCAGGGCAGGGATGCAGGTTTGATAGACAAACACCGCCGCAGGGTTGTAGCGGGTAATGGCCTGCTTAATACCGTGCAGCAAGCGCTTTTCGCCACGCCCCATGATGATGTCTTGTTCGGTAAGATCGGTGGTCATGCCCAGCCGAAACAGCGCCGGACCGGTGGTGCGAGAGCCCCGACCATCCCAAGAGCTGCCGGCACAGGCAATGGAGCCGTGCACAATGTGGGCAACATCGGCGATGGGAAAAAGGGCAATCATGCTGCCGTCGAAACTACAGCCACCCGCCGTGGCGCCGGGTTTGGGTTTGGCACAGCCTGATTTGGATTTATCGTTATGTTCACAGGCTGGCTCGTTGAGCAGCTCTGCGATCTCTGCCTGTTTCATGTACACTCCTCCACGCCAACGCTGTTATGTGGCGTGTCCATGGTTACTTCCCTCACTATGCTCTATATCAAGGGGAGTGCCAGTTTTAACGCATTGAAATTAAATATAACATTCTGTTTGTATGTTGTCGTATCCGTGCCAAAAAGGGTGGTTTTGTAGGCTTTGCGACAATCCCGCTTAGGAGGGATAGCGGGGCAGTGTGGTAGCCATCAAAAGGCTGGCAGCAAGCGCCAATAGGCGATGGTTAGCGGTATACAAATGCGGCAAGTTGCCTGTTTTTTTGGTTGACATGGAAATGATAATCACTATTATTCAACTTCAATTTGATGGCAGAGTTCATCTGGTTTAAAAACTGCAAGGCCCCTTATGGATTTTTGGAATAGATCTTAAAAATCCATAATTTAAAGAGCTTTAATCGGCAAAACATGCCTTATTCAGATGCTTTGTCGGGTAAAATGGGTGAATTTTTTTGCCGCGATGCCCCTTGGGTGTGGTGGCGTGATGCAACAGAGATGGAGATTGCATTGTGTTACAGCTAAAAACGAAAACTCTGCTTGGTCTTGCTGCCTTGGCGGGTGGCTTTTCTGTGTCGCTGGCTGCGGCCCAACCCATGCCCAGCGCGGAACAGATGTGGGCGATTATTCAACAGCAACAACAACAGATTCAGGCCCTGCAACAGCAGTTGGGACAAACCAACCAGCAGGTTGCCCAAGTAGAAAAGGTGGCTGAAGAGGTTAAATCTAGCCGAGGTGCTGGTTCCCACTGGTCCGATAAAGTGACCGTAAGTGGTTTGATTGAGGGTACGGTCTCCTCAACCCAAAATAAGGCAGGCAATATGGCGGCCTTGGCCAACGGTAGCGACATCAATTTGAAAAAGGCGGAGCTTTCCATTGATGGGCAGGTCAACCCCTGGGTGTCGGCCAATGTGACGCTGCTGTATGAAAATGATACCAACCCGCTCAATGTGGATGCCGCGACCATTACGGTGGGCAATCGTGAAAAATTTCCGGTCAGTGTGACCGTGGGGGCAATGGCACTGCCCTTTGGGGTGTTTGAGTCCAATATGGTCAGCGATCCCATCACCAAAGAGATGGCGGAGATTAAAGATAGCGCGGTGGTGGTGAGCTATGCTTTGAAAGGGTTTACCGCCGATGTTTACGCCTTTAACGGGGGTTCGCAAAAAACTGGTAAAAACAATAGCATTGACCAGTTTGGTGGGGATATTGGTTACGAGGGCGAGTTTGAGGGTGTAACCGCTGCTGTGGCTTTGCGCTACGTCAACAGTGTCGAGAACGCCACCGGCCTGTACGACGATCTAAGCACCCCAACCGATATGGCTGGTTACACCTCGGCCTGGGGGGCTAATGGTAAGCTTAGCATGGGTGGTTTGACCTTGATCGGTGAATATATTGGCCTGACCGACCATATTCAGCAGACCACCGCTGGCGACCGCAACGGCGGTAAAAAAGCTTCGGCTTGGCAAACCGAACTGGCCTACAGCTTTCCCGCTTTGGGGCAAGAGGCCATGGTGGCGGTGGCCTACAACGGCTCCGATGGTGCCCAGGTGGTGGATATGATGCGTAGCCGCTACATGGCGCTGGCCGGGATTAGCGTCTATGAAAATGCCAATCTTAATCTTGAGTGGAAACGCGATGTGGATTATAGCGTCGCCGATGGCGGTAGCGGCAACGATGCGGACTCCCTGACCTTGCGCTTGGCGGTGACGTTCTAAGCCAACCAGCCCGCAAAGGGCGCGGCAAGGCCCGCGAAACATAAAAAGGGGGGGGAAATCTGAAAAGATTCCCCCCCCTTTTTTTTCTAAGTGCCATCCAGGTTGACCCTATTCAAACCTCTTAGCAGCACTGGTACTCCAACTCGTCCATCATCGCCTCTCCTGCTTGGTCCTGTTGCGCCGCGAAGAGGTCAAAAATATAATAACTGTTGGAGCAGATGAGCTTTAAAGCATCGGCCTGCCCCGGCTGAGGCTGCTTGGCAATGGCGGCTTTTTGTAAAAAAAGTTGCCAAAACGGCTCCAATGTATCCTCTGCTTGCAAAAGCTGCTCAAGGTGTGTCAGCAACTTGAGCGCCATGGCATCACAGGGGATATGGGCAAAACTCTGGTAGCGATCAGGTCGTGCTGCTGGAGTATTCATACGCTCATTACGCCTGTTGTTGGGTCACACTCCCCGCCATCACCTTCGCCAACCAAGGTGGGGGGTTGTTGGTGAGGGTCTGTTGCAGATCGGCCAACAGCGCTTCACTCGATCCACCTTCGGCAAATTTCATGGGATGCATGCCCGCCCGGACCACCTTGGCGGCGGCAGGACCCCCAATGCTCACCACAAAGACCAGATCACAATCATTGATCAAGGCAACCCGTGGGTCACTCTTGTAAGCAGGATCATCGGTGATCTTTTCGGCGATTAAATGTAGGGTTGAACGGCTCTCCACCAGGGTGACGGCACCGGGGGAGACGTCGTAAATTTCAAACGCCTTACATCCGCCAAAGTGGCCATCGGTCTGCCCCGGTGTAGAACTGGCACAAGCCACCCGTACCGCGTTGGGTTCGCGAGGGATCTTGGCGTCCTGAGCGCTCAGGGTCTCCACAATCTGTGGATCCAAACCCTCCACCAAAATTTTGTGGGCAGCTTGAACCTGTGCTGGATCCGCAGAATCACCAAGGGCTTGGCTCAAGTCGGCCAAACGAAGCTGGGAAAATTTTAAGGGGGTGAAGGGCAGCTCCACCAACTCTTGCAAAATGGCAACCAGCGCCTTGGGCTCCAAGCCGGTAATCTGCTTGGCAGCAACACCCATACGCAGGGCAAGTTCGGTATTCTTGGCCATGGCGAAAGCTCCTGTGGGGGATGGGGGCCACCCCTCCAGGTAAAGGGGGGAGGGGAAAAGGGGGAGGGCAAATTGCCTTCCCCCCATTATCTCAAAAGGTCATTACGCTTTATTGGCGCGGAGCTCAATGGGCAGCGTGGGGGCCGGTTCCATGGGCTCAATAAAGAGCTCGGTATCTTCACCATCATCAATGGTGAAGGTACCACCCCACTTTTCCGGTGTATCAAACTCAATGGAGAGCACCTTGGCCTCCAGGTCTTTTTTGGGGATGTAGCAGGTCAAAACACCTTCACCATCCTTACGCATCATCACCTTGGGCATGGAGCTGCTCCAGTCAACTGTATACATGGGAGGGATGCGGCCCCGGTCAAAGACCGGGGCGCACATGGGACATGGTGCAAAAAATTAGCGCACCAAGTCATAGTTGTAGTCGGTTTCGCCATAACCGGTGGTCTTGGAATCCAGATCCTCCAGTACTGCGTTCACCAGGGTAGTGAGGATGTACATCGCCCCTTCATAACCCAAAGTGGTCATGCGGTGCAGGTGGTGACGGTCGAAGATGGGGAAGCCCAAACGGATCAGCTTCACCTCATGCTCCAGCCCTTTGTGCTTGGTATCGCGCTGGATAAACTTACCGTAGCTGTTACCAATCATAAAGTCAGGCTTACGATCAAATACTAACGAGCGGAAGTGCCACAGGTCGGTGCCCACGTGTACTTCGGTCTCTTGACCGTAAGGGGAGCTCTTGAGAATCTTGCTCATGGCTTTGCCCCAACGCTTGTTGGCGTTGTTGCTCATGACGTGCACAGGTTCAGCACCCAGCTCCAACAAGAAGTTGGTCAGACCCATAACAAAGTCAGGATCGCCGTAGAGGCTGAAGCGCTTACCATGCAACCAGGAGTGCGAGTCGGTCATCATGTCAACCAAACGTCCACGCTCAAGCTCGATGGAGGCTGGGATTGGCTTGCCGCTGAGCTGACTGACCTTCATCAGGTACTCATCGGTCCACTTAAGCCCCATGGGCGGGTTGATCTCACTGATGGGCTGCTGCCAGGTATCTTTTAGATACTTCTTGGTCTTGGTCAAGCTCCAGGGTTGCAGCAACAGGGTATCAATGGCGTTGGGGGTGTCTTTGACATCCTCAAGCTCGGTACCACCAACATACATGCGGTACTCACCATCCGCAGGGGTATCCAACACTTCAGAAGGATCGGAGAGCAGAGTGTAGGGTACATCCATCTCTTCCATGTAGCGCTTGAGAATGCGGTAGTTACCCAAGTAGGTTTCAAAACCAGGCACCAGATTAATCTTGCCGTTGGAACCGACCACAGCGCTCTCATGCTTATCCAGCGTGAAGTAGCGGATAATGCCTTCCAACATGCCATCCCAACCGGTGGTGTGGGAGCCGACAAAGCTGGGGGTGTGGGCGGAAGGAACAGGCAGATCCTGAGGAACATGCCCTTTTACCTTGGCGTTGGTGATAAAAGAGTGCAGGTCATCACCGATGACTTCGGCCATACAGGTGGTGGAGACCGCAATCATCTCAGGCTTGTAGAGGGCCAGGGCGTTCTTCAGGCCGGCATCCATATTCTTGTGACCACCAAACACCGCAGCATCTTCCGTCATGGAGTCGGAGACACAGGCGACTGGCTCTTTGAAGTGACGGTTGAAATAGGTGCGGAAGTAAGCCACGCAGCCTTGGGAACCGTGCACGTAGGGCAGGGTGCCCTTAAAACCCAGCGAGCAAAGCACAGCGCCCAGGGGCTGACACGCTTTGGCGGGGTTAATGGTGACCGCTTCACGTTGGAAGTTCAGCTCTTTGTACTCAGCGCTGGTGGTCCACTGGAAGGTCTCTTCCAGTTTCTCCATGCTCTCACGCTCTTCATATTTATCCTGCTTGTTCTTCATGTTTTCCCGGTATTCCGGTTCACCGAAGAGCGGAAAGCAGGGCTTGATATCGTCGACGCTATTGTTAGCCATGTCAAACCTCACTTCCTGAGCCACTAATCCGTGGACATCAGGTAAGATACAGGGTTTACGATTGTCTATCACCAGCGGGGGCTGTGGGGTGCCCGGCACGCGTGGGATAATCACCGTTCAAAAGCAGCCGCCGCACCTGCGACTGGCTGGGTTCTTTATTACTTCCAGGGCGCCTTAAAGGAGTCCCAGCAAGGGTTGTTGATGGTCATGTCCATATCGCGGGCGAAAATGGCAAAACCGTCATACCCATGGTAGGGGCCTGAGTAGTCCCAGGAGTGCATCTGACGGAAGGGAATACCCATCTTCTGGAAGATGTATTTTTCTTTGATGCCAGAACCAACCAGATCGGGCTGTACCTTCTCCACAAACTTTTCAAACTCGTAACCGGTGACGTCATCATAGATCAGGGTGGAGTCACCCATCTCTTTGATGGTGCGGTCATAGTCGTCGTTGTGGCCAAATTCGTAGCCGGTACCAACCACTTCCATGCCCAGATCTTCGTAAGCACCGATCACGTGACGGGGACGCAGACCGCCCACATACAACATCACTTTTTTGCCTTCCAGACGGGGACGGTACTTACCAATGATGCCCTCCATGATGGGGGTATATTTGGCAATAACCTTCTCAGCGCCCTCTTTGATCTTGTCGTCGAACTGCTCAGCAATCTTGCGTAGGGACTCAGCAATCTTGGTGGGACCAAAGAAATTATACTCCATCCAGGGAATACCATACTTGGCTTCCATGTGACGGGAGATGTAGTTCATGGAACGGTAGCAGTGGATCAGGTTCAGCTTAACGGCAGGGGTGTTCTCCATCTCCGCCAGGGTGCCGTCGCCAGACCACTGAGCAACCACGTTCAGACCCATCTCTTCCAACAAAATACGCGAGGCCCAAGCGTCACCACCGATGTTATAGTCGCCGATGACGGCCACATCGTAAGGCCCGGTTTCACGCATTTTGTCTTTACGGTTCTCCAGCACCCAGTCACGGATTGCGTCGTTGGCAATGTGGTGACCCAAGGACTGAGAAACCCCACGGAAACCTTCGCAACGTACAGGGATAACAGGCTTGTTGATGGCCGCCGAGGTCTTGCGGGCCACCGCTTCAATGTCGTCACCGATCAGACCAATGGGGCACTCGGACTGGACGGACATACCCTTCATCAGGGGGAACAGCGCTTCGCACTCGTGAACGATCTTCTCCAGCTTTTTGTCGCCACCGAACACGACGTCACGCTCTTGGAAGTCCGAGGTGAAGTTCATGGTGCCGAAGGCATTGACGCCGGTGTAACCCACATAGTAGTTACGACGACCCGCGCGGGAGTATTGACCACAACCCACAGGACCGTGGGAGATGTGGATCATATCTTTGATGGGACCCCATACCACACCCTTGGAACCCGCATAGGCGCAACCACGGATGGTCATGACACCAGGCAAGGATTTACGGTTGGAGGTGATGCACTTTTTAGACTGGGTGATGCTGGGATCATTTACTGTCAGGTGCTTGAGGCGATCTTTTTTAGACTCCTCAGGGTAGACTTCCAGCACCTCTTCGATGAGGCTTTGTGCCTCTTCGCGAGTCAGTACGGACATGGGCGTTCTCCATGGAATTTTGAATAGGGTGGGCGGCACCCCTGGCTACCAACAAGGTGCCGCCCCTTGGCCAATAGGCCAAAACGTGCTTAGGCAGTGGCGGCAGCGGCTTCTTCTTCAGCCGTCTTACCGACGATGGTTTCGTCCTCTTCTTCCATCATGCCGTACTTCATGAGCAGATCTTCCAACTCATCCATGGTCAAGGGCGTGGGCACAACAAAGTTTTTGTTGTTGTAGATCTTGTTGGAGAGGGTGCGATACTCGTCGGCTTGCTTGGACTTGGGATCATACTCGATCACAGTCATACGACGGATCTCAGCGCGTTGCACCACGTTGTCGCGGGGCACGAAGTGGATCATCTGGGTGCCAAGGGCAGCGGCCAGCGCTTCGATCAGCTCGTCTTCACGGTCCACGTTACGGGAGTTGCAGATCAGACCAGCCAGACGCACGTTGCCGGAGCTTGCATACTTCACAATACCTTTGGCGATGTTGTTGGCGGCGTACATGGCCATCATCTCGCCGGAGACCACAATGTAGATCTCTTGAGCTTTGTTTTGACGAATGGGCATGGCGAAACCACCGCACACCACGTCACCCAACACATCATAGAACACAAAGTCCAGATCTTCTTCGTAAGCGCCTTCTTCTTCCAGGAAGTTGATGGCGGTGATAACACCACGGCCTGCACAACCCACACCAGGCTCAGGACCGCCGGACTCAACACACTTGATGCCGCCAAAACCAGCCTTCAGCACATCTTCCAATTCCAGGTCTTCCACAGAACCCGCTTGAGCAGCCATTTCCATGATGGTATTTTGCGCTTTGGCGTGCAGAATAAGGCGGGTGGAGTCCGCTTTGGGGTCACAGCCAACGATCATGATTTTGTTACCAGCTTCGGCCAGACCCGCAACGAGGTTCTGGGTAGTGGTGGATTTGCCGATACCACCTTTGCCGTAAATTGCGCATTGACGCAGTGCCATGATTAAGTCTCCTAGTAGAGGAATAGATTACTATGTTTGATTCAGCAGCAGACATCCTGTTGTGGTGGATCTTATTGTCTGGCTGCGTTGCCTTCTGGCTCTCTATACCTCAAGCGCCGTGCCAAACTTGAAAAAGTTATGTAAGGCCAAGAATAATAAATAAAAAATAACCTGATCATGCGGTGCAGAGGAGGGTTTCAAATGCGACAAACCAAGCTGGATTGTAAGGTTCTGGACAATTGGGAGGGATTGGAGATTGAACTCCCCAGTCATGTGCAGCAGCGCTTTAACCGTTGCAACCTGACGGCTGATATTTTGGGCTCATTAGCCTACCAAAAACACCCGGTACCTTTACAGATTGTGGGTACCGCAGACCTGCATCATCGGCTGTTCAAACATTTGGATACCATTAAAAAGAAACGGTTAAGGGCTGAATATTTTCAAGACTATATGACGGTCCATTTTACCCTGGAAGCACCAGAAGAGGCCGGTTATACCCCAGGCAGTCGCTACCAACGCATTAAGACCGACTATCGGCGTATTCTGCGGGGCTGGCTGTTTAATCCCGATGGACGTGAAGCGGCGGTGATCAAGGGTTGGGTGCTCTCCCGCTTTGGGTTGTTACCCCGCTGGCACGATGGCGTGTTAGACGATTGTCACAGCCCGGCCTATCAGAAATATCTACAGATGCAGGCCAACGGGCTCTACAACACCAATGCCCTAGAGTCGCAGCTAGATATGGTCTATGCCTATTGCCAGTACGAGTTGAAAAAGCGCTTTCCTGGTCAGATACACTGGATGCTCTACCGTGGTGTAAATACCGTAGATCAATATGAAATTTTGGCCAAAGGACCTAAGGGTAGGCATGTGGTGCTGCTCAATAACCTAAACTCGTTTACCGAAGATCGCGACCGGGCCGATGAGTTTGGGGACTATATTATGGAGATGGAGATCCCTTTCTATAAGGTATTTTGCTACAACGCTCTGTTCCCTGGCCTGCTTAAAGGGGAAGAAGAGGTGATGGTGGTGGGCGGGCTCTACGATGTACGCATCTGTACGGTTTAAAGAACAGGGGCTGGCTGCTCCCCCAGGGTCGGTTTGTAGGCTGTTGTCGGGATTGTCGGATTTGTCTTAAACCGTGCAATGTGACATTTTTTTAATCACTGCACGACAATACATGCAATTTTAATGAGCATGTCGCAAGCTGGACAAAATACGACAAAACATGTAAGTGTAGGAAATATTGATACAAAAAACATGGCATGATTCCTGATATCTTGTGATGTAGAGGCTTGTGGCATTCTTGACATAGATCACATGCTCTAAAAAGAGGCCACGCGTCAATAGGGCCCGGATGTCACCTTTCGTACAAATGTAGGTAAGGTGTCACTTCACACCGCGGTGTGTCATCGCTCTTGCTGGGAGTCACAAACATGAGTGCAGATCTCTACAGTCCTTTCCGTGCCAACCCCAGTGCCATCATGCAACTGACGCGTTCAGCGTTGATTGCTTCTCAGTTAGAGGCACTTTACCAAGTGGGGCGTATTTTGGCTGAAGAGGGCAACCTAACCGCTGTGTTGGATGGCGTGTTGGAGGCCGTGGAGAAAATGGGTGGGATGAGCAAAAGCATCATCACCCTGTCGGACCCGGAAACGGGCCGTCTATTGGTACGCGCAGTACACGACAGCAATGAGGGGTTTGCCCCCCTGGGTGGGGACGATATCGTCTACCGTCCCGGCGAAGGGGTGATGGGCTCCATCATGCAGAACGGCAATACCTTTATTTGCGAACTGCCTGCCAATGAGCAGCGCTTTCTGCATCGTTTGGGATTGCTGGACCCTACGTTGCCTTTTATTGGTGTGCCCCTGTTTTTGGACGCCAAACCCATTGGTGTTTTGGCGGCCCAGCCTGTGTTCGGCAACCGTGCCTTTTTGCGGGAACAGGCGCACTTTTTGGAGATGGTGGCCAATTTGGTATCGCAAAAAGTGCGTTCCAACCAGCGTTATGAGCAGTTGCAAGCCCTGTTAAGCAGCCAGGCTGTGGGGCGCTCAACCACCGCAATGAGCACGGCGATCCGTATTGAGAACGAGCGCTCTGGCATGCAGCCGGTGTTGTTGGGCAAAGCGGCCTCCATGAAACAGGTTGTGAACATGGCCCTTAAAGCGGCTCAATTTGATAGCACCGTGTTGGTGCTAGGGGAGTCGGGTACAGGTAAAGAGTTGGTGGCCAATACGGTACACTATAATAGTGCTCGGGCCAGTCGGCCCTTTGTTAAAGTCAACTGTGCTTCGTTATCGGATAACTTGCTAGAGTCTGAACTGTTTGGCCATGAAAAAGGGGCATTTACCGGTGCCATTGCAACCCGTAAAGGGCGTTTTGAAATGGCCGATGGCGGCACCCTGTTTCTGGATGAGATTGGTGAAATTTCCCCCTCGTTCCAAGCCAAGTTGCTGCGGGTGTTGCAAGAGGGTGAGTTTGAACGGGTAGGGGGTGCGCGCACCATCAAGGTCAATGTGCGGGTGGTAGCGGCCACCAACCGTGACCTCAGCGCCGAGGTGCAAAAGGGTAACTTCCGCGCGGACCTCTTCTACCGTCTGCATGTGCTGCCCATTGAGATACCTGCCCTGCGGGAGCGTATGGAAGATTTGCCCTTGCTGACCGAAGCGCTGCTAGAGCGCATCTCCACCAAGCAGCACCGCCCCTTGAGCATCACCAAAGAGGCTCTGCGCCGTTTGATGATGTATGAGTGGGCCGGTAATGTGCGCGAACTGGAAAATTGCCTGGAGCGTGCCGCCGTGCTGAGTGATGAGGGGCACATTGACGCCTCGCACATTATCTTCTCTAGCGGGGCCAATCGGGAGCCGATGCCTGCATTGACCAACCACCGTATCCACAATGCCAGCAGTTGCGCCCTGCCCAGCAGTGCCGATTTAAGCGATCCTACCTTGGAGGAGCGTGAGCGGGTGATGGGGGCCTTGGAGCAGTCAGGCTGGGTGCAGGCAAAAGCGGCCCGTCTCTTGGGCATGACCCCCCGTCAGGTGGCCTACCGCATTAAGATACTGAACATCCCCATGCGCACATTATAACGCTCACACGCGATTGGGTTGGGTTAAAACACAGGCGGTCCTTCGGGGCCGCCTGTTTGCGTCTGTAGGGCGTATTTAGGTGAGGTTTTGGCTGGGTTGCTGTGGCATACTGGGGCGCGTTTATTGAGGGGGGTTGTCCAACTTTATAAGCAAAGGGCGTATAAAGGAGCGTTGGGCGATTGGGGTTTGTGGTGTATTGGAGATGCTACAATCCCCCTGGGGCGCGTGCCGTTCAGTCATCCATGTCTAGAGGAGGGTGTCGTGCAGGATACCAAAAAGAAAAAGCCGCTAACTTTTCCCATTCGCGTAACCATGATGAGCCTGTTGTTGGCCATTACGCTGGGACTATCGGGTTGGTTAACCTGGTTTAACTACAGTAGGAGTTCTCAGCAAGCCTTGGATACGGCGGAGAATATCATTACCAAAAACAACGATATTATTTTTGGTCAATATCGCCAAATTATGGATCCGGCTTATGTGTTGGCCGAGGCCATGACCGGCAGCGCCGAACTGATGGATGGGGCTCCGCGCACACTGGAGCACCCGGCCACGCGCACCTTGCTCAAGACGTTGGATGCCTATCCCCGTTTTTTGCTGGCCTATCAGGGGTTTGAGGATGGCTCGTTTCACCAAGTCACACGGCTCTATAACGAACCAGAATTTCGCCAATTTCTGGGTGCGCCAGACAATGCGGCGTATGGCTTGTTGATTCTTCCAGCACGTGACAAAGTTGGGGCTGCCGTTACCGAGCAATGGCTCTTTCTCGACAAGCAGTATGAACCGGTGGCTAAGGCTGAGGCGATCCAAACCAACTATGATCCACGGTTGCGCCCTTGGTATGGTAAGGCGATGCAGCAGGATCGTGCGGTCAACTCGGGGTTATACCTATATGCCCATCCCCATGTGGCGGGTTTAACCATCTCGCGGCAGTTATCGGGTGATAAAAAAAGTGTCATTGGCTTGGATCTGCCCATGGCCGAGCTGGCGCGTTTCTTACGGATGAACCGCTTCAGTTTGTCAAGCAAGTCTTTCTTCTTTAACGATAAAAAACAGATTACCGTGTTTCCCGATGATCGTTATGGCACCGTAACAGAAAAAGATCCTGTTGGCGGTAAAGATAGGGTGCGGTTTACCAATGTACAGGAGCTGCCGTTTCCCGAGGTGGGGGCTGTGGTGGAGGCCATCCATCAAGGGGGCACCTTTGGGCACGCCTTTTTCACGCTGGGTGGGCGTGACTATGTGCGCATGGTGACACGGATACCCAGTAAATATAGTGAAACGGAGTTTTTAGCCCATGTGGCACCGGTGGATGAGCTGCTGGGGGCGGTGCTTGAGGTAAGGACCTATAGCCTGATTCTCTCGCTGTTTGGTACCACCATCGCCTTGCTGTTGGTCTTTCTGATCTCCCGACGTTTTTCGGAAGCGATTCAGTTGTTGGCCCAGGAGACCGACCATATTCGTCAGTTTCAATTGGATCTGCCCTTTAAATTCTCCTCCCATATTACCGAGTTGAGTCGCTTGGGCGAGTCGATGGAGACCATGAAAACAGCCTTGCGCATCTTTGGTCAATATGTACCCAAGAGTTTGGTCAAACAGTTGATTCAATCCCAGCAGCAGATTCAATTGGGTGGGGAGAGCAAAGAGGTCACACTACTGTTTACCGATGTTGCAGACTTTACAACCATATCAGAAAAGGTTGAAGCACAAGAGCTGATCACCGCTCTAACCGCCTATTTTCAATCCCTTGGTAGCACCATTTTGGACTATAAAGGCACCATTGATAAATATATTGGTGATGCCGTCATGGCCTTTTGGAATGCCCCGCTAGACCAGCCCGATCATGTTCGGCTGGGCTGTATGGCCGCGCTGGAAGGGCGCTATAAGAGCAACCAACAGAATAAAGTGTGGCGCGAGGCGGGGCAGGTGGAGATGTACACCCGCTTTGGCATGCACACCGGCACGGTGGTGGTTGGCAATGTGGGTTCGTCGGACCGGATGAACTATACCGCCATTGGGGCCTCGGTCAACCTGGCGGCCCGCTTGGAGGGGTTGAACAAATATTATGGCACCCAAATTTTGGTGAGTGAGGATGTCAAACGGGGGGCTGGGCAAGGGTTTCTGTTCCGCTCTGTGGATGTGGTGGTGCCCAAGGGGGCCATCCAGACCACTCCCGTGTATGAACTGTTGGGGATGTTAGAGGGCCCCGCCAATCTAATGGTGGACGCGACGCAAATTGCGTGGTGTGCGCAGTGGGAGCAGGTCTACGCCCACTATCGCGCACGCCGCTGGGATGAGGCCTTAATGCTCATGGAGGCGATGACGGCCCAACGCAACGACGATAAATTGGTTACGCTGTTCCAGGCCCGTTGTCAGCACTTTAAAGAGAATCCTCCGCCCGAGGATTGGAATGGGGCCGAGCAGTTTAAAACGAAGTAAGCCAATCCCTAGGGGCACTTTGCACAGGTGCAGATCCCATCCCCCTTCGTGGGGGGTGGGATCTAACACGGGTGGCTAGGTGCCCCCCTTGGTAGGGCTTGCAGGGAGGAGCAAAAGAGTACGGATTGTCTGCTCTCCATGCGACATACTTTGTCGTAGAGGCGACAAAAGCCTTTTTCATTGTCAGGCATGATACAATGGAAATGATTAAGAAAAATTAATAAATACAATTAGATAAAAATGTTTTCCGGTTGGTCCGTTGCTTGCCATAGAGAGGGGTAGAGTGATTGTACCGAACACCAACCGGGAGGCTGAATATGTCTGCATCCTGCTCATCGGGCCAAAGCGGACCATCGGTGGATACTCATCCTTGTTTCTCCAAGGATGCCCACCACAAATATGCGCGTATGCACTTGGCGGTGGCCCCCGCCTGCAATATCCAATGCAACTATTGCAACCGTAAGTATGACTGCGCCAATGAATCACGCCCTGGTGTGGTTTCTGAGCTGCTCACTCCGCAACAGGCGGTGGAAAAGGTGAGGGCGGTTAAAGCCAAAATTCCCCAACTTACGGTGGTGGGTATTGCGGGTCCTGGTGACCCCTTGGCCAATCCTGCGCGCACCTTTGAGACCTGTGAGCGGATTGCGGCAGAGTTTCCTGAGCTTCAGCTCTGTCTCTCTACCAACGGCTTGACCTTGCCACAGCATGTGGAGCGGATTAAAGCGTTAAACGTGCACCACGTTACCATTACCATCAATGCGCTGGATCCTGAGGTGGGGGCTAAGGTTTATCCTTGGATTTTCCACAATAACCGGCGTATCCGGGGTAAAAAAGCAGCCGCGATTCTGATTAGAAACCAGTTCAAAGGGCTGGAGATGCTGGTGGAGCGTGGTGTGTTGGTTAAGGTTAATTCGGTGATGATCCCCGGCATGAATGAGGATCATCTGCTGGAGGTCAATAAAGTGGTGAGTGAGAAGGGTGCCTTCTTACACAACATCATGCCGTTGATCTCCGCGCCGGAGCATGGCACCTACTTTGGTTTGATGGGGCAGCGCAATCCTGAAGATGGTGAGCTTGAGGCATTGCGGGCGCGTTGCGCTGGAGATGTGGAGCTCATGACCCATTGCCGCCAGTGCCGGGCCGATGCGGTGGGTATGTTGGGTGAAGATCGCAATGCGGAATTCACCATGGATAAAATTGCACCATCTGCGCCTTTTTTTGCCCCAGCGGCGAAAAATATCATTCCCATTCAGCTTTCCAGCAGTTCGGTGAGCGAGCGCACCCCTGCGGCCAATGAAGAGGCCACCCATGAGCCACGCAGGGTTAAAGGGGCGGTTACACGGCGTCTGGCGGTGACCTCTAAGAGTGGGACCCATCTGGATCAGCATTTTGGCCATGCCGAGCGTTTTTTGGTCTACGACGCCAGCCCGCATGGGGTGACTTTTGTGGAAGAGCGCAACGCCCAGCAATATTGCTTTGGCGATGATCATTGTGGGGATAAAGAGAGCGCACTCTCATTAGCGCTTAAAACGTTGACCGATTGTGAGGCAATCTTGTGTGAGCGCATCGGTTTTATGCCCTGGCAATCGTTGGAGCAGCAGGGGATTCAACCGATCAACCGTTTTGCGGGTGAAGCGATTGAAAATGCGCTGATGAGCTACTGTGCTGAACAGCCCGAAGCGAGCGCCAGCGGCGTGGCTTGTGTCCGTTAAGGAGAGGCAAAATGGCCCTGAGCATTACCGAGAAGTGTGTCAACTGCTGGGCGTGTGAAACGGTTTGCCCCAGCGATGCGATTGTGGCGGCAAGCCCCCACTTTTTGATTAAAGCCGATGCGTGTAGCGAGTGTGACGGTCATTATGCCGATTATCAATGTGCGGCCATTTGCCCGGTGGAAGAGGCGATTTTAAACAGCTTTGGTGCCCCTATTAACCCGGTGGGTAGCCTCACAGGTGTTCCCGCCGAGGTGCGGTTGGCGTTTGAGCAAGGGGCTGGGTTACACCTTTGAGTGTGGGGAGATAAGCATGGCGCACATCATCTTTTACGAAAAGCCCGGCTGTTTAAACGGTCGTCTACAAAAGGCGATGTTAGAGGCCTCTGGTCATACGCTGGAGGTGCGTAATCTGCTTACAGAAACTTGGCAGGCCGCCACGCTGCGCCCCTATTTTGGTAAAAAGCCGGTCAAAGAGTGGTTCAATCGTAGCGCCCCTAAAATTAAGAGTGGCGAGGTGGTGCCCTACAGCTTTACCGAAAAGAGCGCCTTGCAAGCGATGTTGAGCGATCCACTGTTAATTCGTCGTCCTTTGATGAAGAGTGGCGGCGGTTATATGAGTGGCTTTGAGCCCGAAGAGGTGGATCACTGGATCGGTTTAAAAAAGGGGCCGCAACCCACGGGTAAACCGTTAGATTTGGAAAGTTGTCCCAAAGGGCATGCCGCCGAAGCATGTCGTGTCGAGGCGTTGTAGGGGGGAACGATGGCTTACATCGCAATGCAGCAAACCATGGAAGGCACCGCACCCTTTGGTATGGGGATGTCACCGCTGTTAAGCCGCCTTAAATTGCACCACGCGGGCCTGCCCAATGGGGGGTATTTGTTGGAGATGCTCAGCAGTGCCTCGGCCAACAGTGGTGCGATGCCGCGCTATCTGGGGTTGAATCAAGCGGATTTTGAAGCATTGATGGCGGCCCATTTTCCGGGGCTGGAAGGGCATTTGTGCGATGCACTGGGTTGGCAGACGCCGGTGGATCGTAGCCGTCAAGATGAGATTGACGAGCTGTTGGAGTTGCTGGG
Organism: Magnetococcus marinus MC-1; assembly: GCF_000014865.1. Taxonomy (NCBI): domain Bacteria; kingdom Pseudomonadati; phylum Pseudomonadota; class Magnetococcia; order Magnetococcales; family Magnetococcaceae; genus Magnetococcus; species Magnetococcus marinus. The sequence continues at coordinate 1,507,091 of NC_008576.1, forward strand.
AAGCCATGCCGACCACAGTTTGCCGGGGGGGCAAGGGGATGCTATGGCGCACATCTTGGCGGCGGGTTGTTTGGGTCACAACCATCTATGGGAAGATTTGGGATTATGGTCCCGGCAGCGGCTGTCGTCGTTGATTTTGACCAATTTTCCACGGTTGTCGGCCAAAAATGACCGGAATATGAAGTGGAAACGCTTTTTCTATAAGCAGTTATGCGAGCAAGAGGGGGTCTACACCTGCCGTGCCCCGTCCTGCGCGGTGTGTGGAGATTATGCCTTATGCTTTGGTCCAGAAATGTAACATCCCGACTGGCCGCAACGGAGATTGAGGCCCGCGCCGTGGCGGCCTATTGGGGCATGGCGATGGGTGATGCCCTCGGCGCAACGGTTGAGTTTATGATGCCTGCTGAGATTAAGGCTAAATATGGCAGGCATGACCAAATAATCGGCGGTGGTTGGCTGCATCTTAAAAAGGGGCAGGTAACGGATGATACCACCATGGCCTTGGCCTTGGGTGAAGCGATTTTAGAACGGTCCGGGAAATTTGATCCCATTGCCATTGGCGATGCCTTTGATCGCTGGATGCAGAGCAAGCCGGTGGATTGTGGCAATACGGTACGCCGGGGCATTGTCCATTTTCGGCAACATCGTCAGAGCGGTCAGGTCATGGTGCCGGAGGGTGAGTTTGATGGGGGGAATGGTACTTGTATGCGTACGCTACCCTTGGCGTTGGCTACCCTAGGCATGGCCGATGAAGAGATGGTGCAGGCATCACGCATGCAGTCGCACATTACCCACAACCACCCGTTGGCCGATGCCGGTACCGAGTGTATTAACCGCATGCTGCATATTGCGCTACACGGCGGTAGCTTGGCAGATATGAGCACTGGTCCAGTGCAGCGCTTGATCAATGAACATAAAACCTTCACCTACCGTCGCAAGCGTGAGCCCAGTAATCCCGATGGTTTTATTGTGGATACACTGAGGGCCGTCTTTTTCTCGCTGTTTAGCACCGATAGCTTTGAAAGTTGCCTGATTGATGTGGTGAACCGTGGGGGTGACGCCGATACCACTGGTGCCATTGCGGGTATGGTGGCAGGGGCGTTGTATGGTCTACCCGGCTTGCCCAAAGCTTGGTTTAAGGCGTTGGATGCTGAGGTGGTGCGTGCCTGTGAGGCGCAGGCTGTGGCATTGATCCGGACCAACACGGTGCTTCAGGCTAAGGTCGCGTAAGGGGGGCCCTTAAGGCAGTGCTAAGCGCCCCTTGGCAGGGCTCTGGTAAGGGGCGATGGGTGAGTTGTCTAAGGCTGATGATCTGTGTGACCGTAAACCAGGGGGGTTGACCATGACTGCCTTTAACGAGGCCGATGCGCTGTTGATCGTGGATGTACAAAACGATTTTTGCCCTGGTGGGGCGTTGGCGGTACCGGATGGGGAGCAGGTGGTGCCGGTGATCAACCAGTGGATTGAGGCCATAGCGGCGGCGGGGGGTAGCATTATTGCCTCCCGGGATTGGCATCCAGCAGACCATGTGAGTTTTGCGTCGCTGTGGCCAGTACACTGCGTGCAGCAGCAGCCAGGGGCGGCGCTGCATGGGGATCTTCGGCTGCCCGAGTCGGCGGTGGTGGTAAGCAAAGGCACGGAGCAGAATCAAGACAGCTACTCGGCCTTTGGGGCGGAGGGGTTGGCTGAGCTGCTGCAACAGCGCGGCATTCAGCGGTTATGGGTGTGTGGCTTGGCCTTGGACTATTGTGTTAAAGCCACGGCGTTGGATGGGGTGGCGGCGGGTTACACGGTGAATCTGATTACCGCGGCTACCCGTGCGGTCAATCTGCACCCTGAGGATGGTCACCGCGCCCTACATGCCTTAAAACAGGCTGGGGTGTTGATGGTTGAGGCCAATCCATGAACCATTCGACGGCGGTGGAACAGACCCCGGCCCTGCTGACCGATCTCTACCAGCTAACCATGTTACAGAGTTATTGGAAAGAGGGGATGGCGCAGAGCGCCATCTATGATTTTGGCATGCGCAGCCTGCCCGGATGCCGTAACTATCTGGTTATGGCCGGGTTGGAAAGTGTGCTGGAGCTGCTGGAAAGTCTGCATTTTACGGCGCAGGATTTGGCCTATTTAAGCACCCTTGGGCTGTTTGGCGATGATTTTCTAAGCTGGTTACAGGATTTTCGTTTTACCGGTACCGTACACGCCTTGGCCGAGGGTACGCTGTTTTTCCCTCCTGCCCCGATGCTGCTGATTGAGGCCCCGTTACCCCAGGCTCAGTTGGTGGAAACGGCGGTGATGAACCAGCTGCATTTCCAGACATTGGTGGCCAGTAAGGCCGCCCGTGTGACCCAAGCCTGTCAGGGCAAGCCCTTTATGGAGTTCGCCTTGCGCCGCACCCACGGTATGGATGCCGGCTTAAAGGCCAGCCGCAGCGCCTATTTGGCGGGGGCCTCTTTAACCTCCAATGTGGAAGCGGGGCGGCGTTGGCAGATTCCGGTCTCTGGCACCATGGCCCACGCCTTTGTGCAGGCCCATGGGGATGAATTGAGCGCTTTTCGAGCCTATGCCGCGCTCTATCCGGAGGGGGCCTTGTTGGTGGATACCTACGATACCCTACAAGGGGTGCGTCACGTGATCGCCTTAGCGAAGGAGCTGGGGACAGCGTTTCGCATTCGCGCCATCCGACTGGATTCGGGCGATCTGGTGGCTCTGGCCAAAAGCGCCCGCCAGATGTTGGACGAAGCGGGTTTGTTACAGATGAAAATCTATGTTTCCGGTGGGTTGGATGAACACTCAGTGGCTCAACTAGAGGCCAGTGGCGCGCCCATTGATGCCTATGCGGTGGGTACCTCACTGTGGGTCTCCGAAGATCTTCCGGCAACCTCCTGTGTCTATAAATGCGCCGTCTACGGGGGGCGCCCGGTTATGAAAAAAGCCACCGGTAAGCGTTCTCTGCCCGGCTTTAAACAGCTCTATCGACATCAACAGGATGGACGTTTTAGCCACGACTGTATTGAGTTGCGCGATGCCCAAGCCAGCGGAACCCCCCTGTTACAGCGGGTTATGGTGGATGGCAAGCGTGTCAACCGCCCTGCCAATCCCCTCGCCGAGGCGCGTGAGCGCTGCGCCGAACAGCTGCGGCAACTCCCCGATGAGCTGTTGGGTCTAACGCAGGCCAGCACCCCTTATCCTGTGCAGATCGGGCCGCATTTGACAACCTTGATCGAGCAACTGTGCGGTTGATGGCGTGTTCTGCCTTCGACATGCAACCCCTGTTTGTTGGGTTTGCGACAAACAGTGTGATCCTGTGTATGTGTGTAATATAATAAAAATATCAATATGTTATGTTATTCTTCCAGGCTGGCACAGGCCATGCTTTATGGGGGGCAGGAGAACTAACTTAATTACGAGGAGGTGCGGCTATGCTGCTGGAAACGTACGAGAAGAATGAACTGCTGATGACCACCAATGTCTATGGTAAAACGGCGGATGGCGAGAACATGGCCTTTCGCGGGGACTTGGTGCTAATTGAAGGTGAGTACCACGAGCTGTCTGGTAAAAAATTGGCTGCAAAAGCTGTTTTGGGTCAAGCGGTTATGCTGGCCGATGCCACCAAAATTAAATTGGTCAGTGGTTGTCTGCGTATGGTGGAGCAGCTACCGATCTTTGTTGAAAAATATGGCAAAGATTTGGGCGCGGAGTGCACCCCCATCTTCTTTGTACTCAACCTGCGTGGCGAGTACATGGTCGAGCTGGAAGGCAAAAAATATGTGCTGTTAGGCCAAGAGCGGGCCATGGTGTGGAACGAATTGATGGACCTGTTCTATCTTGAGAAGGGCGATTTTAAAGGTCTCTCCGCCGAAGATAAAATGATCACCATGTACGATGGTGCAAAAGATTATAAGCCAAAAGCCAATCTTATGCCCTTTACCGAAGTAAAAAGCCACATTTGTGAAATTGCCGAAGCAGGTGGGGCGATCTAAGATAAGGGTCTCTTCAAAGAGCGGGGGTCTGTATGGACCCCCGTTTTTGTTCAAGGCTGTTTAGGAGGCGTGTCATGGAACGTGTCGATCTGCCCTACGATGAGCTAAAGATAATCGCGGGTGGTCAAGCCCCTGCCGCGACAGTGGTGGCCGAGGCGCGGGCGACTTTACAGCAGCAGGGGTGGTGCTATGAACCCGTGGTGGCGTTTAATCTGGATGGCTCTTTGCATGCATTGAACCCCACCACACCCCAGCTGGTGGCCCTGCATGAATTGGCCAAAGATTGGGACTTTGAGGGGGATTTTACGGTACCCATGATGATCATTGGTTATGAAGAGGCTTTTAACCTTTGCCAAGCCGTGGGTATGGATTGGGATGGCTTTTTAGCCCTGCCCATGTCCGAAAAAATCGCCCATCTGCACCAGCATGGTTATGCCGAGTGTGCCCAGGTGTTGGCAACAGCCCTCTAACCACGGGGGCACTTGTCGCCCATGTTGCCCGTGTCGATGGGGTGATCTTTCCTTCCGCCATTATTCTTGCTGCTGGTTAGCAATGAGGGTGCGCATGCTATCCATAAGCTTATCTAGGGCAACGGGTTTGCATAAATAGTCACTCGCCCCAGCAGCTAGACATTGTTGTCGATCTTCCTCCATAGCCTTGGCGGTCAGGGCGATGATGGGGAGTTGGGCAAAACGTTGATCCTGCCGTATGCGCCGCATCGCCTCATAACCATCCATATGGGGCATCATGATATCCATAAGCACGCAGTTGATTTGAGGGTGCTTCTCCAGTTCCGCAATCGCCTTCTCCCCATCCCGGGCAATAAACACCTTATCGGCCCGCTTTTGTAAGCTATGCGCCAAAGAGAAGGTATTCCGCATATCATCATCGACAATCAAAATCTGAATGGGGGGGGTACCTAACGGTGCAACCTGTTCGGTACTTTCAGGTTCGTTTTCGTCAGGGCGTTGCCTATGTGAGAGTGTGTTAGTGAACGATTTTATGGGTTTGGTGTCAGGTTTGGCTTGCTCTGGGTTGGGGGCAAGCCAAGTGATAAGCGCTTGGAACAGAGCATCGCTCTCTACCGGTTTGGAGAGATAACCATTGGCACCGTGGCTAAGGCAGAGCTCCCGGTCCCCAGGCATCGCGCGTGCGGTAAGCGCCAGTATGGGCAGGTGTTGAAGGTGGGGCTGCCGGCGAATGGCCTCAATGGCCGCATATCCGTCCATCTCCGGCATCATAATATCCATAAACACTAGGTCGACTTCGGGGTGTTGGCTCAGTACATCCAACGCCTGTTTGCCATTATAAGCGCTGAGCACCAACCCCACCCGATCTTCCAACATTTTTTTAAGCGCAAACACATTGCGCCGGTCATCATCCACTACCAACAGGGTGGTGGTGTGGGATCTAAAGTGAGTGATGGCCTCCACCTGTTCACTGGGGCTTAGGGGGTTTTCTGGTTCCATCTGCTCCCCCCTCCCTGCTTGGTGTTCCAGGTTTGGGCTCTCCAGAGGAAGGATAAGCGTAAAACAAGAGCCTTTGCCAGGAGCGCTCTCTACCTGGATTTCGCCCCCCAGAAGCGCCGCAAATTTACGGGAGATGGTCAACCCTAGCCCCGTGCCACCATAGGCGCGGCTGGTGGTGCCGTCCGCTTGGCGAAAGGCTTCAAAAATAAGCTCGCGTTTATCTTCTGCGATACCGATGCCGCTATCGGTTACAGAGATCATAAGCGCGTTTTTATGGGTTAAATCACTGTTCATAAAGATACGATGGGCTTGGGGCTTGTGGATGGCGACCGTCACATGACCACTCTCGGTAAATTTAAAGGCGTTAGACAGAAAGTTGCGCACCACCTGTTCCGCTTTGGGCCAGTCGGTGGCCAACTCTTTGGGCAGGTCGTCGGCGATGCTCCAATGAAACGCCAGGGATTTTTGCTGGGCAACGGGTTTAAAGGTGCGCTCAAGCATCTGTGGCAATGCCTGTAAAGGACGGCTCTCGACATAGAGATCCATGCGCCCGGCTTCCACCTTGGATAGATCCAGAATATCATTAATTAAGTGCAATAAATCGCGCCCACTTTCATAGATAACCTGGGCCGATTCCACTTGGTCTTCCGATAAATTGCCCTCTTCATTGTTACTGAGCATTTTAGCGAGGATCAGCAAACTGTTCAGCGGGGTGCGTAACTCGTGGGACATGTTGGCCAAAAATTCCGACTTATAGCGGCTGGCATTGGCAAGTTCATGGGCTTTGACCTTAAAGACGTCCGCCGCCATGGCCATGGCACCGATCTCATCACTGCGGCCACGTCCAGGGATCTCAATATCTTGCTTGCCACGGGCCAACCCCGTAAGGGCAACAGTCATGGCGTGAATGGGCTGAGAGATGTTGCGCCCAATGCGCCACGCTAAAAAAATGCCTAACATAATGCCTAACAGCGATACCCCACGGGTGATTTGCAGCGTTTCGTGAACCGCAATGTCCATCTGCTGTTCCACGACCCCTTGTTGCTGTTCAGAGAGCTGTTTTAAGCGATTGGCCAGATATGCGATCTGAGAAGCCTCGCCCCCCATTACCACATAAATCAGGTGCAGGTAAGCCCGCGAAGCTTGCACCATTTTATTAAAGTTTCTTTGAAAAGATTGGGTTAACTCGGTAAGTTCTTGAGATTGAGTCGAGGCTATCAATGGGCTATTGTGGTTGCTAAGTTCAAGTAATTCTTGATTAAGTTGTTTGAGATGTTGATTGGTATTCGCCACCAAACGGGCATTGGGTTTAATTAAAAAACGCATGGCATTGCGCTGCACCAAAGCCAGTTGCACAAGGGCATGATCAACCCGTTCGGCCCCTTGCCTATCTTGGTTGTTGAGCAATTGGCTGTGTAGGGCATTGAGTCGCAGTAATACCTGATCGCCGCCATCCTCTAACTGCTCAAAAGCCATTTTGTCACGCAATAAGCGCTCTTCAATCGCCGTATCAAAATTTTCAGCATAGAGCTTAAAATGGGCATCCATCTGGGCCAATAGGGCGGCGCGTTGAGGGTCTTTAACTCGGCTGCGGGCTTCGTCCATTTGCCGGGAGATGGTCTGTTGCATCTCCTTAACCCGATGGGCTAAACCTTCATAACCAGAATAGGTGTAAGCCAATACACCCCGGTGTAGATCCAGTACATTGCGTTCTAGGGTGAGGATTTCGCGAAGATGGCTGTTGGTTTGTCCATACTGTTTGAAATGATAGATCGCCCGATCAAGGCTTAGATTGGTGACCATGGATTGGGCCACAATAAGTGCAAGGATCAGGGAAAAGCCCAATAAAATACGGATGCCAATGGAGCGCCTAAAGGATCGAGGCATGCTGAACATAGGGTGTGCTCCGCTCACAAGAGAGTGTAAACCAACGTCGTAGGTCACTTGTTATCGCTTTA